>CAZTUC010000010.1:85308-99035 GCA_964616805.1 uncultured Microbacterium sp. | reverse complement strand
CTCGACCGGAAAGACCACGCTGTTCGATGGTCGTTCGGGCGAGTCGATCAGGCGTACGCCGTCACGGTTCGGCAGTGTCGAGTCGAGCAGTCCCGAGATCTCTTCTTCCGAAGCACCGTCAAACACGGGGGTCGAAACCTTCGTGCCCGGATCAGCCTGGCGGGCCGACTCGGGAAGTTGTGCCGCCCACTTGGGGGTGCCTTCGACGTTCCAGCCCTGTGCTGCGATCCACCCGAGGTGGGTCTCGAGCACCTGACCGAAGTTCATTCGACCCGGGATACCAAGGGGGTTGAGCACGATGTCAACCGGCGTACCGTCTGCGAGGAACGGCATGTCTTCAACCGGAAGAATCTTGGCGATAACACCCTTGTTTCCGTGGCGACCAGCAAGCTTGTCACCCTCAGTGATCTTGCGCTTCTGGGCGATGTAGACGACAACGCGACGGTTAACGCCCGAGCCAAGCTCGTCGTCACCCTCTTCAGCGTCGAACTCTTTCACCGCGATGATCGTGCCTTCTTCACCGTGTGGAACCTTCAGCGACGTGTCGCGAACTTCGCGGCTCTTCTCGTTGAAGATTGCGCGCAACAGGCGCTCTTCCGCGCTGAGCTCGGTCTCACCCTTCGGCGTGACCTTACCAACGAGGATGTCGCCGGGGCGAACCTCAGCACCGATGCGAATGATGCCGCGCTCGTCAAGGTCTTTGAGCAGCTCAGGGCTCACGTTGGGGAGGTCACGCGTGATCTCCTCTTTTCCAAGCTTGGTGTCGCGAGCGTCAACTTCGTACTCTTCGATGTGAATCGACGAGAGAGTGTCGTCCTTCACCAGTTCTTGGCTGAGGATGATGGCGTCTTCGAAGTTGTAGCCTTCCCACGTCATGAATGCCACGAGCAGGTTCTTACCGAGAGCCAGTTCACCGTTTTGGGTTGCCGGACCATCCGCAATCACATCGCCAACCTCAACGCGGGTACCCGCGTTGACGATGACCGACTGGTTGTAGCTCGTGCCCTGGTTGGAGCGGTCGAACTTGCGCAAGTGGTATTCCTGCGTGCCACCAGCGTCGAGCTGAACAACAACGCGGTCAGCGGCAACGGATGTCACAACACCCGCACCAGTCGCGGTGATCACGTCCCCCGCGTCGACTGCGGCGTAGCTTTCCATACCGGTACCAACAAGCGGCGAGTCGCTGCGAACCAGTGGAACTGCCTGACGCTGCATGTTGGCACCCATGAGTGCGCGCTGTGCGTCGTCGTGCTCGAGGAACGGAACAAGCGAGGTACCGACCGAAACCATCTGGCGCGGCGAAACATCCATGTAGTGGATGTCTTCTGGCGCGAACAGGTCAACTTCACCAACCGAGTGGCGGGCCAGAACGCTGTCGTCAACGAAGTCGCCCTTGGCATCGAGCTTGGCGTTTGCCTGCGCGATGATGTACTCGGCTTCTTCGGAAGCGGTGATGTAGTCGATCGTGTCGGTGACCTTGCCGCCTACAACCTTGCGGTACGGGGTCTCGATGAAACCGAATGCGTTGATGCGACCGAAGGTTGCAAGACGACCAATCAGACCAATGTTCGGGCCTTCAGGCGTTTCGATCGGGCACATACGGCCGTAGTGCGAGGGGTGCACGTCACGAACCTCAACACCGGCACGGTCACGGCTCAGACCACCCGGGCCAAGCGCCGAAAGCGTACGCTTGTGGGTGAGGCCGGCGAGCGGGTTGTTTTGGTCCATGAACTGCGACAGCTGGCTCGTACCAAAGAACTCCTTGATCGCGGCCACAACGGGGCGCACGTTGATCAGGGTCTGCGGCGTGATTGCCTCGATGTCTTGCGTTGTCATGCGCTCACGCACGACACGCTCCATACGGCTGAGACCGGTGCGAACCTGGTTCTGGATCAGTTCACCAACAGCGCGGATGCGACGGTTACCGAAGTTGTCGATGTCATCCGTAACAACCTTGATGTCGGCTTTCTTGCCGGCACGAACACCCTTGTAGCTCGTCTCACCTGCGTGCAAACGGACGAGGTACTTGATCGTTGCGACGATGTCTTCGCGCGTCAGAACCGATTCGGTCAGCGGTGCGTCGAGGCCAAGCTTCTGGTTGATCTTGTAACGACCAACCTTTGCCAAGTCGTAGCGCTTCGGGCTGAAGTAGAAGTTCTCCAGCAGCGTGCGTGCAGCTTCAGCAGCAACCTGCTCGCCCGGACGAAGCTTGCGGTAGATGTCGCGCAGTGCGTCTTCTTGGGTGACGACGGTGTCTTTCGCGAGGGTTTCAAGAATCGAGTCGTAACCCTTGAACTCGGTGACGATCTCTTCGCTCGTCATGCCGAGGGCCTTCAAGAAGACCGTGACCGACTGCTTACGCTTGCGGTCAACACGGACGCCAACCTGGTCGCGCTTGTCGATTTCGAACTCGAGCCATGCACCACGGCTCGGGATAATGCGAGCCGAGACGATGTCTTTGTCACTCGTCTTGTCGGGCGTCGAGTCAAAGTAGACACCGGGGCTGCGCACAAGCTGCGAAACAACGACACGCTCGGTGCCGTTGATGATGAACGTGCCCTTGTCGGTCTGCAACGGGAAATCTCCCATGAAGACCGTCTGTGTCTTGATCTCACCAGTTTGGTGGTTCATGAACTCGGCCTCGACGTACAGCGGAGCGGCGTAGGTCTTGCCACGCTCTTTGCACTCGGCAATCGAGTACTTCTCTTCTTCGAGGTAGGGGTTGGTGAAGCTCAGCTGCATTGACTGGCTGAGGTCTTCAATCGGCGAGATCTCTTCAAAGATCTCTTCCAGGCCGCTGACGTCACTGACGTCTTTGCGGCCTGCTTTCTTCGCCTCGGCAACGCGCGCCTTCCAGACGTCGTTGCCAACCAACCAGTCGAACGACTCGGTCTGCACTGAAAGCAGATCGGGCACATTCAATGTGTCGGAAATCTTGGCGAATGACAGGCGAGATGAGTCTCGGCCGGTCGTGGGGGTGGTGGATGCGTTCGAAGCAGCAGCCAAGGGAATAACCTCCGTAAGCCCGCGCGGGCTTGTCGATTCCGTGCGTCGGTGAAAGCGCATCAATAACCCAGCACCAGCCGACCACCATATGAGGGCAGGGGGATAGAAGGATGCGCAAGGATCCAGCCTACGTTATTTTTCTGTGATTGTCCAGTACGAATTTCGCCCGCGTGCTGTTCCGCTTGCGAGGATCGCACTCACCCAGTCCCGCTCGCCCGCGCTTCGCGTATGGTGTCAATTTCGGAGTCAGTGAGGCGTCGTGCACCCGCGTGAGAATACTCTTGAAAAAGCGTCGAGGCGCGTGACCGGGCTTCGCGACGGGCCTTCGCGCCAAACGGCGCCCCGTCAAGGTCAGTCCACTGCGAGGTTTCCCACGAGTGCTCGAAGAAATCGGTCTCGAGCATCGCACTCACCCGCTCTGCGAACAACGCAAACACTTCCGGCTTCGCAAGGAAGGTGATCGTCAGGGAAGACAACTCGCTAGACGCGAGGGGGTCATCCGATCCAAGTTGTTCGCTAGAAATAGTACGCCCCCGGAGCATATCCCCACGAATAGCTTCGTGTTTGACAGTGTTTCGCTTGTTCACGCGGGCCCAGGTATTGTCCGGTGCTCGACTTGGCTGCCGACTCTGCACTTGCTTGGGATCGGCTGCGTCCACACCGGTGCCGCGAGGGCTTGAGGCGTGACCAGCAATGCAATGCCAACAAGAGCGAGGCCGACCGATCTGCCATGTTGAGCGCGCGTCACGTCAAGAATCCTTGCAATGTGACGGACTGATGTCAAGTCGTCCAAGAGGGGCTGGGAGAATGAGTGCGTGGGACGCAAAAGAACCAGTGACGAGCAGCATCCGATGGTGCGGCTTTCGGCCGGCGCCATTGCAACGATCGAGCCGAGCCCATTCACAACCGGTTTCGAGTTGATTGTTGACGGCACACCACAATCGCATGTTGATTTGGGCGACCCCCGTCACATCTTTTTTGAGTACGTTGCGCGCATGACCGCCGCGATCGATGCGCTGTGTGCTTTTGGTCCGCTGTCCGCAGTCCACCTGGGCGCCGGCGCAATGACGGTGCCCCGCTACGTTGAGGCAACACACCCCGGTTCGCGGCAAAACGTGCTCGAACTCGAACCGGCACTGGTCGAACTCGTGCGCGAGCACCTTCCCCTTTCCACGGGGCGCACGGGTGGGTCAATCAAGGTGCGCCTTGGCGACGCTCGCGAAAGCGTTGCGGCATTCACGCCACGCGCACTTCACTCCTACGACCTTGTGGTTTCTGATGTCTATTCGGGTGCGCAAACCCCCGGCCATCTGACAAGCATTGAGTTTTATCGGATGCTGCGCCAACTGCTGAACGTCGAAGGTGTGCTGCTCATCAACGTTGCCGACGGCCCCGGCTTGGCGTTCGCGCGCGGTCAAGTCGCAACGGTCGCCGATGTGTTCGAGCACTGCGCGGTGCTTGCCGACACGCAAGTGCTCAAGGGTCGCCGGTTCGGCAATGTGGTGGTTGTGGCATCCGCTGCCGAGTTCACCGATGTTGCCCTCGGCGCAATCCTTGCCGCCGGCCCCCACCCGGCAAAAGTCATGCACGGCCGCGAACTGCGCGACTTCATCGCCGGCGCGAGCGTTGTCACAGATGCCACGGCGACCGCGTCACCCCACCCCGACAGGTCAGTTTTCGAGCGTTAGCTGGCGATCCCGAGCTCGTTGCCCGGAATCGAGGCGAGCAATTTGCGCGTGTACGGGTCGCGCGGGTTCGTGAAGATCTCTTCACTTGTGGCCTGCTCGACGATCTTGCCATCTTTCATGACGCACACGTAGTCGCTGATCAACCGCACAACGGCGAGGTCGTGCGAAATGAACAGATACGTGTAGCCGTGGCTCTTTTGCAGCTCGGTGAGCAGATCGAGAATCTGCGCCTGCACGAGCACATCAAGCGCCGAAACGGGCTCGTCGCACACGATGACCTCGGGGCCAAGCGCGAGGGCGCGTGCGATTGCCACGCGTTGCCGCTGCCCACCGGATAGCTCTGACGGGTAGCGGCGCAACATCGATTGCGGTAGCTCTACGGCATCCATCAACTCGCGCACGACAGTGCGCCGTTCGCTCGCGCTGCCCCGCTTGTAGAAGTCCAGCGGTTCGCGTACCAGTCGCTCGATGGTAAACATCGGGTTCAGGCTCGAGAACGGGTCTTGAAAAATGGGCTGCACACGCTGCCGGAATGAACTCATCTCGCCGCGGCCCAATTGCGCGATATTGGTGCCCTCAAAATCGATGTCGCCCGACGTGGGCTTGATCAGATTCAGAATCATTCGAGCGGTTGTCGTCTTACCCGACCCAGACTCCCCCACGATCGAGAGCGTCTTCCCACGCTCAACGTCGAAGCTGACGTTGTCTACCGCGATGAAGTCGTCTTTGTTCCGACCGCGCACGGGGTAGATCTTCGTCAAGTCGCGCACCTTCAAGACGATTTCGCTCGACTCGGCATCCGATTGCTCAGCGTGCTCGATCTGCTCGGCGCGCGCGGCAGTTGTTGTCATACGCGCGGCAGCAACCGAGGGGGCGGCTGCAACGAGTCGCTTCGTGTATTCGTGTTGCGGATTTTCGAGAATCTCTTTCGAAGGGCCCTGTTCTACGATCTTGCCCCGGTGCATGACGATGACGCGCTGGGCGCGTTCGGCTGCCAACCCAAGGTCGTGCGTAATCAGCAGAACCGAGGTGCCCAACTGCTGGGTCATTTCGGCGAGTTGATCAAGAATCGTCTGCTGCACCGTAACGTCAAGTGCGCTCGTGGGCTCATCCGCGATGAGCAACCGCGGCCGGCACGCGAGGCCAATTGCGATCAGGGCACGCTGACGCAAGCCGCCCGAAAGCTCGTGCGGATACTGCTTTGCCCGCTCTTCAGGGTTGGGGATTCCGGCGGCAACGAGCGCCTTGTGAACTTCTTGATCGACGTTCTTGCGATCAGCCAGCTTGTGCGCAAGAAGTGCTTCAGCAACCTGGTCGCCGATGCGGGTAACCGGATTGAGGTTCGACATTGGATCTTGCGGCACAAGGCCAATGTCGCGCCCGCGAATCTTGCGCAGCTCAGCCTCGGGTGCGTTCGCCAGCTCGACTCCGTCAAGGCGCACCGAGCCACCGACGATTCTGCCGCCTGAAGCGAGCAGTCCGATGACGGCCATCGCGGTTGTCGATTTGCCCGAGCCCGACTCGCCAACGATTGCCACGGTTTCACCCGGCGAAATCGAAAAGTTCACGTCGGTTACGGCGTGCACGGTGCCATCCATCGTGCCAAAGTCGACCGCGAGGTCGGTCACGGTCAGGAGTGCGTCAGTTTTGTTCGTCATATTGATGCCTCGCTAGCGCGCTCGGGTTCGCGGGTCCATCGCTTCGCGCAACGCTTCACCAAGGAGCGTGAAGCCGAGTGCGGTGATCGCGATACAGATACCGGGCAAGAACGCCAGCTGTGGCGCAATCGCAAGTTCGTTTTGGGCGTAGGTGAGCATGCGGCCCCACTCAGCGGTTTGCGGAGTGCCACCGCCAAGGCCGAGGAACGACAGCGCAGCTGCGTCGATGACCGCAACGGCGAGGGTCAACGTGCCCTGCACGATGACCGGCCCGATTGCGTTCGGCAGCACGTGCGACATTGTTATTTTGCCGCGACCGAGGCCAAGCGATTGGGCGGAGAGCACGTAGTCACTCGAGCGCTGTTGCAGCATCGAGGCGCGCAACAGCCGGGCGAAAATGGGTACTTGGCTAGCACCGATTGCGATCATGATCGCGAGTGGCCCCTGCGAAAGAACCGCGGCAATCGAAACCGCGAGCAACAGGTTTGGCACCGAAAGGATGATGTCGACGAAACGCATGATGAGCGTGTCGACCCAGCCACCAAACGTACCCGCCACAAGGCCCAGCAGCATGCCGCCGGCGAGGCCGAAAATCGTTGAAATAACACCGACGAGCAACGATGCCCGTGCACCCCAAATGAGCTTCGACAATACGTCGCCGCCGAAGCGGTCTAGACCAAGCGGGAACTCCGGAAGCTCGCCGATTCCCGGGATATTGGTTGGCGTTATGTACTTCGCTCCCGGCAAAGCTGTTTCGGGGAACGGCGCCAAGAGCGGGGCAAAAATGGCCACGAGAACAAACAGCAGCACGATGACCGCGCCGATCCAGGCGGTTGGGTTGCGACGCAAGCGTTTGAATACCTCGACCCAGAACCCGCCCTGTTCAAAAACTTCGGCTGGCTGTTCGGCTGGCGCACCCGGGTCTTGCGGATTGACGTCTCCCTGCGCGGGAGGCAGTACGACACTCATTGGACCCTCACTCTCGGGTCTATGACGCTGTAAGAAAGATCAACGATCAAGTTGATCAGTGCGTAAGCGATCGCGATAAAGATGATAAAACCTTGCAGCACCGGGAAGTCTCGGGCGAAAATCGCTTTCGCCAAGAACGAGCCAATTCCCGGGAACGCAAAGACAGTCTCGGTAAGCACCGCCCCCGAAATGAGCAGGCCGGTTTGCAAACCGATTGTGGTCACGACCGGCAGCATTGCGTTGCGCAAGATGAAACGGTTGCGCAGCGTCGACTCGGCGATACCTTTCGCCTTACCGGTGCGCACATAGTCGGCGTTTTGTACCTCGAGAACACTCGCGCGGGTAATTCGAACGATGATCGCCAGCGGAATCGTAGCCAGTGCAACGGCCGGCAGAATGAGGTGCACAAGCGCGTCGCCAGCAGCATCCCACTCGCCGGTGAGTATCCCGTCAAGCACATAGAACCCCGTGGGATGCGTCGCAACCATGCGCGGACTCTGTCTGCCGTCAGTCGGCAGCCAGCCTAATTTGACGGCGAAGATGTATTTGAGAATAAACGCCAAGAAAAATACCGGAATGACGATTCCGACAAGGCTTGACACGACAGCGATGTGATCGGATGCTTTGCCGTGACGACGTGCTGCCCAGTACCCCAGAGGCACACCGATGCCAACTGCAATAATCAGTGCCGTCACTGACAGTTCGATTGTTGCCGGGAAACGACGCAAGAATTCCTCGGTTACCGGGCGGCTGGTTTGAATCGAGTTACCGAAGTCGCCATGCAACAGTTGGTTTACCCAGGTGAAGTACTGCTGGATGAGCGGACGATCAAAGCCATACAGCTCATTAATGCGCGCAACCGCTTCGGGCGTCGCTTTCTCGCCGAGCATCGCGGTTGCGGGGCCACCGGGAAGAGCACGCACCCAAGCGAACAACAGAATGCTCAACCCGATCAGGGTCGGGATGAGCAACAGGAGCCGACGAACAATGGTTTGAAGCAAAACAGGACTTTCGAGTTTGACTGCGGTTGGGCGAGCGCCGAAGCGCCCGCCCAACCGTCGTCTTGCGGCCTTACTTGGTCAGACGAATCTCGTTGAAGACTTCGTCGTTGACCGGGCTAGCCGGGTACGACTCGACGCGCGAGTCAAACGCGAGCGTCGGTGCCGGGTGAGCGAGCGGCACACCCGGGATGAACTGAGCAACCTGCTCGTTGATCTGCTGGTAGACAGCACTTTGCTCTTCGAGGTTTGCGATGCCACGAGCATCCGACAGCGCCTTGAATAGCTCGGGGTTGTCAAAGCCCCACTCGCTGCTGGCCTGGCCGAAGAAGACGCCAACAAAGTTGTCGGTGTCGTTGTAGTCGCCAGTCCAGCCGAGCAAGTGAATGCCGTGATCGGGTGTACCGGTGGTCAGGTCGAGGTAGTCGCCCCAGTTGTTCGAGACCGGGTTGGTCTTCACACCGGCAGCTTCGAGCTGCGTGGCCAGAACCGTATAGATCTGCTCGGGGTCCGGCATGTACGGACGCGAAATCTCAACCGGGTAGTTGAACGTCAGCGTCAGCGGGTTGGCCTCGTTGAAGCCAGCCTCGGCAAGCAGTGCCTTCGCCTTTTCTACGTCGAACTCGTACGTCGTGATGCCTTCGTTGTAACCGTTGACAACCGGTGGCATGAACTGCGTAGCCTTCTGGGTGCCTTCCGGCAGAACCTGGCTGATCAGCGCGTCTTTGTCGATCGCGTAGCTGAGCGCTTCACGAACCTTCGCGTCTTGCAACTCGGGCACTGCTTGGTTGAATGCGAGATACAAAATCGTAAACGGCGGGCGCGAGACCATGTTGTAGCCAGCAGTTTCGAGTGCAGCAGCATCCGCTGGTCCGACCAAGTCGAAACCGTCGATCGATCCGCCTTCGAGTGCCTGCTTACGCGCATTCGGCTCGTCAATCGTGCGGAAGATGATCTGCTGAACATCACCTTGCTCGCCCCAGTAATCGGCGAACGCGTCGAGCACAACCTGCTCACCCGGTGCCCACGACTTGAACTGGAACGGACCAGTTCCAACCGGGTGCCCCTTTGCGTATTCGCTCATCTCGGGTGCCTCAGTGCTGCCCCCAACTGCGTCGGCCTTGTACTCAGTAAGAGCCGTGGGCGACTGCATTGCGAAAGCCGGCAGTGAAAGCGACGGGATGAATCCAGCGAAAGCCTTGTTCAGCTCGATGGTGACCTCGTGGTCTCCGGCAGGCGTGCACGACTTGTAGGTCGCATTTGCCGGGTCGGATGCGTAACCCTGGAACAGCTTCGTGTAGTAGTAAGCGAAGGCTTCAGAAGCGGCGATGCCCTCCCAGTTGTACCAACGCTCGAAGTTTGCACAAACAGCCTCGGCGTTAAAGTCGGTGCCGTCGTGGAACTTGACACCTTCTTTGAGCTGGAAGGTGTGGGTCATGCCGTCTTCTGACGACTCCCACGATTCGGCGAGCAACGGAGCGGGGTCAGCCGTACCCGGAACGGTTCCGACGAGACCTTCAAAGATTTGACGCGAAACACGGAAGGTTTCGCCGTCTTGCGCGAACGCCGGGTCAAGACCCTGTGGGTCGCCCGAAGCGCCAAATACGAACGTCGAGTCGATTGCGGCGCTGTCGCCGCCTTCGGTGCCGCCGGTACCGCTGGTGTCTCGGTCGCTGGCGCACGCGGTCAGGGCGATTGCTGCTGCGGCAAGAACCGCTGCAAACTTCACGCCCCGACGTGCTGGGATGGTGTTTTTCATGACCGTAGTCTCCTGGTTTCAAAGCGCCATTGCGGCGCATCAAGGTGCACGCGATTGTGCGGTGTGAGGGGGTTCAGCAAGTTCATTGCTGACGGTCTTCCCACCCTATCCACAAACTCGTTGCCTGGGCGTTACGTCTTGGTCGCAACTCGGTAACGTGCCGGTGCGAGGCACGCACTGAGGTTTTGCTACGCAAAATCAGGGGACGCGCTAGGTTTCGACTCGCTGCGCTCGCTCAACCTTGACCCGCGCCGCGTCAGTTTTGCTACGCAAAATTGACCCGTCGCGCGTCAATGTCAGACGTGGGGTTTAGTGTCGAACCATGGCAGATCTTCAGCGAGTTCAAGTGTGGGCCGAGGCGCTCATTCGCTTGCATTTGCCTGCCGAACAGTTTGGGCAGTGGCGTTTCGAATTCGACAACGCGAAAAAGCGCGCGGGTGCATGCCACTACGGCACCAAGCGCATCACGGTCTCAAAGTACCTCGCCGCACGATGGGAAGACGACGACATCCACCAAACGCTGCTGCACGAAGTGGCACACGCCATCGTCGGGCCACGCGCAGGCCACTCGGCGCTGTGGAAACACACCGCTCGCGAGCTTGGGTACGTCGGCGGCACCACGCACAGTGGCCCAACGGCCGAAGAGTTTGCGCGGTGGATCGGTGTGTGCCCATCTGGACACGCACTACGGCGGCACCGCCGCCCGTCGAAGCCGGTCAGTTGCGCCACGTGCAGCAGAAACTACGACGCTCGCTACGCGATTCGCTGGTACGACCGGTTCACCGGGGCAACCGGATAGCCCACCTCATAACCCCGTAACACGGCCGCAACACGGTGCACATAAACTCGCACTCATGGATGCCCAGTCACCGCAGCTCGAACACGCTATCGAGTTGTTGCGCGGTAAGCGGGCCGTTGCAATTACGGGTGCGGGTATCTCGCGCGATTCGGGAATCCCCACATATCGCGGGGTTGGGTCACAAAGCCGAAAGCCCATGACCTACGACCGGTTTATGTCGGATGCCGATGTGCGCGCCCGCTTCTGGGTCGGCTCACAATTGGGCTGGCGCCGGTTCGCTTTGGCGCAACCCAACGATGGGCACCGCGCGCTCGCCCGCCTCGAACGCGACGGAAACCTCACGGGCGTCATCACACAAAACGTTGACGGGCTTCATGTCGCGGCCGGGTCACACAACGTCATTCCCTTACACGGCACGAACCGCCTGATCGTCTGCACGTCATGCGGCAGGCGATCGCTGCGCGAAGATTTCACCGAGCTCACCGAAAAGCTCAACCCCTGGGTTGCCGAAATCGACGAGGGTGTTCTCGGGCCCGACGGCGACGTGCGACCGGAAGAGTTTCGCGGCTACATCGTGCCCGACTGCCCCGAGTGCGGTGGCATCCTCAAACCCGACATTGTGTTTTTTGGCGAGTATGTTCCGACCGATCGGTTCGACCAAGCGGCCAAGCTCGTGCAGAAATCGGATGCCGTGATCGTCGCCGGAACCTCCCTCGAGGTCAACTCGGCCGTGCGCTTGGTGACCCGGGCGAGCAAGCGCGGCACGCCGCTCGTTGTCATCAACCTCGAACCCGCCAAGCACGACACGAAGGCGACGGTTTTGGTTCGCGGCGGAACAACCGAGTCGCTTGTGAGCCTCGCGAACGAGCTTGGCGTGCGCGCGGGGGTTGCGGGGCGCTGGTAAGCGGCATCCGCTGCCTCACCTTGACCCATACAGTTCCCCCGCCCCCATACACTTTCTCGGCGAGAATCTGTATGGCACCGGGGAAAGTGCGCGGGTCGAGGTGTCGGCTACTGCTGTGTGGCTGCGGCTACGAGTTCGCGGATGCGGTGCTCGACGTCGTCGTTCCAGTCGACAACCGCAAACGAAACAGGCCACATTGGACCATCGTCAAGCGTTGCGTCTTCAGCAAAGTTCACGGTGCCGTACCGCGTATCAAACTTGCTTCCAGGCTGGAAGAAAACGATGTTCTTGCCGTCGCGGTGATACGTCGGAAACCCGTACCAGGTCTTTGCCTTCAGTTCCGGGGCGACCTCGGAAACAATCGCGTGCAGGCGAGCCGCGATCGTGTTGTCGATACCCTCAAGCGCCTCAATTGCTTCAACGCACGCTTCGTATTCTTTCGCTGTCTTCGCAGACCCTTTGACGCCTTTACTCGCGCGCAGTTCTTCGGCACGCTGCTTCATCGCTGCGCGTTCTTCGTCGCTGAACCCAGATTTCGTGTCGCTCATGCACCCAGCCTACGCCGCGAACAGGCACCCCTGGCGGGCTGTTCCGGTGAGCCTTACGACGGAACAGCCCGCCAGAAACCGGTCGCAATGCTGACCGGAAGCGTCTAGAGCAGACTGCCCAGCGCGGCGTAGTCGGGTTTGGCGGATGCTGTCAGCGGCAGGTTCGGTAGCTGACGCACCTCGTGCGGCTGGGCTGCGGGGCCGATCTCGGCGAGCGCGGCGGCACGTGCGGCGTCAAGCAGGTCGGCTGCGGTGGCATCCGATTGCGGCACGAAAACGATCGGTACTTCGCCCCAGCGCTCGTTCACAGCCGCAATAACAGCGGCCTGTTCAAGCCCGGGCACGCCATGAAGCACGTGTTCGAGTCGGTCAAGCGAAACGTTGACACCCCCACTGATGAGCACACGATCGGCCCGGCCCGTGATGCTCAATTGGCCGTCGGGTGCGAGCTCGCCGAGGTCACCCGTGCGGTACCAGCGGATGCCCGCTTCGACAACAAAGACATCATTTTCGAGCAGCTGATCGTTGCTATCGAGATAGCCGTCCGCGAGCGTCGCACCTGAAACCTGCACCTCGCCGTCGGCAATGCGAAGCGCGACCCCGTCGAGCGGGTAGCCGTCGTAAACACACCCACCCGCGGTTTCGGTGGAGCCGTAGGTACGCACGAGGGTGATTGCGGCATCCGCTGCCGTGTGCGCTAGGTCGCTTGGTACGCGCTGCCCACCCACGAGCACTGCGGCGAAGCCGGCGAGTGTCTCGCGGGCAGCGGAGTCGTCAAGCAGCGTGCGCAATTGCGCCGGCACGAGCGAAATGTACCCGGGCGCTTGTAGTTGTTCGGCAGCGCGCACGAAATCTGCTGCGCGAAAGGGGCCGGGCGGCATCGTGATTGGTTTCGTACCCGCCAGCACTGAGCGGACCAGTACCTGCACGCCCGCGACGTATGACGTCGGAAGCGCGAGCACCCACTGCCCCTCACCGATGCGCGCCGCCGTAGCCTCAGCCGAAGCCCGCAGCGCCGCAGCTGAAACGCGCACACGCTTGGGCACTCCCGTCGAGCCTGAGGTCTCGATCACGAGCGAGCTGTCAGCTGCGAGCGCATGCTCGATGGCGGCGAGCGTGAAATCCGTCATGAGATCAATAGTGGTAGGGGAACGCCGACCAGTCGGGGTCGCGTTTTTCGAGGAACGAGTCGCGCCCCTCAACAGCCTCGTCAGTGCCATATGCGAGGCGCGTGGTTTCTCCCGCAAAAATCTGCTGCCCGACAAGCCCGTCGTCAACGGCGTTGAACGCGTACTTCAGCATGCGAATTGCAGTTGGCGACTTGCCGAGAATCGTGCGGGCCATCGCAACTGCCTCCACCTCGAGGTTCGCGTGGTCAACAACCCGGTTGACCGCACC
>CAZTUC010000010.1:21669-85298 GCA_964616805.1 uncultured Microbacterium sp. | reverse complement strand
GCTCGGCCGAATACTCCTCGGCGAGGAAGAACACTTCGCGGGCGTTCTTCTGTCCGACCTGGCGAGCCATGTATGCCGAGCCGTACCCGGCGTCGAACGAGCCGACATCGGCATCCGTTTGCTTGAACTTGGCGTGCTCACGGCTCGCGATCGAAAGGTCGCAAACGATGTGTAGCGAGTGACCGCCACCAGCTGCCCAACCGGGCACAACCGCGATGACAACCTTGGGCATAAAGCGGATCAGACGCTGCACCTCAAGAATGTGTAACCGGCCTGCGCGAGCAGGGTCTTGCACAACCTTCTCGTCGTCAGAGTATTTGTAACCGTCGCGCCCCCGAATGCGCTGATCGCCGCCGGAGCAGAATGCCCACACACCATCTTTCGGCGCCGGGCCGTTGCCGGTCAGCAGCACAACGCCGATGCGCGAGTTTTGCCGCGCCCGATCAAGCGCGTCGTAGAGTTCGTCGACCGTGTGCGGACGAAACGCGTTGCGTACCTCGGGCCGGTTGAACGCAATGCGCGCAATGCCACCATCGTTGGAAACGTGCGCCGTAATGTCGGTGTAGTTCTCGGCACCGGGCGCAACATGCCACAGGCTCGCATCGAACAGTTCAGAAATGCTTGATTCGGTCACGCTTCCAGCGTAGCCGCCGCCACCAAAACGCGCCCGCGCCGTCAAAAGGCGGCTTTCGCGCCATCCGAAATCGAGAGTGGTCACCTTTGGCCCCAAGAACTCGCCTGACCCAGTGGATTTCATGGGTTTTCGAAGGGTTTTAGGGGCCAAAGGTGACCACTCTTGATTCAGGTGGGAGGATTGAACGGTGACAGATGTGCGATACGTAGCAATTGGTGATTCTTTCAGCGAGGGTGTCGGCGACGAACGCCCCGATGGCTCAGTACGCGGTTGGACAGATATTACGGCTCAGGGTTGGGCGGATGCTGCCGGCAAACCCATCCAGTACGCGAACCTCGCGATTCGCGGCAAGCTCGCTTGGCCGATCGTTGAAGAACAGCTCGAGCCCGCCCTAGCGCTCAAGCCGACACACCTCTCGTTTAATGGTGGGGGCAACGATATGTTGCGACCGAAAGCCGACGCCGAGCACATCGCCGACACGTTCAGCCAGGTGTTACGGCGTTGCGATGAAGAAGGCGTCAAACTCATCTTGCTTTCGGGCGCGAATCCGACGAGGTTTCTGCCGGCGGGCAAGAGCTTCAGCGAGCGCGGTGATGAACTGTTGCGTGTCGTGCTGGATCGTGTAGCCGGTCGCGACGACATCGTTCGTGCCTTGAACTGGCAGGATCCTGAGCTCAAGCGTGCCCCCTACTGGTCACCTGATCGGCTGCACATGAACGCCAACGGCCACTACCGCGTCGCCGCGCGCGTGCTCGACCAGCTCGGTCTCCAAGCACCAGAACCCTGGTGGGGGCCACCGAGCGAATATGAGGCCGGCCCGACGGGGCTCGTGTACTACGCATCGTTCGTCGCACCGTGGATCGGTCGACGCCTCACCGGTCGCAGTTCCGGCGACAACCGCACGGCGAAATACCCCGACTGGATAACTGTGGAGCCGACCGCGTGACCGCCCACGCGTTGCCATCCGTCGACGAGATTCTTGCGTCAGCGCACGTTGTGCGCTTGCCGATGCGAGTGCAGTTTCGCGGGGTCAATGCTCGCGAAGCGCTGTTGTTCGAGGGCCCGGCAGGCTGGGCCGAGTTCTCGCCGTTCATCGAATACGCACCCGGCGAGGCCAGCACGTGGCTCGCGGCAGCTGTAGCGGATGCCTACGAGGCGTGGCCCACTGCCGCGCGTGGTGACGTCGTTGTCAATGCAACGGTTCCGGCTGTTTCGGCTGATCGCGTGCCCGCAGTGCTCGCTCGTTTCGACGGTGCTCGCACCGCAAAAGTGAAAGTTGCCGAAGCAGGGCAAACCCTCGCCGATGACGTGACCCGCGTGCGTGCGGTGCGCGAATTGCTCGGCGCCGAAGGCCGCATCCGCCTCGACGCGAACGGTGCCTGGAACGTCGATGAAGCCGAACACGCCATCCATGCCCTCGCCGAATTCGATCTCGAGTATGTCGAGCAACCGTGCGCGAGCGTCGACGAGCTTGCCGCAGTGCGAAAGCGTGTCAAGTACATGGGCATTCCGATCGCGGCCGACGAGTCGATTCGCAAAGCGACAGACCCGTTCGAAGTTGTTGCAGCGGATGCCGCAGACATCCTCGTCGTCAAAGTGCAGCCACTCGGTGGCATCCGTCGCGCGCTCGAAATCGTCGAAACAGCGGGGCTTCCGGCGGTTGTTTCGAGCGCGCTCGATACCGCAATCGGCCTCAGTCACGGCGCCGCGCTGGCAGCAGCCCTGCCGAACCTCGAGTTTGATTGCGGGCTCGGCACAGCCGCCCTCTTCACCGACGACGTGGCCGACTTCACCCCGCGAGGCGGCCGCGTCCCAGTAGCCCGCATTACCCCCGACGCATCCGCCCTGCAGCGGCTGGCCGCCTCCGAAGAGCGCCGCAACTGGTGGTTTGAGCGCGTAGCCGCCTGCCACGCCCTCCTCGAGATTCGGTAACTCCAGGCGCCGCAAGGACGCTTCGCGCCTTGCTCCCCGTTTCGACTCGGCACGGAGGCCTCGCTCAACGACCGGATCAAAACGGCAGGGGTCAGGTCAACTAGAGGCCGCTGTAGGAGTGCAGGCCTTTGAAGAAGATGTTGACGATCGTGAAGTTGAAGATGACCGACGCGTAAGCAACGATGTTCAACCACGCCGAAGCGTTGCCCCGCCATCCACGAGTAGCCCGCGCGTGGATGTATCCGGCGTACAGCACCCAGATGATGAACGTCCAGGTTTCCTTCACGTCGAACGCCCAGTAGCGGCCCCACGCTTCTTGTGCCCAAACAGCGCCGAGAATGAGGGTGAATGTCCAGAAGATGAATCCGATGATCGTGAACCGGTACGCCATCGACTCGAGGCCGCTTTGGTTCGGCAAGGTGCGCAAGAATGCGGGAGTGCCTTTCACACCACTCGAAAGCTGCTTCTCGCGACGTGCCTGCATGAGTTGCAAAACGCTCAGTGCAAATGCGAGCGATAGGAATCCGACGGCAAGGGCCGCAACGAAAACGTGCACGACAAGCCACACGCTCTTGAGCGGATCAGCAAGTGGTGTGACACCAACGTAAAAGGCGAGGGTTGATCCGCCCAGCAACACAACGACAAGGCCCGTGATGAATGAGCCGAGGTAGTTGACTTTCACACGCGTCAGCGTCGCCAGGTACACGAGTACAACAAGCAGAGTTCCGGTGAGCGCAAACTCGTAGTTGTTTGCCCACGGCACCCGACCCGCAGAAATGCCGCGCATGACGTCAGCCACGAGATGGAAAACAAAGCCCAGCACCGTCAGGGCCGTACCGACCCGAGCGAAGACGGTTGATTCGCCAGAACGGATGCTCGTTGCATCCGCTGCCAACAGTTCAGAGCGTCGAGCGAGGTCAACAACGTAGGCGATAAAGGCGAGCGAGTAGATCGCAATTGCGGTCCACACGAGGATGAGCGAAAAGCTCTCGAGTTGTGCAGCGTCGATCACGGTCTCACCTTACGCCCGGATTGCTTTGATCAGGCTTGGCGAATCGCGCAACGTCTGCGGCGAGGGAATCGATTGCGTTTTTGAGGCCGGGGTCGTCACCACGCGCGAGACCGGCCGTTTCGATCTTGACGCTTGAACCCGAAACGGATGCTTTCACCCACATGCGGCGGCGCGGCAGCAAGAGTGCGGTGAGCAGCCCCGCAACGCTCAGCCCCGCGAACAGCAAGACGAATGGCGTTGTTGGGTCATGGCGTACTTGCAACGATGCAAACCGCTTGACTGAATCTTCAACGTCGCCCGTCGGGGAGACGTTCACGAACTCGATCGAGCCGAGCCCCCGAGGCAATTCCGCCGTGTCGCCGGGGCGCAATTGCAATGCCTCAAACCCGGTTTGCCCGCCCGCGATTTGGGTCATGTTCGACACGTCAAGTTCGTATACCGATTTTGGAATACCTTGATCGATGCCGAGGTCGCCAGCGTAGACGTTGAAGGTCAGAACAGGAATGACGAGGTCACCGTAGACCGAGGTGAGCGCGTTTGATTCGAGCCGGCCAGCGGTCGGATAGAAGAACCCGAGCAATCCGATTTGCTCGTCGAGTCCGTCTGCGACCTTGATAACACCTTGAGAGGTGAGGTTGGCGTCTTGCGGCAAGAACGGCATTGTGTTGCGGTAGACAACCGCGCCATCGGGATCGCGCACAACAACCGTGGGTGCGTAGCCGTTTCCGAGCAAGTACCAGTTGTCGCCGTGGGTTTTGAGCGGATGATTCAACCGGATCGCATGTTCACTCACGGTGCCATCCGCTTGGGTCAATGTCATGTTCGCACTGAAGTTTTGAGCTTGCCCCCCGCCCGCGTCATCGGGGTGCACATATTCAACATCGAATGAGTCCATGTGCAATTTGTAGGGAGCGAGCGAGTTTTCGGTGACGAACGCACCCCGTTGAATCGATTGGTAGTCGATGAGTGAATTTACGAATGACTCCCCCTCGATCACGACCCGCTGGCCGGTGTATGAAAACAGGGAACCAATGCCAATCGCGACCAAAAGCCCCAGCATCGAAACGTGAAAGAGCAGGTTGCCAGTTTCTTTCACATACCCCGACTCGGCCGAAACCGAACGTGCACCGGCGTCATAGCGCACCGCCTTGAAGCGCTGGCGTTTGAGGTGAGCCGTGGATTCGGCAACCACACGTTCGGCGAGTGTTTCGGCATCCGCTGCCGAGTCTGTCTCGACCGTTTGTGTGACGGTGTCGTCGAGGCGGGCCAGGCGTGCCGGTGTGCGCGGTGGCTCGGCGCGCATCGCCGCGAGGTGGTGCTTGAGTCGCGGGATAATGCAACCGATAAGCGAGATGAACAACAGAATGTAGATCGCCGAGAACCACACCGAGCTGTAGACGTCGAACAGTTGCAGTTTGTCGAGGATCGCGAAGGTTGTCGGGCTGTCACGCTCGTACTGCACAACACCGTTCGGGTCGGCACCACGCTGCGGAAAAAGGCTCCCGGGAATGGCCGCAATTGCCAAGGCCAGCAAGAGCAGAATTGCGGTGCGCATCGAGGTCAGTTGTGTCCAGGCCCAACGCAACCAGCCGCCGACGCCGAGTTTGGGGTTGGTGACGGTGTCGGATGCGACCGAGTCGATGTGGTCGGCCGGGCGACGCGCACCCTCGACAGGTGGTTGGGATTTAGATGGGGAGGTTGACACTGCCGATCAGTCCTCCCATCCAGACCATGACGCGCGTCCATACGCCCGTGACCATCAAGATACCGAGCACAATCAATACGATGCCACCAAAGATGTTGATTGCGCGAATGTGGCGACGCATGAAGCCGGCGGCGTTTGTCGCCCAACCGAAGCCGGCCGCGAGCAGCAAGAAGGGAATACCGAGCCCGAGGGAGTAGGCAACCCCCAAGAGCGCCGCGCGGCCCGGGTCTTGGAGGTTCCACGAGACCGACATGATTGCGGCAAGTGTCGGCCCCATGCACGGCGCCCATCCAAGACCGAGTGCGATGCCGAGCAGTGGTGCCCCGATAAGGCCGACACGTTTCGGGTGCACGGGTTTGAATTCACGCTGGGCGAAACCGAAAACGCCAACAAAGACGAGTCCGAGCAAAATGATGACGACACCGAAGATGCGTGTGAGCAGTTCGTTGTATTCGCTGAAGAACGCACCGAAGCTACTGCTGAGCACAATCGCGGTAACGAACACGAGCGTGAAGCCGGCGATGAACAGCAGCGTTCCGGCGAGCAGTCGCCGACGGGCCGCTTTCGCGGTGGCTTCAGCATCCGTGCCCGCCGCAATGAACCCGAGATACCCGGGCACGAGCGGCAAAACGCACGGCGAGGCGAACGAAATCAGCCCGGCAAGTGCGGCGAGCGGAATCGCGAGCCACAGTGCCCCGTCCGCAATGGTTTGCTCGGGTGTCACTGCTCGGCCAGCACGGTTTTGATGAGTGCCGAAAGAATCGACGGCCCATCGATCGCGCCGATGTATCGTGCCGCGACGCGGCCCTGTTGGTCAAGCACAAGGGTCACCGGCAGGGCTTGCAGGGGCGCGACGGTCGAGAACGCATGCTTCACGTTGCCCGATGCGGCGTCGAGAATCGACGGGTAGGTCACCCCGAATTTGTCGTTGAACGCTAAGACATTTTCGGCCTGATCGTACGTGTTGATCCCAACGAACTGCACGCCTTCGCCCTCGAATTGCTGCCACGTTTCTTCAAGCGACGCGGCTTCGGCGCGGCACGGCGGGCACTCGGCGTACCAAAAGTTCACCACGACCACGTCGCCGAGTGCATCGGTGCTGCTGAAGGCCTCACCGGTTTCAGTTTCGCCTGCGAAAACGACCGGTTCGGTGCGATCGGATGCCGCAATCTCGGCCCACGTAATGCTGCCCGAGCCAATGTAGCCCTGGTCAACTGCCTGTGCGGTCGGTTCGCTCGCGCAACCCGAGAGCGCAAGGGAACCCGCGAGGGCAAGGGCGAGTGCGCGTGCAGCCGACTTCTTCACGCTTCGAGTCTACGAACGCTTCCTTTGCGGGCACTCAGCGACAACTGGCGCGAAGCTAGACGGCGCCGACGTCGATGGCATCGGCGGCCGTGACCGGAGCGGCATACGCGACCTCGCGCCATGTTCCGTTGGTGCGCTCAAAACTCGTGATGCTCGAGAGCGCACACCGACGCTTGCGTGGGTCGTGCACGAATGACTCGTCAGCAACTGCAAGGTGCGTCATCCAAATCGGCAGTTGGTGCGAAACCAGCACAACATCACCATCGGATGTGTCAAACCACGCGTCATCGAGTGCCGCCATCATCCGCTCCACAATCGACACGTACGGCTCGCCCCATGAGGGCCGTGTGGGGTTTCGTAGCTGCCACCAGTTCGCCGGGTTCAGCAGTGCCTTTTTCATGACCGTTCCCTCGAAGACGTTCGTTGGTTCGATCAGTCGTGAGTCGACGTGCGCTTGCAACCCCCACAGTTTCTCGTGCGGAGCAGCAGACTGCCGGGTGCGCAACAGCGGTGACGTGACCACACGAGTCACTTCGCGGCCCTTGTCTTGCAAATACTGAGCGGCCTCGGAGGCCATTTTGTGACCCGCGGGACTGAGTTCATAATGCGGCAAACGGCCATAAAGCACGCCGCCGGGGTTGTCGACTTCGCCGTGGCGTACCAGGTGTAAACGGGTTGCGGTCATGCTGCATCCGATGGGGACTCGTCTGGTTGCTTGCGCAGCGACAGGATACGGATGACCGTGAAGGCGATGACCGCGAGCAGCACGACAACGATGATGATGTTCTGCACGATGCCGACGTACTCTTCAACGAGGTGCCAGCCCTCACCCAAGAACCACCCGACGAGAATAAAGGCCGTGTTCCAAATGAGCGAACCCGCCCCGGTCAGCAGCAGAAACTTCGGAATCGGCATCCGCGTCACACCTGCCGGGATCGAAATGAGCGATCGAAAGATGGGCAAGAAACGGCCGAAGAACACGGCCTTCGGACCCTGTCGTTCAAACCACGCAACCGTTTTGGTGACGTCGTCGCCCCGCATGAGCGGAATCTTTTCGGCGAGCCAGACGAGCCGCGGAACTCCCACGAGCGCACCGATGCCGTAGAGGGCAAGTGCGCCGACGATTGAGCCGAGGGTCGTCCAAAGGATTGCTTCCCAAATGGTGAAGCTGCCGGCGTGTGCTGCGATTCCGGCCATCGGCAGAATCGCCTCACTGGGAATCGGTGGGAACAGGTTTTCGACCGCGATCGCAATGCCCGCTCCGGGCGCGCCGATGACGTCCATAAAACCGACAACCCAGTCGATGAGCGATTGCAGCCACGAATCTGACGCCGTCGTCGAATCGGCAACGCCGGTGGCAGCACTGACGTCAGCCGCAATGGCAGGGAAAAATCGCATAGAACGAGCGTACCGGGGAGAGCCAAAAGCACGCTGAACGCGGCCGTAGAACCCAGTGAAGTACAGACCAAAAGACACACCCGACACTCAGCCTCAATTGCTAAGCTGAGGGTTCACCGTTTTCCACGTTTTTGTGAGCTTCTCTTTTATGTCTGAAACCGCCGCTGGGGTTCAACCGGTTTCTACCGTCGGCACACGGAAATACCGCTTTGGCGTTCGCCCAATGGCGGTGCTTTCGCTCGCCGTGGTTCTTGCAGCTCCACTCACGTTGGTGGCGGTTGAGGGTTACGCGAATGCTCCACAACCGGGCACGCAGGCACTTGCTGCGATCGATAGCCAACTGCAACCACAAGAGTTTGCGGTCGCAAGCGAACTGACCGGTGTCGAAGCGAGTGAGCGTAGCCTCCTTTCTGCAACATCCGCGACAGAACTCGCCGACCAGAAGGTCGAAGCCGAGCGTCTGGAGCGCATCGCAAGCGCCACCAACGGCCAAGTGGCCTCAGCAAGCCTCAGCAGTATGGGCGCCTCGGGTTCGCAAATCGCCGACCTCGCGCTGCAATACACGGGCGTGCCGTACATTTTCGGTGGCGCAACCCCCGGCGGTTGGGACTGCTCGGGCTTTACCAAGTGGGTCGTGCAACAGGTCACGGGCGTCACGCTGCCGCACGGCACCAATTCGCAAGCCGACCTCATGACGTGGATTCCCGCGTCAGAAGCACAACCGGGCGATTTTTGGTTCCGCAGCAATTACGACGGCAGCCCCGGTTACGGCCACGTCGGCATTTACCTCGGCAACGGCATGATCGTGCACTCCCCGCAAGAAGGCGAATACACCCGGGTGCAATCCATCTACGCAAGCGGCGATTTCTACCGCTTCTAAACGCTTCGGGTAGCCCGCCGGGTGGCCCACGGTCAACACTTCGTACAATGGGGTGTTCCACCTTTCCCTTGAACAGAAACGGATGCCCCGTGCTGCGCACTCACGACGCTGGTTCACTTCGACCAGAACACATCGGTCAAACCGTCACCCTCACCGGGTGGGTTGATCGTCGCCGTGACCACGGCGGAGTCGCCTTCATCGACTTGCGCGACGCTTCGGGGCTTGCCCAAGTGGTTATTCGCGATGAAGATGTTGCGCACCCGCTGCGTAGCGAATTCGTGCTGCAGGTCACCGGAACCGTGCAGGCGCGCCCCGACGGCAACGAAAACCCCAACCTGCCCTCGGGTGCGATTGAGGTCGTTGTCGACGAGGTTGTTGTACTCAACGAGTCGGCGCCGCTGCCGTTCCAGGTTTCCACCGGTATCGCAGATACGGAAGACCTCGCGGGCGAAGAGGTGCGTCTGAAACACCGCTACCTTGACATGCGCCGACCTGCGGTGGCATCCGCTTTGCGCTTGCGTAGCCAGGTTTACGCCGCCATTCGTGGTGTGCTCGGTGGTGGCGATTTCGTCGAGGTCGAGACTCCGACGCTGACGCGTTCGACACCCGAGGGTGCCCGCGACTTTGTTGTTCCAGCTCGTTTGCACCCGGGCAGCTGGTACGCCCTGCCGCAAAGCCCGCAGCTGTTCAAGCAGTTGCTGATGGTGGGCGGGCTCGAAAAGTACTACCAGTTCGCACGTTGCTACCGCGACGAAGACTTCCGCGCCGACCGCCAGCCCGAATTCACGCAGCTCGACATCGAGATGAGCTTCGTTGACCAAGACGACGTTATCGCGCTCATGGAAGAACTCATCGTGGCGATGTGGGCCACGATCGGGGTTGAAGTGCAAACACCGATCGCACGCATGACCTACGCCGACGCGATGGCCAAATATGGCAGCGACAAGCCCGATTTGCGTTTCGGGCTCGAGCTTATTGAGACGACCGACTACTTCAAGAACACACCGTTCCGTGTTTTCCAGGCACCCTATGTCGGTGCCGTTGTGATGCCCGGCGGCGCCTCGCAACCGCGCAAGCAGCTTGACGCGTGGCAAGAGTGGGCAAAGCAGCGCGGCGCGCGCGGGCTCGCCTATGTGCTCTTCAACGAAGATGGCACCCTCGGTGGCCCCGTCGCGAAAAACCTCTCGGAAGAAGAGCAAGCGGGTCTTGCCGCACTCGTTGGCGCCGCCCCCGGCGACTGCGCATTCTTTGCCGCGGGCGAAGTGAAACCCTCGCGCGCCCTGCTCGGTGCCGCTCGCGTTGAGATTGGCGAGCGCCTTGGCCTTGCCAGCCCCGACGAATTCGCGTTCACGTGGGTTGTTGACGCTCCCCTGTTCGAGCCGGCATCGGATGCCGTCGCCTCCGGTGATGTCGCCGTTGGCGCAGGCGCCTGGACGGCCGTGCACCACGCGTTCACCTCCCCCAAGCCTGAGTTCGCTGACACGTTCGACACCGACCCCGGTTCGGCACTCGCATACGCGTACGACATCGTGTGCAACGGTTCGGAGCTCGGTGGTGGCAGCATCCGTATCCACCGCCCCGACATGCAAGAGCGTGTTTTTGGTGTGATGGGGCTTTCAGAAGAGGATGTCGCCGAGAAGTTCGGCTTCTTCGTTGACGCTATGCGCTACGGCGCCCCGCCGCACGGTGGTATCGCCCTCGGCATGGACCGCGTTTTGCAGCACCTGACCAAGACCGACTCGATTCGCGACGTGATTGCGTTCCCGAAGTCGGGTGGCGGATTTGACCCGTTGACTGCCGCGCCCGCGCCGATCACGCCCGAGCAGCGCAAAGAGGCCGGCGTCGACGCGAAGCCTGAAGGTCGTTGAGCGGCGCTCTCCGTTACGCCGTCAGCCCGCGGCGCCAGCATTCGGTGTGCCAGTGGCGGCGGGCGTTCACCCCGGAATCCGTACCAAACGGGGCATCCTCGGTCGGCCACGCGACCACGTGCTCGACCCCCGGGCCGACATCGCGATGGCACCCGGGGCACACATAGACCTTCTCGGACGCGCCAACGCGTTGTACCTGGTACGTGACCCCGCCGGGGCCGATCTCATCGGTAGCGATACCTCGCAGTGCCGCCTGATTCAGCGGCCGATGCTGCCCTTGGCGGCGAGACTGCGGTCGTTTGGGCATACCGAAAGCCTAGTCTCGCTAGGCGTGGGTCGAGCGCAGTGAGCGAAACGGACGAAGGCGAAACGTGCTGAGCGAGGCAAAGCCGAGTCGAAGTGAAACGTGGCCGCGCGTCAGTACTTCGACTTGAATGTCTCCAGCTCGACGCCCAGATCGTTCATTTGTTGCTCCCACTCGTGCGCGGTGCGGCGAAGGTCATCGTCAAGACCATCAAGTGCGCCACCCGGCAGCGCATCGGCAAGCGTACCGATTTCTTTCGAGCCCAACATCGGCCACATCACGGCATCCTCACCTGGAACCTCGATAATGAGCCCTTGCGGGCCCCCAAACATCCACAGCTCGGTGACGCCCTCGGGCACATCGCCTGGTGTTTGTCGATACACCTCTGACAGCTTGAGTTCGTCTCGCACGAGCGGACCGTCAAGGTACGCGACCACTTCGAAGTTGGCGGGGAGCTGGGCGGCTTGCTCGCTGGTGAGGGCACCAGACATTTGTGTGACGTAGATCACATCGCCTTCGCGAAGCGTCTCGGAATCAGCTCGTTCTACCGCGTCGATACGAATTTCGGCGAGCAGCGAGCCAGCGACCAGGGCGCCCGATTCCGCTTCATGCAGCTGCGCGCCCCGAACCCATCGGAGTAACGTTCCTTCGATGACGGCATTTGACGTTGCGCCAAGCGCTGTTGTTGTCATCGGCACGAAGTTAATCAGTTCGCTCAAGTTCAGGAATGCGAGCGATTCGAGTTGGTCGCCCGTCGGCTGAACTGTTGCCGGTATGGACGATCCGACAACCTCGTTGCTCTGAGTCGGTTCAGCAGTGGCGCAACTTGTCAGCAGGGCGAGTAGAGCAATGCCCCCGACAAGCGCTTTCGCCAGCGGATTCTTCTTACGCATGTGGATCGACCTTTCGTGGACTTTTGCGCGAATCTTCGAACGCCGATGACACGCCTACGGATACGCCGCGTTGATGAGGTTGACATGATGCGTCGAGTAGCTGGTCACGTATGCCAGACCGGACTGCATACAGCCGCCATGGCTATTGGTGTGGGCAAGTCCAACGCCGTGGCCAATCTCGTGGCACAAGGTGTGCTGGATCGCAAGGCGCCACGATGCCTCGCCCAAATTTGTCATCACCCAGGCGAAATGCGACGAGGCCTGGTTCAGGATGATGCTCGCACGGTCGCACTTAACACTAGAGCCAGGGATTTTTTTCGTGCAGAGGTAAAGCCCGAGCGTGTTGTTATTCAGCACAACTTCACCACCGGCAAAGTTGAAATGCCCGCCGAGATCGGTGTGCGATAGACACGTTGGGTTGTAGTGATCTGACAACACAGTCTGAGAGTCCAGATTCACCATCGCTGCACCGAATCTGTTTCCGTAAGACAGCGGCCAGGGCTCGGCGGTGCAGAAGTTGACGGCGAGGTCGTCCGTCTTGCACGGGGTTTCGTAGTCGAGTGGCGGCGACCACGCAATACAGACGGTTGTGATCGAATCGTCGGCGGCCGCGGGAGCAGTCGTCGGCGTTGACCACAGCCCGACTGCAACAAGGCTTGCAATGAGCAACGCAAACGCTAACAGTCTGCTCTTGCGCTCACGAACTCGGAGTTCCATTTATCCACGCTACGACGCTCCCCCAGGAAGTCAAGGGCGGCGGGATTGCGGGCGCTTTGGCATGCCAAAAGCCTAGCCTCGATAGGCTGAACGCATGGTTCTGTTTGAAGGCACGTACAACTCACGCGATATTGGCGGGCTCCCCCTGGTCCGAGGTGGCACAACCGCCAGTGGCGTGCTCATTCGCTCCGACGACCTCGCCGGGTTGACGTCTACGGGTTTAGCGCAGCTTGCGGCATCCGATGTCGGTACGATCGTTGATTTCCGCACGCCGTTCGAGCAGAAGCGACGCCCGAACCGGGTGCCCGAAGACGCGTCGATTACCCAGCACCAGCTTGCGATCGCAGCCGGTCAGCAGCCGACGTCGGCTGCCATCAAGTCGGGCAACAGCGACTTGAGTCCCGAGCAAATGAACGAGATCATCAAGGGCATCCCCACGCTCGGCAATTTGTATATTGAAATGCTCACCGAGAACGGCACGCAGTTCGCCCAGTTCATCAACCTGCTCGCCAACCCGGCTGCGCGTTCCGGGTTGCTCGTGCACTGCGCGATTGGCAAAGACCGAACGGGTGTTTCAACCGCGCTTGCTCTCTCGGTTGCCGGAGTCGAGCCCGAGGCGATCGTTGAGAACTACCACGAGACGCAAGCCAACATCGCCCAGGGTTGGACTGAGCAGCAGCGAGCGCGACTCGCTGAGTACGGCATCACCGACCTCCCCGAGCCCGTCATTGAGATCATGGAGCGCTCACCCAAGTGGGCGATCGAGCAAGCACTCGCGTATGTGACTGACCAGGGTGGTGTGAACGGATATCTGCAAAAGCAGGGTGTGACGGATGCCACGTTGCGCACGGTCCGTGATCGCCTGAGCGGCGAATAACCCGCGCGACGCCCGCGCGGTTCAGCGAATGGCAAAGCAGGAAGGCGCATCGTGACGCAGGATCGAACCGCGTGGTTTACCCATGATCGTTTCGGCATGTTCGTGCACTTCGGGCTGTACGCTGTGCCGGCGCGACACGAGTGGGTTGCGAACTACGAAGAGATCCCGCATGAGGTGTATAAACGCTACGCGGATGTTTTCAACCCTGATCTGTTTGATGCCGCATCCCTCGTGCACGACGCGAAAGCTGCCGGAGCTCGGTATCTGGTGTTCACCGCAAAACACCATGAGGGGTTTTGCCTCTTTGATACGAAGACCACCGATTACAACTCGGTGAGAACGCTCGGACGCGATCTACTCGCTGAGGTTATTGCCGCCGCTCGCGCGGCGGACATTCGCGTCGGGGTGTATTTCTCGCTCTTGGATTGGTCACATCCCGACTACACGATTGATCGGCATCATCCGCTGCGCAATGCGAGCGATATTGCCGGGCGAAACGCAACCCGTGACATGAGCGTGTACCGTGCGTATTTGCGCGAGCAAGTGCGCGAACTGCTCACGGCATACGGTGAGCTCGACTACCTCTTTTTCGACTTCACCGAGCCCGGTGTCGATGGTGCCACGGGGCTTCCGGGGAAGGGCCCCGAGGATTGGGACGCAGAATCGCTTTTGGCGCTGTGCCGTGAACTGCAACCGAACATGATCGTCAACGACCGGCTCGGCATTGCGGCAGACCTGGTCACGCCCGAACAGTACCAACCGACGCGACCGTTTGAAGTTGACGGTGAACCGGTCGTGTGGGAAGCATGCCAAACGATCAACGGGAGTTGGGGCTACCATCGCGACAATTTCGACGACAAACCGGTCGAGTTGTTGGTGCGGATGCTTGCCGGCGCCGTTGCCGTCGGCGGAAACATGCTGCTCAACGTTGGCCCAAACGCACGCGGCGAGATCACTCCGCGCGACCGGGAATCGCTCCAGGCAATTGGTGAGTGGCTGCGGCTGCACGGGGACGCAATTTACGCCGCCGGCCCGTCAACATTCACCCCGCCAAACGGCGCGCTCTACACGCAACGCGGCAACAAGCTCTACGTGCACGTGACCACCTGGCCATTCGGCATGCTGCACTTGCCCGATCTCGCGGGCAAGGTCGCATTTGCCAGGCTGCTCAACGACGGCTCAGAGGTTATCTCGACAGAGATCCCTGCCGACCAAGTGGCGTTCAACCTTGTGCCAGCAAGCCCCGCCCCGGGAACCCTGACACTCACCCTGCCGACCCGACGGCCCGACGTGGCCTTGCCTATCATCGAGCTGACGCTGCGGGCCTAATTCCACATTGACCCATACACATTCCCCGCCGCCATACATTTTCTCGGCGAGAAACTGCGCGGCGCCGGGGAATGTGTGTGGGTCAACGTTTTGGGGTCATGCGTATGCTGCGGGCCTAGCTTGCGGCTGCGACATCCGCGATCGCTGAACGCAGCTTTTGTGCGTCAATGCGCCAATACGAGTGCACCTGACCGTTGATGAGCAGTACCGGGATTTTCTCCCAAAACGTGTCGTAAAGCGCACGGTCGTCAAGAATCGACACCTCGTCGATCGTGATCTGCTCGGCCACTTCGTCGGGCAGCTCCGCGATTGCGACGTCGACAATTTCGGATGCCACCGCACACAAGTGGCAACCAGGCTTACCGACAATCGTCAGGGCGATCTCTTGCACATTCTCTCCTCAATGCACAAAGCGCCCGTCGAATGACAGGCGCTGAGTGTGAACCGCTTACTTCTTGTTGCGGCGCTGGTGACGAGTCTTACGAAGCAATTTGCGGTGCTTCTTTTTCGCCATACGCTTGCGGCGCTTCTTAATAACTGAACCCACGAAAACCTCACTCAATGTTGGGCTTTGGTGCCCAACAGTTGGACGACCATCGATACGGCGCCGTTTCGGGCGCAAAAATACCTCAAGCTATTCTACACGAGCGCCAAGGCCGACGACTCGCGGCCGTTCAGGCGCAAGAAACTCACTTACCAAGTTTCTTCAGCACACTCGAAACGGCGTGCTTTGCTGTTGCCGCAGCGCGACCAACGGCCTCAGCCGCAACCTCAACCGGTTCAGGCAGCGGTGGCAGCGGATCAAGCTGGGCGATGAGCTCTTCGCCCAGATCGTCGACAAAAAACGGCAACAGCCAATCATCAATGACCTCGAGCGGCTTCTGATCGAGACTATAAAAACGACGCTGACCATCTTCACGTACCGCCACCAGAGCTGCCTCGCGCAAAACCTTGAGGTGCTTTGAGACGGTGGGCTGACTTACTCCCAGACCTTCGACGATCTCGCTCACGCTCGTACCTTGTTCAACGTCAGCACGTTGCAGCAACAGCTCAAGAATGTCGCGGCGCGTGCTGTCTGCGAGCACGTCGAAAATATCGGTCATGCCAATAGGCTAATGGTCGACGGCTGAGAGTACGATTACTGGCGCACAACAATACTGTTTCATTCGGTTGCAATCGGATGCACGAGCACCCCGTCCGCGGCAAGGAGGCGAGCATGTCACCTTCGATTCGCTCGCCCAAAACCCAACCAATCAAGACGCTCCGCGAGCGCATGAGTGAAGCCCCCATCGATGACCACTCATGGGACGGACTAGTCGGACGGACGCTGTTTCGAACCGGGCGCAACATCCGCCAATTCATCACGTCATCGCCCTCGCGGTTCGCGATCATTATCTTCGCGTCACTCATCACACTGTTTACGTTCTTGCTTTCGCTACCGCTTGCTTCCGCGAGCGGTACGCAGACACCGTTCGTAGACGCCCTGTTTACCGCGGTTGCGACGATTTGCGTCACCGGGCTCTCGGTTGTCGACATGGCAACCCACTGGTCACCATTCGGTTTGACCATGATCTTCTTGGGTGTCAACGTCGGCGGTATGGGCGTGCTGACCCTCGCAAGCGTCCTCGGCATGATGGTGTCGCGCCGGCTCGGCTTGCGCACACGTCTCATGGCAGCCGGTGACATGAACCCGTTGCGCGCGCACCGCGGTGCTGTCAACGAATCCCAAGCCGTGCGGCTCGGCGAAATTGGCCAGCTGCTGCGCACCGTTGCACTCTCGACGCTCGTCATCGAGCTCGTCCTGGCGGTCTTGCTCTTTCCCTTGCTCCTCGCAGAGGGTGTCCAGTGGCGCTCCGCACTGTGGGAGGCGCCCTATTACGCAGCGATGGCGTTTACCAACACCGGCTACGCACCCAATCCAGGCGGCCTCGTACCCTTCGCCAGCAACTACGCGTTCTTGTTGGTCATCATGATCGGTGTCTTTCTCGGCTCGATCGGCTTTCCCGTCATTTACGTGCTCCTCAAATACCGACTCAACGTCAAACGATGGTCACTGCACACAAAACTTACGCTCGTCACAACCGTCCTGCTCTTTGTTGTCGGCGCAATCGCGTTCCTGATCCTCGAACACAACAACGCCAAAACAACCGGTTCGGTCGGCGCCGCGCAAAGCACCTTCCACGCATTCTTCCTCTCGGCAATGACCCGTTCGGGCGGCTTCGGAGTCGTAAACACCACAGACCTGAACGACTCGTCGCTCATCGTTGCAATGATGCTGATGTTTGTCGGCGGAGGCTCGGCTTCAACCGCCGGCGGCATCAAAGTGACAACCCTCGCGGTGCTCGCAATCGCAGTGTGGAGCGAAGCCCGCGGACGCCAGAGCGTTGAAGCATTCGGTCGCCGCATCCCCAGCGACGTACAACGTGTCGGCCTCAGCGTTGTTGCGTGGGGAGCAACAATCATCGCGCTGTCAAGCATCATCATCACGCAATTGACGGGAGCACCCGCTTTCGATGTGCTCTTCGATGTCATCAGCGGCTTCGGCACCGTCGGGCTCACAACCGGCCTCACCGCGGCAATGCCCGATTCGGCCGTTTACGTCATGGCGGTCACCATCTTTATGGGCCGCGTTGGTACAGTGACGTTGGCCGCGGCAGTCGCCGCGACTTCGTTGAAGCAGCTCTATGCACTGCCCGTCGAAAGGCCGATCGTTGGCTGAACTCATCCCCGGCGACGCTCCCGTTATTGTTATCGGACTCGGACGATTCGGCGGCGCATGCGCCGGCGAACTCGACCGCCTCGACCGCGAAGTGCTCGCCGTCGACGAGAACCTCGAGCTCGTACAAAAGTGGTCAGAGCGGGTCACGCACGCCGTGCAAGCGGATGCCGCAAACTTCGACGCTCTCGCTCAGATTGGGGCGGGCGAGTTTCAGATCGCTGTTGTGGCCGTCAGCGACATTGAAGCATCCGTTTTGATCGTGGCGAACCTGGTCGACTTGAAGATTCCACAAATTTGGGCGAAAGCCCAAAGCGCCGCACACGGCAAGATCCTCGCACGCGTTGGTGCGAACCATGTCGTATCCCCCGAACGTGAAGCGGGCGAGCGCGTTGCGCACATCGTGAACGGGCGCATGCTCGACTTCATCCGCTTCGATGACGATTTCGTACTCGCCAAAATGCGCCCGCCGCTCGCAATCCGCGACGTTGCGCTGAACGAATCGGTTGTGCGTACAAAATTCAACGTCACTGTCGTCGGTGTAAAAAGCCCAGGAAAACCGTTTCGGTACGCTGAAGGGGAAACGGTTGTCACCGGCCACGACCTCATCATCGCGGCGGGTACCAGCCAAGACATAGAACGTTTTGCGGCGCTCGACAGGTAGATTGATTATCGTGACGTATGGGAGTTGACATGGGTGAGAAGAAGAAAGAAGAACCCGGCCTCGAGGTTCTTGTACAAACTGAAGGCGCGTCTTGCACGGATTGTGGTTGCGGGGCACAGGCGGATGCCGCTGACGAAGCCGTTGAGCTTTCGCCCGCGACCGAAGCGTTCGTTATTCGCGCAAGCGACTGAGTCTTTCGGCGTACGACCTACGCGCCGGCGGCGAGTTCTTCGGCGCGCGTGCGTGCAGCATCCGCAACCGCAGTGAGAACCTCGTCAATGCGCGCGGCCTGCAAGACTTTCAGCCCCGCTTCGGTTGTACCGTTCGGGCTTGTGACCGCAACGCGCAACTCGGTTGGCGTGCGATCACTCACGGCGAGCAGCCCCGTTGCACCGATAAAAGTCTGCTCTGCCAAAAGGGCCGCCTGGTCGGCGTTGAATCCTTGCGCCTCAGCCGCCTTCGTGAAGTCTTCGATGAGTTGGTAGACGTACGCCGGGCCAGAGCCAGAGATTGCTGTGACCGCGTCGATCTGGTCTTCAGCGACCTCGATGACGGCACCGACTTGTTCGAACAGTTCGCGCACGGTCTGGGCATCCGCTTCACTCGCGTTCGTGCCGCGCACAAGCGCCGTGACTCCCTTGCCGACGGCAGCCGGGGTATTTGGCATCGTGCGCACAACGGATGTTTGTGCGGGCAGGGCCTGCTCGATTGTGGCGACCGTGACACCGGCAGCAAAACTCACGACGATGACGCCGGGCTGCAAATGCGGTGAGATCTCAGCCAATAGCTCGGCAACCATCGACGGCTTGACACCAACAACGACCACGGCAGCGGTGGCGACGGCCGTGAGGTTGGCGTCGGGGGTGTCTTCGAGCGCGAGACTTGTGACCCGGTCAATTCCAGCAAAGCGCTGGGCTCCTTCGCGTGCGAGGTTGGTGATAAACAACTCGCCATGTGGGTTGCCGCTCGCCAAAATGCCGTCGACGAGCGCGCCGCCCATGTTTCCGGCACCAAGAAAGGCGATTGCGGGAAGAGTTTTGGTCATTCCACTAGCCTACGGCGCAGCAGACTGCTGCGACGCGCGCGGGCTAACGCCGCGCGTCGAAGAAGTCGCGCAACTGCGCTGCGGCGCGGGCCTCGTCAACCCCGCCAACAACCTCAACACGGTGCGGCAACCGCCGGTCACGCAGCAGGTCGTTGACAGAACCGGCAGCTCCCGCCTTGTCATCCCAACCAGCGAATACGACCCGACTCACGCGGGCCTGCAAAATCGCACCCGCACACATCGCACACGGCTCGAGCGTCACGACAAGCGTGTGGCCTGAAAGGTTCCACGTGTCCGCCGCGGCGGCCGCCGCCCGCAGCGCGAGCACTTCGGCGTGAGCAGTCGGATCTGTTGTGAGTTCGCGTTCATTTCTGCCCTCACCGACCGTTCGGCCGGCCGGATCGAGCACAACCGCACCCACAGGCACGTCGCCGTGTGAGGCCGCCTCAGCGGCCAATTCGAAGGCGCGCTCGAGGGCGTTTGCTGTGGTATCCGATTCGGTCACGATTCGAGGCTACCCTTGAAGCATGCGCGTACTGGTTGCTGATCACCCACTTGTCACCCACAAACTCACCGTCTTGCGTGACGAAAAAACGCCCTCACCGGTTTTTCGTGAGTTGACAACCGAGCTCATGACGCTGCTCGCATACGACGCAACGCGCGATGTGCGAGTCTCGCCCGTGACGATTCAGACCCCGGTCACACAGACCGAGGGCGTCAAGATTGCCTCGCCGGTGCCGCTCATTGTGCCGATTCTGCGCGCGGGGCTCGGCATGCTTGAAGGTTTGACGAAGCTTGTGCCGACCGCAGAGGTTGGCTTTTTGGGCATGGCTCGCGACGAAGAAACCCTGCAACCGGTGACGTACGCTGAGCGCCTCCCCGACGACCTCACGGGCCGCCAATGCTTCGTGATCGACCCGATGCTTGCAACGGGCGGATCGCTCGCGGCTGCAATCCAATTCTTGTTTGACCGTGGCGCCGATGACGTCACGGCAATTTGCCTGCTCGGCACACCCGAGGGGCTCAAAGCCGTTGAGCAGCACGTTGGCGAACGCAATGTGACGATCGTGCTCGGTGCACTCGACGAAAAGCTCAATGAGCGCGGCTTCATCGTGCCGGGTCTTGGCGATGCCGGCGACCGCCTGTACGGCACGGTCGGGCACTAGGGTTTCGAGGGCTACGGTTTCGAGGGCTGGGGTGTCGGGCGCTCGGTTTTCGGGCGCACAAGCCGCGCGAACGCACTCAAGCGTTTGATGCCCTCGGCACTGTTTGGTAGCTCGTCGAGCAGGGCGGGCGAGTACACGACGTAGGCAGCGACCTTTGCGCGCGAAACCGCCACGTTCAATCGGTTTTCAAGCAGCACAAAGTCTGACCCGCGCGGTGCTGCTTTGCCGCTTGACGCCGCAAGCGACGTGATCGATACGGCAGCTTCTTGGCCCTGGAATTTATCGACCGTTCCCACGCGTACATTGCCGAACCCGGCTTCAGCGAGGGCTTCGCGCACAAGGTCACACTGGGCGTTGTACGGGGTAATTACGATGAAGTCGGCTTCTTCAAGCGGCCACGCTGGCATGTCACCATCGATGTAGTCGCGTCCGATGAGGTCACTCACGATCTCAACAACGACGGCCGCTTCTTCAAGTGATTCGGTCGCGTTGTCGCGATGGCGTACTGGTCGCGGGTGTACGCCAGGGGTGACACCGTCGATCGAGCGGAGGGCGGCTGAGACATCCGATTCCAGTTTGCCCTCGTACGCAAGCTGCGAGACGGGCTCTGCAACCTGCGGATGCATCCGCCAGCTCTTTTCCAGAAAGAACCCGTATTCGTCCGGCAAGACTGCCGCGCCGTTCATGAGCCACCCGAGCGCTGACACATCGACCGGCGCTGGATGTGTGCCCTGGCTGACCTGCGGCAATTGTTGCGGGTCGCCGAGCAGCAGCAGGCTGTGTGCTGACTGCGCGACGGCGATTGTTGACGCGAGCGAGAACTGGCCAGCTTCGTCAATCACGAGCAGGTCAAGGCTCTTTTCGCCGACGCGTTTGCGGTTTGTCAGATCCCACGCTGTGCCACCGATAACGTACCCGCCGCCTTGCCCGCTCGTGAACGCTGCGAGGGAATCTTTGCCAACGTTTGTGAACATCGCGGCCTCTGGGTCACGCGCATTCTTGGCGACCTGAGCGGGCGCAACACCTGCCTGCACAACACGGTTGAGTAAGTGCTCGACAACCGCGTGGGATTGCGCGACAACACCCACCCGCAATCGGTACTTGTTCACGAGCTCGGCGATCACGTGCGAGGCCGCGTATGTCTTTCCTGTTCCGGGCGGGCCTTGCACGGCGACATAACTGTTGTCGAGGTCGAGCACGGTGGCCACGATCGCGTCGATGTGTGACGCCCCTGGGTTGTGCTGGATGCCACGCCCTGAACGTGTGTGCGGAGCACGCCGGGTGAGCACGTCGCTTGCTGGGTCGAATGGAAACAGCGGCTCGGTTGCGAGTAAGCCACCCGCCCACCGCTCGAGCGCTGCTTGGATCGATGCAACGCGGGGCGGGGGTGCTGGCGTCAATGCAACCGGTAGAGCCTCCCACACTTCACCATTCTTGGCGGGTGCGGCGATCGTGATCGCGTCGTCGTCGACTTCAAGTACGCGCACTTGTTGCGCTGCGTAGATCGCACGGGGGTCATCGCTTGGGCCCGGCCAGGGTTGTCCTTCGTAGAGCGCAAACGGTTCATCGCCGGCACGAATCGTGCTCCCGGGCGCGAGCGCCCCGCGCAATGTGATCGTGCGCGCACGTGTTCGGCTTCGCGAGCCTTGCAAACCCCAATCGGCCTGCACGCTTGATTGCAACTCGTCGACGGCGAGCACATCTTTCGTGTCTTCCCACAGGTTCAGCGGGGTTTGGCGGCGTTGGTAGTGGTCAAACCAAAACGACTTGTTTTCGCGTCGGAAATACTCGATTGATGCGTGTGCGAGCCGCCAGACAGTGTCGTCGCTTCCCCGGTCACTGGCCCGAGTTACCGCTCGGGCCAGTTCTTTTCCCAGTTCAGATTCTTCGTAAACGAAGCGTTCGGCCGCGGGCTCCTCGAATGTCTGCGGCACGGCTCCCGCCGCGGCTGCTTGTTCGAGCAGCCAGTTTCGTAAGTGCCTCGTTGAGACGCAGTCGTAACGGTTGTAGTCGGCCAGGTCATCAAGCAACTCGGCCCGCTCGGCAAGCGCTTCGGGCGTTGCTTCGTCAGCGCATTCGCGTGCGCGAACATAACTGATGATCGAGTCGCCGCCGTTTTGCACATCGCTCACGCGCAAGTCGTCGCCCATGTAGAGCGGTTCGAGCTTCTTGATCGAATACGACTTCTTGCCAATGCGCAGCGACCGGTTGACAACGGGCAAAAGGTCAACGAACACCCCATCACGTAAGAGCTGATCGAGCGCGTGTTCGCCCACGCCGTAGCGCGAGGTCATTTGGCGCAGCTTCGTGACCTCATAGGGTGCGTAGTGATAGATGTGCAGGTTCGGATGCTGCTGCAGCCGATCGTTCACAAACGCCAAGAAGCGTTCAAGCTCACGCTTTTCTTCGGCGAACGAGTGGGCCCACAATGCAGTGTATTCGTCAGCGTTGTCTACCCAACCGAACAGATACTGCAGATCGCTCTGTGCAGTTTCGCCGGCCTGAGCATTCTCTGTGTAGAGCGGGTCACCTTCGAAGTCGAAGAAGATGTCGCCCGCGTCGGGTTCGGGGAGCCTATTGATTTCGTGTGGTGCGTGCACGTGAAAAACTGGCGAACCGGTGCGTTCTTCTTCGAGCTGAATTCGCGCTTGTTCACGCAGCGTTTCGAACGTCGACGCACTCATGCCTTTCGGGGCATGTATTGCCCCCGCGAGTTCGTCGATCGTCGTAACACCGATTGCGCGCAGCTTCGATCGCTGATTATTGCGCAGTTTTGCCACCAGATAGAGGTCGCGGTGTTCTGAGACTTGATCCCCACACGTGGCACAACGCCCACACGTGACAACGTCGAGGTCGCCTCGTTCGTCGCCCCATGCGATTGGCGCATAGTCTACGCCACGCTCTGGTGCTCGATCAGCGATGAGGGCGCGCAGCCGTTCACGGCGCACTTCGAACAGCGGCAGCAGGTCTCGTACTTCGTGCGTCGAGGTCTCACCAGATCCCAAGAGCAACTGCACTTCATCTGAGCGCTCAATACCAAGCCGATCGAGTTGATCAACATATGCCGCCAACTGCATGAGCGCGGTTGGCTTGGCGCTCCGTGCGAGTTTCGAGTCTTGCACCACCCAGCGCTGCTGCCCGTCGCGCACCAAGAAGTCAGCGAAACCGACGAAGTCTTCGTCAACGAACGCGGCTTGAAAAACAACATCGGCGTCAGAACCGAGAGCTGCGACCGTTCGATCAACAACGGTTTGCATTGCTGCGGCATCCGCTGAGTGCACTCTCTCAATTGACGCAACGCCGCCGCCCGACCCCGACCACTCGCCGAAGTCGGCGCGGTACTTTTGCAACCACCGGTCTTCGTGTTGGTCGCCGAGCTTTGCTGCGCGTTCAAGCATGGAATCGGCAGGTTCTTCGACGATCGCGAGTCGGCCGAGCTTGGCGTCAAGCATGCGCATCCACGCGAACTCGCACTCGCTTGACGTCTTCAGGTCGCTCGCGCTCCACACAACGCGCGGGGTATCGCCCGATCGATCAACGCGCATCTTCTGCCTCAACCCTCAAGAACTTCATGCTCGAAACTCTACGCGTGACCTCCGACAAGTCTTCCGCGTGGGTCGCCGCCCTTCGTCTCGTTCGCTACGCTCACTCGCTCAGGGACCGGCTTACCGCATGCTTGGGCGAGGTCTACGAAAGAGCCCGCAGCTGCTAACGCCACCAAGTGTCGGTGGGTGTGACGGGAACCGTGCGCTTGTGGCGTGTCGCCAAGAACTTCGCCTCGATGCGCCCGGCAACATCCGTGCCAACACTCTTGCCCTCAAGGTAGTCGTCGATCTGCTCGTACGTCAGCCCGAGCTCGTCTTCATCTGCACGGCCGGGCTGGCCGTCAAGCAAATCGGCCGTCGGCGCCTTCGTGTACAAGTGCTCGGGTGCCCCCAGGTATGCCAGAATCTGCTTCCCCTGGCGTTTCGTCAGCCCGGAAAGCGGCAAGATATCGGATGCCCCATCGCCAAACTTGGTGAAAAATCCGGTTACTGCTTCGGCGGCGTGATCGGTACCAATCACCAGAGCACCGTTCTGGCCAGCAATCGCGTATTGCGTCACGGCTCGAATCCGGGCTTTTATGTTGCCGCGCGTGAAGTCACGGATCTCGCCGACACCACCGGCCTCGAGATCGTTCTCGACACCGTCAACGCCGCCTTGAATATTGACCTCGAGTGAGACATCGGGCTGGATGAATTCGATCGCGAGTTCAGCATCGGATGCATCCGCTTGCACTTTGTATGGCAACCGCACCGCGGTGAATGTCGCCTCGCCGCCGCCAGCACGCACCTGCTCAACCGCAAGTTGGGCCAGGCGCCCCGCGAGTGTGGAATCTTGCCCACCCGAAATGCCCAAGACAAACCCGGTCGTGCCGGTCGCGCCAAGGTAGTCAACCAAGAACTGCACTCGGCGTTGCACTTCATTCGCCGGGTCAATGGCCGGTTGTGGTCCGAGTTCGGCAATGATTTCGTCTTGCAGGCTCATACGCAAACTCTACGCCTGCCATGTATCGCGCGTGTTTCAACACTTTCTTGTCGGCGCCGTCGGTGAGCGCGCGTACGATGGCAATACGCAACGATTTCGTTGGGTACGACCGACAAGATTTGGAGCAAACAATGGACACCATGAAGATGATGTCTGCCATGTCGATGGACGAAATGCCCATGGGTATGGACATGGGCATGATGCAAGAGTGCATGCAGGCAATGAACGCATGCTCGATGGCAGCAACCATGTGTGCAGGCAGCGAAATGAGCATGGACTGCAACTCGATGTGCCAAAACATGGCTGACATGGCAATGTGTGGCATGCGCATGATGATGCGTCCGATGGGCATGAACATGGAAGCAATGCAGCACATGATGATGGCGTGCATGGCCATGGGCAAGGCGTGCTCGGAAATGTGCATGATGCACGCTGCAGAAAATGAAACCTGCCGCTACTGCGCAATGGCATGCGATGAAATGGTCGCAAAGTGCGAAGCCATGATGGCTTCGATGACTGCCTAAGCTCTCGAGCGAAGAATCGCGCCGCTACGCGACGACGGCAGCGGTAACTCGCGTGCGCCCGGTGTGCAGCAGTTCAGCCGTGCGGTGAAACGAAACCGGTTCACCCACGCGCAACTGCGCCGCCTGTGCCGCTCCAGCCTGCCCACCAACGCGCAACCAGCGCGTGTCGCCGTCGAGCGTCGCGACCACCAAGAACTCGGCACGCACTTCAACGACGAACGCGTCGACCCAAAGCGCAGGCTGTGCCCATGCCATCATCTGCTGCACCGGCAATACTGATGCGTCGAGTTGAGTTGACATCTGGTCACCTGCCTTTACTGGTGCCGCCGGGTGGCGTCATTTGTTTGAGTGATTCGAGATTACGTCGGGCCAGCGGAGTCGCCTAATGTCGGCGTAGCACTCTGTAACAGAAGTGTCAGGCGCGGCCAACAAGCCCGGCGCGGCGAAGCAGCAGCCAGATTTCGCAGCCGAGGCAGAACGCGAACGCGGCGTTCAAGAATGCCGCAACAAACGCGGCCGCTCCTGCAACAACAAGGGCCCACGGTACGCCCACCAAGTGCAGTACGAGTCCGATTCCGACGACGGTGAGTCCAACACCCTGTGCGAACCGTGGTGGACGCGGGTCTTCGAGTTCGGTTGGCGGCGCAAGTCGTGGCTGCACGAGCTTGCGGTACAACAGCGCAATAGGCTGCGTGCGCGGCGAAACTAGCGACCAGGCAAACAGCACCGCAACAATTGCGAGCACCACGAAGCCCCAATCACTGGCGCGTTGCGCTACCGATTGCGAGACGACTGCCTGCGGAGAACTCCCCAGAAGCGCGAGCACAACTGCGAGCAGCAGCAGAACCGACGTCACGGCTGCGCCGAAGCGGGGGCCGCGCGGGTCGATACCGTTGGGTGCGGTCGTGGCAGTCGGACGGCTGACGTTCTGTGCAGGGGTGGTATTCATGGTGATTCCTTAAACTAGTTCGCGTAGCGCGAGGTCGATCGTTGATTTGTTTACGGGGCCGCTCAGTCGAGTTGTTGTCCGGCCCGATCCGTCGATCAGAAAAATGGTGGGGGTTTGCCAAAGATCGTGCTTTTTGGCGAGGTCGGTGTCATCCGTAACATCTACGTGCGCAAAAACAACATCATCGTGGCCACTGACCAGCTCAGTAATCGCGGTGCGTACGCCTGGGCAGCGTTGACAATACGTCGTACTGAATTGCACAACGGTTGCCGTCGGAGAAAAGGCTTCCAGACCAAAATCGTTCGGGTCGAGGGCATCGGATGCCACCACATGCACGACTCGCCCGCGCCGGCGTTGCAACAGCAACCCAAGAACGGTTGCGCCAACGATGAGTGCGAGCACGATAACAATGATCGTGTTGAGCGACACTGGAGACCTCCTTGAACGGTCTTTCAGGGTAAGCGGCACCGAACGACGAGCCCAAGAAGGTTACCGATCCTTACGTCGGCCCCACGAGGCATCCGCCAAGCACACCTGCTCGAGCACCCTCGAAAGCACCCCGGATCGGCCGTAACATTCGTAACCTTTTGTCGCCACGATTTGACGCACTGTGCAATACCGGGTAATAATCGCATCTATGAGCACCAACCACATTTCGTTCTTGTCCGCCCGGGAGGCGAACGGAACCGTCGGCATGATGATGCGCGGCGTTGTGGCTGGTTCGTGTCGAATGTGTATCTAACGAACCCCGGCTGGCGTTCGAGATTGAGCTTGCTCTCTCACGCCCCGAACCACTTGGTTCGCTCCCGCACACCCCGCGCCTGAGGCGTGTGCAAGAACAACACATTTCGCGCAGCAACTGCGCACCCGCACGAAAGCTTCTTCAGAAAAATGACTACTTCAACCTTCCTCCCCCGCCCGACCGCCGTTGACACCCGAATCTCAAACGCTGTTGACGCAGCAGTTGCCTCGGTAACCGGCGGTTCTGAAACATCCGCTGACGCGGTGACCCGCACCCCGCGCGGTTTCGCCCTCTACGTTGGCCTCGATGAGGTCAAGGCAGCAGCCGCCGGTGTGAGCCTGCCGGTTCTGGTTGAGGCCCTGCGCCGCACGATCGCCGAGCTCGCTCCCGAAGCACAAACTCACGCAACCGTGGCGCTGGCACCAGTCGGCAAGCCCGGTCGCGACGTTGACGTTGTGCGCCTCGCTCTCGGGGAGCCCGGTGCCCTCGCCCACACGCGCAAGGTTGCCGAAGCGGCAAAGCGCGTCACGGGTGTGACCCTTGACCTTTCGCGCAAGCGCGTTGTCATCGACGGCACCCCGGCAGGGCTCACCTACAAGGAGTTTGAGCTGCTGCAGTACCTCGTGCTGCGCGAGAACCAGACGATCGATCGCAACGAAATCGTTTCTGCCCTGTGGCCGGCTGATGACGCAGACGCCCCGGGCGTTCGCACAATCGACGTGCACGTGCGTCGTCTGCGCGCAAAGCTCGGTGCATACGAAGACATCGTGCGCACGGTTCGTGGCATCGGATACCGCTTTGACCGTCACGCTGACGTTCGCGTCGAGTACGGCAACGGCACCCCCTCGCCCGACCGCTTCTAAGAAAGCTCTCGGTCGTTGAGCGAGGCCTCCGTGCCGAGCCGAAACGGGGAGCGTGGCGCGCCCTGCGCGCCCACGCGGCTTCGAAGATACCGAACCCTCGTGCACCGCTCGTCGCCAGACGGCGACATCGCTCCCCGTTTCGACTCGCATGCGCTCGCTCAACGACCGGGAGCTAACGCATGACAGCGACAACGGCAACGCGCATCGATTCCGTCTACCGCCCACACGGCCCGCTCGATGTGAACGCAACGCTCGGGCACCTCATGAGCGGCACGGGTGATCCTCGCATGCAGCGCGTCGGGCCAGTCTGGTGGTTCGCCCTTGGCACACCCCACGGGGCGGCAACACTCGCCTTGCGCGAGCTGTCGGGCGAAGTGCGCATCGGGGCATGGGCTCGTGAAGGTGAGAACGCGGCGGCCGAATGGGCAGTCGATTTGGTGCCCCAGTTGCTTGGGGCATCCGATGACGCAAGCGATTTTGACGCGAGTCTGCACCCCCTCATCGAGCAAACACATCATCGAAATCGCGGGCTCAAGCTCAGCCGCACAAACCTCGTGTTTGACGCGCTCGCAAGCGCGATTCTCGAACAGAAGGTCACAACCCTGCAGGCGTATCGCGCGTGGCGGTATTTGCTGCGTCGGTTCGGCGAGCGCGCACCCGGGCCGCAAGAATTGTTTGCTGCGCCCACACCAGCGCAGTGGGCGCAGATTCCGTCGTGGGAGTGGCACCGGGCCGGTGTTGAACCGCCACAATCACGCGCACTCGTGCGTGCCGCGCAGCGCGGCGAGCGTCTTGCCGAACTGACCCTCGCGGCCCAAACCGGCGCCGAACGTGACCGCGTGCTTACGAGCACACCCGGCGTTGGCGCATGGACGGCCGCGACCACACGCATCCGTGCCCTGGGTGATGCGGATGCCGTGAGCGTTGGCGACTATCACCTCGCCCACCAGGTCGGGTATGCCCTCACCGGTGCACGCACCGACGATGACGGCATGCTCGAATTGCTTGAACCCTGGCGGGGGCAGCGGCAGCGTGTCATCCGTTTGATTCTGCACAGCGGCACGACCGAGCCGCGCCGCGGGCCCAAGGTGCACCCCGAAGACCACCGCCAGCGGTAGCGCTGTGCGCGCCGCTATTTGATGAGCGCGTCAATGAGCTCGGGTGTCGAAATACCCGCGAGCGAATCCTCGGTGTTGAAGATGCGCACTTGACTCCCCTCGTTGAAGGCGGGCCAATCGGTTTTGCCTTCTTTGATGAACTGCACCCAGTTGGCGTGCATGCGTTCGGCGAGCGCGGTCGGCCCGCCGCTCCACATAGTCTCCGACTCTGGAGCTGGCAACGCGTTGAAGACGAAGGGAACCTCGAGCGCGTGTGTCGCACCGAGCCGGGCCATCGTCGACGGCCAGTGGAACTCATACACGTACGTCGGCGCGGTGCGCGCACGTGCGGCCTTGATCGCGGGGGCACGAAACAGCAACTCGGTCAGCAGCTGCCCCAAGACCCCACCCGTACTTGCATCCGGGTACGCTTTCTTCGCAGCTTGCACAGCGCTCTTCGAAATGCCGAGCACTTTCGTGACAAGCCACAGGCGGAAGCCGTTCGTCTTCGCCTCAACCTCGGGCGCAAACCACAGCGAGTGCTCCTTCTGATTGGTGCCGATGAGCAGGGGTACGGATGCTGCAGCCACCCCATCTGCCGGGTTCACCGGCAGCGTCTGCGGGTCAAGTGTGTAGACGAATGACGGCACACCATCGAGCAGGGTCTTACCCGCCATTTGTTCGTCACGTGCTTTGAGGAGTTGTTCGGGCGTGACGCTTGAGAAGCCCTCACGTGTCGCTGGAACGCCAAGCTTTTTCGCGAGGATTTTGCTGACGCGGCCCGAGCGTGCGGGCGGGTCGGCCGAGAGCGGACCGCTTTCGATAATCGCACCCGCAACGAGGCTCACTTCGGGGCGCGAAAGCAGACCCCCAACAATTGCGCCGCCGGCAGATTCGCCCATGATCGTGATGCGATTCGGGTCGCCACCGAAGCTCGCAATCTCGGCGTGTACCCAGCGCAACGCGGCCGCGGCGTCTTCGAGACCCAGGTTGGTCGGGGCGTCGTCAATAACCGAAAAGCCTTCGCTGCCGAGACGGTAGTTCGCCGACACATACACAACGCCGTCGCGCGCGAACGGGGTTCCGTCATACAAGCTGATCGCTGCCCCACCGCGCTCGAACGCGCCACCGTGGTACCAAATGACGACCGGGAGGCTCGCAGCATCCGCCGGCGCCCAGACGTTGAGCGTCAGGACATTCTCACCCGGAATCGAAATGCTCTCGAGTAGTGTGCCGAGGCGCCCGGCGTACGGGGTTTGCGGCGAGGTCGGGCCAAAGGCCGCCGCATCAAACGGCTCATTCCACGGTTCCGGGGCAACGGGTAATGCGAACCGGTTCTCACCAAACGGTGGGGCAGCGAACGCGATACCGAGGTAACGGTGCACCCCCGATGCTTCGCGGCCGATCAGATCGCCTGATGAGATTCGTGTCGTGGGGTGCGTCGTTGCCATCCCACGATCGTAGCGAAGCATTCAGCACAGACACAACGCTTCAACAGCAGCGGATGCCGCAAGCTAACCGTGCAATCGCAACGCTTGCCGCATCGCCGCGCGCGCACTCTTGCGGTCACCGGCGGCGTCGTAGACGAGTCCCAGGTTGTACAGCGCTTTCCAATTGCTGGGGTCGGCTTCGGCAATCGCGCGGTATTTGGCAATCAGTGCTTCGGCCTCTTCTTTGACAACCCGCCCGCTGGGGGTGTGGCTGACCTCATCGGCGGGCAGTTCGCCAGCCGCATCGAGCTCTTGCGCGAGTTGTTGTGTGCGGCGCCCAAACGTGATTTCTGCCCACAGCGCCCAAAGGCCGAGCACAGCCATCAAGATCAGCGCGATGCCGACAATGACGCCGAGCGTCGTGCCCCCGCGCAGGTATCCGACTCCGAATCCGGCGAGCACAACGATGAACAGTACGGTTGCGATCGAAAGGACCCAAACGCCCAGCTTGCTCATGCTTTCCCCCACTCGTTTCAGGTGCCAGTGCTAGCATAGCGAGCACGATGAGTAAGGATTCGGCCACCGAAACTACGACGTCAGAATTGACGCCGCCGGTCGCTGTGCAGCCCGAGCCGGCGCCCAAGCGCCCCGCGTTTTCGATGGAAGAGTACGGCTCGTATGTCTATGCCGCCATCTTCGCGGTCGTGGCCCTCGGATGCTTCCTCATCACGGGCTGGTAGCCCCAGGTCTGGGCAACTCGTAACGAGCTTCGCTTCGTAAAGCGAATCGTCTGCGACATCCGGTCAGTTCTCCCGCGCTGATCGGCACCCTCGCATGCGGTGGGTAAGGTCAGAATGAGAACACAACCCGAAAGGAACGCCATGAGCGAGTACTACAGCCCCGACGACCGCAAATACACCAAGGTTTACAAAGAACAGACCCCAGACATCCTCGCCGCATTTGCCGCATTCGACTCGGCGGTCTTTGCTGCTGAGGGCCGCGCGATCCCCCTGAAGTACCGGGAACTCATTGCTGTCGCAGTGGCCAACACGACGCAGTGTGTCTACTGCATTGAAGCCCACGCGAAGCGAGCCGCCGAAGCTGGCGCAACCGACGCCGAACTTGCCGAGGCCGCATGGGTAGCAACGGCGCTTCGGGCTGGCGGCGGGTTCGCCCACGGCCGACTCAACTTCAAGTTCTCCGAAGAGTCGCACACACACTGATGCCATCGAGCAGCACCCCTAAGAAATCTTTGAAAATAACGGTTGCGTCACGTTACCTTCCCGTTATAGAGTGAACGCACGACGAAGTTTCAAAGCTTCATCGCATGTGATTGCAACTCTCTTGGTGCTAGGGACAACAAACCCCCCGCTGAACACAGCGGGGGGTTTGCTTTTGTCTTGAGAACTACTTCTTGTCCGCAGCGCCACCAAATGCGCCACCAATGCCCTTGAGAGCCTCGGTCAGTTCGCTCGGAACAACCCACAGCGTATTTGCGTCGCCCGAAGCGAGCTTCGGCAGCGTTTGCAAGTACTCGTAGGCCAGCAGCTTGTCGGTGGGGTTGCCATCGTGGATCGCCTTGAAGACGCTATCGATCGCTTGCGCTTCACCCTGGGCGCGCAGAATCGCTGCCTGACGCTCACCCTCAGCGGTCAGAATCGCGGCCTGCTTGTGGCCCTCAGCAGTCAGAATTGCCGACTGCTTGATGCCCTCGGCCTCAAGCACCATCGCGCGGCGGTCACGCTCAGCACGCATTTGCTTTTCCATGGCATCCGTAATCGTTGCTGGTGGCTCAATCGCCTTCAGCTCGACGCGCGAGACGCGGATGCCCCACTTGCCGGTCGTCTCATCGAGCACGCTGCGCAGCTGGTTGTTGATCGTGTCGCGGCTCGTGAGTGCTTCTTCAAGCGTCATGCCACCGACAACGTTACGCAGCGTCGTCGTGGTCAACTGCTCGATTGCTGCCAAGTAGTTCGCAATCTCGTAGGTCGCCGCGCGCGCGTCGGTGACCTGGAAATAGATGACCGTGTCGATCGAGACAACAAGGTTGTCTTCGGTGATGACCGGCTGCGGCGGGAACGAAACAACCTGCTCACGCATATCAGTGAGGGGCTTGCGCAAGTGGTCGATGAACGGAACAAGCATGTTCAGACCCGGCTCGAGGGTCTTGTGGTAGCGGCCGAGACGTTCGACGATGCCGTTGGTTCCTTGCGGAACAATGCGAACCGCCCGGGCGATCGTGACGATCGCGAAAATAATCAGGGCTGCCGCAACCGCCCAGCCGATCATGGTTGGAATAGTCATGTGTCGCTCTCTCTCAGTTTCGTTCTAATTCGCTAGTTCGCTTCAACATGCGACACGGTTGCCACGCGCGCGATAGCGCCTTCAACCGACTGCACTTGGATGGGGATTCCGGCGGCGATATCAGCAGCACCAGCCTGGGTGCGGGCCGTCCAGATGTCACCGTTGTCGAGCTTGACCTGGCCGGCAAGCGCGTTCGTGTCTTGCAGGGTGACGCCCGCCATTCCGAGCAATGCGTGCGTGCCGAATTTCGCTTTTTGCTCGCCACGTCGGAAACGCTTCAGCATCGGCGGTCGCACGGTGAGCAGCAGCAAGAGCGCAACAACCGCGGCGATGATTGCTTGCACCCAGAACGGGGTGATGAAGGCACTTGAGATGAGCCCGGCAATGCTGCCGACCGCGAGCATCAAGAAGGTGAACTCGAGTGTAAACATCTCGATCACCAAAAACAGGGCGATCAGCACGAGCCAAATGACCCATGCCCATTGCGTTATGTCAAACATCATGCCGCCTCTCGTCGTTGCCATGCGGCAACGGATGCCGCCGCACAACGGCTACTCCTAGTTTATCGGTCGTGGTGCGCCGTGGGCAGGGCGGCCTGGATCGCCGCGCAGCATCCGCCCCTCGCCCGTCCCCACCACAACCCAATGTTCAGGTGACAGTTTCTACCGTTTTGAGCCCCCAAAAACGGTAGAAACTGTCACCTGAAGCTGGGATGGGTGAGGGGCGGGGTGGTGGGCTAGAGGAACTCGACGCCCTGCGCGAGCGGCAGCTCGCCTGAGTAGTTGACGGTGTTCGTGGCTTGGCGGGCGTACGCCTGCCACGAATCGGTGCCCGATTCGCGTCCACCGCCGGTCTGTTTCTCGCCACCGAACGCGCCGCCGATTTCGGCGCCCGAGGTGCCGATGTTCACGTTCGCGATGCCGGTGTCGGCGCCATCCGCCGCAAGGAAGCGCTCAGCCTCAGCCTGATCAGAGGTGAAAATCGCCGCCGAAAGCCCCTGGGGCACCGCGTTGTTGAGCGCGATAGCATCTTCAAGCGTTTCGTACTCGAGCACGTACAAAATCGGGGCAAACGTCTCTTCTTCGACGATTTGCGTTTGCGAAGGCATCCGCACGATTGCGGGTTTGACGTAGTACGCATCGGATGCAACATCCGCCAAAACACGCTCGCCACCCTGCACAACGGTGCCGCCCTGCTCAACCGCTGCGGCGAGCGCAGCCTGTTGCGCCTCGTAGCTTGCCTTGTTGATGAGCGGCCCAACAAGCACGCCATCGGCGCCTGGCGCACCAATCGTGAGCGTTTCGTATGCGGCAGCAACACGCTGCGTGAAGCTTTCGGCGATCGAACGGTGCACGATGAGCCGCCGAAGCGTTGTGCAGCGCTGGCCGGCGGTTCCGGCGGCGGCAAACACCACCCCACGCAATGCGAGATCCTGGTCAGCCGAGGGCGCGACAACAGCGGCGTTGTTGCCACCGAGCTCAAGCAGGAGTCGTCCAAACCGGCCCGCCACAATGGGGGCGATCTCGCGCCCCATCCGAACCGAACCCGTCGCAGAAACCAGGCGCACCCGCTCGTCTTCGAGCAGCGGAGCTGAGTTTGCCGGGTCGGCGAAGACCAACTGGTTGATACCTGCCGGCGCCCCCACATCGGCAATTGCACGGTCAAGCAAGTGACTCATCGCAAGCGCCGAAAGCCGCACCGGCTCGGCCGGCTTCCACACGACCGAATCCCCCACGACCAGTGCGAGTGCCGTATTCCACGCGAAAACGGCGACCGGAAAGTTGAACGCCGTGATGATGCCAACAACGCCAAGCGGATGCCACGTCTCAGCCAACCGGTGCCCGGGGCGCTCTGACGGCAACGTCTTGCCGAACAGCTGGCGGGATTGCCCGAGCGCCAGCTCGGCAATATCGACCGCCTCTTGCACCTCGCCGGCCGCTTCAGACGGAATCTTTCCCGCCTCAGCGGTGACAATCGTGGCGAGGTCGAGTTTGTGCTCGGTGAGCAGTTCACCCCAGCGCTTGACGACCTGGCCGCGCACGGGAGCGGGCACCAATCGCCACTGTAAGAACGCCTCGTGTGCGCGTTCGATCGCGGCTGTGACATCCGCCGCACTGTGCATGCTCGTGTGGGCGATGACCCCGCCGGTTATGGGCGTGTGCACGGGGGTGCCGCCGGTGGCGGCATCCGCTGCAATACCCATGCGCGCAAGCGCATCACGCACGTCGCTGGCGATCTGGTCGGTCGTTGCAAAGCTCGTCATCGGTTTCTCCTTGGCCCTACGCAGTTGCGCCCTGTTGTACGTACAACTCGCCCGCGGTTGTTGCGAACAAATCGGTCAGCGAAATGCTTTCCTGTTTGATAAATCCGGTGCCGAGTTTGCCGGCTGCGGCAAGCTCAACGACGGCAACGGCGGATGCCGCGGTCGTCCACGAAATCGCGCGCCACACGCAGCCGTCAATCTCGATTGGCGTAAACGAGTACACGCGGTTCTCGCGGTATGCCGCCCCATTCTTGACTCCTTCGACCGCGGCGTGCAGGTAGACGATGTCGTCGTTGACGGGCGGCTTTGCGTCGTACAGCAATGGCCCGAGCACGTCACGTTTGTCGCGCAAGTGCAGCTCGTCGAGCAGGAAGCGAATCTGTTGGAAGTGGCCCGGGTAACGCATTGTTTTGTAGTCGAGCCGGTCGAGCTTTCCCTCGTAGGTGTGGGTCATGGTACCGAGCCCGCCCGACGTGAGCGATGCCTCAAGCGGCACACCGCCGATGAGCACTCGCTCGTCTTCGGTGAGTGACGGCACGATTTGGCGTTTGCCCGCGCGCACCACTTCAGCATCGTTGATGTATTCGTTGACGAGCCCATCGGTCGACCAGTTGAATGAGTACCCCAAGAGCCCGACAGGGTTTTGCGGCAGGGCGCCAACCTTCAGCTCGATTGAACGCAGCGAGTCAAATGTTGCCGCGATTGAGGCACCGATGATTCCAACGATTCCTGGCGCGAGCCCACACTGCGGCGCGAAAATCAGTTCGGAGTTTTTCTCGGCAAGCTGCATGATGTGGTTCGTGGTGGGCACGTCTTCAGTGAGGTCGAAGTAGTGCGTCGCGGATGCCGCGGCCACATCGGCCACAGTCTGGTTCAAGAAGAAGGGCAGTGCTGAGAAGACGGCGTCGAAATCGCTGAGCATCGTGCTGAGGGCTGCGGCATCCGACACATCAAGCACCTGCGCCGGGACGGTGAGCCCGTCTCGCAAGGTCGCATCGAACCCAACAACGTCAAAGCCGGAGCGTTGCAACAGCAGTGCGACGAGTTCGCCAACTTTACCGAGGCCAAGCACAGCGACTCGGTTGAATTCACGTTGCATTGCGGGCACTCCTTCGGGTCAGCGGAACAACTCTGCCAACACTTGAACTTACACTAAGCTTGACCTTAGCATTAGACAAGCTTACGACAGGAGTTCGGTGCCGAACCAAGACTTGCCCGATGTCACCCGATTGCTGCTGCTCGATCAAGTCGCACGGCAAGGGTCGATTTCGGGTGCAGCGAAAGCGGTTGGCATAACCGCATCGGCCGTTTCGCAACAGCTCGCCGTACTCGAACGTGAGACCGGAGCAGAGCTGCTCGAACGTGGAAACCGGGGCGTTTCGCTCACGGGCGCGGGTGAGGCCGTACTCGCCCACGCGCGCCGCGTGCGCACGGCACTTGAAACCGCGCGCACGGCAATCGATCAGCTTTCGGGGGCGCTCGTCGGCACCGTGCGAATCGGGTCAATCGCGTCGGCAGTCACGCCAATTGTTGTTCCCACGCTTGAACAATTACGAACAAGCGAGATCGATGCGACGGTCACGGTTGAAGAACCCACCAAGACAATCGACGCCGTGATCGATGGCACGCTCGACATCGCAATCATCGACCAGTACGAACACGTGCCGATGACGTTTCCGTCGTACCTCGAAGTTACCGAACTGCTCGTCGAGCCCCTCGTGCTCGTCTTGCCGCCATCCTCGGCTGTAACCTCTCTTGTCGAACTGCGTGACACCGCTTGGGTCATGCCGCCCGAGACCGCCGCGTGCGGACAATCCGTGCGCTACGCGTGCCGCGCCGAAGGCTTCGAACCGAACGTCGTTTGGGAAACCGACGACCAACTCTTGCTCGTCGACCTCGTTTCACGGGGGCTCGGCGTCACGCTTCTGCCGCGCCTCGCGATTGCTGACTCGGTCGCGCCGGTTTGCCTGCAGGAGCCAGCGGGTCGCCTCTTCACCCGCAAGATTCTGGCGGTCACGCGCTCATCGAAAACCGAGCGCCCCATCATTCAAGCCACGATGCAGGCGATTCGTCTGGTCGTGACACCGTGAATACGCCCGCCGGCTCGGTTGAAGCACTCGATGAGTACTTCGTTGCCGGCGTTCGCGCAGCGGCCTCAGCGTTTAGCACCCAGGTCACGAGTGAACCTGACGCCGAGCGGCTGCTCGCGCTCTTCCGTGCGCAAGCCACGAGCCGCCACACCGATTTCGCGGCCCGTTTCATGCAGAGCCAATCGGCCGGCTTCTACACGATCAGCTCGGCCGGCCACGAAGCCAACGCCGCCCTCGGGCTGTTGACCGAGGTCTCCGACCCGGCACTGCTGCACTACCGCTCGGGTGGCCTCTATGTGGCCCGGTCGGAACGCGCAGGGCGATCGGATGCCGCACGCGACATTCTGCTGGGGGTTGCGGCATCCGCCGACGACCCTATCTCTGGCGGCCGGCACAAAGTGTTCGGACACCCGGAGCTACACATCATTCCGCAAACGTCGACGATCGCGTCACACCTGCCGCGCGCCGTCGGGCTCGGGTTCGCCTTGGAACTTGCCGCACAAGTCGGCCGCGAGACACCGTGGCCCGAAGACGCGATCGTGCTGTGCAGTTTTGGTGACGCATCCGCAAATCATTCGACGGCCGTGGGCGCACTCAATGCCGCCGGGTACCTCACCCACCGCGACATCGCCTGCCCCGTGCTTTTCGTGTGCGAAGACAACGGCATTGGCATCAGCACCCCCACCCCTGCCGGGTGGACCACCCGGCAATTGAGCACCCTGCCCGGTATCGAATACTTCGCTGTCGATGGGTCAGATCCGGTCTCGTTGCTGCGGCAAACGGATGCCGCAATTTCTCATGTTCGTGCGTCGCGCACCCCCGCAGTGCTGCATATGCAAACCGTACGGTTCTTGGGGCACGCCGGTTCGGACGTTGAGGCCGCGTACCGTTCGGCGAGCGAGATCGCGGGCTCATACGAACGTGACCCACTGCTTGCCACAGCCCGCGCGCTCATTGCTGGTGGTGCCCGTTCGGCCGACGACGTGCTCGCTGAGTATTCGCGAATCGGCGCCGCTGTGCGCCGCGAGGCCGAAGCATTGCTGATCCCGCCCCGCCTCGCCTCAAGCGAAGCGGTCATGGCCCCGCTTCTCCACCGGTCGTTGAGCGAGGTCGGCGCAGCTCCACCCGATCTTCCCCACCGGTCGTTGAGCGAGGTCGGCGCAGCCGACCGAGTCGAAACGCGGAGCGAGCGCAGCGAGCGGTTCCCCCAGACCGCTCCCCCGCAAACCCTCGCGCAAGCAATCAACGCCACCCTCGCAGCAGCACTCGAGGCATCCGGTGAAACCCTCGTGTTTGGCGAAGACGTGGGCCGCAAAGGTGGTGTTTACGGCGTCACGCGCGGGCTGCAAAAGCGCTTCGGCCGCCACCGCGTTTTCGACACACTGCTTGACGAGCAGACCATTCTCGGCACCGCGCTCGGCACCGCGCTTGCCGGGTTCACCCCGATTCCCGAGATTCAATACCTCGCCTACCTACACAATGCCGAAGACCAATTGCGCGGCGAGGCTGCTTCGCTGCAGTTCTTCTCAAACGGCCAGTACCGAAACGGCATGGTCGTGCGCATCCAGGGTCTCGCCTACCAAAAAGGTTTCGGCGGGCACTTCCACAACGACAATTCCCTCGCGGTTCTGCGTGACATTCCGGGCATCGTTGTTGCCGTACCGAGTAACGCAGCGGATGCCGCAGGCATGCTGGGCACCTGCATCGACCTTGCGCGCGAAACCGGCCAGGTCAGCGCTTTCGTCGAGCCGATCGCGCTGTACCACACGCGCGATCTACTGCCCGGGGATGGACGTTGGGTGGCACCCGTTGACCCTGCCGCCCGCATTCCGCTCGGCGAGGTGGCAGTTTACGGCGACGGCGATGATGCCCTGATCGTCACCTACGGCAACGGGGCGTATTTGAGCCTGCGAGCGGCCGAAATGTTGGCGGCAAGCGGCATCCGCTGCCGAGTTCTTGATTTGCGGTGGTTGCTGCCCCTTCCCGAAGCACAATTGCGCGAGCACGTGCGCGATGCCGAACGTGTGCTGATCGTCGACGAGACGCGGCACAGCGCCGGTCTCGGCGACACAATTCGCGCGATCGTTTCCGCTGCGGCTCCCGCGGCAAACATCGAAGTGCTGAGCGCGGCTGATAGCTTCATCCCGCTCGGCCCTGCCGCCGCCGAAGTGCTCGTGCAAGAGGCCGACATCATTGCCGCCGTACGGCGCCTGGTGAATTCCACCCGCTGACACATCGCAGCGGCTCACCTCGAATCAACGAGGTGAGCCGCTGCGATGTGCTCGGCGTTACAACGCAGTCACCGGACCAACCACGAGGGTTATCGCAACCTCATCGGTTCCGAGGTCATCCGTGTATTCGACCCGCACGCGCACGTATCGGTCGACATCGGTGTCCTTCAACGTGTACTGCAAGTTGGTACCGTTTTGCACTTCTATGACATCAGTCGTGAAGTCGGCATCAGCAGCAGTCTCGAAGATGAACACCAACGGGCCATCACCATCGGGGAATGGGGCATTCGCTGTCTCAACACCGTCACCATCGGTCGGCGGTGAGGCTTGCACGTTCCCCCCGACGACGACGCCGCTCGGCGTGACCAGGGCTGGAATCACTGGGCCGTCGTTGACATTCACAACCGCGTTTGTTGTCCATGGTGAGGCCACCGTGTACGGTAGACCATCAAGCGTGAACGTGATTCGCGCCTGGAGGAACTGCCCGACCGATTCGTCATCGACAACGTAGCTCCAGCCGGTAACCGGGCCCAGATCCTTCTCGATCTGCTCGATTTCTTCGAGGTCAGCGCTTTCGGCCATAAACCACGTAACAACAAGGTTCGTCACTTGGTTCTGGTCGAACGGTTCGTCGTCCAGTGTCAGCAGCGAAACAGTGACAGTCTCACCTTCGACTGGGTCGTCATCGTCAAGCACCGCCTTTGCGATCTCATCGCAGACGCTGCCCGTGACGAGGCTCCAGCACGTGTCAGTAAACTGCAGTACCTCGATGTTTCGCAAAACATCCGAACCCTCAGACTCTTCTGCCTCACCCGGAGGGTTGGAGTGGCTGACTCGGAAGTATCCGTCACCGAGATCCTCAATCGAGTACTGACCAATCGGTCCTGCGTAAACCGCGGTGTCGATGTCGCCTTCTGCCGACAAGTCGACCAGTTCACGCACGATCGTGATCTCACCCGGGTCGATTTGGCCCCGGAAGATTCGATCCTGGAACTGTGCGGCAGAGTCTGCACGCTCGCCGTTGTACTCCAGTTGCACCCGCAGCATGAGGTCGCCGTCGATGAAGTCATCGCCACCACGACCCTGGATGATGTCTGAGCCCGGGCCACCGACGATCAAGTTGTTGATTCCGTCAGTGTCAAAGACCGGGCCATCAGCCTTGAACCGAGCCGAGTAGTCGTCGTGCTCTGCTGGTTGCAGCATCTCCCGAAGACCATCAACGAGGTCGAGTGTCGACTCGGTCATCTTGTGCAGTTCTGGCTCCGCACCAAGGATCCCGTCAATCTGGCGTCCAATGCCGTTCAGGGTGTCGTTACCGACGCTGCCCGACATTGCCTCAAGTTGGTCGTACCGGTCGCGAACGGCGGTCACATCGGGCCGCTGCAGCACGGAGACAAGGAAGTCGACGTTCACATCGGCGGTTTCACCGTAGTAGGTGATCCAGTCGAATCCGGTGTTCCCCAAGTGCCGGTCGGTTCCGAACCATTCGCCGACGAGGATGTCATCGCCACCCTCACCTTCGATGTCGTCGTCACCACCGCGACCGATAACGATATCGTCGCCACCGATCACATCGGCTTGGAACTGGTCGGCGTTGTCGCCCTGCAGGAGGTCTGCGTGGCGGCTGCCTTCAACCCAGTCATTACCTTCACCAGCGAAGACGAACATCCGACCGGTGCTACCGAGGATGATGTCTTCACCGTCACCAGCGAAGATCGTGTCGATGTCGCCACCGTTGACAATGAAGTCGTCACCGGGGCCACCGTGAGCGATGTCGAATCCGGGGCCGGTGTGGAGCGCATCGTTGCCCCATCCGCCCTTGAGAACGTCGTCACCGAAGGTGTCGGTAAGCACGTCGTTGCCTGAGCCGCCGACGAGTACGTCGTTTCCGGAACCACCCTCAACAGTGTCGTCTCCTGCCTTCGCAGAAATGGAGTCGTCACCTTCGTCACCGCGGATCCGATCGTTGTCGACCGTGCCGTGGATTTCGATGTGTTCGTCACCAACCCAACGCCAGGTTGTGTCAGGGTCGCGCCGCAACGTGCCCGGGTACGGTTGGGTGATTCCTGCGAGCTCAATCACCGGATCTTGCACCGAGAAGATGTTCGCTGGCAGGTTTGAGGCAGCCGAGTTTCGTTCGATGATCGCTGAGAACGAGTTCGCCTCAAGCGCTGAGAACAATTGGTTGCCCTGGTTACGGAACAGGTAGTAGAACCGGTCACCAAACTGCAGTGCTTCCAGTTGTTCTTCAAAGACGAAGTTGAACGTCGAGCCTAAGAGTCCACCGAACGGGTTCACCCGCTCGGCCAGACCGCCGACCCAGAAGTCAATGTTGTCAAGACCCGTGATCGTCTTTCCGGCTTCGTTTGCCCACTCGCCCGTCGAGAACATGTAGTCCATCCGGTCTGCCGGGGCGGTAACCGCCGCTGGCGCGAATTGGCTCATGTTAGCCTCAGTGCTTGCACCGAGCGCGATTGGGCCACCCAGAATGACGATGTTCTCTGGCTTGAGCCTGCGAATCTCGGCGGCGATCGGTTCCGGCACACTGCCGTCAGACGGCAGCAGCAGCACTGGGCTACCATTCAGACCCGCAACAGGGCCGACCGCCAAACCATCGGGGAAGTTCACGCCAGTTGCGACGTAAAGCGTTCCGCCAAGGCCGTCAGCGAAGGCGTCTTTCGTGACATCCGCTGCCGTGTGGTATCTGGTGTCACCAGCGAATCGATCGACAGTCGCGGTTGGCACAGCCGCCCGAATTGCGTTGACTGTCGAAGGCGCAATCGCCATGTCACCACCGAGAACAACCACTCGCGAGGGTGCGAGCCGCTGCAACTCATCGCGCGTCACAGTTGGCAGTTGGTCACGTGCGGTCAACAGGATCGGCTGACCGTCACGGGCAGCGATAGCGGATGCTACAAGCGAGTCTGGGAAGTTTGTTCCCGTCGCAATGTATACCGTGTTCGCCGAACCAGTCGGAAAGAGCCGCTTGCTCATCATGACCGCGGTGTCATACCGTGAGTCGCCAGCGAGACGCTCAACCGGTGCGATCCCGATGTTCCGCAATTCCTGCACAACGGATTCTGCTACAGCGATCGGACCACCAAGGACGACGATCTTCTCCGGCTGCAAGCGCGCCAGTTCAAGGTGCGTCTCGTGTGGCACGGTTGCGTGGTTGAGCAAAAGGATTGGTCCACCGTCTTTCGCTGCCAACGGTCCCGCCGCAAGCGCGTCTGGGAAGTTGTGCCCCGTTGTGAGGTACACAACGGGAACAGGCCCAGTGAAATGCGACTCGGAGACGAGCTTCGCCGTCTCGTGGCGTGTTTGGCCGGCGATACGGGCGAGGAACTCTGCACCCTGCGGTGCACCGTTGACCAGAAGCGAAGCCGCGCGACGCTTGCCCGCGATCGTTGTCTGCGACAGCACGGACGGGTGTGTACCGTATGCCGCAACGAAGTTGACCAGCGACGAGTTGCTCGCATCACGGCCAAAGATGTTGCCGTTCTTCAAACCATTACCGAAGTCAATCCAGTTCTGGTACGGCCGCAGCGTCACATCGCCTGTCGCATCAAAGAACGTGCGTCGGGCTTGCTGCAACGGCGGCACACCCGTGTCACGCCCGCGCAACAGGTTGATCGTCGCGAGGTCGAGCGGGAGTCCGAGCAAGTTGTTGCGCAACGTGTCGATAATAAACTCATCGATTTGTGAGCTCGGTTGCCGAACAACACCATTGATGATCGACCCAGCAGCTTCTTCTGGGGTGAGTCGGCCGTTGTCGTTGTACGCGGCGGGGTTCAGGAAACCATCCACGAGTTTGACGGACTCAGTTCCGAAACCCTCACGCATGATCTCTTCAGTCAGCATTGAGTGACCGAACCGGTAGACGACGTGCGCGAACTCGGCCGTGATCGCCGGGTCAATGTTGGCGTTGTACGAGTTTTCGTTGAAGACGACCGCGTCAATCGACGGTTGTACAGTGCGCGCAAACTCTTCGAAGACCAGGTGCTGGTATTGCATCTCGGTCACGAAGCGTGCCGCTTGGAAGAGTCGTTGTTCGTAGCTCCAGTCGTCGACCTCTGGGCCGGGCAGAATGTCACGGGGCCGTTTGTTCGGCCACTCGTGCGTGAGCCCTTGATATGCCTTCTTGAGTTCTAGATTTGCGTCAAGTGTTGCCTTGATCAATCCAACCTCACGGTTGTGCTCCGCGTGGAATACCGCGTGCACAGCCGAAAGTGCAATGTTTTCATTGCCGCGACCATCACCCGTGACGAAGTGTGCACCAAGGCTCACGTTGTCGTACCCGGTAATAATCGGTTCATCGTTTGGTCCGAGCACGGGGTTGCCACCCGCATCAAAACGGGGGATCAACCGTCCGTCGTCATCAAAAGCCGGTGTCGCGCCGTGTGCGATGTCTTCGAGGAAGGCGTGTCCGGTGCGCAGTGCGAGGTCGGCATCGACCGGGTTAGAAATGCTGCCCTCGACGGTGATTGGCCCACTGCCATCATCCGTAACGACGAGTGGGAACCCGCTCGACCCCGCAATGAAGTTGCCGTACGGATCCATCACAATCTGGGGCACATCAAGTGCCCGTGCGTCACTCAGCTCGATTCCGAGCACGGTGCGCGCCTGGTTTTTCACATCGTTCCACGTCGGCAATCCGCCGCTCGGTGCGTCAAGTAACTTGCCTGTGACTTTGGGGACACCAGCAACCAGCTCGTACTCGCGCAAGAAGAACTGGTGCGAGGGGTGAGACGTGTACGTCTGGTTCTGGTCGACGTACGGGGTTGTTTCGTTGTTCTGTTGGTCGTCGGACGTGCCGAGGATGCCATCTGGCCCGGGCAACCGGGTCGCGCGAGTCAACATGAGGTACGGCGTACGAGGGTTGAAATCGTCCCTCCGCCGCAGCGGGTCGTCTACACGCAACGGCACAACCAAGGTGCCATTTCCACCCTTGTCAACGAGGTCGAGACCGTGGTCAAAGAACTGACCAAAGAATGTGAAGTACGCGTTCGTCTGTGCTGAAAGGCCCTCGTCGGGTGCCATGTTCGGCAAATAGATCGTTCCGTCGTCGCGAATCTCAGCGCCCGGTAAGTGCTCGGCGGCGTTCACCGCGGCCGGGTTCGACGTGCTCTGGTCAACAATGATGTTCGAAATCAAACGCGGTTCTGAGTCGTAAACCATGTGCCCGGGCTCCCACTGCGCATAGCAGGTCAAGCCAGGCTCACAAATGTCGAGGTTACCCGCGGGTGGTGCACCAGTCATCAGCGGCGACTCCGCTTGCCGATACTCCGGTGTCAGCCACTGCGGGAATGGCTGGTCGGCTGCTCCCCAGTGGCTGCGACCGTCGAGCAAGTTGTTGAACGACCCATCGACCGTGCGCAAACCGAATGGAAGCTTCGGGCTTGGAACGCACTTGCCCGAGCGATCAGTCTCCGTCGCGCACAGGAGGTTTCCACCAGCAGCGTGCGCTTCAGCGATCTGGATCTGCCGCAGGATGAAGTCAAGATCATTCGCGTTGAGGTAAAACGCGTCACTTGGGCTCAGTGCATAGGTCGGGTATTGATCTGGGTCTGGTTCTACGGCGGCCATCGCCGGTGAAAGGCCTGCAGCAAATGGGATTGCCAACAGTGCCGATGTGAAAAGTGCAGCTGCCCGTCTTCCGAACGGCCGCCTTGTGTTGTGCTCGTTCACTTCAATCTCCCCTTTGAGAATTACGGAATGTGGCTTCCGAGAGTGAGGTGACGTTGCGATCCGCTCCATGTGGAACAAGCAATAATCGGGCCCGATCGACAGTTCCAAAACCCCTCTATAGGAACCGTTTCTGCGTCTCGGATTCTCCAAGTATGAGGATGCACCGCCTGTTGCACCAGTTAAGTTATCAATTTGTTAGCATTGAATACATAGATTCATAGTTCGAAATGATATATGTTCTGGCCAAATTGACACACCTCTCAGTTCGCCAGCAAACTTATGAGCACCATGAGCACTCGGCCAGCAGTAGCCTCCCACGCACGCCTCGCGACCATCGTTGCAGCATCGGCTCTTGCACTGAGCGGGTGCGCCGATTACAGCATCCTTGCTGATCAACACCAAATCGAGTCACAGTTCCAACACGCTGAGACCGAGACGACACCTGCGCTGCCGACGCCAACCGCGGCTGCGGCCACTCCCGAGACCAGCGAGCCTGCACCGACGGCTGCCGAGCAGCAAGACATCGACGTGCACGAGCTGCGCATTGGCGACTGTTTCAACGAGGTTGACCAAATTGGTAGCAGCGGCCTGATCGATCTGGTCGGGTTCGTGCCGTGCAACCAACCGCACGATTACGAAGTGTATTGGCAAGCTGACTTGCCAGCGTCGCTGACGATAGATGAGATCGACGCAGTAGCGGATGACATTTGCTATGACGCGTTCACCGTGTTTACCGGAGCCGAGTGGGAAGCATCCGACTACTACTTCACATACTTGGTGCCCTCGGCCGCAAGCATCGCATTGCAAGAGGATATGACCGTCGACTGCCTGATCCACGCCGAATACGACCAGGTCACCCGCTCGCTGCGCGATGTGGGCCCGGCAAGTTGGGCTGACGGCGACTCGTAGCCGTATCCGACTCCAAAAACACGCCTATTCGTTGGACAATGAGGGAAGGAGTGCAATATGAGTGAGCAACCGCAACCCCCGAAGCGCCGACTCGATCCAACGAAAGTCACAAATCAGAAGGCATTGCAGTCTTCTGACGGCAAAATCTGGCTCCTGATGGGCGGGCTTTTCGCCCTCGCCGCTGGTGTCGCGTTCGGTTTGCTGATCGTCGGGCCCGGGCAGTCAACGCCGATAGCCTGGACATCGCTGGCGATCATCGTCGCACTGTATCTCGTGCTTGTGATCGCCCAGTTTGCGATCCGCGCGCAAAGAACGCGCCTGCGCGTGCAAGCCGGGTGCATGCTGACGATGGCCGCGGTTGCACTCGTCGGAATGTACCTCAGCGTGGTCGCCGAGGGCGTCGGCGGGTGATGCCTTGAGCCTCTGGCACGTGTGGGCCCAGGGTTCGAACCGCAGTGAGACACGACAAAACAAAAAGACCCCCGGCGATGCCGGGGGTCTTTTTGTTTTGCGCGCCCCGAGGGACTCGAACCCCCAACCTTCTGATCCGTAGTCAGATGCTCTATCCATTGAGCTAGGGGCGCACTGGTCAGAAACGACCAGAGATAAGCTTACAACAGTTTCCGGGCGACTTCGGCCGCTCACGCACCAGCGTCGATATCCGCTTGTGCCGCATGCAGACGCCGCGCCTTCTGTTGCACCTCGAGTGCCTGCAAATCAACCTGCGCGAGCGCCTGCATGCGGGCTGCGCGCATCCTTTCGTAATCCGGATCGTTCTCGGGATGCAACGTCGTCGCATCAAGCGTTCGCGCCAGGTTCTGTTCCACATCGTGCCAGGCGGCATCGCGTGCCTCTTCAATGAATGCCAGCACGCGCGCCGGGTCGTCAGCCAATTGGTCAAGGCGCGCGGCAACACCCGCCGACTGCTTCGCTCGTCGCTTCAGATTCTTTACGTCACCCGCACGATAATCGTGCGTACCTCGCGATTCGGTGCGCTTTGACCGCGCCGTGCGGCGCAACGACCCTAAGTGGCTCGCACCATCGGATGCCTCCAGGGCCAGCGCCGCCAATATTTCGTTCGCAATGGGCACAAACTCGGCGGCATCGAAGTCGGCTCCACGCCCCACAGTTTGCACAAGGATCCGGTTCTTCAAAGCCAACCGGGCCGCGGCGAGCGCAATCGCTTCACCCTCGTTAATCGCGTCTGCGTTTTTGCCCAATTGACCCTCCGCTTATGAGGTTACCGCGCTACCGCGCATACGTCGATGACTCACACGAAGTCGGACCCGGCACGCCCGCGAACCGCTCAAGCGTCCACGCAACAAGTTGTCCGGTGAGCTTCGATTCTGCCCCGATCACGGTGAGGTGATCGAACCCCTCATACGTCCGATAATCGATCACATCGCCGGCGGCGCACCGTGCGTCAACCCACGACTGTTGCATCTGGGGCAACACGATCGGATCAGTGAGCCCTTGCGCCACCATGACGGGTGCCGTCCACGGGCCGGTAGGTTCCTGCTGTTTCAAGAGACGACCAAGCTCGCCCTCCAAAACCGAATCCGGGAACACTTGATTCATCACTTGTGAGCCGCGCAAGAGGGCCGAAAGCGCGTCGAATCCGTTGAAGCACAGCTCAGAAATGCGCTGCACCGGCAGTGCCGAACCGGGGGTCAACTCACTCGCCAGGCTCAACTGTGGGAACACTTCGTTCCACGTCGAGGCGATGTACGCCGAAATCACTTTGCCGGAAACATCCGACTTGATCTCATTGGCCAAGCCATAAACATCGGATGCTGGAGCCATCGCCGCAACGCCCAGAATGTTCAACTCCGGGGCGTATTCGCCAGCGAACTGGCCGCTCCATAACGCACCCTGGCCACCTTGTGAGTGCCCCCAGAGCACAGTGTCGGCGCTCACGCTCAGTTCGGTGAGCTCTCGCGCGGCAAGCGATGCGTCAAGCACGTTGCGTGCTTCTGCCTCACCCACCAGATACTGCGGTGTTCCGACCGTGCCCATGCCGGTGTAGTCGCTCATCACCGCCGCATAGCCGTGCTCCGCAACCATTTGCTCGAGTGCTATCGCCGCCCCATCACCCCACGGCGACGTGCTCAACGACGGCGCGCACGCATCAATGACACCGGTGGTGCCGTGCGAAATGCTGATGACTGGCAGCGGCTCATCACTCGCGGAAGCGGATTTCGGGGCCAGTACCGTACCGCTCGAGATCGCAGCAGACCCATCGGGATTGGTTGTTGTGTACAGAATCTTGTAGGCCTTGGTGCCATCAAACGTGCCTGTAAAGAGCGGCTCGAATCGGATGAGTCGACCGGGCTCGGCCGGAACACTCGACGGTGCTGTGTAAAACGCATCGGGTTTTGCCTTCGGGGCGCCACCAAGAACGGCAGAACTCCCCCATGCCAGGCCACCGGCAAGCACGAGCGCAAGTGCCGCACCGATCGTTTGTATCCACCGTGAGAACGTTGAGCGGGGTTTGGTTGCGGCATCCGTTTCGGTCTTGTCACCACGCGACTCACGCCACAATTCAAACAGACCGAACAGGCCCGTGAATACCAGCCACGCGGCGACCGCGATCCGAAACAGCACAAGCGTCAGCGCGGGCCAAAACAGTGCAATGACACCGACCGCGATCGTCGCGAGCCCTATCAAGACCCCAGCGAGTCGGTTGTCAGTTTTCGAGGGGGCCGAAATCACATTCGTGGCACCGACAAGAATCAGCGCGATCGCGATCATCCGCGCAAGCCACGGTGCGCCGGCAGTAGGCCAAACCGCTGAAACCACACCGGCGATCATGAGCGCAATCGCCGCCAGGCGCGCCAGCCACACGTTTCGGCCGGTCGGGTTCGGGCGCAACAGCAGCATGACCCCGGCGAGCGCGAGACCGATACCGGTGACCGCTGCAATTTGGTGCACGTTCAAGCTCACCAACAGCAAGACAACGCCCAAGACAACAGCTGCCGCAGCTGCGATGCCGCGAACGAGTGGCTTGACGGGTGTAGCGATCACGGGGCCTCCTGCTGAGCGTCGGCGTCGCTCTCACTATGCCACGTTGCGAGGCCTTCTGCCGTCACCCCGAAGCTCGCGCTGCCCAAACTCAGGAGGAGGCGCCAGGATGCGCGCAAATCCACGCGTCTCGCGCCGCATTTTCCTGAGTTTGGGCAGAAAACCCGCGCACACCACCTCGCGACATCGTCAACCCGGAATACTTCGCGGGCGTGCGCGTTGTATTTGGAGACCAAATTTTCAATCAGCAAGGAGCAAATGAAATGACCAACGTCACAGTCGTCGGCGCAAACGGATACGCCGGATCACACATCGCCGCAGCAGCATCCGTCCAAGGACTGAACGTCACCGGCATCAGCCGCAGTGAGGCCACCGACCAGATCGCTGGCGTCAAGTATGAGCGCGGGTCGTTGCTTGAGGCATCCGATCGGGCACGCATCCTCGCCGACGCCGACGCCGTTGTTGTGGCAGTTGCGCCGCGCGGCGACATGGCCGGCGAAGTGCGCTCATCAATCGCTGCCCTCGCCGCCGATGCCGCGGCCGCTGGCGTACGCCTCGGTGTCATCGGTGGCGCGGGTTCGCTGCAGGTGAGCGAGGGTGGGCCACTGCTTCTTGACAGCGGATTCCCCAGCGAGTTCGAAGCCGAAGCTCGCGAGATGACCGGAGTGCTCGACGATCTTCGCCAGTCGCCGGAAAACCTTGACTGGTTCTTTGTCAGCCCCGCGGGCGGCTTTGGTGCGTTCAACCCGGGCGAGGCGCTCGGTACATACCGTGTCGGTGGCGATGTTTTGTTGACGGATGCCGAAGGCAACAGCAACATTTCGGGCGCCGACTTCGGTCTCGCAATCGCCGACGAGCTTGCGACCCCCGCACACCACCGGGCACGTTTTACCGTCGCGTACTAAACGCTTTCCTCGCCCGTCTCACCTTGACGCGCTATTGCAGCGCTGAGGTGAGTCGGGCGAGGTTGTCAAGCACGGTCGAGTGCAACGGCTGCTTTTTCCACTCCTCGAGTGTCAGCTCTCGACTGTTTGCCCGGTACTCGTCCTCAACCGCACGCAATTCTTGAACGAACTCTGCCCCGCGAACGAGCATCGAGATCTCCAAGTTCAAACCGAACGAGCGCATGTCCATGTTGCTCGAGCCAATCACTGCGGTCTCGTCGTCGATCGTGAGGCTCTTGGTGTGCAGAATCAACGGACGTCGATACATCCAGATCCGCACTCCAGCCTTTAAGAGCACTTCGTAGTAGCTGCGCTGTGCGTGGTAGACGATCGCCTGATCGCCCTCTTCCGAGACGAACAGCTCCACCTGTACGCCTCGGTCGCACGCCGAAGTTACGGCCATCAGCAATGCTTCGTCGGGAACGAAATAAGGGCTGACCATGATGATTTTCTGCTGTGCGGCGTAGAGCAGGGTCAAGAACATCCGCAGGTTGTTCTCCTGATCGAAACCGGGGCCGGACGGCACGATTTGGCAGTCGAGATTGCCCATACCACGCTCAAGCGCGCTCACTTCAATCTGCTGCTCGAGCTCCTCATCCGTCTCGGAATACCAGTCGCTGAGGAACACGGTGTTGACACTTGCGACGACCGGTCCGTCGATGCGGACCATCAGGTCGACCCAGTGCAGGCCACGCTTGATGTTCTTGGGCAGGTTGTAGGAGGAGTCGGTAACGTTCTGCGATCCGAGAAAAGCGACTGTGTCGTCGACGACGAGGAGCTTGCGGTGATTACGCAGGTCGGGGCGCTGCCACTTTCCTTTGAAGGGCTGAACCGGCAGCATAAGGTGCCACTGCGCACCCATCGCGTCAAGTCGCTTGATCGTGTCTTTGTAGTATGGCTTTGATCGATTGGCCCAGTGATCGAGCAGCACACGCACCGTCACTCCGCGGGATGTGGCATCCGCCATCGCTTGGAAGATGCCCTCGGTGGCGGCATCCGCTTGAAAAATGTAGAACTCGATGTGGACGAAGTCTTGGGCGCCACGGATGGCGTCAGCCATCGCATCGAGGGACGCTTGATAGTCCGAGATGAGGTGGGCGGTGTTGTCGCCCGTGAGCGGCATGGCACCGAGCTTCTGATTCATTGAAACGAGCGACTGGAGCCAGGGTTCGGCGTCGGGTCGCAGCGTTCCGAAATCTAGTCGCTCTCTCGCCGCGGCGATCTCTTTGTTGATCTCTCGCTGTTTGCGGCGACGCTGTCGCGGCAGGCGCGGGTTGCCGATCAGCAGAAAGAGGAAGACCCCAACGAAGGGGATGAAGAAGATCGCCAGCAGCCATGCCATCGCGGATGTGGGGCGACGGTTGCGCGGTATCACGATGATCGCGGTCATACGGATCATGAAGTCGACCACGAGTACGGCAATAGCGGCCCACCCTGTCAGGTTGTCGCCGAACATGCAGTCCCCTCGATAGGTCGCACACGTGCACGACTGAATCCACCCTACTGGCAAGCGGGATCAGCAGGTTGCCGCGCGGTTTCCTGCGCAGGCCGCGCCGCCACTCACCGTGATGGGGCCGGGCCGGTCGAGCCGCGCAGGTGCAGCCGCGGAGTGGAGTCGAGGAACGCATCGGCCGCGGTGCCGTCAATGACGTCGAACAGCCTCCTTGCCACATGCGCTCCAAACGCCACAACGTCGTGACTGAGCGCGGTAAGCGGCGGCAGCGTGTGTTCGCACAGCACCGAGTCATCCCACGCGATCAACGACACGTCGCCCGGTACAGCAAACCCAACTTCTGCCGCGACCGTGGATCCCGCAACAGCCATGATGTCGTTGTCATAAATGAGTGCTGTGGGTGGATCATCCGACAGCAGCACCGTCCGCGTCGCGTCCGCACCCGCCTGCATCGTGTAGTCGGTGCGCAGTACCACGGGAACCATGCCGCGATCGCGCATTGCCTCGTCGAAAGCATCGCTGCGGATCCGAGTGTGCGCGAGTGGGGCGAGTCCCGAAACATGGGCGATTCGTCGGTGCCCGAGATCGGCAAGGTAGTTGACGGCGTCGCGCATCGACGTTGCGTCGTCAGTCCAGACCGAGGTGAGGCCGTTCGCCACGCTCGGATCTCCAACGACGACGGCCGGAAGCGCCCCCGGCCGGCTGCACAGTTCGGTGCGTGGGTCATCGACCGTGAGGTCTACCAGAAGGACACCGTCCACTTGCCGCGTCTTGCGCCACTTCTCGAGCGTCGCAAGCTCCTGCTCGGTCGTCTGAACCACCTGCAGCAGCAGACCAACCGAACGCGCGGACAACTCCGACTCGAGGCCGGCGAGGAAGCGCATATAGAACGACTCCACCCCGAGGATCCCGGGATCGCGCGCCAGCACCATGCCAACCGTCCCCGCGGAAGCGCCTGCGAGCGAACGCGCAGCGCTGGCGGGGGCCCACCCAAGCTCGTCAGCAACCTCAATCACACGCCTGCGCGTCTCATCAGAAACACCCTTGCGCCCATTGAGCGCGAATGACACCGCACCGATCGACACGCCCGAGCGTGCGGCGATGTCGGCGATCGTCACACGCCCCGTACCCCGCTTGTTTCCGACCACGATCCCAGCTTAGAGCTCCGGTAACCTACCCGGACGATGCCAGGAAGCCGACCCCTGAGCCGGTGAACCGGATCTCGCACGGGGTCGTCACGAAGAGGGTGTCGCCGCGCTGCGTCGTGTGGCGCTGACCCACTGCCTCGAGGTCAAAGTCACCGTTGAGTACCAGCAGGATCGCTGGCGAAGACACGGCCACGGTGGCCGGTCCCGTGATCCGGCGTAACTCGAAGGGCACGCCGAAGCCAGACGGGACAGACGCCGGCCGATACAGCTGCACCGCTTCACCCTCCCGCTCGGGCCGCAGGTACGGTGCCGGCCCGGTCGTCACATCGAGCACGTCAAGCAGTTCTTTGACATCGACGTGCTTCGGGGTCAGCCCCCCGCGCAGCACGTTGTCGCTGGGACCCATGAGTTCGACGCCGAGGCCCCGCAGATAGGCGTGGATGTTGCCGGCCGGCAACCAGAGGCACTCGCCGGCTTGCAGGATGACGTGGTTGAGCATCAGCGCCACCGCAACACCGGCATCCCCCGGGTACTGTGCTGCAAGCCTCGAAAGCAACTCGAAGCGTGCCGGCTCGCGTTCGGCCGCCGACGGAATCTGTGCGACGAGGGCCTGCGCCTCCTGGCTTCCAGAGAGCAACCATGCCATCGCGGCACGCGGGCCCGCTTCATCGAGCTCGGCCACCCAACGATTGAACAGCTCAGGTTGCGCAGAGTGGCCCGCGAGCGCAACGATCTCAGCGCGCGCTTCGGCGCTGGGGCGGAATCCGCACAGCGCTTCAAATCCATCCTCGACCGCAACGATCAGTTCAGGTTTGGCGTACGGGTCTTTGTAGTTGCGTTCCGGCGCGGTGAGCGCGATCCCCGCCGACTCTTCGGCAGCGAACCCGGCACGTGCCCGTTCGGGCGTCGGATGGGCCTGCAACGACAGCGCGCTCTCGGCCGCAAGCAGCTTCAGGAGGTACGGCAGCTGCTGCCCCGACTCGTCCTGCCATTGCGCCAGATCACTCCACTGGCCGTCGATGACCTCACTGGGTGAGAGCGGATGTGCCCCAAGCCACAGCTCGGCTTCGGGAACCGACGTCGCCGCGGCCCCCAGTGCCCGTGAGATGCCGCCCGGAATTCCCCAGGCGTACGCGCGGGGCGTGTTGCGGATGGGGACGAAAACTTGATCACTCACTGGTGTGCTCCCACGATTTCCGAGCGCGTCGCGACTGCGATGAGCGAGGTGAGCGGATGGTGCTCCGGCAGGGAAAGCAGCGTGACCACACCGTCAAGCCCGGAGCCATGCGACACGACGAACCGAACGTTCGGATGGCTGGCGGCCACCAATTCTTCGAAGCGGGCGCGGATCAGTGCAGAACGGAACACACCTCCGACCATACCGACAACCGCAGGCTCTGTGGGTTCGAGCACACGCGACAGGCCCGTCAGCACCGACAATGCCAGCTCCTCTGCAGCTCGAAAGCTGATCTGTGCGGCGGCAGCGTCTGTGGCAGCCAGCTCGGTGACGGCTTCTGCGAACGATGCGACAACTCGGACGCGGTCGGGGTCGGATTGCAAGTTGATATAGGCCGATTCAATATCGGGCCAGCGCTCACGCACGACCTCAGTGAGAGCCGTCGCCGAAGTACGTCCGTCGTAGGCGCGCATCGCGACGTCGAGAGCCTCTCGACCAATCCAGTACGCGCTCCCGGCATCGCCCATGATGTTTCCCCAGCCATCGATACGCGCGACACCGGTACGACCGACGGCGAGCGTCACGACGCCGGTGCCTGCAGCCACGACGGCGCCCTGCACATCCCCCAGCGATCCCAGGAACGAGGTGATCGAGTCATGCGCGAGCAGAACCCGCTCCACCCCGAGATCGGCTGTCAACCGCAGGAGTTCCGCTGCGTCAGCAGCGGGATCCACGAGTCCCGACGCCCCCACTGCGAGCACCCCGAAGGGCGCAGCAGCATCGGCGTGGAGTGCTCGTGCCGAGACTGCCACTTGCGGCATCAGGGGCTCAGCCGTGCGGATGCCAGCGTGCGTCACCTCGCGCGGTTCAGCACCCGGCACGACCAGACGCAGCTTGGTGCCTGTCTGGCCGGCATCGATCGCGAGTACCCCCACTGCTGGAGTCGCCGCCACGACTGACTGGTGACTCATGAAGTCGTCCTCTTCCACTCGCGGTACTGCGTGCTCATCAGTGAGGCGGCCGGCTTGCCGTATGGACAGTAGTCGTCATTGTTGCCCGCCTGATCAAGTGTGTAGAGCTCGGATGGCCAGTCCCACAGCATGAGACCACGCACCCATTCGCGTGAGCGGCACGCACGAAACATCTCCGCGTAGTACCGCAGCTGCTCCTGCCCAGAGGGGGTGCCGACAAGGTTCCAGTCGTTCGGTAAGTCCGCCGATCCTGTGCGTGACGGACAGCCTGCTTCCATGAAGAAGAATGGCTTGCCGAATCGTTGAACGACTGCTTCGACACGGTCCAGCTGCTGCTCCCAGTCTCCGATTGGGTAGTAGCCGCTCGAGGAAATCACGTCGACCGCGTCCCACCAGGCGACACGGTCCTCCTGGTACTTGTCGCAGTTATACGTTATCGGTCCCGAGTACACTTCCCGCACGTGCGCGATGAGCTCACGCCAATGCTGCTCTTGACCGTCAGCGCGCACCATCTCGCAACCAATGCAGAGCATCTCGCAGCCTTCGGCTTCGGCGATTCGAGCGGCATGCAGGATGAACTGTGTGTAAGACGCAAACCACTGCGTCCAGCTCGGCTCGCCCGGCACGTCCCAATCGAAGAATCCGATGTGAGCGCGCCAGGTGCCGTCGGCGACGTTCACAACGGGCTTGAGGCAGACCTTCATCCCGAGCCGGTGTGCCTCGCGGATCGCGTGCACGATCTCGTCGTCGGAGACAGTGGGCTCCGAATCGAACGGGATCTCGGTTGAGAAGGGCGTCTCCTGCACGGCTGCATAGGCGAGTGCTGTCCAGTTGACCTCGTGCTCGGCCATCAGCGCCATGGAGGCGTCAGCCGCGGGGGTATTCCAGGTGCCACGCACACCGGTCCACCCCCACGTCATTCCACAGATGGGCTGTTCAAGCAGATTGCCGCTCACGAGGCCACCAACTCGTTGCCCGAACGCAGCACGCCGGGCGCGGCGAGCGCCTGAACCGTGAGCGGGCCTGCGCCGCGAACGACGAAGCGCACACACTCGCCAGGCAGCAGCGTCACAAGGCCACGATCGACGGATGCGTCGGGCGCAATCTTGTCGATCAGTACGGCCAGGTCGCGAATGAGCGTTTCGGCCGTCACGACGAAGGCATCCGTCTCTACCGCAACCGAGAGTCGCGGCGCAGGAAGAGCACTGTCTCGCGGCTCGGCGAAGAACCACTCACCTCGTGTTCCCAGCGCCTCGGCGGTGACGAGCTCCGCCGTCGGGTCCTGGGGGTTCGCGACAGCGGGCTGGATCGGAATACGAACCGATGTGCGCGCTGGCAGCTGGACCGTTGTGTACTGCGTGGCCAACGCAGTGCCGTCAAAATTGCGGCGGATGAGCGCAAGTTCGCCAGCCCAGTCGTTGTCGGTGTCGTTGTCGAGCACCGCGACGAGGCCATCGGTGTGCGGCTGTATCAGCACCCGACGCGGCGCGAAACTGTTGCGGATCGCGTGCAGCAGGGGCTTCTCACGTCCGTAGCCGTCGATCGCTGCCCACGAAGTCACCGGCCAGCAGTCGTTGAGTTGCCACACAACGGCCCCCGAAGTGCGCGGCGCGTGTGAGCGGAACCAGTCCAGCGCAGCACCCACAGCGTTGGCTTGATTGAGTTGCATCGCCCAGTGCCACGTCTCGGTGTCGGTTGGTACGCGGTAGTGCGGAAGCAGCCCCGTCTCAAGCTTCACGTTGCCGTCGAGCGCTTTCTGGTGCACGATCATGCCCGGCGACTCCGGAGTGAGCGGGTCGTCGCTGATGGAGTGCGTCAGCGTCGTCCACGTGGGCGGCCCCTGCCAACCGAATTCGGCGACGAAGCGCGGGATCGTGTCACGGTAGGTCACCCAATCCTGACGATTCCACTGCTCCCACAAGTGCATGGTCCCGTGCCGTGCATCATTGGGGTGCGGTCCGGTCTGCGCAGCGCCGTCCCACTGTGTTTCGGGACTGAATGGGCTGCCCGGCGCATAGGGCACGTGCGGGGCAAGTTCAGCGACGAGTTCAGGGAACAATTCGTAGTAGTAATAAGCACCCCAGGTGCGGCCGTCGAGCCGACGCTTCCAGTCCCAGTCCTCGAAACCCCAGAGGTTTTCGTTGTTGCCGGTGAGGAGTGCAAGCGAGGTGTGGTGCGCAATCCGCGTGACGTTCTGGCGCGCCTCGGCCTCGATCTCGCCGCGTAACGGCTCCTCTTCAGGGTAGGCGGCACACGCAAACAGGAAGTCCTGCCACGTCAGTAAACCAAGCTCGTCGCAGAGATCATAGAAGTCATCGGCCTCGTAGATTCCGCCTCCCCATACCCGGATGAGGTTGAGGTTGGCATCCGCTGCCTGCCGTAGTCGACGTTCGTAGCGCGCACGGTCCACCCGCGAAGGCAGGGCATCGTCGGGGATCCAGTTGACACCCTTGACGAAGATGGGGCGCCCATTAACGACGAGCTGGAAGGGCGTGCCGTCGCCATCCGGTGTTGTGTTCCATTCGAGGGTGCGGAACCCAACACGGCGCGCAGCACTGTCGAGTTCGTGGTTTGCGCTGTGCAGCGCGACCCGAACGTCATAGAGAGGTTGTGCGCCGTGACCGACCGGCCACCAGCGTTCGACGTGATCGAGGTGAACGGATGCCGCGGCCGAGCTGTCCCCTTCGGTAACCTGGGCTCTCGCGCGAACACCCTCGACCTCGATTTCGACCTCGAGTGCGTCGTTGCCGGCGCGTTCGACCTCGACCTGCACGGAAACTGTGCCGCCCTGGCCATCCGGCTCTGCGACAACGCGAACCTCGGCCAGACGAGCAACGGACCACGATTCGAGGGTGACGGGCCGCCAGATCCCACTCGTGTAGGTGGCGATACCCCAGTCCCACCCGAAGTTGCAGGCCGATTTGCGGATCGCCTCGTAGGGCATGGGGTACGGACGCGGCCGCGGCCCGACCTCCAGACTCATCCGGTCGGCGTATTTGATCGGGCTGCGCAAGGCGACGACGAGTTCGTTCGCGCCTTCGTGGAGGAGCGCAGTCACGTCGTAGCGGTACGTGCGATGCTGGTTCGCGACCTCCCCGAGCACGCTGCCGTTGAGGGTTATGGTCGCCACCGTGTCGACCCCGTCGAACACGAGGTGATGAACACGGGCGGCGCTCAGCTGCGCGGCATCCGTCTCGAATCTCGTGCTGTAGGTCCAGTCAACGAGTCCGATCCAGGCCAGTGCTGACTCGTTGTCGTCGAGGTATGGGTCGGGGATGAGGCCCGCCGCCAACAGGTCGGTGTGCACGACACCGGGTACCGTCGCGGGAATTGTGGTGCCGCTGAGCGGGGCGGGGGCAGGGCCGGCAGCCACTGAGACGGTCCACCCTTCGCTGAGCAGGCGACGTCCGATGACGCCAGCGAGTGTCTGAGGATGAGTCATTTTACGGCTCCTGCGACGAGGCCCTTGTAGATCCAGCGCTGCAAGAACACGAAGGCGATGACGGTGGGGATGATGACAAGGATTGTGGCCGCTGCGATGAGCTCCCACTGTGCCCCGAAGGGTCCCTTGAATCGGTACAGCGCCGTGGAAATCAGGTTCTCGGACTGTAAATAGAGGGTCGGAAGATAGAACTCGTTGTAGATGGCGATTCCCTTGATGATGATGACCGTGGCGATCGCGGGCCTCAGCAGCGGAAGGATAACTCGCCAGTAGATGGTCCACTTATTCGCGCCGTCGAGTGTTGCGGCTTCGTCAAGCGAAACCGGAATCGACTGCATGAACTGGATGAAGATGTAAATGGCGATGATGTCGGTGCCCATGAACAGCAGCACAAGCGCGGCTTTTGTGTTGTACAGACCGAGGCCGCTGATGATTTGGAATGTCGCGACCTGGCTCGTCACGCTGGGGATGAGCGTTGCGATAACAAACATTCCCATGACCAGGGTCTTGCCGCGGAAGGTGAAGCGGTCGAGCGCATACGCAGCCATCGTGCCGATGATGATTGTTCCGGTGAGCGAAATCGCCAGGATGATCGCGGTATTGACGAAGCCAGCGAGCATGTCACCCTTGACCGCAGCCTCAATGAAGTTCGAGAAGTTGAACCAGTTCGTCGGTGGTTGCAGCGGGCCGGTGTTCGCGTACTCCTCCTTCGTCTTGAGGCTTGCGAAAAGCACGACCGAGAGCGGGAGAAGCACCACAATGACGGCAAGGATGAGCGAGGAGTACTTGCCGACTCCAGCGAGTGTTGTTTTCATGTCAGGTCGACCTTCTCGTCGGGGAAGAAGCGACGTTGCAGCCACGTCACCAAGAGCACGATCACCAAAAGCACCACGGCCATGGCCGAGGCAAGCCCAACCTGTCGGAAGCCGAAGGCTGTCTGCATCGTCTGGATCACGAACGTCGACGTGCCGTTGGCACCCGTCGTCATGATGTACGGCACTTCGAACACCGAGAGTGCGCCCGCGATGGACAGAATGAACGACAGGCCGATGATCCGGCGGATGCCGGGAAAGATGATGTATCGGAATTGCTGCGACTTGCCCGCACCATCGAGGTCTGCAGCCTCGTACAGTTCAGACGGGATGGATTGAATCGCGCCGAGGAACAGAACGAAGTTGAGGCCCGTGTAACGCCACACACTCGTGGCTGCCAACGAGTAGTTGGCAACCGAGGCATCCCCAAGCCACTGTGGCGGGTCGGCCATCCCGAACCAGGAGAGAACCGTGTCAAGCGTGCCGCCGGGTTGGAACAGATAGAGGAACACGAAACCGATCGCAACACCGTTGATCAGGTACGGGAAGAAGATGACGCCGCGGAAGAAGTTGGAGAACTTCGTGCGGAAGCTCAGTAGCGTCGCGAAGTACAGTGCAATCCCCATCTGAACGAATGATCCGACGAAGTAGTAGAGGCTCACACCGAACACTGCGAAGATTTTTGGATCGGTGAAGACCTTGACGTAATTGTCGAAGCCCACGAACGTGTCGACGGGACCGAACCCGGTCCAGTCGTTCACGCTGTACCAGAGCATGTTCAGCGCCGGGAGGTAGGTCAGCAGCAGCAGGAGTCCGACTGCGATAGCGATGAACAGATAGGGTGTAAGCCTGCTCAACAGCGTCGAGCCTGCAGGCCCATTGCTCTTGCGCCGAAGGCGCCCCTTCGATTTTTGCTCGATGACGAGCGCGGGTAGGCGTCCCGCAGCACCGGTCGGGCCGGCGCCAGCTGTGACGGACATGTTTTTCTCCTCGAACGCGTGTGGCCGGGTGGCGGCGGCAGTGTCTGCGCCGCCACCCGGTTTCACCGGGTGTTAGCCGGCGAGTTCCTTCACGGCAGTGCCCCAGGCACTGTTCAGGTCGGCGAAGAACGAGTCCTTGTCGCCGCCTGCCTGGCCACGGGCGACATCCACAAGCTTCTGTCGGTAGATGTTGCCCCAAATGTCGACCTGCGATTTGTCGGCGGTGCTGCTGAGCAGCCCTTCCTCACCGGCGGGAGCCGGGTTGGCCTCGAGCAGTTCGACACCGTTCTCAGCCAGTGACGAGAGGTTACTCGGCAGGTCTGCGGAAATCAGGGCCGAGATCATTCCTTGCGACTCGGTGAATCCGGAGTCCTCGATGAGGAAGTCGAGCCACGCCTGAGCTGCAGCCTTGTGAGCCGAGTTCTTGTTGATCGCGAGCTTGTAGTCGCCGCCGGCGGTTGCGTACTGCGTGCCGCCGATGTTCGACGGGAATGCCATGAACCCGACGTTGTCTGGGTCGGCACCCGCATCAGTGGCCGCTGCCTGGAACTGAGAGATAGCCCACGAGCCCAGAACCATCGTCGCGATCTTGCCGTTCGCGAAGTCTGACTTCGACTGCTCCCAGTTGGTCGTCAGCGGGTCAGCCTCGCTGAGGCCCGCGCTGACAACGTCATACAGCAGCGAGTCGATCGCATAGATGTCGGTGCCTTCAACCCATGGCGACTCGTTGTGTGCCATCTCGATCTGTGCATCTGCACTGCCGGTGATGGCACCGAGGTTTGCTGTCCACTGACCGCCCAGCGGCCAGCCATCCTTGTAGTTCGTGTAGTACGGCGTGGCATCGGTCTTCTCAGCGACGAGCTTCAGCGCGGCAATGAAGTCTTCGTTCGACGTCGGCAGTTCGGTAACACCGGCCGCCTCAAAGACCGCTTTGTTGTACAGCACGCCATTTGCCGTGCCGCCGAGCGCGACACCGTAGACGTTGCCATCAAACGATTTCTCGGATACCCAGCGGTAGTCGCTCGAAAGCTCGTCGACGGTGCCCAGTGACTCGAAGAAGTCGGGGAACTGATCGGCGGGCACCTCGGGGATGAGCAGCACGTCGCCATAACCGTTCGGTGTGCTCATCCGAGTGCGTACGTCATCGGCGTAGTTCGTGATGGCCTCAACCTTCACGTTGACCTCCGGGTACTCCTTTTGGAACTCGGAAACGTACGAAGCCCACGTGCCGTCGGCCTCGAGGTCGGTTCGGTTGGTGAGGAACGTGATGTCGCCCTTGACTGCACCGTCGCTGTCGCCGCTCTCAGTCGGCTGCGAACTTCCCGAGCACGCCGTCAGCGCCAGTGTCGCTACAGCTGCAAAGGCGAGGACTGCCTTTCGTTTTGCCATGTGATTACTCCCTTGTAAATGTGCCGCACCGTGCGGCGCGCCTCCCCCTCCATCGCGGGGTGAATGTCAGCGTAAGACAAATTTGGCAAAAAGTAAAGCGCTTTAGTAAAATGTGTTCTGCGGCTTGAAAACAACGACGTGCAGCCGAAGCGCAAAGGAAGCCAAGACATGAGCCAAACCCTTCACCACCTGCAGGCCGACGGCATTTCCCTGGTTATCGACGCGCGCGGCGAGGGTCTTCCACGTGTGCTGCACTGGGGCGCATCACTCGGCACAGTCGACGACGCGGTGTTGCGCGCGCTTGCCGTTAGCGTGGCGCGCCAGACAGCACCCGCCACGCTCGATGCAGCCTGGGAACTCACACTCCTCCCGACAGAAGGAGACGGTTGGTCTGGCAGGCCAGGCATCCAGCTGCAGCGGGCTGGCTCCCTTGTGAATTCGCGCTGGCAGGTGCTGCGCACTGTCGCAGACGCCCGCACGTTCACGGTGGAAGCCATCGATCACGCTGCCGCTACGACACTCACTCTCTGCTTGGAAATCGCCTTCGGCGGTGTGGTGCGGCTCACACACACGATCCGAAACGAGAGCCCCGAGCCAATCGCAGTGGACTGGGTTGAGGCGACGCTCCCAGTATCGGCGCGCGCCACTCACCTGACCACACTGGACGGCCGCTGGTCACGCGAGAAGCGGGCAGTGACGACTCAGGCCCCAGTCGGAGCCGTCATCCGCCAGAACCGTCGTGGCCGGCCAGGGCACGACGCGACGACATTCTTCGCCCTCTCCGACGGTCACCCACGCTGGAGCGCCGGAAGCGTTTGGGCCGTGCACACCGCATGGTCCGCCGACACCACGTACCGATTCGACCGCCTGACCGACGCTGTCCCGCTCCTCGGCGCGGGCGAGCTCCTGCGCCCGGGCGAAGTCGTGCTGGGCCGTGGCGAGGAATACACGACCCCGGCGACGCTCTTCATGTACTCGGATGCCGGATTGGACGGCATCGCCGCACGCGTGCACAGCTGGCTGCGGGCACGCCCGCAGCATCCGCGAACACCGCGCCCGTTCACGCTGAACACGTGGGAGGCGGTGTACTTCAATCAAGATCCCGCGCAATTGAGCGCCCTCGCGCGACGTGCCGCCGAAGTCGGCGTCGAGCGGTTCGTCCTCGACGACGGCTGGTTCGCCCGGCGCCGAGATGACACGACGAGCCTCGGTGACTGGATCGTCGATCGGGCGGTCTGGCCAGACGGGCTGCGCCCCCTCACCGATGAAGTGCACGCCCTGGGGATGCAGTTCGGCCTGTGGTTCGAGCCCGAGATGATCAGCCTCGACTCCGACCTCGCCCGTGAACATCCGCACTGGCACCTGCACGACCCCCGCCATCTCGCGCACGATGCAGGGCTCTCCTGGCGCACCCAGTTCGTGTTGAACCTCGCCGACCCCGACGCTTATGCCCACATTCTCGAACGCATGGACACGCTCATCACCGAGATCGGCATCGACTACATCAAGTGGGATCACAATCGCGATCTCATCGAAGCGGTCCACCACGGCCGACCGGGAACACACGCCCACACGCTTGCCGTCTATCGGATGATTACAGACCTCAAACAACGTCATCCGGGCCTCGAGATCGAGTCGTGTTCAAGCGGCGGCGCCCGCACCGACCTCGGGATCATGCAGGTGTGCGACCGAGTGTGGGCCAGCGACTCCAACGACCCCGTCGAACGGCAAGACATCCAGCGCTGGACGGGCCTGCTGCTTCCTCCCGAACTCGTCGGTGCGCACGTGGGCCCAACGCGATCCCACAGTTCCGGCCGCGTGACAGACCTCTCGTACCGCATGGCGACGAGCCTTTTGGGATCGGCCGGGCTGGAGTGGGACATCATGTCGTGCACACCCGAGGAGACCGCCGCAATCACGCGATTCGCGACGCTGTACAAAGAGCTTCGCCCACTGATCCACTCAGCGACGGTGCTGCACCCCGAACTGCACGACCCGGCGTGGCGGGCAACGGCATTTGTGGCACCCGACCGCAGCGCGGCCGTCGTCGTTGCTGCGACGATCGCGGGGCTCGCCGACGCGCGAGCGGAACGTCTGCGCTTGCCCGGACTCGATCCGCTGCGCAACTATCGCGTGCGCGTGCGGCAGGAGCTCGGCGAGGCGGAGCTGGGCTGGATCCGTCCGCCGTGGCTCGCGGCCGAGGGCGTCGTTCTTCCCGGGGCGATCCTGG
>CAZTUC010000010.1:0-21659 GCA_964616805.1 uncultured Microbacterium sp. | reverse complement strand
GGCTGCAGCTGTTCGACCGCGTTGGCCGCACGCTCGGCCTGTCCACCGCCGGGGAGTACTTCGTCGTGCATGCCAAGCGCATGCTCGCGGCCGAGGGAGTCGTTCTTCCCGGGGCGATCCTGGGAGAGGTCGGCGGCCAGCTGCCGACGCTCTGGCCCATGCAGGCGCTCGTCATCCACATTGAAACCGAGGAGCCGGCCGCGGATTCGGGGCATTGAGGGAACGCACGCGGTGCTGCGCACCGTGTGATCAAAGCTCAGCCCCCTGGCAAGTTGCAAAAATGCCCCGCCGTCAGGCAGGGCATTTTCACAACGCGGAGACGAGGGGATTTGAACCCCTGGACCCCGTGAGGGGTCTCCACCTTAGCAGGGTGGTGCACTAGGCCGGACTATGCGACGTCTCCGTGGCCACCAGCGGTGAACACTCGAACTATCTTACCGGCTCTCGGCTGTGCACAAAACACACGCCGAGTTCGTACGACCACAACAGTGATCAGTAGTCCGTGCCACGTCCACCAGAACACGTAATGTCAGCAGCCGTGGTTCCCGTAATCTGTTCCGGCAGCACGACGGGTGCGTTCGGATCAACCGGGCCGGCGGTACCAGCATCCGTTTCATCCTCCGGCTGAGCTTCAAACTCGGGGAGCGATTCAACCCAGTCCGACTCAGTCAACTCGCCAGTCTCAGGGTCGATCAGCAATTGAGTTTCGGGGTCGATTTGCCACCCCGTGCGCGGGTCAATCTCATTACCGGTGACCGGGTCAACTTCTTTCGCCTGCTCAAACCCAGTCGTCGTTCCCGTAACCTCGATCGACTGGTTGTTCGCGAGCGCCGTCCACAAATACCCAGCCGCTTCCTCGTCAGGCACAACCGTGACGAACGGGTCAAGCGGGTTCGGTGAAACCGGGTACGACACGAAGCTGATGTCGTTCAACGGCACGCCACGAAGCGCCTGTGCGATATTGACCGCCTCAACCGGGCTCGTCAAACTCGTCGACGGGATCACATTGTCAAGTGCGGTCGTTGCCAACCGCATGAGCGTCGGAACGTCCGTCAACGTACCCTCGTCCATGATCTTGCGAGCCAAGGCCGACATGTAGACCTGCTGATTGCTCATGCGGGTCAGGTCGCCACCGTCTCCGACGCCATGGCGCGTACGCAAGAACTGCAGCGCGTCTTGCCCCTTCAGCTCGCGTGTACCAGGCTCCCAGTTCAAGCCCGTGTGCTCGTCGTAAATGCCGTTCTCGATACAAACCTCAACGCCACCGATTGCGTTGGTGATGTTGACAACACCAGTCCAGGTGGTCATCGCCGCATACTGAATGTCGATCGTGTTGCCCGAAAGCTGCTCGATCGTTTTGGCGACACAGTTGAGCCCGCCCCGCGAATACGACTCGTTGATTCGCTCTTCGATCGGCGGATGGTACACACCATCAGCATCCGTGCAGCCGGGTAACTCGGTGACAATGTCACGCGAGAACGAGATCGCAGTCACTTTGCGTGGCTCTTCAGAAATGTGCACCAGTAAGTTGACGTCGTTGTGCGGAACCTCATTCGCCCCCACCGGGCCATCTTCGACATCGGTGCAGCGGCCACCATACTTGGCCCGCTCAGCCGGGTCAGTGGGGCACTGATCAACACCGACAATCAGAATGTTGGCGCTGCCTTGAATACCGCCAAAACCGGGCAGTTCGCCGTCAAGGGCTTCTGCTTTCCCAGCGAAACCAAACCAAGCTGGCGCCGCGAGTGACGCCGCGGTTCCCGCGAGCGCAACACCGAAAACAAGCGCCGCAACACCCAAAAGGCGCGCCAAAAACCCGAACGCACTTGGAGTCTTCTGTTGCCCGTGCTGTGCGATCGGTACCAAGGTATCGGGCGTCTTGTCGCTCAAGCGCTACCTTTCGAACTGTTGGCGGAGGGTGTGGGTGAATGGCCCGCGAATACTCCGATCAAACGCGGAGGGTGTGGGATTCGATCCCCACGGCCTCTCCAATCACCGCAAGCGGTGATTGGAGCCTCGGGCCGCGTGGGCCCACCCAAGGGGTTCGAATGCTCAGCCTGTGTATTGATCGGCGCCGCCCCAGGTGGGGCGCCTCCGATCAACGCGGAGGGTGTGGGATTCGAACCCACGAGACATTGCTGCCCACTGGTTTTCAAGACCAGCTCCATCGGCCACTCGGACAACCCTCCCAGCACATGCCGAAGCATGAACTGCAGAGTTAGTCTACCGGCCACAGACCAAGTTCTATTCTCAGGCACCAGAATGAGTGCCGACTATGGATGAGCTATCGTTCAGCCGGGAATCGTGGCGAGTGCTTTTGCGAGCCCACCCTCTTGCACCGTGTCGGTCAATTCGGTTGCTGCTGCCATCGTGTGCGCGGTCGCTTGCCCCATCGCAACGGCTCGCCCACCGTTTTCGGCAGCCCAGCGGAACATCCCGATGTCGTTGTTGCCGTCACCGACAACCATGACGTCAGCGGTCGGATGCCCCAGGGCAGCGGCAACTTTTCGCAGGCCGGTCGCCTTGGTCACGCCCAGCGGTGCAATATCAAGCCACGCTGAGTATCCGATCGCATAGGTGACTTCGTTGAAGCCAGCCGCGGCGATGGCCTTGTGGAACGCAACCTCGTCGACGTCGGTCGCAACAGCGACAACACGGCACACGGGGTTTGCGCCAAGCTCGTGGAAGTCGACTTGGCGTCCGTGTGTCCAACCACCGATAGAAGCGGTATGCATGCGGCTGCCGTCAGCGGTTTCAACCATGAAACGCGCATCAGGCAAGGCTTCTTCGAGCACCTTCAGTGCTTCGGATGCGTCGAAAACTTCGACTGCCCAGCGCACGTATCCGTGATCGATATCTTCCGGGTTGTCGTCGCCGGTTGCCTTTTTCATCACGACGGCACCGTTGGTGCTGACAACGTATTCCGGTTCGATGCCGAGACGTTCGAGAATCGGCCAGGTGCCGGGCCAGCCGCGGCCGGTTGCGAGCGTGACGATGTGACCGGCTTGATCGAGTCGCGTAACCTCAGCTTCGACGCCGGGGCTCATCGATTCGTCTTCAAGAACGATGGTTCCATCAACATCAAGTGCGATCAGCATGCGGCTCTCGTCAGCGCCGGTCATGCTTTCGGCTCCAGCACGGTAAGACCGCCAAGGTAGGGCTGCAGCGCTTCGGGCACACGCACAGAACCATCCGCTTGCTGATGTGTCTCGAGCAGGGCAACAATCCATCGTGTTGTTGCGAGCGTCCCGTTGAGCGTTGCCACGGGGGCGGTCTTGCCAGCACCGTCGGGGCGGTAGCGTGTGTCGAGGCGACGCGCCTGGTAGGTTGTGCAGTTCGATGTCGACGTCAACTCACGAAACGCATCCTGGGTCGGCACCCACGCTTCGATGTCGAATTTGCGGGCTGCTGAAGAACCCAGATCACCCGCCGCGACATCGATCACCCGGTAGGCAAGACCCAGCGACTGCAGCATTTCTTCTTGCAACGCAACGAGTCGGTCGTGTTCGGCTTCGGCGTCTTCGGGCAGCGTGTAAACAAACATTTCGAGTTTGTTGAACTGGTGCACACGAATGATGCCACGCGTGTCTTTTCCGTGCGAACCGGCTTCTGAGCGGTAACACGTCGACCAGCCGGCGTAGCGCAGCGGGCCATCATCGAAGCTCACGATTTCGTCTTTGTGGTACCCGGCAAGCGGCACTTCACTCGTGCCGACGAGGTACAGATCTTCGCCCGGCAGGTGGTACACCTCGTCCGCGTGCTCCCCGAGAAATCCGGTGCCCTGCATGATCTCTGGGCGCACAAGCGTCGGCGGAATCATTGGCGTGAAGCCGTTCGCGAGCGCCTTGTCGAGCGCGAGGTTCATCAGGGCGATTTCAAGGCGCGCTCCGATGCCCTTCAAAAAGTAGAAGCGAGCACCCGAAACTTTGGCGCCGCGTTCCATGTCGATTGCACCGAGCAACTCACCAATTTCGAGATGGTCGCGGGCTTCAAAATCAAATGCCGGAATCTGGCCAACCTCGCGTAGCGTCACGAAGTTTTCTTCGCCGCCGGCTGGAACTCCGTCGATGACGAGGTTCTCGATTTTGGCGAGCGCGGATGTTGCAACATCCGCCGCCTCATTCGCTTCAGCTTGGGCAACCTTCACCTGTTCGGCGAGCTGCTTTGCTTGCGCCACAAGCGCTTGCTTCTGTTCTTTTGGCGCGGCCGCAACCTGCTTACCGAAGGCGTTCTGCTCGGCGCGCAGCTCTTCGAATTTGGTGATCGATGCGCGACGCGTCGAATCTGCGGCCCGCGCGTGGTCGACCGTTGCGGGGTCGTTTCCGCGTGCAATCTGTGAAGCCCGAACAACATCAGGGTTTTCCCGAAGCACAGCGATATCGATCATTGCTTTATTCTACCGAGCCGGTGGTGCGCACCGCCCGGATGGCGCGTTTGCAGGTTTCGAGCGACACGGCCGTAGAGTTGGCTTCATGGTCGCACGCGGTACACCATGGGCAGCGCTCATTGTCAACCCCAGCAAGGGCGACATTGCAAAGCTCACCCGGGTTGTTGCCGACGCCGCACGTCTACATGGTTGGGGCAAACCTCGTCTTTACGAGACAACAGTGGAGGATGTCGGCCAGCGCGTGACCGCGCAAGCTATCGCCGATGGTGCCGCGGGCCTGTTTGTTGCCGGCGGCGACGGCACCGTTCGCGCGGTTTGCGAGAGTGCTGCAGGCAAAGGCGTGCCGCTGGGGATTTTGCCGAGCGGTACTGGCAATCTCCTTGCCCGCAACCTCGACTTGCCGCTTGATCGCCCCGGCGAAATCGCCGCCGCATTGTTTGCTGGGCTCACCGAGCCGCTCGATGTCGCGTGGGCGGCAATCGGTCGTGAGCATGGACCAACCGATACGCACGCGTTTGTTGTGCTCGGCGGCATTGGGGCGGATGCCGCAATGATTGCTAAGACGAGCGCAACACTCAAAAAGCAGGTCGGCTGGGTCGCCTATCTCGAAGGCGCCGCACGTGCCATCACGAACGCCCGGCCGTTTCGGTTGCTCATGCAAGTTGAACATCGGCCGCTACAAAACCATCGCGCCTACAGCATGCTGTTTGCCAATTGTGGCGTGCTCCCTGCCGGTATCGAACTCATTCCGGATGCGTCGACAAGCGACGGTTTGCTCGATGTGGCAATTATTCAACCGCGCGGTGCGCTCGGCTGGTTGAAAGTGTGGCGAACCGTGTGGTGGGAGAACTCGGTGCTCACCAAGCTTCCCGGCAATCACCGTCGGCTCGGCACGCGCCGGCACGCGAAGCAGGGTCGCCGAAGCATCGAGTTTTATACCGGCAAGTGGGCCGACATTGCCCCGATGAGCCCGCAGCCCGTGCAGCTTGATGGAGACGAGTTCGGCCTCGCCGCCCGCGTGCGGTGCCATGTTGATCGCGGTGCGATTCAGGTGGCGATTCCGCGCGCAAGCGGCGAGGCCGAATAACGCTCGTAAAGCGTTAGAACTTTGCGGGTGCGATGACGACGCTCTGGTTTTGGTAACCAGCACCGTTGAGCACAAGCTCGGTGATCGTCGAGCGGTCTTCAGCGCCGACGCTCTCGGGCACGTAGATGGCTTGCAGTTGTGGCACAAGATCTGATGTGCACGCCATCGCTGCTGTTGGTTCAGCAAACTGGACGAGCAACTCGCCGTTGGCGCCGTCGGTTGCCGCGTCAGTCGGTGTCGGCCAGCAGTCAGCGCTGCTACTGCCGAACGTGACCAGGGCGAGGGTTGTGCGGTTGAGCCATCCTGCGCTCGGGGCTTGATCTGTCGGGCCGAGGTCTGTTGAACCGGGCAGCACGCCAGCGGTGAACTCGGCACCGTCTTGACTGAGGAACCTCACGACAACTGTGACATCACTCGAAGAGTCAACGCCTTCGGGGAGTTCAACGTAGGTGTGCTGTGCACGGTAGTCCATCGTGCAGATCGTGTCTTCGGGGGGTGCGACCTCAACGGTGACGGTGTTGCCATCGGCGGTCACGTCGCTGATGAGTGGCCAGCACCCACGCGTTCCCGAGCCGAATGTCTCGAGGGCGATCGCAGTGCCACCGTTGAGCCAAGCCACACCGAGTTCTGGTGCGTTTACCGACTCTTCTGTCGGCTCTGGTGCCGGCGACGTTGCCGGCGAAGTGCCACCCGAACACGCGGTGAGTGACATGGCCCCAGCCAAAAGCAGGGCGGCGAATGCAAGGGTGCTTTTCTTCATGCCCACAGTTTAGTGCGCACGTCTGGCAAACCCCTATGAAGCGTTGGTGTGTGCGCTTTGAGAAACAGTCACTCCGGTTGCGTGGTCATACCGCGTGCTTTGCGCTCTTCCGCCTCAATTTTGGCGAGTGCGCGACGCTCGGTGCGGTCAGCGTTGAGGATACTCCGCAGGATGTACCAGAAGATTCCAGCCACAACAATTGTGGGCAAAAGTGCCCACACAAACGCCATCCAACCATCGGTCATGCACACCAGCTTACGCCGACAACCCTTGGAATAAGCCAACCCACATTCCGGCTTTGGCACGGCTTGTCCACATTGGCTCGAAACCGAATGCGCCGCGATGCGGAGCTTGTGATGCTGGTCGGCATGCGAAAGACATCCGATACCCCCACCGCCCCTGTTGTTGTGAAAACGACCTCCTACGACGAACTCGTGCCACTCATTCCCGGCGTTCTGGGCTTTCGCCCAGAAAACAGCATTGTTGCGCTGCCGATGATTCGAAAACGCTCGACGTTTGGCGCCCGAATGCTCTTGAGTGATGCCAGCCACAGCCCGAAAGGTGCCGCGCGCGCCATCCTTGGCGGCATCATGCGCGTGCTCAAACCAGAGGCGATCATCTTGGCAGTTTTTACCGATGATGCCCTGGAGTTCACGCCATCAGAAGCCGACGTGCCGTTGATTGACACCCAGCGCACGCCGCTTCCACATCAGGCAATCATCGACGCCTTTCGCGACGAAGCGGCAAGACGCAATATCCCCACAACAGTTTCGGTGTACATCGGCCCCGACGGATGCTGCGAATACGCCCCCGTCACAGCCGAGCAAACCGAAACCAACACGTGGGTCGAGTACTGCTCACACGAAAAGACCAAGCAGCACGCCGAAATGGTCGGACACGAAATCCAACGCGACCCGCGTTCCGGCCGGGCAGAAAGCGACCAGAAAACGCGCGAAATTATGCAGCGATTACTTCACGAGCGGAAAAAGAATCGTCTCGCGAATGCCGAGACCGGTGATCGCCATGAGCAACCGGTCGATCCCCATTCCCATACCGCCTGACGGTGGCATTCCGTGCTCAAGCGCACGTAAGAACTCTTCGTCAACGCTCATCGCTTCATCGTCGCCACGGGCGGCAAGTGCGGCTTGCTCAACAAAGCGTTCCCGTTGGATCACCGGGTCGACAAGTTCGGAGTATCCGGTTGCGAGTTCGAAACCGCGCACGTACAGGTCCCACTTTTCGACAACGCCCGCCTTGCTGCGGTGCTCGCGCACAAGCGGCGAGGTGTCAACCGGGAAGTCAAGCACGAACGTGGGGCGCTCAAGGTGGCCCTTGACGAAGTGCTCCCACAGTTCTTCAACAAGCTTGCCGTGTGTGACCTGACGGGGCTCTTCAACACCAGCCTTCGCGGCGAGCGCGAGCAAGTCTTCGAGCGATGTTTCGGGAGTAATTTCGATGCCGGCGGCTTCCGAAAGCGACTCGTACATCGAGATGCGATCCCAGTTGCCACCGAGGTCGAATTCGGTGCCATCAGCCCACGTGACCGTCGTCGAACCAGCGACCGCGACAGCCGCGTTTTGGATGAGGGCTTGCGTCAAGTCGGCAATCGAGTTGTAGTCGCCATAGCCCTCGTAAGCCTCGAGCATCGCAAACTCGGGGCTGTGGGTCGAGTCAGCGCCCTCGTTACGGAAGTTGCGGTTGATCTCGAAAACGCGATCGATACCACCCACGACAGCACGCTTGAGGAACAGCTCGGGGGCGATGCGCAAATACAAGTCGGTGTCGAACGCGTTCGAGTGCGTGATGAACGGACGAGCGGATGCCCCACCGTGCTGCACTTGCAACATGGGCGTTTCAACCTCGAGAAAACTGCGGTCGGCAAACGTCTGACGAAGGCTCTGATTGACCTTCGCGCGAGCAACAACCGTTTCACGGGCTTGGTCACGCAAAATGAGGTCAAGATACCGGGAACGCACGCGGGTTTCTTCGCTGAGGTCAGCGTAGGCGTTCGGCAACGGCAGAATCGCTTTCGAGGCGATCGCCCATTCGTCGACCATGATGCTCAGTTCGCCGCGGCGACTCGAAATGACCTCACCGGTAACGAAGACGTGGTCGCCCAGGTCGACGAGTTCTTTCCAGCGTTTGAGGGATTCTTCACCAACGCTCGCGAGCGAAACCATCGCCTGAATGCGGCTCCCGTCGCCAGCTTGCAAGCTTGCGAAGCAGAGCTTGCCAGTGTTGCGGTTGAAAACAACGCGACCCGCAATGCCGACGGTTACGCCGGTTGTGGCATCCGCTTCTAGATGCGCATACTGCTCACGCAGCTGACCAATTTGGTGCGTCACCGGAACGCTGACCGGGAACGCACCGCCGCTGGCGTCTACACGTTCGTTGATGAGACGTTCACGCTTGGCCAGGCGAACTGCCTTCTGCTCAAAAACGTCTTCTTCGGTTGTCGGCGCAGCAGACTGCTCGCTCATTGTGCTCCTTGGGGTAGACGTCTAGTTTACCGGCCCGGTGCGCAGGGCTTGCTCGACCGTCGAGTGTACGAGCGGGGCAAGATACGCGCCAGGATTGTCAAACCCAATCCCGTGCAAAAGCTCGGTTGATTGCGACAAAATCGCGCGCGACAACTCGGTAACGGTTGTTATCGCTTCCGAGTATGCGGCACGCGAATCAGCGTCAACGACTACTGGTTCGAGACCGAGTTCAACCGCAAGCGCCTGCGCGATTGGCAACGCACCAGGCTGGGCAGCAACGGCAGCATACGAACCCGAAAGCCCGCGCAAATCGATCGAAGTTCCGGTAAAGCTGATGGCCGGATGTAGAGCCAGCACAATCGCGCCACAGCGCTGGGCAGGCTCGAGCACATCAACACCAAACGCTGGGCTCGTGTGTAACACGAGTTGTCCGGGGTGCCACGCACCGACTTCGGCGAGACCGCTGACCAAACCCGGTAACTCTGCGTCGGGCACCGCAAGCACAACCAGTTCACTCGCCGCAGCGACCTCATCGGCCGTCATCACTCGAACGCCAGGGAGCATCGCGGCAAGTCGCTCTTCGTCATTGCCCGACGTGATGCCGACAAGTTCGTGACCGACACCGGCGAGTCCGCGGGCGACAACCGGGCCAACGCGTCCTGCCCCGATGACACCAACCTTGAGTCGGTCACTCATCGGCGTTGTTTTCCGTCTGGGGCTCCGCCGGGCCAGCTTCAGCTGCTCGCTCAACGACCGGTGGAAGGGAGTGTGCCTCGCTGTGCTCAACGAATGCTGTCCCCCAGCGGTGCGTCGCGTCGGTCTTCACCGCAGTGGTTGCAGTATCAACAACGTCAACAAAAACGCGTTCCAGTATGCGTGCGTCAAGCGCCCCGATCGCACCGTACACCGGCCCGGCAACGGTGCACACGCGCAAGCGTGCAACATCCGCCGCGCGCCCGATCGGGCCTTGTTCGAGCGCCACGCCCTGGGCACGGGCGAGCGGAAAAACACCAATCGTGCGGTTGAGCCACCCCTGGCGTAGGAGCACAGTCGAACCATCCACTCGCAGCCCATTGCGCCGCCATGAGAACGGTCGCAACCACCGTGCTGCGCGCGGGGTGATCACATACCCGTCGTGCTCCGTACCCGGCCCGAGGCCCACACCGGCCAGTTCAGATGCCTCGTCAAAACTGAGTGGCAGCAACACCTGCAAGACACGAATAACGTCAATCGGTTTGCCGACCGGAAGCACGCGCGTGAACGTGTCGGCGCGCGTGTCGCTCGCCGAGCGCCCACTGACCCGGTTGATCGAGATCGCTGCCCACCCGAACCATCGCCAAATAGGACCCTGGGAGATTTGCACGGCGTGAATTCGCCCCGGGGGCAGCACTTCGGTCTCGGTTGTAAACAGTCCGCGACTGACGCGTACCCCGTCGGGCGTAGGAGCAATTGAGTACCGCAGGTTCTTGAAGATTTGCGAGAGCGTGAGCGCACCGAACACAAACAGCAGCGGCAAAACCGAGAACAGCATGAACCACGCGCCCGCCATCGCCGCAATGACCATACCAACAATAATGAGCAAGACCGTCAGGGAGCCGCCACTGAGAAGCGCCGAACCAATGACGCGCGAGGTCGGAATGTGCACGATACTTTCGGGCTCAAGGTCAGGGTCGACGACACCATGGATGGCCTCGTTGATGCCACCGATGGCGCCCTGCATGAATCCCCCGGCTTCCGGCGCCGGGGCGGTGCGCTGCTTCCCTGAAGCAAGCCGCAGGATATCTTTTCGCACCGCTTCAGCGGCGGCCGTGGTGAGGTATTCAAGTTTGACGTTCGAGTCAGTGCCAGCACCGATCACTTCAAGGCGTGCCAACCCGACGATTCGCGCAATGACCGGACGGGTGAGGTTCACGCCCTGCACACGGTCAAGCGGTGCGCGACGTTGCGTGCGGAAAATGATGCCGTGTTTGACTTCGACCTGGTCGCCTGTGATTCGGAAAGTGTGCACGCGCCACGACAAAAAGAATCCAACGATCAGCAGCGCGAGCAGCACGATGAGGCCAAGCAGCACGAGCCAAACGGCGTTGTGCGAAAAGATCCAGCCGACCGGGTCTTCAACGAAACTCACGACTTCATCGACGGCGTAACCGGTCGCTGGTGGGGGGTCCGAATCGGTCAACTCGTTCCACAGTTCAGCGTCGTTGGGTGCGAAGGTACGCAACAGAAACTGAATGACGAGGTCACGCAGGTTGTACAACAGCACACCAAGAATGACACCGAGCGTCAGCCCGCCCCTGAGCACGGGCGTGAGCGGATGCATCCGATGCCATTGCCCATCGGAAAGATCACTCTGCACAAGCGGTGAGGTCACAGGGCGCCCCGGCGGGTTTCGGCAACCGCGATGAGGGTGTCACGCAGTGCTTCGGCCGCCGCTTCGGGCAAACCGTCAATCGAGACGTTTGTGGTTGCGGCGGCGCTGATCATTTTGAGCTTTGCGATGCCGAACGCTCGGTCAAGCGGGCCCTGGGAAATATCAACCAGTTGCAAACGACCGTATGGCACGGCGATGAATCGCTGCCACAAAATGCCGCGGCGAAACACCACGTCGTCTTCGCGCAGCATGTACCCGAGGGCGCGGGCTTGGCGCGGGGTGATGATGAGCCCGACAAGCAAGATGAGCGAGAGGACACCGCCGACCAGCCACGTCCACCACCCCACGTTGAGCCCAAGCGCGACCGTTGCGGCGACCACGACCACGAGCGTGAGCCCCGAAACCAGGAGCTGCTGGGTGATGTAGCGCGGTGAGATTTGGTGCCATGCCCCATCGAGTGGAATCTGCAGTGCGCCGCTAGGCTCTTTCAGACCATCGAGAGTTGCGTCATCAAGCGGGCTCGACATTACTGGCCTCCAAGTCGGCGGGGTCATCGGGTGGCAGCACGCAGAAGCTCTCAGCGAGAAGGGCTGCGATCATCAAGCCTATTGCGGAAACCGCAGTCGCGATCAGGATGGCAAGGCTTTCGCCCGAGGGAGCTACGGGGCGCGTGAAAACGAACGATGCGAGCCCGCCAGCGAAACCGGCCATGAGTGCCCCGAGCACCGCGGATGCTTTCGCGAGCGCAACCGCGCGAACAGCACGAAATGGGTCTGGGCGTTTGCCCGCGCGAACGTCTTTGCGGATCGACCATGCCCATGCGAGCACACCCGCGCCGAGCAACAACAGCATGATCGGCAACATGAGCGATGGTGTCAGTGTCGGCAGGGCGAGGGCCGTCAGCGTTGCGTCGAGGATGAAGCCGACGAGCACCCCGACGCCCACCGCGGTGACAAGCGATGCGCCGCTTGTGCGCTTCATTCTTCGCCCTCAAGCGTGTCGGCGCCGTGGCTGTGAGTGAAGTCGTCTTCTTCACCAAGTAAAACCTCGGCGAGTTCGCCAACGAGTTCATCGACACGGCCGCGCTGGGGAAGTTCAGCATCGGGATCAAGTTCAAGCCAGGGCACGAGCACAAAGTCGCGTTCGTGCGCGCGGGGGTGCGGCACCATCAGAGACGCGTCGGTGCTGACGAGCTCACCATATTTGATGAGGTCAAGGTCAATCGTGCGATCCCCCCACCGTTCGCCGCGTTCACGGCCAAGATCGGCTTCGATTGCGTGCAGGAAGTCCAGCAGCATTCGTGCGCTCAATCGGGTCTTGGCAAGCGCAACGGCGTTTGCGTACGTGGGCCGATCGGGGTCTGGCCCATCGAGCGTGAGCGCGACCGACGAGTAAATGCTCGACAATTGCACATCGGATGTCAGTGGCAACCGTTCCAGCCGGGCAGCTGCAGCCTCGATTGCCGTGATCGTGTCGCCGAGGTTCGCGCCGAGTGCGATAACGACGTCGACTGGGTCATTGCGGCGCCATGCGGGCAATTCGGGGATCGGCGGCATCCGCTGCATTCGTGCCATGTTCATTGTGTTCTCGTGATCGTAACGGCGACGTCAGCAAAGGCCAGGTCGATGGGTGCTTGTGGTTTGTGCACTGTGACGGTTGCTTCGCGTACACGCTTGTCGGCGAGGACCACATCGACGATGCGCTGTGCGAGGGTTTCGATGAGGTTCACCGGGTCTCCACCGACAACGACGGCGACCGCTTCGGCGAGTTCGCCGTAGTGCACCGTGTCGACAACGTCATCGCTCTCGGCTGCGGGGGCAAGGTCAAGCAGCAGCTCAAGGTCGATCACAAAGTATTGGCCGCGTTCGCGCTCGAAATCGAACACTCCGTGCCGCCCGTAGACGCGCAGGCCCGTGAGTGTGATGCGATCAAGCGTTGTCATGGTTCCAGGCTAGCTAAAGCCATCCGTGTCGAGGCGACGTCGTGCACGCGCACGGCTGCTGCGCCGGCGAGCGCTGCGGCAACGCTTGTTTCGGCCGTGAGGGCATCGAGCGCGGCGAGGGTTGCGTCGTCGCCGAGCGATTCGCGCAAGAAGCGTTTGCGTGACGTGCCTACAAGCACCGGATAGCCCAGCGCTGTCACATCTTCGAGCTCGCGTAGCAGCGCCCAACTCTGCTGTGGGGTTTTAGCAAACCCGAACCCGGGGTCGATCCAAATGTTCTCTGCGCGGATACCGCTGGCCAGCGCAGCCTCAACCCGCAGCTGCAGTTCTGCCGCAACTTCGCGGCCAATGTTTTCGTACTCGGCACGCGCGTACATGTCGACACTTGGGCCACGCCAGTGCCCGAGCACCGCGATCGCGTCACTCTCGGCGATCGTCTGCAACATGTGTGCGTCGGCAAGCCCCCCAGAAACGTCGTTGACATACTTCGCACCGGCTGTGACAGCCGCGCGAGCAGTTGCCGCGTTCATCGTGTCGATGCTGATGTCGACGTGCGTGGAAAGCTCAGCAATAACCTGCAAGACCCGGCGCTGTTCCTCTTCGATCGAGATGCGCTCAGCGCCCGGGCGGGTCGATTCACCACCGATGTCGACCACGTGCGCGCCAGCGGCAACAAGCGCAAGCCCCTGTTCAACCGCGGCATCCGCGGCAAAATACAGGCCTCCGTCACTAAACGAATCGGGTGTGACGTTGAGAACTCCCCAAATGTTCATTCGGTGAGCAACCCCATGATTTCTGCGCGGGCAACCGGGTCAGCGAGTGTGCCACGTGCGGCAACCGTCACGGTTGAACTCGCCGCTTGGCGGGCACCACGAGAGGTCACGCACCCGTGCGTTGCCGAAAGCACAACGACAACTCCGGCCGGGTCAAGCTGGGTCTGAATCGTCTCGGCAATTTGCTCACCGAGGCGCTCTTGCACTTGTGGGCGGCAGCTGAGAATCTCAACCACCTCAACGAGCGCACCCAACCCGACAACCTGGTCACGCGGTTCATACGCGATGTGTGCGCGGCCCGAAAACGGCAACAGATGGTGCTCGCACACCGAGCGGAACTCAATGTCGCGCACGATGACCGGCCCGGTTGGCATCGTGTCTGGGGCAGGACCGTGCGAAACACTGATCGTGCGGCGCAGCGGAACTGCAGCATCCGCCCCAACTCCCCCGTACAGCTCGGCAAAAAGCTCGGCGACCCGCTCGGGGGTTCGCTTCAAACCGGCACGTTCGGGGTCTTCACCGATCGCGAGCAAAAGCTCACGAGTGAGTGCTTCAACCCGCGAACGGTCAACGGTCATGACTCAGCATCAGCCTTCTGCGGCACGTCTACCGGCGGCAATGCCTGCGGGGGACGCTGCTCGCTCGAAAGCCACAGGTCACGCTTCGGCAGCTTCTTCAGCTCGGTGAAGATCTCGGCGACCTGGTTGTGGTCAAGCGTTTCGTGTTCGAGCAGTGCGAGCGAAAGCTTGTCGAGCACATCACGGTTGCTGGTAAGCGCTTCGTATGCTTCGTTGTGAGCCTGTTCAAGCAGGGCGCGCACTTCGGCATCAACTTGCTCGGCGACGCTCTCGCTGTACTCGCGGCCCTTGCCCATGTCGCGGGCAACGAACATCTCGCCGCCGACACTACCGAGTTTCACGGGGCCAACCTGGGTCGTCATGCCGTACTCCATCACCATCTTGCGAGCGGTGTTGGTGGCCTTTTCAATATCGTTCGAGGCGCCCGTCGTGGGATCGTGGAACACGATTTCTTCGGCAACGCGGCCACCCATCGCGTACACGAGCTGGTCTTGCAGTTCGTTGCGCGTAACCGAGTATTTGTCGTCAACCGGCAACACCATCGTGTACCCGAGTGCCTTCCCGCGTGGCAAAATCGTGATCTTGGTGACGGGGTCGAGGTTGTTCGTTGCAGCCGCGGCGAGCGCGTGACCGGCCTCGTGATAGGCGGTGATGAGGCGTTCTTTGTCTTTCATAACGCGCGTGCGCTTTTGCGGACCCGCGATCACCCGGTCAATTGCCTCGTCAAGGGCACGGTTGTCGATGATTTGTGCGTTCGAGCGCGCCGTCAACAGGGCTGCTTCGTTGAGCACGTTGGCAAGATCTGCACCGGTGAACCCGGGGGTCTTTCGAGCAACAACTTCGAGCTCGACGTTCTTCGACAGCGGCTTGCCTTTGGCGTGCACCTCAAGGATCTTGACGCGACCCTTCAAGTCGGGTGCATCAACACCGATCTGGCGGTCGAAACGGCCCGGACGCAAAAGCGCCGGGTCAAGAATGTCGGGGCGGTTGGTTGCCGCGATCACGATAACGTTCGCGTTCGGGTCAAAACCGTCCATCTCAACGAGCATTTGGTTGAGCGTCTGCTCACGCTCGTCATTACCGCCGCCCATACCGGCGCCACGGTGACGACCAACCGCATCGATCTCATCAATGAAGATGATCGCGGGGGCGTTTTCTTTCGCTTGCGTGAACAGGTCGCGAACCCGCGAAGCACCCACACCAACGAACATTTCGACAAAGTCAGAACCCGAAATCGAGTAGAACGGGGCCCCTGCCTCACCCGCAACCGCGCGAGCGAGCAGCGTCTTGCCGGTGCCGGGAGGGCCATAGAGCAAAACGCCCTTGGGGATCTTTGCCCCAATCGCCTGGAACTTTTTTGGCTCCTGCAAAAACTCTTTGATCTCTTCCAGTTCTTCGATGGCTTCGTCGGCGCCAGCAACATCCGCGAACGTCACCGTGGGCGTCTCTTTCGAAACGAGCTTTGCGCGCGACTTACCGAACTGCATCGCCTTGCCACCAGAACCAACGGATGTCATCAGCCACCAGAACAGCACACCGAGCAACAACAGCGGCAGCAACAAGCTCAGCATCGAACCCAGCAATGACGGCTGCGGGACCACATCGTCGAAACCGTCTGCGGGTTCTGCGGCGGCAACAGCCTTGATGACTTCTTCTCCGCGCGGCTGCACGTAGTAGAACTGCACCTTTTCGTCGCCTTCAAATGGCTGGGTCAGCTCAAGGTCAACACGTCGATCGCCGTCGGTGATGACGGCCTTCTTGACCGTGTCACCGGCAAGCAGTTCAAGGCCCTGCTGGGTGGTTACTTTGCCGGGTGCGATCGCACCCTGAAAGAGCGAGAAACCAATCATCAGAAGCCCGGCAAACAGCAGGGCATACAGGACCGGGCTACGGCTGATCTTCTTTACATCCATGGTTCTTTTACAGTAGCGCGGCAATCCCATGGCGCACCTGCGGTTTCGCCGCAGGCGTAGCGGATGCTAGCGGCGGCTTCTGGCAAGAAACTGCCGCACCGATCAGCGCCCCGATCACAGCACCGCGAGCGTGCTCACTCGCCAACGGCCACGAAACTCATCAAGTCGAATCGCGACTCCTCGGGTGCGCCCGGCGCTCGTGACCACGACGGTTGCTTCGACCGCGGTTGCGCATGGGTGCGACATCCGAACCGATCCGATATCGAACACTGGCCGAGTTGGAACGAGCCCGCGAGCACTGCGGGCTCGAGCAGAAAGGTTCGCGCGCGTGACCAGTCGGCGAAATGCGTCTTCGCTAAACCAACGCACCAGTTGCTCGGGTGAGCGAACACCGGCGAGCACCTCGAGAGCCGCGCGCACCATATTGCGCACGAACTGCTCGGGGTCGGGCAGATCGGATGCCGGTGCGGCGAGTTTGTGTGCGGGTTCGGCCATTCCCACAGTCAAACCCGATCGGACTCACCCCGAAAGAGGCAAACGAAAACTGTGGATAACTCTCGTTACTCGACCGAGAACAGCGCTCAAGCGAGGTCGGCCGTGTGCGGCTGTTCACCACCGTAAACGTGTGGTGCGAGAATCGCCACGTCGCGCAAGTTGCGGTACCGCTCGGCGTAGTCGAGCCCATAGCCGACGACAAAATCGTTTTGGATGTCAAAGCCAAGGTACTTGCAATCGATGTGCACCTTGACCGCTTCGGGTTTACGCAACAGCGCGAGCACTTCAATCGAATTCGCACCACGAGACGCGAAGTTCTCGAGCAACCAGCTCAGCGTGAGACCCGAATCAATGATGTCTTCGATGATCAGCACATCTTTGCCCGCAATATCGGTATCGAGGTCTTTTCGAATCTGCACAACACCGCTCGATTTCGTGCTGGCGCCATAGCTGGAGACAGCCATAAAGTCCACAGGAGCGTGAATCGGAAGTGCCCGCGTGAAGTCGGCCATCACCGTATACGCGCCCTTTAAAACCCCCACGAGAATGAGGTCTTTCCCGGCGTAGTCGGCAGCGACTTCTTCGGCCAATTCCGCAAGCCGAATCTGGATCTGCTCTTCCGTTACCAAGATGTCAAGGAGTTCATGTTCTATATCAGCGGCGCGCATGACATGATTGTCGCATGGTTGACCTTAATTCGATTCTCAAGTCCCTTCCCATCTCCGATGTTGCCGCGCAACTTGGTGTCTCACCAGAAGTCGCCGAACAGGCTTTGACACAGGCATCAAGCGTGCTCATCGGCGGGCTGGCAAAAAACGCCAGCACCCCGGAAGGCGCAAGCGCGCTCGAAGCGGCGCTGCAAAAGCACGCCGGTTTCGAAGGCGTCGGCAGCATCGCTGACATTGACGTGGCTGACGGCAGCAAGATCCTGGACCACATCTTCGGCGGCAAACAGACCGAGGTTGCTGAGGCTCTCAATGCAGCACCCGCGACGGCTGCTGGGCTTGACTTCGGCAAGGTGTTGCCGGCTCTTGCTCCCATCCTGATGGGTATGCTCGGCTCCGGCCAGAAGCAGAGCGGTGGCGGCATCGGCGACCTCCTCGGTGGCCTGCTCGGTGGCGGCCAGACGCAGCAAGCTTCCGGTGGCGGCCTCGGCTCGATCCTGGGCGGCCTGCTCGGTGGCGGCGGCGGTACCCAGCAGGCTTCGGGTGGCGGCCTCGGCGACATCCTCGGCGGCCTCCTCGGTGGTGGCGGCGGCACCCAGCAGGCATCGGGTGGCGGCCTCGGCGACATCCTCGGCGGCCTCCTCGGTGGCGGCGGCGGCACCCAGCAGGCATCGGGTGGCGGCCTCGGTGACGCCCTCAACGACATGCTGGGCAGCGGCACCGACGCAAACAACAACTCGTCAGGTGGCGGCCTCGGTGACATCCTCGGCGGCCTGCTTGGCGGCAACAAGTAATTCCAAATTCGAGAAAGGCCGTCACCCGTTTGGGTGGCGGCCTTTTGGCTTGCCGGCGTGCTCGCGCACCCGGTTCTTTTGCGAAGTGTGCGGCGAGGTTATGCCGCGGCGAAAACCAGGCGACCTGCGGTGCGAGTGACGTGGCATCCGCTCACAACAATCGGGCCTTGCCCGTGCCAATCGGTCACCAAACGGGCAATCTCGAGCGTCTGGGTGCGCGTCAGGCTCACCCCAAACTCGCTGCTGGCCACCAATCGGATGATGCGATTGCGCAGCGCCGCAGGGTTGGCCGCAAGCGCCGCGGCACTGATTGCAATGCCCGCCTCGGCTGGCTCAACAATGTCTTCGATCGTGTCGGCGATCATTTCGTCAAACGCTGCGTTGTCTTCTTGCAACTGCGCTGCCGTTCGCGCGAGCGCCTCGGCGATGCCCGGTCCGAGCTCTGCTTCGAGCACGGGCAAGACGCGTTCGCGCACGCGCACCCGCGAAAACCTCTCGTCGGCATTGTGCGGATCAGTGAAGTATGTCAGGTCTTGTGCAGCACACGATTCGCGCGTCATGCTGCGGCGGATGCCAAGCAGCGGCCGAACCCACACCGTGTCATCTTCGTCGCGACGTTCGGCACGCATCCCCTGCAAACTGCCAGCACCGGCACCCCGCGCGAGCCCAAGCAGCACCGTTTCTGCTTGATCGTCAAGCGTGTGACCGAGCAAAACGGGTGCATTCAACTCTTGCGCGACCGCACGAAGCGCAGCATAGCGGGCCGTGCGGGCGGCGGCCTCCAGTCCGTCGCCCGCGGGCGAAACCTGCACCTTCGAAACCCGCGCGGCAGCACCGAGTGAACGTGCCTGTTCGGCGGCGCGGGTTGCGGTGGCATCCGATTCGGCCTGTAAACCGTGGTCAACGACAACCGCCGTTACCTCGTAGCCCCCCTTGGCTGCCTCGAACGTTGCCGCAGCCAATAGGGCGAGCGAATCAGCCCCACCCGAGAGCGCAACAACAACCGGGCCCGTCACGAAGGGGCGCACAGCAAGCCGAATTGCGGCGGTTGCGGGATCAAGCGATGGGCGGTGCACCCCGTCAGACTACTCGGCTCCTGTCCGGGCCCCAAAGTCTCACGCACTGCGCACACGTGTACGGGCAGTAAACTGAGCGCTGACCCTAACAAAGGAGCAAACCCACATGAGCGCTCATGACGCCGTCATTGAGATCCCACGCGGTTCGCGCGTGAAGTACGAAGTAGACCACGAAACCGGCCGCGTACACCTCGACCGCGTGCTCTACACGCCGTTCGGATACCCCGCCGACTACGGGTACTTCGACAACACGCTCGGCGAAGACGGTGACCCGCTCGACGTGCTCGTCTTGCTCGACCAAACAATCTTCCCCGGTGTTGTCATCACCGTTCGCCCCATTGCCGTACTCAAGATGAGCGACGAAGCTGGTGGCGACGACAAGCTTGTTGCCGTCATCGACGGGGACCCACGTTGGGCCGGTTTCAAAGACGTGAGCGACATCGACGAATACAAGCAAAAAGAGATCGAGCACTTCTTCGAGCACTACAAAGACCTCGAGCCCGGCAAATGGGTCAAGGTCGACGCGTGGGGCGGCGCTGAAGAAGCACAGCGCATTCTCGACGAAGCGATCGAACGCTTCAAGGTCGAGGGCCACTAAGCACAACGAACAGATCGGATGCTACGGCATCCGATCTGTTGTTTAACGACCGCGGGGCTACGGCGAAACGCCGCGATTGCTCAAGAACGTAGCAGGGTTGACGGTTGGGCCATTCGGCCCACCCTCGTACACCTCGAAGTGCAAGTGGCACCCGGTTGAACGGCCGGTTGTGCCTGAGTAGGCAACGACCGCGCCGGATTCAACCCACTGGCCCTGGTAAACGTTATAGCCGCCGTCAACGATGTGTGAGTAGCTTGTTGCCCACCCGTTGTGGTGGTTGATGACAACGTGGTTGCCGTAACCGCCCGACCAGCCGGCAAACACGACCGTGCCAGAGTTCGCGGCGCGCAACGGTACGCCACACGCGGGACTCCCCGAGAAGTCGGTACCGTAGTGGTACGAGTTGGTCCAGCCGCCTTCAGTCCAAAAGCTTGCGCGTGCGCCGTAGCTTGAGGTAACCCAGCCCGTAGGCATCGGATGCCTCCAGCCGCCCGTGCCTGTTGTGCCGCCACCGGTGTTGGTGGGTGGCGGAGCCGGTGCGGGGTTGTTCACAGCCCAGTCGTCTTGCCGCTGACGTTCTTCTTCTGCCTGCTGCTGGCGAATGCGCTCTGCCTCTGCTTCGGCGATGCGAATGCGTTCTTGTTCTGCTTCCCACAAGCGTTGCGCTTCGGCTGCCCGTTCAGCGGCGATGCGGCGCTCTTCTGCTTCGCGCGCGAGACGCTGACGTTCTAACTCAGCGCGATACTCAACGCCCGCCTCGTACTCAGCAACGGTCGTTGCCGTCGTGTCTTGCAGCGCAGCAAGCTGCGCCCGTAAACGGTCAAGATGCAATTGCTGTTCGAAAAGTTCGTTGCGGGCCTGTTCTGCCACGGCTTGCGCCCGCAACCATGCCGCTTCTGCGAGCTGCTGCAACCGGTCACGCTCGGTCGCCGCGACTTGCGCTTGCGCGCTCAACTGCGTTGCGGTGTTGCGCGCAGCAACAGCGTCGTCGTAGAGCGCTTGGTTCTGCTGAACGAGACGTTCGACACGCCCCAGGTCGGTGAGTGCGTCAGTGGGGTTCTCTGACGGGTTGAAAAACATGTCGAGGGCTTTTGAGTCGCCCCCCTCGCGCACGAGCCGGTTCGCAGCTTGTGCGGCGCGCTGTGAAGCAAGATCGGCGGCTTCCGCTTGTTGTGCAGCAGCAGCCTCAAGGTCGCTTGCGATGCGTTGTTGTTGATGGAACGCCTGCTGCGCTACGTAAAACTCGTCACCTGCCCGACGTGCGAGCGCTTGCGTTTCGGCAACGCGCGCTTCAAGGTCGGCAATGAGCGAATTGATCCGGCTGACTTCACCAGCTTTTGTGGCTTCGTTTGCGCGAGCGGCTTCGACTTCCTCCCACGTCGGAAATCCATACTCGTCAACGGCCCAGGCCCGAGGCGCACTCCCCACGGCTGCAACCCCCAAGCCGAGCACACCCACGCCGATGCCGAGGGCCGCGCGGCGGCTGACTTTGCGGCTGGTTTCAGCGGCATCCGATGAACTCATCGGATGCTGTTCGGGGCGCGGTTTTGCCACGTGAACCTCCTGCAATGACTTGGTAACCATAACAATTGAACGTTCGCCGCCGGACAAAGGTTTGCGCGATTCGCTTTTTTGGTTGCGCGCCGTTATGCTTGATCGTCGGCAGAGAGATCATTTCGATCAGCCTCGGCCCCATCGTTTAGCGGCCTAGGACGCCGCCCTTTCACGGCGGTAGCACGG
>CAZTUC010000009.1:0-99535 GCA_964616805.1 uncultured Microbacterium sp. | reverse complement strand
GAACTTTCTTTGAAAAAGAACCCCCGACCACAGATGGTCGGGGGTTCTTTGCATTTAACGCGTCTTCAACACCGCATCCGTTTCACGTTGACCCCCACAGTATCCCCGCCACCACGCACTTTCTCGCCGAGAAACCGTAGTTTGACGGGGAAACTGCGCGGGTCAATGCGCACACGGCTGACACCCATCACGCCACCGCCGATGATGACCACATCGGCGCTCGGTGGCAATGCTGCGTCGGGCGAGGCGTTGGGGCTCACGTGTGACTCCTCGGGTGACGGCCCAACTTACGTTGTGGGCGCGTGAAACCAATGATCTCGTGTGGTTGCGTGCACCGCAAGGGATTTCAGGCGAGGGCGGTGGGCAATAGGTGAAAGAATGGAGCTATGGCCGAAGAATCCGATCGCTCAGACTCGCGCGATAACAGCAAACCCCGCTCCAACAGTGGGGGCAACGATCGGCCGCAGCGCAGCGATAAGCCGCGCGGTGATAAGTCGTATGGCGACAAGCCCCGTGGGGAACGCTCATACGGGGACAAACCTCGCGGGGAGCGTTCGTATGGCGACAAGCCTCGTGGCGACCGGCCGTATGGTGATCGTCCGCGAGGTGACAAGCCATACGGTGACAAGCCGCGTGGTGACCGGCCGTATGGTGATCGTCCGCGAGGTGACAAGCCATACGGTGACAAGCCGCGAGGTGACAGGCCGTACAGTGATAAGCCCCGTGGTGAGCGCTCGTATGGTGATAAGCCGCGGGGTGACCGGCCTTATGGTGACAAGCCGCGAGGTGACAAGCCATACGGTGACAAGCCGCGTGGTGACCGGCCTTATGGTGATCGCCCGCGAGGAGACAAGCCATACGGTGACAAGCCGCGGGGAGACAGGCCTTTTGGTGATCGTCCGCGTGGGGATAAGCCGTACGGTGATAAGCCCCGTGGTGAGCGTTCGTATGGCGATAAGCCGCGGGGGGACCGGCCTTACGGTGATAAGCCGCGAGGTGACAGGCCCTACAGTGACAAGCCTCGTGGAGACCGGCCCTACGGCGATCGCCCGCGAGGTGATAAGCCGTATGGTGACAAGCCTCGTGGGGATCGGCCATACGGTGACAAGCCTCGTGGAGATCGCTCATACAGCGACAAGCCGCGTGGTGACCGGCCCTACGGTGATAAGCCGCGCGGCGACCGGCCTTATGGTGATCGACCCCGTGGTGACAGGCCCTACGGCGACAAGCCTCGTGGGGATCGACCATACGGTGACCGGCCGCGGCGCGATGACCGTGACAGGTCTTCGCGGCCGCCGCAAGACGTGCGCGAAGATCGTCCGCCGGAGCCAAGGCTGCCCGATGATGTCACGGCCAAAGACCTGCACCCAGCAGCGCGTAACCAACTGAAGACGCTCAGTGTTGAAAATGCCGACCGGGTCGCCCGCCACTTGGTGATGGCAAGTTTGCTCATCGACGACAACCCTGAGCTTGCCAACGAGCACGCGGTTGCTGCTGTGCACCGCGCTGGGCGTATCGCAATCGTGCGCGAAACCGCCGGGATCACCGCGTACACGCTCGGCGACTTCGCAACGGCGCTGCGCGAACTGCGCACCTATCGCCGTATTTCGGGCCTCGACGACCAGATCGCGCTCATCGTTGATAGCGAGCGCGGCATGGGCCGGCCCGACCGCGCACTCGAAGAGGCCCGCAGTGTGAAAGCAAGCGAGCTCGAGCCCGAAGTGCGCGTCGCACTCGCAATTGCTAAGTCAGGAGCCCGCCTCGATCAGGGTGAGCTGGATTTGGCGCTTGGTGAACTGGAGATTCCTGAGGCTGATCCGGATCGTGCCTTCGAGTGGAGTCCAGACCTGTTTACCGCGCGTGCCGTTGTGCTTGAAGAGCTCGGCCGCGACGAAGAAGCCCAGTTCTGGTATGAGCGGGCGGATGCGGCATCCGATGCCCTCATCGAAGCAAATGGCGGTGAAGAGTTCTTCATCGACGATTTGCTTGACGAAGAAGAAGAAGTTGTCGCCGGCTCCGCTGATGAAGATGAAGAAGAAGCCGTCGCTGAACAGGCTGAAGAAGCGGATGCGTCGGGGCAGCAGTCGTGACGCCGCTGCCACGCTTTTCGCGTCGCAAATCGGATTCGCCGACACCGCTTGACGGTGTTGATGTTGTTCTTGCTGACCTCGATGGTGTTGTGTACGCCGGTGCCAATGCCGTTCCGTTCGCGGTCGAGAGTCTCAACGCTGCTCGCGCCGACGGTCGAAGCCTCGGCTATATCACCAACAACGCTTCGCGCACAGACGAGACCGTTGCCGCCCAGCTCACCGAGCTTGGGCTTGAGACCGCGCCAACGGATGTTGTGACGAGCCCGCAAGCAGCAATGCGGTTGCTTGCAACCCTCGTCGCACCGCCCGCGACGATTCTTGTCGTCGGCGGTGACGGGCTCGTTGATGAACTCCAAAAGGCCGGTTATCAGGTCACCCGTTCGGCTGACGACAACCCCGCCGCTGTTGTGCAGGGGTTCGCACCCGAGGTCGGCTGGGTGCACTTGGCAGAGGCAGCATATGCACTGAAGAAGCCCGTCGAAGAAGGGGGCATCCCGTGGGTTGCAACCAACACCGACTGGACGATTCCGCGCGACCGTGGGGTAGCGCCTGGCAACGGCACGCTCGTTTCGGCTGTGCACACCGCCGTAGGTCGGCTTGCGACGGTTGCGGGCAAGCCGGAACGCCCCATTTTTGACGAGGCCATTGCCCGCTTCAACGCGGCGAAAGCGCTGTTTCTTGGTGATCGGCTCGACACCGATATTCAGGGCGCAAACGCCGCCGAGATCGATTCAGTGCTTGTGCTGACCGGCATCGATCGCCCGAAGCATGTACTTGCCGCCGCACCAAACCAGCGCCCGACTTACATTCTCAGTGACTTGCGCGAGCTCTCACAGCCGTACCCGCAGGCAACGATCTCGGGTGACGCAACAAACCAGACGGTGCAGGTTGGGGACGCCATCGTACGTATCACGAGTGGCCCCGACGTTGAGATCGTCGCACCCGGCAAGTCGCAAATCAACCTGCTGCGTGCAGGTGCCACAGCGATCTGGAACTCGGGTCGCGCGATCTACGGCTTCAACGTGCCGGGTGCGCTGTTTGCTGATCCGTTCCATCGGCCGTAGCCTGGGGACTCGCCCAAGCGCGAGGCTTCACGGTCAACCGATTTTTGGGGTTCCTGCGTGGGATCTTCGCTTGCGACTGCTCCGACCAGCGCATACTGCTGTATGTGCGACTGGTGACGTGGTGTGATCGGCGCGCTATCGTCTCCTCGATGTTGCTCTTGCTGGTAGAAGGGCCGAGACTCGGGGGGGGTGTCCCTATCGTTTTGGCTAGCCGCGACGGGAAGGTTTTCGTTGTGGCGTGATTGGTTAGAGGGTGCCTGTTTTGAGCATGGCGTAGATGACGTCGCAGCGGCGTCTGGCTATGCAGATTATCGCTGCGTTGTGTTTCTTGCCTTGAGCCCGTTTGCGTTGGTAGTACTCAGCCAATTCTGGATCGCAGTTCGAGGCGACAAATGCGGACCGGAACAGTGCGTTTTTGAGGTGCTTGTTCCCGGGTCTGGCAGGGTGCTCGCCACGGATGGATTTGCCTGATCTGCGGGTAACTGGTGCGATCCCGGCATAGGCAGCGAGGTGCCCTGCGGAAGCGAACCCGCTACCATCACCGATGGTCAGGAGGATGGTTGCTGCGGTCTTGACGCCTACTCCTGGCATTGATGTCAAGACCTCAAGAAGAGGGAAGTCATCGAGGAGCCCTTCCACGCAGCGTCGTTGGCATCTTCAACGCGGTCATCGCGATCACGAACGCGTCTTTCGCGTCGGTCTTTGCATCTCCGGGCAGCAGCTGGGCTGCCTTGCGCATTGCCAGACCCGGCAGGTACGCCACCTGGCAGCCAGCGTCGCGAGCGACCGCGACGGCCAGGGCGCCGATCGTTTTTGGCTGGTCAACGACGACCAATACATTGCCGTGCTTTTGTAGCTCGGTGAATACCTCCCGCAACTGTGCCTCGTCCTGCGGCAACGGTTTGTCAGACAACCGGCTACCGGCGGGGTCGAGCGCGCAAGCGTGGTGCTCTTCTTTGCCGACATCGAGGCCGCACCACACGTGGATATCAGTCGTGTCAATCAGTTGCTCAGCCATCGATGCTGGGTCTGCTCACGTTCCAGTTCCGGTCCGCTGTCACGACGCCCCACATTACGAAGAGACCTGAACCCACAGGGCCTGGCCGTGTCCCTATCAGCAGTCACCCGACGTCTCTGCGACCGGCGACAACACCCCCCGGATCATACGAGCGACAGGGCAAAACAGTCATACCGGTCACAGCGACCAACCCCGACCTTCGGGGTCACCTAAAACGGTAATGGGCTTGGCTCATTTGCTTGCACGTGTTTCACTGGTTGGCACAGCGCATCGAGACGCGCTTAACAGTGAACGCTAATCATGGGATGTGGAGTACAGAATGAGCCGTGGGAAGCCTAAGAGCGTCCAATCGATCCAGGCGAGTGGGCGATTTTCGGGTTCGATTGCGTGCGCATCTGCACTGATCGCTGCGACATGCGTTTTCGCAGCACCGGACGCAAGTGCGTATACACTGACGGGTTGCAAGTTTGCGTCGGGAACTCAAGATGTTGATGCGGGCCCCGGAGTCACCGGCAACTACTTGAATGCGCTGACGAATGCACGATCGGACTACACTGCCAACACGGACGTGACCCTCACCAGCGTTGCTGGTACCGGCAACATAAACTCTTACGTCGGAAACGCAGGAAACACCGGCTGGGAAGCGCAGGCGATAACGCATTGCGTCGCGGGCACCACATATTGGGCAACAGTCGAGATCAACTCATATCATCTCCCGTCATCTAGCGGCCTGACGCGACTTAAGGTTGTCTGGGAACACGAACTTGGCCATGCTCTCGGTCTGAACCACGTTTCGTCTGTGGCGCGGGTTATGTATTCGAGCGCCTCAACTGCTTACGCCAACGGTGTAACCGGTCTTACCGCTGACGACAAGAACGGCATCAACTTCCTCTACTAGAGGGTGAGGGAGTGACTTGAAGAAGCACAGAATGGCAGAAATCGCTGCGATTGCAACGGTTTTGATCGGCGTTAGTGGATGCTCTGCACTTGGATTCCAGCAAGAAACCACAACGACCCACGTTTCGCGAGTCACTATCTATGACTCCCTGAAGAGCATGGCAGTTGATAGCACCGACGTCATCGTCGGAACCGTTATCGACGAGCGGACAGTAGCGGATCTCAATCCGCAGACCCCGTATACGATTGCGGGTATCTCTGTTGTTGAGGTCGCCAAGAGCACATCAGGCATAGCAATCGACGATCGGGTTGAAGTGCGCCAGTTGGGTGGTGAAGGGTTGATTGGCCCGGTGCCACACGTCGAGAAGGGGGAGACGTATCTGTTCTATCTCGCCCAGTCTGGTCTTGACGGCGATCTTGCGGCCCAATTCTATGTTCGCGGCATCGCTGCGGGCATTTACCGGTGGTCTGAGACGAACGCTCAAGGTGAGGAAGATCCGCTCTTCGAACAGTTTTATCGCGACGAAGCCGACCAACTACCGCAAACCATTCGCCTGAGCGAGGCGCTTGGGTAACGGTGCGCTGTTTGCTGATCCGTTCCATCGGCCGTAGCCTGGGAGCATGACCGTCGAGAACACCGAGATCACTGCCGAGTTGGCGCGCATTGCGACACTGCCGCTCGCTGAACGCAGTGCCGCGTTTTTGGCGTTGCATGCCCAACTGAGCGAAGAGCTCGAACGCTCTGACTCGGTTCATGGCTGAACGACTCGACGCCGCCCTCGTTGCGCGTGGGCTGGCGCGTTCGCGCACGCACGCTGCGAAGCTCATTGCCGACGGGCTCGTGAGCGTCAATAGCAAGTCCGTCATTAAAGCGGCCACGAAGGTCTCCGAGACTGACGATGTTCGCGTTGATGGTGGCGACCACTACGTGAGCCGGGCCGCGCACAAACTGCTGCTCGCGCTCGACAGTTTCGGGGTCGACCCTGCGGGCAAGACCGTGCTCGATGTTGGCGCTTCAACCGGCGGGTTCACCCAGGTGCTGCTCGAGCGCGGGGCGCAGCACGTTATCGCGTTGGATGTGGGCCATGACCAGTTGGCGAACGAGCTGCGCGCAGACGAGCGCGTGACAGTCGTTGAGGGGTTCAATGCGCGAGACCTGACGCGCGAGACGTTGGCTGGGGCATCCGGTTACCCAAACCCGGTGCCGCTTGCTGTGACGGATGTTTCATTCATTTCGCTTGGCTATGTGTTCGGCCCCATCGCAAGCGTGCTGACCGAAACAGGCGAGCTGATCGCCCTGATCAAACCCCAGTTTGAAGTTGGTAAAACCGCGGTCAAAGGCGGGTTGGTCACCGAAAAGGCCACCAGAGCGGATGCCGCAGCCCGCGTGCTGTGGGAAGCTTGGGATACCGGGTTTGGCGTTGCAGGCTTCATCGCTTCACCAATCCTTGGAACCCACGGCAACGCGGAGTATCTTGTGCATCTGAAGAAGGGCGCGGGGGACAACCCGAGTGCCTGGCTTGAAACCGTCAACCGCATCGCAGGAGAGTAATGCCCGAGCTACACGGAGCCACCGGCACAGCCCGCCAAATTCTCGTTGTTGCACACGGGCAACGCGAAGCAGCCCTCGACGCGGCACGTCGCGTCATTGACATGCTTCGAGCCGCCGGTGTTGAAGCGGTTGTGCCGGCTGACTTGCGTTCTGCGCTGACGGTTGCTGATCGCAACATTGGCCCGCTCTCGGTGCTTGATGGCGACTTGCCGCGAACGGGCATTGATCTTGCCATCGTGCTCGGTGGCGACGGCACGATTCTGCGCGCCGTAGAGCTTGTGCGTGGCACTGATGCGCCGATTCTTGGGATCAATATGGGGCATGTTGGCTTTCTCGCCGAAAGCGAGAGCGACGTGCTCAACGAGGCTGTCAGTCGTGCGCTTGCCGGTGACTACACGGTTGAAGAGCGCATGACGCTTTCGGTTCGTGTCAAAAACGAAGCCGGTGATGTTGTTTACTCGACGTGGGCGCTCAATGAGGCCGTCGTCGAAAAAGCCAGTCGCGAGAAGATGATCGAGGTCGCCGTCGAGGTTGATGGCCGGCCCGTGAGCTCGTTTGGTTGCGATGGCATGGTTGTTTCAACCCCGACCGGTTCGACCGCATACAACTTCTCGGCGGGCGGACCAATTATTTGGCCAACGGTGGAAGCAATCGCGGTTGTGCCGCTTTCAGCGCACGCACTTTTTGCTCGCCCGTTGGTTGTTGCCCCTGAGACAGCCGTCGCAATTGAGCTGGTGCCCGGCTCGATGGGGGAGGGAGTGCTGTTTTGTGATGGTCGGCGCTCGTTTGATCTGCCACCGCGTGCCCGTGTCGTCACCCGCCGCGGAAGCGAACCGGTGCGTTTCGCACGTTTGCATGAGGCAAATTTCGCCGACCGGCTTGTGAAGAAGTTCCGCCTGCCCGTGAACGGATGGCGCGGCCAACCTGAAGACGAAAAGTAACACCCGTGATCGAACAGATTGAACTGGCCGATCTGGGCGTTATCGAACAGGCAACGCTCGAGCTCGGCCCCGGCTTTACCGCGATAACCGGTGAAACTGGTGCGGGAAAAACCATTGTTGTGACCGGGCTCGGGTTGCTCTTGGGAGCGCGTGCGGATTCTCAAACGGTGCGTGAGGGGGCCGCACAAGCGCAAGCACAGGGCATTTGGGTGATTGCGGATGACTCGCCCGCCGCCGCGATCGCAACAGAAGCTGGCGCAGCCCTCGAACCGGTTGCGACCGGGTTCAGCGAACTCTATGTTTCCCGCACCGTCTCGGCCGATGGGCGCGGGCGAGCACGCGTGGGTGGGCGAACGGTTCCCGCAGCTGTGCTCAGCGAGCTCGCAGACACCCTCGTTGTTGTGCACGGTCAAGCCGACCAATTGCGACTTCGGTCGGCCGCGGCACAGCGCGAGGCACTCGACCGGTTCGGTGGTCAGGCGGTGGCGGATGCGGCATCCGATTACACCGCAGCGTTTGAACAGCACCAGGCGACCCAGCGCACGCTTTCCGAACTCAGCAGCACGCGCTCGCAGCGGCGCATTGAAGCGGAACTGTTGCGGGAACAGCTCGCCGCGATTGAGGCTGTCGGCCCCGAATCCGGCGAGGACACTGCGTTGCGTGAGCGCGCCGAGCGCTTGAGTAACGCGGAAGAGCTTCGCGCTGCCGCAAGTGGGGCACACGCGAGTCTCATGGGCACTGAAACCGATGAGCCCGACGCGAATGCGCTCATTGCACAGGCTGCTCGCGTGCTTGAACGCAGTGGTGATACCGCGCTCGCGGCGCTTGGCGAACAACTCGCTGACATCAGTTTTCGGCTCGCTGATCAGGCCGGCGAAATCGCGCGTTTCATGGCTGACCTTGATGAGGGAGGGCCGCACGAACTTGCCGCGGTGCAAGAGCGGCTCGCGAGCGTAAACGCCCTCGTGCGCGAACACGGCACACTCGACAATGCCCTTGAGGTACAGAAGACCGGGAGCGACCGGCTTGCTGAACTCGACGACGATGATGACCGCGTGCAACGCCTCGCCGAAGACGAGCAGCAACAACACGATGCATTACTCGCCGCCGCGGCAATGCTCACCGCTGCCCGAACACAAGCGGCAGCCGCGCTGTCGAAGCGGGTCACCGCTGAGTTGCAGGCACTCGCGATGGCGGACGCGGTTCTTGTGGCATCCGTTTCGCCGGCCACCGCTCCAACAGCCCATGGCGCCGACGAAATCGAATTCTTGCTGCAGCCGCACCCGGGCTCGAAGCCACGCCCGGTCGCGAAATCAGCTTCGGGTGGTGAACTCAGCCGTGTGATGCTCGCACTCGAAGTTGTTATTGCCGATTCCAACCCGGTGGCAACGTTCGTCTTCGATGAAATTGACGCCGGCATCGGTGGGGCGGCAGCAATCGAAGTTGGCCGCAGGCTCGGCCAATTGGCGCAAAAGAGCCAAGTGATCGCCGTGACCCACTTGGCGCAGGTTGCCGCGTTTGCGAACAACCACCTCACCGTTGTGAAAACCAACGATGGGCACGTGACTGCATCGTCGGTCAACCAGCTTGACGGTGCAGCACGCGAAGACGAAATGGTGCGCTTGCTTTCCGGCATGCGTGAATCGGATGCCGCACGCGAGCACGCACGCGAACTGCTTGCATTGCGCTTCGACACATCAGCTCGGCCCGGTCATCCGGTGGCAGAGCCCGAACGGTGATAGGATCAAAGTCCGTGGCGAGCACTTCGAAAAACTCAGGCGAAAAGATCACCAAGCAAATTTTTGTGACTGGTGGTGTGGTTTCGAGTCTCGGAAAGGGACTCACCGCAGCTAGCCTCGGAAACCTGCTGACGGCACGTGGTCTGCACGTTGTGATGCAAAAGCTCGATCCGTATCTGAACGTCGACCCGGGCACGATGAATCCGTTCCAACACGGTGAAGTTTTCGTCACTGACGATGGTGCAGAAACCGACCTCGACATCGGGCACTACGAGCGTTTCCTTGACGTTGATCTCAGCCAAGCTGCAAACGTCACAACCGGTCAGGTGTACAGCGAAGTCATCGCGAAAGAACGCCGCGGCGAATACCTCGGTGACACCGTGCAGGTGATTCCGCACATCACCGACGAGATCAAGCGCCGCATGCGGTTGCAGGCTACACAAGACCCGCAGCCCGACGTGATCATCACCGAAATCGGTGGCACGGTCGGTGACATCGAATCACAGCCGTTCATTGAATCGGCCCGCCAGGTGCGTCACGAACTCGGCCGCGGCAACGTGTTTTTCACACACGTTTCGCTCGTGCCATTTATGGGCGCGTCGGGTGAGCAGAAAACCAAACCGACCCAGCACTCCGTTGCTGCCTTGCGTTCGATCGGTATCCAGCCCGACGCACTCGTTTTGCGCAGCGACCGCCCCGTGACGGAATCCAATAAGCGCAAGATTGCGCTCATGTGTGACGTTGATGAAGACGCCGTCATCAACGCCGTCGACGTGCCGAGCATTTACGACATCCCGACGATGATTCACGATCAGGGCCTCGACCAATACATTGTTGAACGCCTCGGGCTCGCCGAAAAAGCGAACGACGTCGACTGGACACGTTGGAACAAGGTGCTTCACGCCGTGCACAACCCGCACAGCGAAGTCACGATCGGCCTCGTCGGCAAATACATTGACCTGCCTGACGCGTACCTTTCGGTGACTGAAGCGTTGCGCGCTGGCGGTTTCGCAAATGATGTCAAGGTGAACATCCGCTGGATTGCATCGGATGAGTGCGAAACCCCCGAGGGGGCCGCAGCACTGCTTGGTGATCTCGACGGTATTTGTGTTCCTGGTGGCTTCGGTATTCGCGGCATCGAGGGCAAGCTTGGTGCGTTGAAGTTTGCCCGCGAGCAGGGGATTCCGACGCTCGGTTTGTGTTTGGGCCTGCAGTGCATGGTGATCGAATACGCCCGCAACGTTGCCGGAATCGAACATGCCAGCTCAAGCGAGTTTGACCCCGACACGAAGTTCCCGGTCATTCTGACGATGGCGGAACAGGTTGACATTCTTGATGGTGGTGACCTGGGTGGCACGATGCGTCTGGGCCTGTATGAGGCGGCCCTGCAAGACGGGTCGCTCGTTCGCGAACTCTACGGCTCGCCAACGGCGACTGAGCGTCACCGGCACCGCTACGAAGTCAACAACGCGTACCGCGACCAGATTGCTGGTGCGGGCCTGGTGTTCTCGGGGCTAAACCCTGACCTGAACCTCGTCGAGTTTGTTGAACTGCCGCAAGACGTGCACCCCTACTACGTGGCAACCCAAGCGCACCCCGAATTGCGCTCGCGCCCAACGAATCCGCACCCACTGTTTCGCGGACTCATCAACGCCGCAAAAGCACGCCACAAGGCGAGCGAACTCGCCGTTGAGATTGACGACGAAGCAGCCGAGTAGATGACCGAACTGCGCGACGAACCTGCCACCTACCGCGTGCTCGAATCCGAGCTTGTGTATGAGGGCCGGGTTTGGGATGTGCGAAACGACACAGTTGATTACCCGACCGGGGTCATTCAACGTCAGTATGTCGACCACACGGGGGCTGCCGCAGTTGTGGCGATTGATGATGCTGGCCGGGTCTTATTGATTCAGCAGTATCGGCATCCGATTCAGCATCGTGATTGGGAACTGCCCGCCGGGTTGCTTGATGTTGTTGGTGAGTCGCCGCTTGAAACTGCAAAGCGCGAGCTTGCCGAAGAAGCAGACCTTGCGGCCGACGACTGGCAACCGCTCATTTCGATTTTTCCGACGCCCGGTGGCAACGACGAGGAAATCCACATTTTTCTCGCGCGTGGGCTGCACGCTACCGAACCGTTCGAGCGCACCGCGGAAGAAGCCGATATGCGCATCGAATGGATCGACTTGAACGAAGCAGCGGATGCTGTTTTGGCCGGCAATTTCCGAAACGGTGCGCTCGTTGCCGGTGTGCTTGCCGCGGCGCGCGCGTTAGCCTGAGCCGGGCAATGCCCACGCCGCAAGAAGAACTCACGAGCTATGTGCGGTTCGTCACGCTTGAGCGTGGGCTCTCTGCGCACACGATCGCAGCCTACGAGCGCGATTTAGGTGGTTACGTTGCGTGGCTTGAAGAGCAGGGCATCACCGCGTTCGACGAAATCACCCCCGCGCACGTGACAGCTTTCTTGGCTGAGCGTTCATCGCAAGAACCCCGCCCGGCAGCGACAACGCTCGCCCGGGTGCACTCGTCGGTTCGGGGGCTGCACCGCTTCGTTTTGCGTGAGGGGCGCGCGAAAACCGATCCGACCGCGAAAGTTGCCGCCCCCAAGACACCGCGCAAACTCCCCGACACGCTCACGATGCAACAGGTGCAACGCTTGCTTGAAGCACCCCCGCACGACACCCCCGAGGGGCTACGTGATCGGGCACTGCTCGAACTGCTCTACGCAACCGGAGCTCGCGTTTCGGAGGCAATTGGGCTCGACGTTGACGACGTTTCCCGCGGCGATATCTTGCGGTTGCGCGGTAAAGGCTCGAAAGAGCGCATCGTGCCGTTGGGGTCGTACGCCCGGGCAGCGCTTGATGCGTACCTCACGCGCGCCCGACCAGTTTTCTCAGCGCGCGGCAAAGCAACACCGAAACTGTTTCTCGGCACCCGCGGTGCCCCGCTCTCACGACAAAGCGCGTGGCTGGTCTTGCAGGACGCTTCCGAGCGCGCCCAGTTGAGTACGAAGATTTCACCCCACACCCTGCGGCACTGTTTCGCTACGCACCTCTTGCAGGGCGGTGCCGATGTGCGCGTTGTGCAAGAGCTTTTGGGGCACTCATCCGTTGCGACAACTCAGATCTATACGCACGTGAACATCGAGACCCTTCGCGAGGTTTTCGCAGCTTCGCATCCGCGCGCACGATAACCTAGAGACCAGGGGATTGGTTTGAAGAGTGAGGTTCACGTGCGCAAAAACGGGCGAATGGCAAGTATTGGTGCGATCGTGGCAACAGTGGCCCTGTTGGCCGCGTGCACGACGAGCGCGGTAACCGAAACACCGGTCACGCCTGAAGCATCCGCTGAAGTATCAACGATTCTCACCGCTGAAGACTCGCCAATCTTGGCGTACGTGCGTGTTGCAACGGCAGAAGAGAACCAGCACTTATTGCGCAAGCAAGAAGAACTCACGATTGCGTGTATGGCCGAGCACGGCTTCACGATTCCGGCGAGCGAAACACAACCGTCCGTAACCGGCACCGGCTTGGATCTCGACATCAATTCACGCGAATTTGCCGAGACCTACGGCTATGGCGTTTTCAACAACCCGTTCTCGGCGGGCCCGCTTGGTGTGCTCACGTCGCAGGGTGCACCCGAGGCTCCGACGAGTGCGATCGACGAATTCTACGAAAGCCTTGACGTGGCAGATCAGCAGGCTTTTAGTGAAGCGTTTGACGGCGCACCCGAAGAGGGTGGTCGCGGCGTCGGCGGCTGCTTCGGCGACGCGCGCGCGGCTGTTTTCGACACGAACCCGTGGGATGCTGAGGCGTTTCGCACGCTCATCAACACGATGAAGTCGATCTACCGTGACACCCAAAACGACCATCGCACCGCCGAACTCAATCAGCAGTGGGTCGCATGCATGGCGGATGCCGGTTTTGGCGGGCTCAAGACTCACGCGAACGCGCACGAAGAATTCACGCAGCAGCTTTTCGAGCTGCAACGCGCCTTCGAAGCCGAAAACCCGCCAGTTCGCGGGCAAGAACTGCCCACATTTGAGTTCACCGGCCCCGAAATTGACGCTGGCCTCGAACGCGAGCGCGCTCAGGCGGTTGCCGATTGGGACTGCCGAGACAGCCTGCACTATGAGAGCGAAATGCTGCGCACCAAGTTCAAGTACGAGCAGCAGTACATCGAAGAACACGAGGCAGAACTCATTGCATTCCGTGACGCGTTCGACGCGTGGGTGCAACAGTAGCGATTGCGTACCTGAACGCAGTGGTCGCTCGGTGACCGGCCGTGTCATATCAGGAGCCAGTAAGCTGGTCGTCAACTGACATTCAACGTTGAGGATCCACTGATGCGCACTTCACTTCGCCCACCACGCCGCGGTGTTTTCGCGCTTGCGGGTATCGCCGCTGCGACGCTGATGCTTTCTGCCTGTGGCAGTACTGGGGGCGGCACGTTGACCTACGACGACTCGCCACTGCTCGAGTATTTGAACGTGGGCTACGACCCGACGATGTCCGATGAAGAACGTCAGGCAGAGGCAGAGCAGCAAGATCTGCAAGTGCAAGAGGTCGTCGCCGCGTGTATGACAAAGCTGGGCTTCGAGTACACCCCGTTTTCGAACAGCGCTTTCTTCGTGGGCAACGAGCTTGATGTTGAGTGGGGTTCGAAGGAGTTCGCCGAAAAGTACGGATACGGTGTTTTCACCGACCCGTGGGGCAACTACGACCTCGAACAGCAGCAGCAAGACATCCCGGAAGACCCCAACGAGGCATACGCACAATCGTTGAGCGAGTCAGAACGGATCGCGTACGAGGCAGCACTCTGGGGTGACCCGAACGACCAGGCACCCACGATCGATGACGACGGCAACGAGTACTACGAATGGGATTGGTCAACCGCGGGTTGCTACGGTGCGGCACAGCACGAGGTCTACGGCGAGAGCATCTACGAGAACGACGAGTTCACGCCGTTGATGGAGCGCATGAATGAGATCTATTTGCAGGCGCAGACTGATCCTCGCACGCTTGACCTCGCGAACCAGTGGGCGAGTTGCATGGCTGATGCGGGTTTCGCAGGCTTGACGAACCCAAACGAGGCGACAAACGAGCTCTATGACAAGATGAACGCCCTCCAAGATGCGTTTTACGCGACCGTCGAGTGGCCGAGCGACGAAGAAGCCGCAGATCCCAACTATGTGTGGCCACAATTCGACATGAACACTCCTGAAATACAGGCCGAGGCAGAAGCAGAAATTGCCCAGGCAGTTGCTGACTGGGGCTGCAAAGACAAGCTCGATTTCGAAGCCGAAACACTGAAGATTCAGTTCGAGTACGAAACGAAGTTCGTCTCCGAAAACAAGGCTGAACTCGAAGCATTCAGGGCAGCGCAAGAGCAGCAGCAGAGATAGGTCCATGGCCAGACGAAACAATCGTCGCGACGACAGCGGGCCCGAAAACGCTGAACGAGCGGATGACACCGGCTCAGACGCCGAAACCGCCGACCCCTTTGATGAGCTCATCGCTGGGGCGATCAGTGACGCCGCCGCGACAGAGGCAGATGCTCCCGGTGCAGATGTTGTCGTTTTTGAGACAGCCACCGATGTTGCCACGGGCGAAGAAGCCACGGGGGATGTTGAGACTGCTAAGCCCCAAGACAACAAGGCCGCTCGAGCTGCTGGTTGGAAACGCATTTTCACAGGCAACAAACCCCTGTGGATCACAACCGCGGTTGCCCTTGGTGCGTTGGGGATTGGTACAGCGCTCGGTACTTTCGTGTTGTCGCCTGGCGGGGCATCCGATGCTGTTCCCGACGCAGGGCTGATCACGGTTCCGGTGACCTACGGCGAGCTGAGCAACGATGTGACGATTCGCGCCGATGTGGGTTTTTCTGACCCTGTGCCACTGAAGTTTGACGCTGGCTCTGGTGGCGGTGTTGCGGTCGTGACCGGTCGTGTCCCCGAGGTGGGGGCGGCTGTTGCCCGTGGCGACGTGCTGCTAGAAATCGTCGATCGCCCGGTGATTGTGCTCCCGGGCGAGCTTCCGGCCTACCGCACGCTGTCAATGGGGATGCGCGGCGGGGATGTTGTGCAATTGCGCCAAGCGTTGACGGATTGGGACATTGCCGCGGGTGACCTCGGATCAAACCTGTACGATCAAGCGCTCGCTGACGGTGTCGCCGCAATGTACGAACGTATTGGTTACAGCGCGCCGACTGCAGGACCCGAAGCGCAAGAGGCGTTCCGGCAAGCGCAGCGTGCTGCAACCGAAGCCGAAACGGCCTTCAATCAAGCTGTGGCCATGCGCGATCAGGCTGCCTCGGGGCCTTCGAACGCACAAATCGTTGCGGCAGAGAATCAAATTGAGGCTGCTCAAGAAGCTTGGCAGATGGCAAAAGACGCTGGCGATCAAGCGGGGATGAATGCCGCGAATCGCATGATCCAAGAAGCCAAAGCGCAGTATTACGCGCTGTGGGATATCGACACATCGGGCGAACAGGCCCAGGTTGATGGGGCGTGGACTCAACGTGAGCAAGCCTACGAACAACTCGAACAAGCACGCCAAGGTATCCAGCCGATCATGCCTTCGAACGAGATCATTTATCTCACCGAGTTGCCTCGTCGAGTCGATGCCGTAAACGTTTCGCGAGGCAGCATTCTCGATTCGAACCCGGCCGTGGTGGTCTCTGGTGCGACGATCAAGCTCACCGGCAGTGTTCCCGAAGCGGATGCTGCGCACCTCCAGGTCGGAAGCGTCGGCACATTCGAGGTCGACGGGGCACAGCTCACCGCGACCGTCACGGCTCTCAGCGCTCCAGCGTCGGGGCAAACGCGATGGCCGATTGAGCTTGCGCCCGACGAATTGACGCCCGAGCAGTACCAGCGGGTGCAAGGCAGCAACGTTCCCGTTGTGATGCAGATCGGGGCAACCGACGGCAAGGTCTTGTCGGTTCCTGCATCCGCCCTGACTGCGGGGCCGGGTGGCGAATACCGCGTGCAGGTTGTCGATGGTGACCCGCGCGATGGTGATCGTGCCGAGACCCGACTTGTTCAGGTTGAAACGGGCCTTGCCGCACGCGGGCAGGTTGAAGTGCGCCCCGTTGCGGGCGAACTTCGCGAAGGCGACCTCGTGGTGGTGGGGCGGTGACCAGCGAGCACCCGCTCGTGCAGTTGCGAGACGTCACCAAGTCGTTTCCGGGCCCGCCCGAAGTGCAGGCGCTCAAGGGTGCAAACCTCACGCTCGGCGCGGGCGAATACGCGTGCGTTGTCGGGCCGAGCGGTTCGGGCAAGTCAACAATGCTCAACATCCTCGGGTTGCTTGACCGGCCGAGCGTGGGCGATTACCTCCTCGATGGCGTCAGCACACTCGCGCTCAGCGAAAACGAACGCGCGGCCGTGCGTGCGCGCTTCATCGGGTTTGTTTTTCAGTCGTTTCACCTCATGCCCAAGCGAAACGTGCTCGAAAACGTCATGATGCCCATGCTCTACAGCGGCACCCCTCGTGGTGAGCGGGAGCAGCGTGCCTTGACGGCACTCGAGCGGGTGGGGCTCTCACACCGCACGACGTTCATGCCCGGTTCGCTCTCGGGTGGTGAGCGGCAACGTGTTGCGGTCGCCCGCGCGGTCGTGGCGGGGCCGAAGCTGCTGCTCGCCGACGAACCCACCGGGAACCTCGATCAAAAAACGTCTCGCGAAGTGATGGACCTGTTTGAGGAGCTCCGCAACGACGACGGGCTCACGCTCGTGGTCATCACACACGACGAGAACGTCGCAACGCGCGCTGAACGTCGCATCCACATCAGTGACGGCCGACTCACGGAGGTTGCGTGATGTGGCCGTTCAAGCGTAAGAAAACCACGAAAACGGATGTTGCCACCCCCAGCCCCGTCGACCAACTGTTGAGCCCCGTCCCACGGGCCGACCGGTTCAATGTGCAAGACCTCGTCTATGAGGCAACAAGCGATATCGGTTCAAGGCCGGGCCGACTCGTGATGACCGTTTTGGGAACAGTCTTGGGGATTGGCTCGCTCGTTGCGACCGTCGGTTTTGCAAGCACTTCGGCGTATCAAACCGAAGCGCGCTTCAACGCGGCCGCGAGTCGGCAAGTGGTCTTCGAACCGGCGACCACGAACAGCTTCTCGGGCACTGTCGCCCGCACGACATTGCCGTGGGATTCCGTCGATCGCCTCACTCGCTTGGCTGGAGTCGAGTCCGCAGCGACATTTACCCAAATTGAGATTGGTGAGGGAGGCGTCACAAGCGTGCTGCTCGATGACCCAACACTTCCGGCGGTCGTGCCGCCGCCGGTGTGGGCAACATCCGCAACCGCGCTCGAAACCGTTGAGGGGCAAATCGTCACGGGACGCTTCTATGACATCGGGCACGATGAGCGAGCGGACCGCGTCGCCGTGCTCGGGGTTGAAGCTGCCGAGCGACTCGGCATCCACGGTGTGGACACACAGCCGACAATCTTCATCAACTCGTTGCCCTACGCAGTGATCGGCATCGCAGACGATTTCCAGTCGCGCGGTGATCTCAGTCGCGCTGTCATGATCCCGAACGGGTCAGCACGACAAGACTTCGGGCTTGCCAGCCCAGCACTTGTGCAGACTCGCATCATGGTCGGTGCGGGCGACCAAGTGCGCGAGCAGGGTGTTTTCGCACTCAAACCCGACCCCGACCAGGTCGACAATCTCAGTGTTTCAGCACCTCGCACGTCATCCGATTTACGTGAGGGCTTACAGAGCGACATGCAATTGGTGTTTCTCGCGCTCGGTGGTGTTGCACTGCTTGCCGGCGGGGTCGGTATCGCCAACGTCACGATGCTTTCGGTTTCGGAACGCAAAGGTGAGATCGGTCTGCGGCGAGCGTTGGGGGCGACGCGGCGTGAAATTTCGAACCAGTTCATGCTCGAATCGGTTGTGACGGGCGTGCTTGGTGGGCTCATTGGTGCAAGCCTTGGGGTGATCGGCGTGGTGGTTGTGGCGTGGACGCAAGGGTGGACGCCGGTCATCAGTCCGATGGTGACCATCGGGGGAGTCTTGCTCGGTGCGCTCATTGGTTGGATCGCCGGTTTCTACCCGGCACGGCGCGCAGCGAGCATCGAGCCGGTCGAAGCATTGCGCGGCTGACACCACCAGTGGCCTGCGCTCGATAGACTCAATGCAACAGAAAGGGTCAACCGGTGGCAGGCAACCAAAAAGACACGCAAACGCAAGCATCTGGCGCGTCGAAAAAAGATGCCGTAACGATGGGCCCAACGGGTAGGCCGTACCACGGGTTTCCCACCCCGAAGCCGCTTGAAGCGCACGGCCCCGCACGCATCATTGCAATGTGTAACCAAAAAGGTGGCGTTGGCAAAACCACAACGTCGATCAACCTCGCCGCCGCGCTCGCGAAATACGGTCGCAAGGTTTTGGTTGTTGACTTTGACCCCCAAGGTGCGCTTTCGGCCGGCCTTGGCATCGTCAACCACGACGTTGTGACCATCTACGATCTGTTGCTTGACCCCAAGCGCGACGCACACGACGCAGTCGTGGCCTCGTCGGTTGAAAACCTTGACGTGATCCCGGCGAACATTGACCTCTCGGCCGCTGAAGTGCACTTGGTGAACGAGGTCGCTCGCGAAACAATTCTGGCCCGCGTGCTTCGTCAGGTCGCGAGTGAATACGACGTTATTCTGATCGACTGCCAACCCTCGCTCGGTTTGCTGACTGTCAACGCCCTGACGGCTGCCCACGGGGTGCTCGTGCCAATGGAGTGCGAGTTCTTCGCCCTCCGTGGCGTTGCACTCCTGGTCGAAACCATCGAGAAGGTACAAGATCGCCTCAACCCGGCCCTCAAACTCGATGGGCTTGTTGCCACGATGTATGACGGGCGCACCCTGCACGCACGCGAAGTGCTCGAGCGGGTTGTTGAAGCGTTCGGCGACGACGTGCTTGAAACGGTTATTGGCCGCACGGTGAAGTTCCCGGATGCGTCTGTGGCGGGTGTTCCCATCACGGTGTTCGCCCCCGAACACGCGGCCGCGCAAGCCTACTTGCGCCTGGCGCGCGAACTTGTCGCTCGTGGTGCCGTTGCGTGACACGATAAGCGAACTCGACCCGATGCCGGGCGAGGGTGGTTTCCGTGTCTCGCTTTCCAACTTCGACGGACCATTCGATCTGCTCCTGAGTCTCATTTCGAAGCACGAACTCGACATCACCGAGGTGTCGCTCAGCGCCGTCACGAACGAGTTCATCGAGTATCTGGCGATGCTGGATCCGACAGAAGAGCTCGAGCAGGCATCCGAATTCTTGGTTGTTGCAGCGACACTGCTCGACATGAAAGTCGCAGGCCTCTTACCGCAGGGTGAACTTGTCGATGAGGAAGCCGTTAAAGTGCTCGAAGCACGCGACCTGTTGTTTGCGCGGCTGCTGCAATACCGCGCGTTCAAAGAGGTTTCGGCGTGGTTCGACCAAATGCTTTTGGCCGAGAGCACCCGCTTGGCCCGCAGTGTGCGACTCGACGAGATTCACCGCCCGAAACCGAGCGAACTCGTCTGGAGCACGTCGCTCGCCGACTTTGCTGGGCTTGCGATGCTTGCATTCGCACCCAAAACGCTGCCGAGTGTTGGGCTTGGGCACTTGCATGCACCGCGCGTCAGTGTGCGCGAACAAGCCGCGATCGTGGTGACCCGGTTGCGCCATGCAACGTCACTGAGTTTCCGGCAGCTCGTCGCAGACGCCGCCGGCGATGTCGGCGTTGTTGTTGCCCGCTTCATCGCAATCCTCGAGTTGTATCGGCACGCCGCGGTTTCATTCGAGCAGCTCGAACCGCTCGGTGAGCTGCACATCGCGTGGTCGGCCGAAGAAGACTGGAACGACGACAAACTCGACGCTTTGGGGGATGAATATGAGCAGTGAAAGCGTGACGGAAGTTGAAGCATCCGTTGCACCCCTGACCGACGCTGAAGTACGCGCTCGCATCGAAGCGGTGCTCTTGGTGATCGATGAGCCGATTCCGGTTTTGACGCTCGCGGCAGCCGTCGGCGCACCGCTGGGTGTTGTGCAAACCGCGCTCACCGAACTCGTCGCCGACTACGACGGAACGAACGGTACGCCACAGCGCGGGTTTGAGTTGCGCGAAATCGGGGGTGGCTGGAGACTCTATGTACGAAGCGCCCTCGACGGTATTGTCGCGGACTTCATTGGTTCGCAATCGCCGACTCGCCTGTCGCAAGCGGCCTTGGAAACCCTCGCCGTTATTGCGTACAAACAACCCGTCACACGCGGGCAGGTCGCATCCATTCGTGCCGTGAACGTGGATTCTGTTGTACGAACGTTGCTCGCCCGAGGGCTCATCACAGAGGTGTTCACCGACAGTGAGACGGGCGCGATCAACTACGGCACAAGCGATGCGTTGCTTTCGTACCTGGGCATCAACACCCTTGACGAGCTGCCGCCAATCTCACCGCTGCTCGATGATGGTTCCGAAGGCTTCGAGGGTATCTACTGATGTCAGATCTTGAACCACGCACCGACGGCGTGCGGTTACAAAAGGCGCTCGCGAACGCTGGGGTAGCTTCGCGGCGCGTGTGTGAAGAGCTCATTTCAGCTGGGCGCGTTCGGGTGAACGGCACTGTTGTGAGCGAACTCGGCTCGCGCATCGACCCTGCTGTCGACATCGTTGATGTTGATGGTGTCGCCGTGCAACTTGACCAAGAAAAGCGTTACCTCGTGCTCAACAAACCGCGCGGTGTTGTCAGCACGATGAAAGATGAAAACGGGCGCCCCGACTTGCGCCAGTACACCGCTGAATTTGAGGAGCGCGTGTATAACGTGGGCCGCCTCGATCAAGACACGAGCGGGCTGTTGGTGCTCACGAACGACGGTGAACTCGCAAACGTTTTGGCGCATCCGAAGTTTGGTGTGACCAAGGTGTACATCGCGAAGGTTTCGGGCCAGGTGGCCGCGAAAGATTTGGCCAAGCTCGTTTCGGGAATCGAACTCGAAGATGGCCCCATCGCCGCCGACAAGGCGCGTGTGCTTGACTCGTCGAAAAAGTCGAGCCTCGTTGAAATTACCCTGCACTCTGGACGCAACCGCATTGTGCGGCGCATGCTCGCTGAGATCGGGCATCCCGTGCAAGAACTCGTGCGTCGGCAATTTGGCCCGCTGCACTTGGGTACGCTTGCTACGGGGCAAACCCGCGAGCTGAACAAGCAAGAACGCGGAGCCCTCCTGACCCTCGCGAGAGAGGCCACTTCATGAGTGCAAAAACTGTGCGGATCGTCGGATCCGGGCTGCTGGGCGCGAGCGTCGGCCACGCCCTGAAAGCCACCGGTGTCGACGTTGTGCTCGATGATGCATCACCAGCGCAACTGCGCCTCGCGATCGACTACGGTGCTGGGCGTGCGCCGAGCCCATCGGATGCCCCAGCCCTCATCATCGTCGCAGTGCCGCCAGATGTCACCGCATCGACCGTTGCCGTCGAACTTGCCGCATACCCGGATGCTGTTGTCACCGACGTCGCAAGTGTCAAACAGCCCATCCTTGCGGCGCTTGAAACAGCAGATGCCGACCTTTCTCGCTATGTCGGATCGCACCCACTTGCCGGTCGGGAGCGCGGGGGAGCAATCGCTGCACGTGCAGACCTGTTTCTGGCACGCCCGTGGGTTGTGTGTCCCGCGCCGCAAAGCTCAGCAGCGGCGGTTGCGGCAGTCAAAGCGCTCGCGGTAGACGTTGGGGCGTTCGCGATCGAGTTTTCTGCGGCAGAACACGATCGTGCCGTCGCCTACACCTCGCACGTTCCACAGCTGATGGCATCGTTGCTGGCCGCACGGCTGAGCGCCGCGGCGCCGCACGAACTCGAGCTCGCCGGTGGTGGGGTGCGCGACACGACGCGCATCGCGGCATCCGATGCTGGCCTTTGGGAACAGATTTTGAGCGCAAACGCCGAACACGTTGTGGATGTGCTCGACGCCGTCGCGGCAGATCTTGACCGGGTGCGTGAAGCGCTGCGCAAGCCCGATGCGACCGGCGCGCGGCGCGCAATCGCCGAAACAATTCGCGCCGGAAACGATGGTGTCGCCCAGCTGCCTGGGAAACACGGTGTGCGACGGCGCTTCCACGAGATCGTTGTTATGGTCGACGACACCGCCGGTCAGCTCGCACGCTTGTTCAGTGACCTGGGGGAGCTCGGGGTCAATATTGAAGACTTCCGGATGGAACACTCACCCGGTGCCCCGATTGGGCTGTGTGAGATCAGTGTGATTCCCCAGGCAGTGACGGGTACCGTTGAAGGACTGCAAGAACGCGGCTGGCGGATTGCGAGTACAACCCAATGACCCACACACCCCAAATCATCGCCATTGATGGCCCCGCGGGCAGCGGCAAGTCGAGTGTTGCAAAAGCATTCGCGCGCACCCGCGCATTCGGCTACCTCGACACCGGATCGGTCTATCGCGCGCTTGCGTGGTTCGTGCTGAACTCGGGCGCCGACACAGCAGACGAACGCGCCGTTTTGCACGCGGCCGCAAACTTCGCGCCGGTTGTCTCGCTCGACCCCGACGACCGCACCGTCACGGTTGATGGCGTTGACGTCACAGCCGCGATTCGTGACCCCAAGATTTCAGCCGCAGTCAGCGGTGTCGCGCGTGTGCTGCCCGTGCGCGAGCAAGTGAACCGCTTGTTTCGCTCACTCGTCGCCGAATCCGGGCTGCCCGCAGTGATCGTTGAAGGCCGCGACATCACAACCGTTGTGGCACCAGACGCACCGGTGCGCATCCTGTTGACTGCCCACCCTGATGTGCGCGCCGCGCGTCGGTCTGCGGAACTCGAAAGTGAGAACGCGACTGAGGTTGCTGAGTCGATGAAGCGGCGCGATGCATCCGATTCCAAAGTGGTTGATTTTCTCAACGCCGCCGACGGTGTCACGGTTGTTGACTCAACCGAACTTGATTTTGCCCAAACGATCGACGCGGTCGCGCGCGTTGTTGAAGAAAACCTCGGGAGTGTCGCATGAGCGCTGACGAATACGAAGACTATGACGACGATCTCGCCGAAAAGCTCGATGCGCTCGACGAAGAACTGATTCAGGCACGAGCGGATGCATTGCGTGCCGCGCTTGAAGACTACGACCTCGACGCTGACGACGCCGAACTGCTGCAGGGGCTCGTTGCTGGCGAAGACGGCATCGAAATCATGCCCGGCTTGCCAGTTGTTGCGATCGTGGGGCGTCCAAACGTTGGCAAGTCAGCACTCGTCAACCGCATCCTGGGCCGCCGTGAGGCTGTTGTTGAAGACACCCCGGGTGTCACCCGCGACCGTGTGACGTACAAGTCGGAGTGGAACGGCCGACGGTTCTCGGTTGTCGATACCGGTGGATGGGAGCCCGATGCGAAAGGCATCGACGCATCCGTTGCAGCCCAAGCTGAAGTCGCAATCGACCTGGCGGACATCGTTTTGTTTGTTGTTGATGCCATGGTCGGTGCAACCTCAACTGACGAACACGTCGTGAAGATGCTGCGTCGTTCGGGTAAGCCGGTGTTTCTCGTCGCGAACAAGATCGACGATGCCCGGCAAGAACCAGAAGCTGCTGCACTGTGGAACCTGGGGCTTGGCGAACCGCACCCCGTTTCGGCAATTCACGGTCGTGGCGTTGCCGACCTGCTCGATGAAGTTCTCAAGGTTTTGCCGACGGTTTCGGCCGTGGCCAAGTACGAGATTGGTGGCCCGCGTCGCGTCGCGATTCTGGGTCGGCCGAACGTTGGCAAGTCGTCATTGCTGAACAAGGCTGCCGGTGAAGAACGCGTTGTTGTCAACGAGCTCGCGGGCACGACTCGTGACCCGGTTGATGAGCTGGTTGAGATCGACGGCAAGCTGTGGAATTTCGTTGACACCGCAGGCATCCGCCGCCGAGTGCACCTGCAACAGGGGGCGGACTTTTATGCTTCGCTGCGCACGGCGACCGCGCTTGAGCGTGCCGAGGTGGCGGTCGTTGTGCTCGACGTTTCAGAGACAATTAGCGAGCAAGATGTGCGCATCATCGACCTGGTGCTCGAGTCGGGCCGCGCGCTGGTTTTGGCATTCAACAAGTGGGACCGCCTGAACGACGACGACATGGAAGGTATCGACCGTCGTCGTTACTTGGAACGTGAAATCGAGCAAGACCTCGCACACGTTGCGTGGGCGCCGCGCGTGAACATTTCGGCGAAGACCGGATGGCACCTTGCGAAGCTTGTGCCGGCACTTGAGACTGCACTAGACAGCTGGGATCGGCGTATCCCGACGGGAAAGTTCAACGCATTTCTTACCGAACTTGTTGCGGCCCACCCGCACCCGCTGCGCGGTGGCAAGCAGCCGCGCATTCTGTTCGGCACGCAGGTTTCGACGCGTCCGCCAACATTCGTGCTGTTCACAACCGGATTCCTCGACCCCGGGTACCGCCGCTTTATTCAGCGACGTTTGCGGGAACTGTACGAGTTTGAGGGTTCGCCGATTGTCATCAACATGCGAGTGCGCGAGCGCCGACAGTACAAGAAGTAGGCGACTGTGACGATTCAGCCGGTTGAGCCTGGCCACCCGCGTCGCCCTGACGGGCCGCGTGACCCTGGCGATGCTTGGGTTGTGGCGCCCACGGGGGAGAAGTACTGGGGTGCTTTCGGTGCGGCCGGACTGCTGGCCTACGATGCGGCGCGCGGCGTGCTGCTGCAGCACCGGGTGGCGTGGAGCCACCACGGTGGCACCTGGGGGCTGCCTGGTGGCGCATTGAACCAGGGCGAGAGCGCGATTGATGCAGCCCTGCGGGAAGCAAACGAAGAAGCGGGTGTTCCGCTGGATGCTGTCGTTGCGCGCTTCACGTCGGTTTATGACCTGGGCTACTGGTCGTACACAACCGTCGTTGCCGATGTTGTTGCACCGTTTGAAGCGGTCATCAGTGACCCCGAAAGTGTTGCCCTCGAGTGGGTTGCGGTCGACGAAGTGGACCAGCGTCCGCTGCACCCCGGCTTTGCTGCGGCGTGGCCGGTTTTGCGCGCGCAGCTGTAGGGCGTGTCTGGCAAAGCCACGCCTTAGTCTTCGTCGGTCAGCTCGCGACCACGGAGCCGGTCGATGTCTCGGCGTTCGCGTTTCGTTGGGCGCCCCGCGCCACGATCACGAACAGCCATTTTGGCGACTGGTTCGCGAACTGGGGTGCGGTCTTCGTAGGCTGCTTGCGCGAGTGGCGCACCGACGCGCTTGCTCAGCAGTTGCTTGACGATCAGGATGCGATCGAAGCCATCTTGACGCACACGAATTTCGTCACCGATGCGCACCGGTTGGGCGGCTTTTGCTTTTTCGCCGCCGACGCGGATGTGGCCTGCGCGGCATCCGCTTGTTGCTGCCGAACGTGTTTTGTACATGCGCACGGCCCAGAGCCACGAGTCGAGACGTACGGATGCTGCATCGTTCATTCGTTCACGTTACCGCGGTCGAATGCGGGTGAGAAAACCGGTAGACTAGCGGAGTTGTCTTCGCGCATGCGGAGCGCAGCGGGCTGTGGCGCAGCTTGGTAGCGTACTTGTCTGGGGGACAAGGGGTCGCAGGTTCAAATCCTGTCAGCCCGACAAAAAGAAAGACCTGCTTATGCAGGTCTTTCTTTTTGTTCGGCAGTTGTCACAGCAGGATTTGGGAGGAGGGCGCCACAGGGCGCCCGACGGCTCCTGTCAGCCCGACAAAGAGAAAGACCTGCTTATGCAGGTCTTTCTTTTTGTTTGGCAGTTGTCACAGCAGGATTTGGGAGGAGGGCGCCACAGGGCGCCCGACGGCTCCTGTCAGCCCGACTGAAAAAGAGATCCACTTTGGTGGATCTCTTTTTCAGTTTGGTCATCCTCGGTCGTTGACCGAGGGAGCGTAGCGACCGAGTGGAAACGCGCTCACCTTCTCAGACCGCCGGTTCGTGCGGGCCGCCCCCGCGCTGTGCGCGGCGGCTCCCCGTTTCCGCTCCTTCGCCTTCGGCTCAGTCGGTCAACGATCGAGAGGGGAAGCCACGCGCCTCCCGGTCGTTGACCGGGCCCCCCCTCCCGGTCGTTGACCGAGGGAGCGTAGCGACCGAGTGGAAACGCGCCCACTCCGGTTCCGCCAAACTCGCTGAGCGCATCGAGTTACAGCACACCCTTTACGCAGATCACGAGAACCAGCCACGTCGTCAGTGCCGATGAAGTCGACACGATCGCCGTCGAAGTGCTCGACGAGATCCAGGGGAGAAGATCTCGCAGAGGGGCTCTTGCCCAGTTTGGTTTTTCGTTATACATTAATGACATGAGCGAGCGCGAGACGATCAACGGGGTTCCTGTCACCGAGGAGCAGATCGCCGCCTGGGCTGCCGAAGCCGAGGCTGGCTATGATGTTGCGGCATTGAAGAAGCGCGGTCGCGGACGCCCAGGTCGGGGAGCCGAGCCGTCCCAGGTAGTTGCGCTCCGGCTCACCCTTGAAGAGATTGCCGCGATCGACGAGCGCGCTGAACGTGAGGGCAAATCACGCTCAGAAGTGATCCGCGAAGCGATTCACCTGTCGGCAGCGTGAACGTTCACGGCTCGGCACTGAAACACGGTGTCCTCCGTGAAGACGCGATTCAAGCAGCGACGTGGGCAGTCTGGATCGAGGATCTCGATGAGAATAGCCCGGCACGTCAGTTGCGCCTCGGCTTCGACACTCGCGGACGACTCTTGGAAACGATTGTTCTCGTCTTCGACAGCGGCCATGAATTGGTGATTCATGCAATGAAAGCTCGACCACAGATGATCGACTTGCTGCCTTAATTGCGTTCTTCATTCCGATTTCTCGCGGGTGCCGGCAATGGACCCTGGCCCGCCCAGACAATGTGTCTCATTGCGGACTCCGATGACTAAAGCGGCCCAAGCACGTCGCGAGGATCACCGTCCAGCGCAAGGGTCTCGAGAACCATGAGCAGCTCACGTTCTTCGTATCGGAAGTGCGACTCCATGATCGCAGCGATCCCTTCCAGGTGCTCCGCCAGATTGTCTGGCGTGGGGCCCCGTTCAGTCGCGGACTGCAACGCCGTGACGAGGTGGGCGATCATCGAGTGATCCTGTTCCAGCTTCCGCAGGGTTGGCCCCAGCTCAGGGTGTGCGGCAGCGATCGCAGGGAACAGCTCCCGGTCTTCACCCTCGTGATGGCCGGTTAGTGCTGTGCAGAAGCCGTGACAGAACAGCAGCAACTCCCGCGCTGGTGGCCCACTTGGTTCGCCTGCGCTCGCGGCGGCCTGCGTCACGCGCAGTGCTTCGCGGAGTCGCCCGTGCACGGCTCGCAACTCGTTGACCCAGGCGACGAGCCTGGTCTTCTCGCCCTCAGTCATGAGAGGGCGAAGGGAACGACATCATCATTGTCGTGCTCTTTCAGATCCCACGCCTCCATGCCTGACACTGTCTGCCACCAGCACGCGACGCTCTTCCCAGGGTATCCGAAGCGTGGTGTTGAACGGTTCTGCCGGGCAGGTCGCCGGCCCTGATCTCGGTGTTGCGCGATACGGGGGAAGTATTGGAGGCAAGTGTGCATTACTCTGCACGAGCGAAAGCGGATGGCGCGACGTGAACGATCGACAGCGAGCAGACCTGTTGCGACGGTGTCATATCTGACTTGCCCAGCCAGGTCGTTCGGCACCTATTGCTGCGGCAGCCCCTTCTCTTCTTCCCGATCCCCGGTCTGGCCTGTTGGTGGGCTCGTCTTTGACGGTGAGAGCGGTTTGGTCAAACGAGAAGATGGAAGCACCATCGAAGGGCTCTATGCCGCCGGCCGTACAGCAGTTGGCGTTTGCTTCAACAGCGATCTTTCCGGTTTGTCACTCGCTGACGGCATATTCTCTGGTCGTCGTGCAGGTCGTCACACGGCTCAGAAACTCAAGGGCGCCTAGCGGGCGCTGAGATGTGCCCGGACACGACATTGGTGGCAGTCGACTGACGAGTGTCGTGCGCAATTCCGATCTGGGCGAGTGCATCGTTGGCAAGCTTTCGCCGCTGCTCCAACGATTGCCCGATGTCTTGTGCGAGGCGTGGGCGCAGCGTCACAAGCTCATCGATCGTTTCGACGGGAACGGCAAGCACCGTAGTGACGTTGCGTGCAATGGCGCTCGTGATCGCGCGTTCTCGGGTCAGGGCGGTGTGGCCGATGTAGTCGCGTGGCTCGATGTCAGCGATGTCTAACTGGCCACCAGCTGCCGAAACCAAAAGTCGAAGTCGGCCCTCAACGACAAAGCGAAGAGCGTTCGGAACGCGTCCTTCTGTTTGCACCGTCTCGCCTGATCCGTATCGCTCGAGCCAAGCGGATGCTGCAACCAACTCGCGCTCGGCCACGCTGATATTGAACGTCGACCCGATCACTTCAAGAGCGCGTTCGAGATGCCCCGGTTCAGAGATCGGATCTGTCGAGTCGCCGTCGAGTGCTGCCCCGGCGCGGCGTGCGGCGTACCAAAGCCACGAGAGGTAGATGCTGACGGCTTGTGGTGCGACGGCGGCACTTTCGACAGGTATCGTGACGACGAAGCTTCCGCCGCCGGAGTATGTCGCTGTTGCCGATTCGCCGGGGGTGCGCTGCGGCAGTGTGTCGGCAACGTTGACGAGCAGCTGCATCACAGCATGCGGTGGATCATCCGTCGAGAATTTCACCGGGAGTTCTGCATAGTACGGTCCGGTTGGCAGGCTCTTGTTGGTAAATGACGCACCAGCAAGCGTCGAGTTGGGAACGATTTGGATGCCCGATCCTGTGTCGATATGCACGGCGCGCCAGTTCATCTCGACCACGCGTCCTTCGGTTCCACCGCCTACGTCGAGCCAGTCTCCGATTTTGAACGGTTGCTCAAACAGCAGCAGTAGGCCCGAAATGACCCCGCCTACTGCGTTCTGCAGTGCAAGACCGATAACGATCGAGGTGACGCCCAGCGCAGTAATGAGACCGCCGACGTCGGCACCCCACACCCACTGAAAGAGGATGCCGAGACCGACGACAACGAGGCCAAGGCGCGCAATCTCGATGAAGATTGAGGGAACACGCTCACGCCAGGATCCTTCACGAGCGTGTGAGAACAGTGCGACGTTGAGGGCGCTGAGAAGCAGCAGGATGACCAAGAAACCGAGAACTGTGGCGACCACGCGGGTCCACACGAGATCAGTCTCGGAGCGTGAGGCGATGGCGAGCAGGATGAGTAGCCCGACGACAGGCACGACCCAGTTGCGCAGTAGGCGAAGCGGTTTGACCGCGGCGTGGCCGCGTCGGCCGAGCGAACCGATAATTTCGGTGAGTACAACAAGCAGCAGCGGTACGGCTATCGCGGTGCCAATTGCCCAGGGAAGCCATCCTTCCCGCAACTGTTCGAGGTTCATGCCAAGCGCCAAACCGTGTGCGATACTCCCTGGACTTCTACAACGCCCGCTTCAACGAATTCTGCCGAGTCGTGCAGTCGGTCGCGTACCGTTTGGCTCACGTACACACCCGCCTCATCGGTGACGCTGCGTACACGGTAGGCGAGGCTCACCGCATCCCCCCACAGGTCATATGCGAGCGTTGTGCGTGCAACGAGTCCGCTTGTGACAGTGCCGGAGTCAACACCCGCACGAAGGTCAAGTGATGTGCCGTGCTGTGCGTTGAATCGCTGTACAACCTGGCGCATTTCTTTGGCGAATTCCACTGCTCGACGAACGTGATCGACACGAGGCACGATGAGCCCGGATGCGGCCAGGTATCCGGCACGCAGGGCGCGAACCTTCTCGACACCCGCTTTTTGGGCGGCTTCATCGAAGGCACGCATGAGCGAGTTCAGCTGGGTGATCTCTTGCGTTCCGCTCAGATCTGAGGCGAAGTCGTCGAAGCCGACGAGCTCGGCATACACGACCGAGACGTTGTCGTGTTCCTCGGCGATGGTTTCTTCGCCACGCTTATACCGTTCAGCAACGCTCTCCGGCATCAGCGTGAGCAGCAGCTTCTGGTTCTCGTCGCGTTGGGCATCGATCAGCTCTTGCTTGACGCGTAGCCCGGAAGCCATGTCGTTGAACGCGTTGCCCAGATCACCGAATTCGTCTCTGGCACCTTCCGGAACCTGTACTGAAAGATCGCCGCCGGCGATCTTTCGAACCGCATCGACCAACCGTCGCACCGGTCGAGCAAACACTTGCGCAAGCAGCAGTGAGGCCAGGCTGACTCCGAGCAGGAGGGCAAGGGTCGAGAGCACGAGGTTGCGGGTGAACTCAGTGACCGGCGCAAAAGCTTCCGCTGAATCCATGTGCGCCACAATAACCCAGTCGAGACCGTCGATCTCAGCAGGTGCATATGCCACAAGGCTGTCAGGGCTCGTATACTCTGGCGCCACAATTGTGCCGGTCTCGCCCGCCAGTGCTGCACGGGCCCCGGGGAAGTCAATTGGCTGCAGTTGCACCGTTCCGTTTACCTCGACGATGCGTTCAGCAAGAACTGCTTGCGTTCCGTTTTTGATGACGGTTTCGGCGTAGCGCTCGGGTTCTTCGACAAGCAGGCGTGAGATGCTGCGCATCAGCAGGTCACTGCCGCCCAGGTACACCTCGCCCGTCTTGCCCAAGCCTTGCTCTTGCCAGCGGTAGTCGCCCGTCATCACTTCGTTGATCTGATCAATGGGCACTTGAATGGCCAGTGCGCCAAGCACTTCGGTTGCCGATCCGACCGGGGAGACCACCCACGCGGTGGGCACATTGAGCGACGGAAGATAGCGCTCGAAATCGGTAGTGACAACCTCGTCAAGGCTACCGTTTCGCATGACTTCGTCGAAAGCCTTCGTGATGGCCGTTGCGCTGTATGGTTCAGCGCGCATATTTACGCCCAGCTCGACACTCTTGTAGGCGGTGTAGACGACGTTTGCCTCCTTGTCGAGCACGAGCACGTCTTCGTATCCGAGCTCCTCGATAAGGCCGGTGAAGTACGACCCATACCGCGCGTTGGCGGCACTCCAGGCGCTCCCGTCCCCGGCATCGTCGAGGGCAAGCCCGGTGTCGTAGTCGTCATAGGCGCGGCCAGCAACGTAGTGTGACTGCAAGTACACACCCGCTGGGTTGACAGGTACGAACGCTTCAGGTTCGTAGTCGAGGCCCGACCTGCTTTCGAGCGCGGGAACAAACTCGTTCTCGTAATACTCGCGTACGGCTGCGAGTTGGGCGGGATCCACTGGCCGCTGGTTGAGCTCGTTGAACGCAGAAACGAACGCGCGTGCTGCCTCCACGGCGCTGTCGTTGCGCGAGTCTAGCCGGACACCGCGCTGAAGCCCGTGGATCTCGCGCTGGATCGCTTCGGCACGCATGTCGCGGATGCTTGTGAGTTGTTCGAATGCCGCAGCTCGCAAGGAGTCTCGGCCACTGAAGTATCCAATAACTCCGACGATGCCCGCCGACAAAAGACTGACGGTGAGCAGCATCACGAGAAGCTTTGACTGGATACTGAAATGCGGGCGCCGCCAACGACGAGATGCAGATGATTCGTTGCTTGAAGGTTGGGTTGCGGTGTTGGTCACGGAAGGGACTCTCGGGCCGGAAGTGTGCGGGCAGACGCACGGTCCGGAACTGGAGCGCGCATCACGTTTCGTGTGTCTCAAGTATTCTACGGCTTTATCGGCAGCACCTTTCCATACCGGATTCCGGTTTCTGCCGAGCGGACTCTTTCGCTGCCCGAGCGCCTCGCGAGGTGCGGCATTCTGCGACAAGAGTGGTCAGCTTTGGCCCCGGAAACCCCTGAAATCACGTGAAAACATGGGTATTTGGGGCCAAAGGTGACCACTCTCGAGAAGAGCAGGGTGTGAGGGGGTCTAGGCCAGTTGATCCTTGATGAGACGGGCGATCTCGGCAGCACCGCGAGCGCCCATGATGACCGTGTAGTGGTTGAGGTCGTCAAGCTCCACAAAATCGACCTGTGTGAACTCACCCTTGAGCTTCTCCAGGTGCGCTTGCGGGTACAGGCCCGGAGTTTCGTTTTGCAGCCCGCGCGGAACACTCACGTGCACCGTCGGGTGCGCGATTGCATCGAGGGCTGCAAACAGCGCCGTGCCGGTGTTGAGATCAACGGTGTCTTCGCGGGTTGTCGCATAGCTCGTTGCGGGGCGCAGTTTGTCGCCGTCGGGTACGAGGTCGTAGGCGAGGTAGCGTTCCAAAGCATCCGACCAGTCATCAGTGAACGCCGGGTGGGCGCGCCAGAAGTCGATGTAATCGGATACCGCATCGAATCGCATTTCGAGGCGAGCAGCCGTCGGCCCAAGAATCGCGGCAACCAACTCGTCAGGTGTGAGCCCCTCGGGTGTGACTAAGGGGAGACCACCGTCAACCAAAACAATCTTGGTGACATACTGCGGATACCTGTGCGCGAAGACGATGGAGACAAAGCCACCCATCGAGTGCCCAATAACAACGGTCGGGTCGAGCTCAAGCGCACCGAAAACGGCGGCAAGGTCATCGGCGTGTGATGCCATACCCGCTGGGCCCACGAGGTCGTTGCTGAGGCCACGACCGCGCAAGTCGGGTGCGACGATTCGCACGTCTGGGAGTTCGTCGGCAACGAGTTCCCAGGCCAAGTGAGACGACGTCACACCGTGGATGAGTACCACGGTGGGGGCATCGGGGGAGGCCGCGTCGCGGATCGCAACGTTGAGGTTCCCGCCTGAAACGGGTACCGCAACAGTGCGGAAAGCCAGCGGATTTTTCGTGTCAGTCATCGCGCCGTCCACCCACCATCCATCGTGTAGCTCGCACCCGTCACCATGCCGGCGTCGTTCGATGCCAGCCATGCTGTGAGTGATGCGACCTCGTGCGGCTCGATGAGGCGCTTGATCACACTTTCGGTGAGCATGATCTTCTCGACAACTTCGTCTTCGCTGATGCCGTGCACTTTCGCCTGGTCAGCAATCTGCTTTTCAACCAGGGGAGTGCGCACATACGCGGGGTTGACGCAGTTACTCGTCACCCCGTGTGGCCCGCCTTCAAGCGCGGTCACTTTCGACATACCCTCGAGGGCGTGTTTGGCCGATACGTACGCCGACTTGAATGCGCTCGCGCGCAAGCCGTGTGCGCTCGAGATGTTGATGATGCGGCCCCAATTGCGCTCATACATTTTCGGCAGGGCAGCGCGAATCAACAGGAACGGCGACTCCACCATGAGGCGGTGCATGAAACGCCACCGTTCGGGATCAAACTCGTGAATCGGTGCAACCGTTTGGATGCCGGCATTGTTGACGAGAATGTCAACGTCGAGCGCGAGGTCTTCTTGTGCGGCCGTGTCGGAGAGGTCGACAACCCACGGTTCGCCGCCGATCTCGTTTGCGGCGGCGATTGCAGCATCCGCGTTGAAATCAGCCACAATCACGTGTGCACCACGAGCGGCGAACTCGGTTGCGCAGGCCAGACCGATGCCGCTTGCGGCGCCGGTTATGAGGGCACGTTTTCCGGTGAGGTCGCTCATTGGTTGTTTCCCTCTCGGCGTGAGAGCGCGTTGTGAATGAAACGCGCCATTTCGTCAATAATTTCGGTTGGCATTTCGCTCGGCGGATTGCCTTCGCTGTCTCGCTCCCACAGGAGGTAGCGCATGCCGATGAGTTCACCGGCTCCCATGAGGGCCCACGCTGTGACTTCAGGGTCAAGTTCGGTGTCAACGTCGCCAGCAAGCTGCGCAGCGCGCAGACCCTCTTCGTAACCCTCAACGATGCGGGTGTAGTGCAAGCGCAACATTTCGGGCGAGACGAATTCTGCTTCACGCACAACCCGGTAGAGGGCAGGGTGCTGGGCGGTAAACCGGAAGAATCCCTCAAAACCTGCGCGCTCCGCCTCAATGCGGTTGCGCGCGCCCGGCATCGCCTCGGCCATCGCGTGACGGACGCGGCGGTTGAGGTCAACGACGAGCTCTTCGAAAATCTGCTTCTTGCCGTCGAAGTACAAATAGAACGTGCCGAGACCCACCTGGGCGCGTTCCGTCAGTTTGGTGACGGATGCTTCGTGGTAGCCGAGTTCAGCAAAGATCTCCTCGGCAGCTTCGAGCAGTTTGCGTCGGGTTGCTTCACCGCGTTTGGTCAGCGGCTTGCCGGCCGCTGAGAGCACCGTGGCCGCGTCGTCGGTGAATCGTTCAGCGATGCTCATGCTTGTGCCGCCTTTGTCATGTTGTGTGCGCGCTGGCGCAAATTGGCGCGAGCGACCTTGTCGATGCTCGAGCGGGGGAGTTCGTCAAGAAACTCCACGCGTACGGGCACTTTGAACCCGGCCAATTGGGCGCGGGCGTGCGTGAAAACCTCATCCACACCGAGCGCCGCGCCTTTCTTGCGTACGACGAACGCGACACCGCGCTCGCCCCACACTTCATCGGGTACGCCAACGACAGCGGCTTCAGCAATCATCGGATGCAGCAGCAGAGCCCGCTCCACCTCGGCCGGTGCAACATTCTCGCCGCCCGAAATGAAGATTTCTTTCCGACGGTCAACGATCGTGTAGACATTCGATGCGTTCCGGTGCGCGATGTCGCCCGTGCGCAACCAATCACCGTGCATCGCACGCTCGGTTGCTTCGGGGGCGCCAAGGTAGCCAGCGAAAACGCTTGGCCCGCGCACCCACAGCTCACCGGTTGCTTCGCCGTGCAGTTCGAGCCCGGTTTCGGGGTCACTCAGGCGCACCTCAACGTATGCGTATGGGCGCCCAGTCGCACCTGGGAACTTCACCGACTCTTGTGGCGAGAGCCACAGTGTGTTCGGGGACGCTTCTGTGAGACCGTAGCCACGCCACAGTGGTGCGCCAGCGGATGCCCAACGCGTGGCGAGTTCGTCGGGCAGGGCCGCCCCGCCCACCAACGGCACACGCAAGCTCGAAACCGCTTCGGGTGAGAACGCCGTATCGTCTGCGAGCATCCGATATTGCGTTGGAACACCCATCATCGCGGTGACCCCGAGTTCGGGGATCAGCTGCAGGATGCGGTCAGGCTGAAACGCCCGTTCGAGCACAATTGTTGCGCCGACCCAGAGGGCGAGCAACGGTTGGCAGTTCCACGATGCAACATGAAATTGCGGCAGCATCGCCAAGACAACGTCGTTCGCAGTCATCGCGACGGCGCTGGAAAGCGCCAGGTTCGTCCAGAACACGTTCGCGTGGGTGAGGATGACACCTTTTGGCGCCGCTTCGCTGCCCGAGGTGTACATGATCAGCAGCGGTGTGTCGTCGGTGACTTCTCCCACCTCGTCGTGGCGTGCGGCGTTGTGCGGCACATCAAGCTCAACGCCGATTGTGCCCAGCATTGCCATTGCCGGTGCGTGTGGCAACTGTTGAACTGCACCAACGGTACTGCCGAGGTATTCGTCTTCAACGAGCAGCAGGCTCGGCGCGGCTGACTCCAACGCTTCAGCAAGTTCACGCTGTGCGAAACGCCATGAAAGAGGAGTGAAGGCCGCGCCGGCCCGCGCGCATCCGAAAAACGCCACAACGTGATCGATCGAGTTGCCCGAAACGGTTGCGATGCGATCGCCCGGGCCGTACCCGGCAGCACGCAACCGATTTGCGAGGGCTGTTGCGCGCGCATCCAGCGCCGCATACGTGATTGTGACACCGCGATCAATGATCGCCGTAGCATCCGCATTCGTCATCGCGCGTGCTGCAAGCAGCCGCCCAATCGTGTGCGAATTCTCCGGGGATGTCACGGCTTGACCTCGACCATTTCGTCTTCTTGCGTCTCGGTGTCATCGAGCTGGCGCAACTGGCTACGGGTGCGCTCGCCACGAGAGCGGCGCACGAGCGAGTCTACGGTTCCGGCGATACCACCAGGCAAGAACATCACGACGAGGATGAACAGCAAGCCCAACAGGAAGAGAGGTTCAGAAAGCGGTACCCGAAGCGCACCGGGGAGATCTTGAATCCATTCGGCGCGAGCGAGCACGGTCAAACGCTGGTCAAGCAGTGTGAAGACGAAGCCACCGAGGATTGCACCCCAACGGTACCCGACACCACCGAGCACAACCATCACCAGAATCGTGATCGTCATATCGGTGCCGACCGAGCGCGGTTGCGTTCCCGACTGCAGCAGCATGTACATTGAACCGGCAAGCGCTGCGCAGCCTGCGGCGACAACGAAGATGATGAGTTTGGCGTGGTAGGGCCGCAAACCGAGCACCTGCACACGGACTTCGTTTTCACGCACAGCTTCGGCGAGGTGTCCCAGTCGCGAGCGGTCGACCCAGAGGGAAACAAGGTAGACGATGACCAGCACCGCGAGCGCGAACCAGTAGAGGTTTCGTGTATTGACAACACCGACGAGGAACTCTGGCACGTTTGACGTTGGCAAGCGCATACCTTCTTCGCCACCGGTGACTTGCTGGTTACGGCGAACGAGCACCGAAACAGCCTGCGCGAACGCGAGCGTGACCATCGCGAACGGGATACCGGAAACGCGCATGGCAACCGCACCGGTCACGAGGGCGATCAGCAAACCACCGATGAGGGCGATGAAAATGCCGGGGAAGAGTGAAACGCCGAGGTATTTCAGCGCCATGCCCAGACCGTATGCGCCCGCACCAAAATACAGTGCGTGACCGAATGAGAGCATGCCGGCGGTGCCGAGGAGCATGTTGTACGACAGCGCGACAGCTGCGAAGACCATGCACAGCGAAAGCAGTGCGAGGGTTCCAGGTGTGTATGTCGCACCCGGCAGGACACCGGGAATCGTGATGTTCAGCAGCGGTAGAACCGCCATGATGACGACAAGCACCGCACCGATGATGTAGGGCAGATAGGTGCCTTTGCGGCCTGGTACGAGTGTGGGGATACCGGTTGTCGTAGTCATTATGCGGCCCGCTTTCCGAGAAGACCCGAGGGTTTGACGAGCAAGACCACCGCGAGCAGGGCTACAACAATGAAGTCGCCGGTTCCGCCGAGGTAGTAGTTGGCGAACTGTTGCAGTACGGCAACGAGAACGGATGCGATTGCCGCGCCAGTCAACGAGCCCAAGCCACCGATAACGGTCACGATGAACGCGAAGATCAAAAGCGACGCTCCCATGTGGGCCGAGACAAACGTCATCCAGTGCATTGCGAGCACACCACCGATACCGGCCGCGGCGCCACCAATTGCGAAGACAATCGTGAAGGCCTTGCGCACATCGATTCCGAGCGCGGTAACCATGGCACGATTTTCGACACCGGCGCGAATAATCATGCCGTAGCGCGTCTTGCGCAAGAACAGCACGATTGCGATCAGTACGAGCACGGCTGCGATCATCAGCAGGAAGTAGATGTTCGGAACTTTGGCGCCGAGGATATCGGTTGTGCTGCGCAACCATGGGGGGCTCGTGATGTTGATGGCATCCGCACCCCAGATTCCTTCGAAGAGCGCGGTTGCAGCGAACATGAGACCGACCGTGACGAGCACCTGCTCAATGTGGCGTTCGTAGAGGGGACGAATCAGGATGAGTTCGGTCGCGGTTGCGAACAGTGCGCCAACGAGTGCGCCGATCAGGATCGAGACGAGGAAAACCCACCAGGATTGAGCGCCGAATCGTTGGGCGAACATCCAGCCCATGAACGCGCCGAGGGTCAAGAATGTGCCGTGGGCAAAGTTGAGTACGTGCATGAGGCCATAAATCAGGCTCAGGCCTGATGCCACCAAGAAGTACAGTGCGCCAAGACCGACGCCGGTGATGAGAATCAGAAGCAGGGTGCTCATGCTGCGGCCTCCGAACTGACGCCAAGCAGGCGGGTGACGAGTGCTTCGTCGTTGAGGATGGATTTCGCGTCGCCAGTGTGCACGACGGTGCCGCCAGCGATAACGATTGCCCCGGTTGCGAGGCGGTGCACGACCTCGAGATTCTGCTCGACGAGCAAGATGGGTACCGTCTTGGACGCTTCCTGCAGCGCATCGGCCACTTCGGTCACGATGAGCGGGGCGAGACCCTTGGTTGGCTCGTCAACGAGCAAGATCTGGTTGTCGTTGAGCAGGGCGCGAGCAACCGAAACCATTTGCTGCTGGCCGCCCGACAGCGTGCCGGCCATTTGGTTTTGACGCTTGACCAGGTCGGGGAAGAGGTTTGCGACAAACTCGCTGCGCGGGTTTTCGTCGCGTTCTGCGAGGGTAAGGTTTTCGGCGACCGTGAGCTTCGAGAACACTTCGCGGTCTTCGGGGACATACCCCACGCCGCGACGGACGATCTTGTAGGTCGGCAACTGGTCGATGCGCTCACCGGCAAGGGTCACTTCGCCTTTGCGCTGGATGAGGCCGAGGATGCCACGAATTGTTGAGGTCTTTCCGGCACCGTTTCGACCGAGTACAGCGGTAATGCCAACGGCGGGAACTTCGAAGCTCACGTCTTCAACCACCTGCTGCCCGGCAATTGATGCCGAAAGGTGCGAAACGGTCAGGATGGGCGGGGCTGCGGTGACGTTTTCGTCGCTCATGCTGCCGCCGTTCCGAGATAGGCGCTTTGCACCGTGGGGTTGGCCATGATTGCCTCAGGGGTGTCGTAGGCGATAATCGAGCCGCTGTACATGACGGCGACTTTTTCCACCAGGCCCATGAGCACTTCGATGTGGTGTTCAACCATGAGCACGGTTGCGCCAGTTTCTTTTTGCATTTGTCGGATGGTGTCTACAAGCCCGTCGACGTCGCCCGAGGCGACACCTGCCATCGGCTCGTCGAGCAACACGGTCTTCGCATCGCCGGCGAGCACAACCGCGATTTCGAGCTTTCGCTTGTCGCCGTGCGAAATGTCGCCGGCGGGAGTTTGCAGTTTGTGGTCAAGTCCGACGAGTGCGAGCTTTTCGCGTGCGATTTGGGTGGCCTCGTCATTGCGATTCGGGAACCGCAAGAGTGAGTAGTTGCCGCCGAGGGAAACCTGCGCGGCAAGACGCACGTTTTCGAGCACACTCAAGCGCGGAAAGATGCTTGAGGTTTGGAATGTGCGCCCCAGTCCCGCCCGTGAGCGCTCGGGAACCGAGTGCCGGGTGATATCGGTGCCGCCAAGCTGCACGGTTCCCGAAGTTGGGCGGACGAGGCCGGAGATCACATTGAAGAATGTGGTCTTGCCGGCTCCGTTTGGCCCGATCACGCCGACAAGGCTGCCGGGTGCGACTTCGAGGTTGACGTCGTGCAGAATCGTGGCTCCACCGATCTGCAAACCCAAGTCTGTGGTTTGCAGTGCGGGCGGGACTGAGGTGCTCATTACCTGAATTGCCTTCTACTGGAGATTACTGTGCCTCAGGCGGTGCGACCTGGTCGGCCGGTACGCGTGAGATCAGTTCGGGAACGAAGGTGTCGCCGCTTGCAACAAGCTTTGCGGTGTACATCTCCTGCAGGAGTGCGTGGTCACTTGCGCGAACCGTGGTGCTGCCCTTCGGGCCGTCGAAGGTGTAACCCTCGAGGGCTGCGATCATGGCGTCAACGTCGCCCTGGCCTTCACCGATGGCGTGCACGAGCAGCTGTGCTGCAACGAAGCCGTCTGGTGTGAACAGGTCGGGGGTGCCGTTTGCTGCGGTTACTTTCTCGATGAGTGCTGCGTTGACTGCGTTGTCCGGGCCACCGGGGAAGTAGTGGTTGAGGAACTGAAGCTTGTCGGTTGCCTCACCGTATGCGCCGAAGGTGAGCGAGTCGCCAAGACCGGTGGTTACCGGAACCGCGTCAAGCACGCCCTGCTGGCTCATTGCCTGCCACATTGCACCTGAGGTTGCGCCTGCCCATGCGACGAACACGAGGTCTGGCTCTGCTGCAAGTACCTGTTGCGCGAACGGGGTGAATTCGGTGACATCCTCTGCAACGAGAACGCTGGAAACTTCAGCACCCTTGGCGCCGAGGATCGCGTTTACAGCTGCTTCGTTGCCCTGGCCGAATGCGGTGTTCTGTGCGAGAACAACAACCTTCTTGCCCGTGAGGTCATCGAGGAAGCTACCGGCGGTTGCCACGTCTTGCAGTGACTGACGGCCGCTACGGAAGGTGTAGTCGTTGATACCGGTGATCGCGTCGGCTGCTGCGGGGCCCGAGATGAACAGCACCTTGTTCTGCTCGGCCTGCTCGGTCAGAGCAAGTGAAACACCTGAAGATGCGGAACCTGCAAGGATGTTGACACCCTCACCGATGAGCTCCTTGGCGATGTTGACCGCGGTATCGGGATCACCCTTGTCATCGCGGTAGGTGATTTCAATCTTGGTGCCGTTGACTTCACCCGTGCCGTCGGTGGCGTAGTCAAGGCCAGCCTTGAATCCGTCGAGGTACTGGGTGCCGTAGCCGCCAAGCGGGCCGGTTTCGCTCGTGATAATTGCGACGCGGACCGACTCGGGACCCGTGGGCTCAGGAGCGGTCGTTTCGGTGCCGGTTTCGGTTGTTGTCGGCGTGGGGGTTGTGCTCTGCGACGGGGCACATGCCGTGAGGCCGAGTGCAACGGCCGTCACCACCGTCCCCAAGAGCAACTTCTTTGTGACTCGCATGTGTTTGCCTTTCATCATTGATTGCAAACCTGAAAGCTGATTCAGGTATTCACATTCTGTGTGATGAAAACAGGTCTGTCAACTCTGCCGCGCCGAACTTCAGCCGAAAGCCGCCCGCTCCGGGCACGACAAAACATCACGAGATCGTGTGACTCGCGGGTCTTGCGTTCCGGCAACTACTTTGAGAGACGCTTGGCGAGCTGCTGCTGAGCGCGCTTTTCCGCTGCCGACTGTGCCGGTGTCGGAAGGCCCTGTTCTTCACGGCGCAGATCAGCGATTGACCCGATGACGTAGGCGACTGAAATGCCCCAACTGAGCCATGCGAGCACCGTTCGCCACGTGATCTTTTGGCCCTCGGAGCCCTTGATCAAAGCGAACGTGGCGCTCACAACGCCGAGTAGCCCGGTGCCAAAGAGATACTTCATGACTCGAATCTACTGCGATAACCTTTCGGTAAGACGAATGTTTCGATAGCGGGAGTGAATATGGCGCAAAATCGCTCGAATTTCGTCGTGGTTGCAAACCGACTTCCCGTTGACCGGCACACTGACCCAGATGGCCACACGACGTGGCGCACATCGCCCGGCGGACTCGTAGCAGCACTCGAACCCGTGATGAAATCGGTCGATGGGGCATGGGTCGGATGGATCGGCGCACCCGACGACGCACCCGACCCGTTTGATCTTGACGGTATGCGTCTGGTGCCCGTACCCCTTTCGGAAGACGAGATCGCCGAGTACTACGAAGGCTTCTCAAACGACACGATCTGGCCGCTGTATCACGACGTGATTGCGACCCCACAGTTTCACCGGGAATGGTGGCAGGCCTATCAGCGGGTGAACAAGCGGTTCGCTGAGGCTGCGGCATCCGTCGCTGACACTGGGGCAACCGTGTGGGTGCACGACTACCAACTGCAACTCGTACCGCAGTATTTGCGAGCGTTGCGCCCCGATGTAACGATCGGCTACTTTCACCACATTCCGTTCCCGGGTCACGCGCTTTTCATGCAGTTGCCGTGGCGTCGCCAGGTTCTGCAGGGGCTCCTGGGGGCCGACGTGATCGGTTTTCAGCGCGGCACCGATGCGTACAACTTCGTGCGCTGCGTGAAACGCCGGCTGGATGTGGTGACGAGAGGCAACACCATCGTGCTGCCGGATGCGCCAGAGTATGGCGGTCCACGCCGCGTTGATGTCGGTGCGTTTCCTATTTCGATCGACACTGCTCCCTACGCCGAAATGGCCAACGACCCCGCGGTGCAAGAGCGCGCCGCCGAGATTCGTGAGGGGCTCGGCAACCCGAAAACGATCCTGCTTGGTGTGGACCGGCTCGACTACACAAAAGGCATTCGCCATCGCATCAAAGCGTTCGGTGAACTCCTACGCGAAGGAAAAATCAGTGTCAACGACGTGATCCTGGTACAAGTGGCAAGCCCGTCACGTGAACGCGTCGATTCGTACGTGCAATTGCGTGACGAGATCGAACTCATGGTTGCGCGCATCAATGGTGACCTCGACACGATGGACCACACCGCCATCCGCTATCTGCACCAGGGCTTCGGACGTGAAGAGATGGGCGCGCTCTACATGGCCGCTGACGTCATGCTCGTGACGGCGCTACGCGATGGTATGAACCTCGTCGCGAAAGAATATGTCGCAAGCCGCATACACAACGATGGTGCCTTGATCTTGAGCGAGTTTGCTGGTGCCGCCGACGAACTCACGCAAGCACTTCTGGTGAACCCACACGACATCGAGGGGCTGAAAGAAGCCTACGTGCGAGCAATCAACATGTCACCAGCGGAACAACGCCGGCGGATGCGCTCGCTGCGTAAAAAAGTGCTCGAGAACGACGTCGCGAATTGGGCGAACGCATTTCTCGCCGCGCTTGACAACGCTGCTCGCAGAAAAGCGGATGCATCATGAGCGCCGAACTCGCCCGTGTCGCCCACGTTGAGCGCCTGCTCGTCGCGCTCGACTTCGACGGCACGCTTGCCCCACTCGTGGTCGAACCGATGAGTGCTCGCATGCTGCCCGAAGCGCGCGAAACGCTGCAACGGCTGTCGCAGCTTCCGGGCACCGTTATCGCGCTTGTTTCAGGGCGGAGCCTGGCTGACCTGCGAGTGATCTCGGAGTGGACCGAAGACGCACCGTTTTTGCTTTCCGGTTCACACGGCGCCGAGTTTTCGTTCGGCACATCACCACTCGCGGGCGATGAACGCGAAGAAGTCGCACTCATGACCGCGCGATTGCGTGAAGCGCTTGCGGCGTGGCCAGACGTGCTCGTCGAAGCCAAGACGCTCGGGGTTGCCGTGCATTCTCGCGGGCTCCCAGACGAAGTCGAGGCTGAAGTTTTCGCGCTCGCCCGCGAGTTTTTCGCATCGCACGCTCCGGCGTGGCGGGTGCGCGAGGGCGACCGCATTGTTGAGTTCGCGATAACCGGCAGTGGGAAAGACGATGCGCTGCGGGTTTTGCTTGACGCCATTGGGGGAGCCGACGGTATCTTCTTCGCCGGCGACGACGTGACCGACGAAGATGCGCTTCGCTTTGTTGCTTCACACTTCGGGGGATCCGGGCTCGGTGTGCGCATTGCGCCGGCGGGAACAGTCACGCACGCAGGGGTGCGGGTTGACGCGGCATCCGATGTTGTTGCACTGCTTGATGCGCTCGCCACCGAACGGGCGGGCGCACAGTCGTAGACTGGAAGGTATGCCAGAGACCACTCCAGACATCAAACCCCGTTCCCGCGTTGTAACGGACGGCATTGAAGCGACAACGTCGCGCGGCATGCTGCGCGCGGTCGGTATGGGAGACGCTGACTGGGACAAACCACAAATTGGTATTGCCTCGAGTTGGAACGAAATCACCCCGTGCAACATGAGCCTTGACAGGCTTGCGCAAGCAGCCAAAGAGGGCGTGCACTCTGGCGGTGGCTACCCACTGCAATTCGGCACGATCAGCGTCTCGGATGGCATCTCGATGGGCCACGAAGGTATGCACTTCTCGCTCGTCTCGCGTGAGGTTATCGCCGACTCCGTAGAAACCGTTGTCATGGCAGAACGCCTCGACGGAACCGTGCTGCTGGCCGGTTGTGACAAGTCGATCCCGGGCATGATGATGGCGGCCGCTCGCCTTGACCTGTCGAGCGTTTTTCTCTACGCAGGATCGATTGCACCCGGTTGGGTCAAGCTCAGCGATGGCACCGAGAAAGAAATCACCATCATCGACTCGTTCGAGGGTGTTGGTGCGTGCCGCGCAGGTCTCATGAGCGAAGCAGACCTCAAACGTATCGAGTGTGCTTTTGCGCCGGGCGAGGGTGCGTGCGGTGGCATGTACACCGCAAACACCATGGCATCCGTTGGTGAGGGTCTTGGCTTGAGCTTGCCCGGTTCGGCAGCGCCGCCGAGTGCCGACTCGCGACGTGACTATTTCGCTCGCCGCTCAGGTGAAGCCGTTGTGAACATGTTGCGCTTGGGTATCACAACGCGTGACATTCTGACCCAGGAAGCGTTCGAAAACGCCATCGCCCTGGCCATGGCGCTCGGTGGATCGACCAACGTCGTTTTGCACTTGCTGGCGATCGCTCGTGAAGCAGAAGTAGAACTCAATCTGCACGACTTCAACCGCATCGGTGAAAAGGTGCCACACATCGCCGACATGAAGCCGTTCGGCCAATACGTCATGAACGATGTCGACCGCCACGGTGGTATTCCGGTTGTCATGAACGCACTCTTGCAAGAAGGCTTCTTGCACGGCGATGCACTCACCGTGACCGGCAAGACGCTTGCAGAGAACCTCAAAGAGCTGAGCCCCGACCCGGTTGACGGCAAGGTTATTCACAAGATCAGCGACCCGATTCACGCAACCGGTGGCCTGACAATCCTGCACGGTTCACTCGCTCCCGAAGGGGCTGTTGTCAAAACCGCTGGGTTCGACGCCGCGGTCTTCGAGGGGCCCGCACGAGTCTTTGAGCGTGAACGCGCCGCAATGGACGCTGTCGCCAACGGCGAAGTAAACCACGGTGATGTCGTCGTCATTCGCTACGAGGGCCCCAAGGGTGGCCCGGGAATGCGCGAAATGCTCGCGATTACGGCGGCAATCAAGGGCGCCGGGCTTGGAAAAGATGTATTACTCTTGACTGACGGACGATTCTCAGGCGGCACAACCGGCCTGTGCATCGGCCACATTGCACCAGAAGCAGTCGACGAAGGTCCGATCGCACTGGTCCGTGATGGTGATCTGATACGGGTCGATATCGCGGCTCGCTCACTCGACTTACTCGTTGACGAAGCTGAGCTCGCCTCCCGCCGCGAAGGCTGGGAGCCTTTGCAACCGCGCTATACCCGTGGCGTTCTGGCGAAATACGCCAAGCTCGTTCGCAGTGCCGCTGAAGGCGCTACGACGGGCTAACGTGTTTGCCCAACGAAAACTTGACGTTCTACGAGGGATCAATCCATGACACAAGAAACGGCAGCCGCCGTGCCGAGACCGCCCGCACGGCAAACCGCAAACCCGCAGATTTCTGGTGCTGAAGCGGTCGTCCGCTCACTTGATTTGTTGGGCATTACGGATGTTTTCGGCCTGCCCGGCGGGGCGATCATGCCCGTGTACGACCCACTCATGGACGACGAGAATGTGCGACACATTCTCGTACGCCACGAGCAGGGCGCTGGCCACGCAGCCGAAGGTTACGCTGCAGCAACCGGCAAGACTGGTGTTGCGATCGCAACCAGTGGCCCGGGGGCGACAAACCTGGTGACCGCAATTGCGGATGCCTATATGGACTCGGTTCCGATTGTGTGCATCACCGGTCAGGTGTTCAGCAACCTCATGGGCACTGACGCGTTCCAAGAAGCTGACATCGTGGGTATCACGATGCCCATCACGAAGCACTCGTTCTTGGTCAAGCGCGCTGAAGACATTCCGGGGGCGATCGCAGCGGCGTTCGAGATCGCAGGTACCGGTCGCCCCGGCCCGGTCCTGGTTGACATCACCAAGGATGCCCAGCAAGAGATGATCGAATTCTCGTGGCCGCCCAAGTACGACTTGCCCGGGTATCGCCCGGTGACAAAAGCACACGGCAAGCAGATTCAAGCCGCCGCGAACCTCATTCAAGAAGCCAAGCAGCCTGTGCTGTATGTCGGCGGGGGAATCATTCGGGGCAAGGCGTCTGAGGAACTCAAGGCCTTCGCTGAAGAAACCGGTGCCCCGGTTGTCACGACCCTGATGGCGCGCGGTGCGTTCCCAGATTCGCACCCGCAAAACCTTGGTATGCCAGGAATGCACGGCACGGTTCCTGCCGTGCTTGCGCTGCAAGAATCCGACCTGATCGTTGCGCTCGGGGCTCGCTTCGACGACCGCGTTACGGGCAAATCTGAGTTTTTCGCGCCAAACGCGAAGGTCGTGCACGTCGACATTGACCCGGCCGAGATCTCGAAGATTCGAACGGCCGATGTGCCGATTGTTGGCGATCTGAAAGAGGTTCTTGTTGACCTGTTGCACGCCTACAAGTACACCGTTGACGGTGAGAAACCCGACACCGACAAGTGGTGGGAGTACCTCAACGGGCTCGTGAAGAAGTTCCCGCTCGGTTACGCAGAAACCGACGACGGATTACTTGCGCCACAGCACGTAATCCAGCGCATCGGCGAGCTCACAGGCCCGGAAGCAACCTACGCGGTGGGTGTTGGTCAACACCAAATGTGGGCGGCACAGTTCATCAAGTATGAGCGCCCGAACGCGTTCTTGAACTCCGGTGGTGCCGGCACGATGGGCTACTCGGTTCCCGCTGCGATGGGCGCTAAGGTTGCCGAACCCGAACGGGTGGTGTGGGCAATTGATGGTGACGGATGCTTCCAGATGACCAATCAAGAACTCGCAACGTGCGTGCTCAACGACATCCCGATCAAGGTCGCGGTGATCAACAACTCATCGCTCGGGATGGTTCGCCAGTGGCAGTCGCTGTTCTTTGACGGCCGACACTCCAACACTGATCTGAACACCGGTCACGGCACCGTGCGGGTGCCCGACTTCGTGAAGATGGCCGATGCGTACGGCATCGAAGCGCGCCGCGTTGAGACGCTTGAAGAAGTTGATGAAGCAATCAAATGGGCGCTTTCGGTCAACGACAAGCCCGTGCTGATCGACTTCATTGTCAGCGCCGATGCCATGGTGTGGCCAATGGTGCCGCAGGGGCAGAGCAACAGTGCGGTGCAGTATGCCCGCGAACACGCACCAGCATTTGATGAGGAGATCTGAGCATGTCAAAGCACGTCTTGAGTCTTCTCGTTGAAGACAAACCGGGTCTGCTGACTCGTGTCGCTGGCCTGTTCGCGCGCCGCGGATTCAACATTGAATCCCTGGCCGTGGGCACGACCGAAGTTGAGGGACTTTCGCGCATTACGGCGGTTGTTGACGTTGAAGACTTGCCACTTGAGCAGGTCACGAAGCAACTCAACAAGCTCATTAACGTCATCAAAATCGTTGAGCTTGACCCGGCAAGCTCGGTACAACGCGACCATGTTTTGGTCAAGGTACGCACCGATGCTGCAACCCGTTCGCAAGTGATCGAAGTCGTGAACCTCTTTCGCGCCCACATCGTTGACTACGCACCCGATGCGGTCGTCGTTGAGGTCACAGGAGACCGCGGCAAGGTCGACGCGATTTTGCGCGCACTCGAGCCGTTCGGGATCCGCGAAATCGTTCAGTCGGGCCTCATCGCGGTCGGTCGCGGCTCAAAGAGCATCACCGAACGCGTCGGACGCTAATCACAACCCGGTCCCGGGGTGAGCAAGATGCAAAGCCCCGGCAGTTCATAAACTTCCACAAACCAAACACTCACAAGGAGAATCCCAATGGCAGAAATGTTCTACGACGACGATGCTGATCTTTCGATCATCCAGGGCAAGAAGGTCGCGATTGTTGGCTATGGCTCACAGGGCCACGCACACGCACAGAACCTTCGCGACTCGGGCGTCGAGGTAGTCATCGCGCTCAAAGACGGCTCAAAGTCGCAGGCGAAGGCCGAAGAAGACGGCTTCGAGGTGAAAAACGTCGCGGATGCCACCCAGTGGGCCGACCTCGTGATGATTCTCGCGCCCGACCAGCACCAGCGCGGTATCTACGCTGACTCGATCGCCCCAAACCTCACCGAGGGCATGACGCTTGCGTTTGCGCACGGCTTCAACATCCGTTTCGGTTACATCGAGGTACCCGCCGGTGTCGACGTAATTCTCGTCGCCCCCAAGGCTCCCGGTCACACAGTACGCCGCGAGTACGTTGCTGGCCGTGGTATTCCCGACATCATTGCCGTTGAGCAGGACGCAACCGGTGGTGCATGGGAGACGGCAAAGTCGTACGCCAAGGCGATCGGTGGCACCCGCGCTGGTGTCATCAAGACCACGTTCACCGAAGAGACCGAGACCGACTTGTTCGGCGAGCAGGCCGTGCTGTGTGGCGGTATGTCACACCTCGTCCAGACCGGCTTTGAGGTTCTGAGCGAAGCTGGCTACCAGCCCGAAATCGCCTACTTTGAGGTGCTTCACGAGCTCAAGCTCATCGTTGACCTCATGTGGGAGGGTGGCATTGCCAAGCAGCGCTGGTCGATCTCGGACACCGCTGAGTTCGGTGACTACGTTTCGGGCCCGCGTGTTGTTGACGCTGACACGAAGGTACGCATGGAACAGATCCTCGCTGACATCCAGTCGGGTGCGTTTGCGAAGCGCTTCATCGACGACCAAGACGCTGGGGCACCCGAGTTCCTCGCACTGCGCGAAAAAGAGCAGGGTCACCCGATCGAGGCAACCGGTAAAGAACTGCGCGCACTGTTCGCGTGGAAGCCGGTCGACGAAGACTACGTCGAGGGCTCAGCAGCTCGCTAAGACCCAACAAAACAACGCCCCCGGAGATATCCTCCGGGGGCGTTGTTTTGTGTTGCCGGCGGTTTAGCCGTTTTCGTCGGTCGAGCCGGTACCTGCGTCTTCGATGTACTTCACGTCAATCGGTGCGACAGCCTTGGCGTTTTCGACAACATCAGCGTCGATACCGCACCGGGTCGCTTCGCCCTCCCAGCGCTTGCTGAGACGTTCTTTTCCGGCCAAGTGGGCATCTTTCACGGTGCCGCTCTCGATCGTGTTGCCGTCGGCCACAGCGTTTTCCGCCCAGCGGTAGTAGCTGTATGCCTGGTCACCCGAGCCCGCACCGGTGTCGCAAATGTGGAAGATCTTCGAATTGCTCGACGATGACCAGAAGACGAGGTCTTCGCCTGTGAGTGCCTGCACAAGGCCGGTTTCTTGCGAGTACTGCTCAATCGAAACCGGGTTGAAATCGGTGCCGTAAGCAGCGGCACCGATACCCAAAAGGGCGGCGAGGCTTCCCGCGATTGCTTTCTGTTTGCCGTCCATGTTCTTGTTCAAAAGGATCATGATGACGAGCGGCAGGAACGCCAGAATAGCCAGAATCAAGCCCAACTGATTTTGCACCCAGAACCGGAACTTGTCTTTTTCGCTTGCGGGATCGAAGCGGTTGGCTTTCTTCCACAGATAGGAACCGGTAAACGACAAGATTGCCAGCACAACAATTGCGCCCAGCAGAATCCAGAGGTGCTTGTTCTCAAACGGAACAGCGTCGCGCAAGAAGAAGAAGATCAACCAGATCTCAATCCCGATCGCGAGAGCCCACAGGCCGGCGGCGGTCCAGCGACGCCAGAGGGCATCCTTCTTATCTTGCGAGCTGGCCTTCCACACCTTGCCGGGAACATTCGACTTTGTTTCGGATGTTTCGGATGTGTCAGACGTTTCGGATGTTTCGGCGGCTGCTTTTTCAGTCTTTTTGGTCTCGGCCTTTTGCTCGGCCAGTGCCTTGTCAACGGCAGCTTGCAGCTGTTCGGCTGTGAAGCCGTCGGTTGTTTCGCCAGACTTCTTTGGCTCAGTGGTCACGGTATTCCCCTCCGGTATGTAGGCGGGCAGCGAAAAACGGAACTCCGCCCCCCAGAAGCCTAGTCTGTGGGCGCGCATCGTCGGTAGAGTTGCAACCATGACAACGCAACAAGAAGATGACGACTCGGTAACAGTTGCCGCAGCCGTCGACGACTCAGCAGCGCTGGGTTGGGCCGGCGATGAAGCCGACGCCGCGGTATCCGTACTTTCTGTCGACGAACAGCCGACAATCGAATCGGCGGCACCAGCAGGACAGGTCACCGAACTCGAGCCGGTTGTAGAACCCGAGCCGACCGCCGCGACCGACGCCACGCTCGCGCGTGAACTGCTGATTGAGAGCAATCCGAACCCGCTCGAAGTGCAAACCGATTCGGGCAAGCGTGAAGCCTTCAGCAACGGCACCCTCGTTCTGGTGGGGCTGCTCGCCGGGATTTACCTGCTCTACGCAATCGGATGGTTCATCGGTGGCGGTCGGATCGAACCGGCAACCGAGACGCTGCTGGATCGCGTCGGATTTGTTGTGGCGTTCTGGCTTTCCGTTGCCCTGCCAATCCTGTGGTTTGCCACGAGCATGCTCGCAACCAAGAAGACCTGGTCGCGCATTACTGCGTTGCTGATTGGGCTCGTGCTGTGTATTCCGTGGCCGTTCATCGTTGTTGGCGCGTGGGGAGTTTGATCATGGCAAGAGCATCCAAAGTCACAGCAGATGGTCTCGTACCCGAAGCAAAAGCCGCACCCAGCACGACCCACAAAATCACGGTCAACACGATTGCGGTCATTTTTGCCCTGGGGTTTGCGTACTTGATCTTCAACGCGATCAACTACACAATCACGATTAATCAAACCCGCCAGCTTGACGGTATCGAGTGGACAGCGCTCGGCTTGTCGATTGCGCTTCCACTGCTCATCGCACTGTTGGCCTACTCGCTGACCCGCGCGAAATCCGTGCTGGCGTTCTTGCTTATTCAAGCCACGGGCCTTGCGCTCGCGGCTGCGTATTGGCTCAATGTTGTCGGCTACCTCGGCTGGCAGCGCTAAGCAACCAGTCCTGCGTCGGTTCGTTACGACGCCGTCAGGGTCGCGCAGTTTGGCGCGGTAGGCTGGGAGGGTTGTGCCCTGGGCCACAAGGGCACCGTTCACATGCGCACCCGAAGGGTTACTTCTCGATGTCATCTGCCCCCGCCAAGCCCATTGTTGTTCTCGCCGAAGAACTCTCACCCGCCACGATTGAGGCGCTCGGCCCCGACTTTGATGTTCGTCAGGTTGACGGAACAGACCGTGAAGCGCTCTTCGCATCGCTTGCGGATGCATCCGCGGTACTGGTTCGCTCAGCAACCAAGATCGACGCCGAAGCGCTCTCACACGCACCGAACCTGAAGGTTGTTGCCCGCGCCGGTGTGGGGCTGGACAACGTCGACATTCCGGCCGCAACCAAGCAGGGCGTCATGGTGGTCAACGCACCGACCTCCAACGTTGTCTCGGCCGCCGAACTGACCGTTGGCCACATCCTTTCGCTCGCCCGCCACATTCCGGCCGCTAACGCATCGCTCAGCGGGGGAGCCTGGAAGCGCAGCTCATACACCGGCACCGAATTGTTCGAGAAGACGATCGGCATCGTCGGTCTTGGCCGTATCGGCGCGCTCGTCGCCCAGCGCCTCGCACCGTTCGATGTGAATCTCATCGCATACGACCCGTACGTCACCGCAGCACGTGCTGCACAGCTGGGTGTCACGCTCGTTTCACTCGACGAACTTGTCGCACAGAGCGACTTTTTGACCATCCACATGCCGAAAACCTCCGAGACGACGGGCATGATCGGTGCTGAGCAACTCACCGCGATGAAGAACACCGCGTACGTTGTCAACGTCGCTCGTGGTGGCCTCATCGACGAAGCAGCCCTGCTTGACGCACTCAAGCGCGGCGAAATTGCCGGGGCTGGCCTCGACGTGTTCACCAGTGAGCCGCCCGTTGCAGAAAGCGTCGCAGCCGAACTCGTGACACTGCCCAACGTTGTTGCAACCCCGCACTTGGGCGCATCAACCGAGGAAGCACAAGAAAAAGCCGGTATTTCGGTTGCGAAGTCTGTCAAGCTCGCTCTCGAAGGCGACTTGGTACCGGATGCTGTCAACGTCGCCGGTGGCGTCATCGACCCGTTCGTTCGCCCCGGAATCGACCTCGTCGAGAAGCTTGGCCAGGTCTTCAGTGGTCTTGCCACGAGCCCGCTCGTCAGCCTTGACGTGGAGGTTCGCGGTGAACTGGCCGACTACGACGTTTCGGTTTACAAGCTTGCCGCGCTCAAGGGCATCCTCACCAACGTTGTCAGCGACAAGGTTTCGTACGTCAACGCACCGCTGTTCGCCGAAGACCGCGGTATCGAAACTCGTCTGATCGTCGAGCGCGAAAGCCCCGAATACCGCAACCTCACAACGCTTCGCGGGTCGCTTTCTGACGGCAGCGTGCTGGAAGTTTCGGGCACGCTTGCTGGTACGCGCATGGTGCAAAAACTCGTTGCCATCAACCAGTACGAACTCGAAGTGCCGATCGAAAAGCACCACATCGTGTTTATCTACACCGACCGCCCCGGCATTGTTGCCGCCTACGGACAGAAGTTTGGCGACGCTGACATCAACATCGCACAGATGCAGATTGCTCGCACCGAAGCCGGCGGCGAAGCACTGTCGGTGCTCACGGTTGATTCGCGCGTCAACGATGAACTGCTGGCCGACATTGCGGCCGACATCGACGCATCCGTACTCAAGCAAATCGAGATCACTGAAGACTAGTCATGGCACGCACAATCAAACTGGGCATCATCGCCGGCGACGGTATTGGTAAAGAAGTAACCGCCGAAGCCGAGAAGGTGCTTGACGCTGTCACCGCGTCAAGCGATGTGAGCTTCGATAAAACACGGTTCAGTTTGGGTGCGGAGCGCTACCTCGAAACCGGCGATACTCTTCCCGACGACGAACTCGAACAGCTCAAAGCACAAGACGTGCTGCTGTTCGGTGCAGTCGGGGGAGTGCCCGGTGACGAGCGCCTGAAAAACGCCAACATCGAGCGCGGGATGCTGCTGAAGTTGCGCTTTGAACTCGACCACTACGTGAACCTGCGCCCCTCGAAGCTGTACGAAGGTGCCCCCGGCCCGCTTGCTGAGCCCGGTGAGGTCGATTTTGTGGTGGTTCGCGAAGGAACCGAAGGCCCGTACGTCGGCAACGGTGGCAGCATCCGTGTTGGTACTGCGCACGAAGTTGCGAACGAAACCAGTGTCAACACCGCCTACGGTGTGGAACGCGTTGTGCGTTACGCCTTCAATCTTGCGCAACGCCGCCGCAAGACGCTCACGTTGGTGCACAAGACGAACGTGCTCGTCAACGCCGGTGGCCTGTGGCAGCGCATCGTGAACGAAGTGGCAGCCGAACACCCCGATGTCGTCGTAGACTATCTGCACGTCGACGCGGCCACGATCTTCATGGTTACCAACCCCTCGCGATTCGATGTGATTGTCACCGACAACCTTTTCGGCGACATCCTCACTGACCTCGCCGGTGCCATTACAGGTGGTATCGGGCTCGCGGCTTCGGGAAACATCAACCCGGACGGTACGTATCCGTCGATGTTCGAACCGGTGCACGGCTCGGCTCCAGACATTGCCGGTCAGCAAATCGCAGACCCCACGGCCGCGATTTTGTCGGTTGCACTTTTGCTTGACTCGATCGGCTTTGTGGCAGAAGCTGAACGTGTGCAGCAAGCCGTTGCCGACGACATCGCGGGGCGCGCAGGCAGCAGAACAACACAGCAGGTTGGCGACGCAATCATCGCCCGCCTGTAACGCAAGATGAAGGAAAATGATGGCCACTGAAATTCCGCTCTCGCAGGCTCCGTCGCAATCGGGCCTGCTGTGGCAAGTGCAGCGCAATCAAACACCAGCAACGGATGCTGAACGTGCCGTTATTTTGGAGAGCCCGGCCTTCGGCACGAAGTTCACCGACCACATGGTCGACATTTGCTGGAGTGAAAAAGGTGGCTGGCATCGCCCGCGCGTGCAAGCATACGGCCCGCTCTCGCTTGACCCGGCCGCTGCCGTACTGCACTACGGGCAGGAAATTTTCGAGGGCATCAAGGCGTACAAGCACGCGGATGGTTCGATCCACACGTTCCGGCCGGAGAAGAACGCTGAGCGACTGCAGCGTAGCGCTCGCAGAATAGCACTGCCGGAGCTTCCGACCGAGTACTTCCTCGAGTCGCTGAAGCAGCTTCTCGCGGTCGATCACGAGTGGGTTCCGACCGGCGCTGACCAGTCGCTCTATTTGCGGCCATTCGAGATCGCGAAAGAAGCGTTCTTGGGTGTGCGCCCCGCGCGTAAGGTCGGCTACTACGTGATTGCATCCCCGGTTGGTGCGTACTTCGCCGGTGGCATCAAACCCGTGCGCATCTGGTTGTCGGAGACCTACGCTCGTGCCGGCAAGGGCGGTACCGGTCAGGCAAAGACTGGTGGCAACTATGCTGCGTCGCTCTTGCCACAAACTGAAGCGTATGGTCAAGGCTGCGACCAGGTTGTCTTCCTTGACGCAGACGGAAACGTTGAAGAACTCGGTGGCATGAACATTGTGTTCGTATACAAAGACGGCCGTGTTGTAACGCCAGATTCCGACACGATTCTGCAGGGCATCACTCGCGACACGATCATGCAACTCGCAGAAGATCGCGGGCTGAGCGTTGAGCGCCGTTCGGTTTCGTTGCAAGAGTGGCGCGACGGCGTTGCTTCGGGCGACATCGTCGAGGTGTTCGCTTGTGGCACCGCGGCGATCGTTGTTCCGATTGGCGAGCTCGTCGCAGAGTCATTCACCGATGTGCAACCACTCGGTGAGCTGGCACTTTCGCTACGCCAAGAACTGCAAGACATCCAGTACGGTCGCATCGAAGACCGCCACAACTGGCTGTACGAGCTGTACCCAGCCGCTGGCTAACGCTCGACTGCCTACCCCAGGAGTAGGCTCGAGGATATGAAGATTGCGCGGTTTTCGCACGCGGGTGCGATCAGTTTTGGTGTTGTTGACGAGACTGAAATTGTCGTCCTCAAAGGCGACCCAATGTTTGCTGGTTTCGACCCAACGGGTGAGCGAGTGTCGCTTGCTGATGTGACGTTACTCGCCCCCGTGATTCCGCGCTCGAAGGTTGTTGCTGTCGGCAAAAACTATCGCGCTCACGCCGCCGAAATGGGAGGCGAAGCACCCGCCGAGCCACTGCTATTTCTTGTTCCGAATACGGCTGTGATCGGCCCAAACGACAAGATCGTGCGCCCCACCGCATTGACAGACCGTGTCGATTTTGAAGGGGAACTTGCCGTTGTCATCGGTAAGGTCGCCAAGAACGTTTCACAAGCGGATGCCGCGGGGTATATCTTCGGCTACACGTGCGCGAACGACGTCACCCTGCGCGACTTGCAGCGCTCGGATGGACAGTGGTCGCGTGCGAAAGGCTTCGACACGTCATGCCCGCTTGGGCCGGTTATTGAGACCGAGTTTGATGTGGCATCCGCGACACTCACCACAACCGTCAACGGCGAGGTGCGCCAGCACGCGCCATTGACCGACATGGTGCACTCGGTTGCGAAGATCGTTGAGTACGCGTCAGCGGTTTTTACGCTGCTGCCGGGTGACGTTCTGATTACGGGCACACCAGAAGGCATTGGTCCGATCGTCGCCGGCGACACGGTCGCTGTGACGATCGACGGTATTGGCACCCTGTCAAACCCTGTGATCGACGCGTGAACGACGATTTGGGCCGCGTGCAGCGGCGCACCGTTGGAGTGCTCGTTGCCGCACAGATTTTGGGCGGTTTGGGATTCGGCCAGACGCTTTCACTCGGGGCGTTACTTGCCGCGCACATCTCGGGAAACGAAGCACTCTCAGGGCTTGCGACAACATTCGTGACGCTTGGCGCTGCGATCGCGGCGATCCCGCTTTCGCGGTTTGCCGCGCTGAAAGGCCGCCGGCTTTCGCTCACGCTCGGGTGGGCAATGGCACTCGTTGGTATTTCGCTGATCGTGCTTGCCGCGTACACGAGCACGTTCTGGTTGCTGCTTGTTGGTGTGGGGCTGGTTGGCGCAGGTAACGCCGGCAGTTTGCAAGCGCGCTTTGCCGCAACCGACATCGCCGAGCCGCGACATCGCGCACGCGACCTTTCGATTGTGGTTTGGGCCACAACGATCGGTGGCGTTGTCGGACCGATGCTGCTGACACCGGGGGAGCGACTGGGGAGCGCCCTGGGCATGCCGCAATACACCGGTGCGTACATCATCGCGTTTATTGCGCAGTCGCTGGCGCTCGTACTGATTTTCATTGCACTTCGGCCCGACCCGCTCAAACTTGCGCAACAGCTCGCTGCCGACGGCGTTGGGCCTGCCGCCGGTGAAAACCAAGCCGATCAACCGCGTCGCGCAGGTTATGCGATGTTCGCGGTCGCCGGATCGCACATCGTGATGGTTGCAATCATGGCGATGGCGCCGATTCATCTGAAGCATCTGGCTCATGCCGGGCATGGCGGGGCCGCTGTGAACATCGAAGATGTCACGACCCTGGTTGGGATTACGCTCGCGGTTCACGTCGCCGGTATGTACGCGCTGTCGCCGCTGTTTGGGTGGCTTGCCGATAAGTTTGGGCGGATTCCGACGATTTTGCTCGGGCAGGGGATCTCGGTTGTCGCGCTCGTGCTGATCTATTTCTGGAGCAATTCGACTGTCATGATCGTTGTTGCGCTTGGGCTCGTTGGACTCGGGTGGAGCGCCGCGACGGTTGCCGGCTCAGCGTTGCTGGTAGAGAGCTCCGCGACCGAAATGCGCACGAAGCGCCAGGGGCGCAGTGACTCGCTGATGAGCTTCGCTGGGGCCGGCGGCGCTGCGCTCTCGGGCGTGATTCTGGCGCAGTTCGCTTACCCGGGGCTCGCGGTCGCGGCATTTATCTCGGTTCTTGCGGTTGTTTTGCTCAGCCCGCTGGGTCGACCCGCGAAGGAGCTTGCATGACCGATGTAGTGGTCGTCGAAACACGCACGGATGATGCCGATGCAGTAAAGCTCCTGAACGATTACTTCGAGTTCCGTATCGCTGGTTTCGCAGTACCCGGCGGGTATGTGGTGAACCTCCCCGACCCGGCACGCTTCGTGAGCCCTGACGGCGTGTTTCTTGTGGCGCGGGTCGGTGCGGATGCTGTGGGCTGTGGCGGCATCCGCCGCATCGATGCGCTCGACGGCCTCACAACCTTCGAAGTGAAACACGTTTGGGTTGCCCCCGCCGCGCGAGGGCTTGGCATTTCGCGCGGTCTGATGGATGAGCTTGAGCGGCGCGCGATTGGGTTTGGTGCACAGCAGCTGGTGCTCGACACAAACACGTCACTGACCGCGGCGCAGCAGTTGTACCGTTCTTCGGGGTACGTCGAGATTGAGCCTTACAACGACAACCCGAACGCGACCACCTGGTTCGCCAAGCGACTCTAGCGGGCCCGGACGACTTCGCTTTCCGCGTTGAAGTGCGTGAGGGCATCGTCGACGAGGCGCAAGACTGCGAGGGTTCGCGCATGGTCGGGTACGGGATCAGCCCCGGCAATGAGCTCGACGAACCGCTGAATCTCAAACTCCATATTTTTTGACGGCCCCTCGATGGGTTCGTCATCGCTGAATCCACCAGTGAGTTCGAAAACCTCCGGCTCGTGGCCGTGAAGCTTGAGGGTGATTCGTTCCGGAATCGAAAGCGGGAAAAACTCGATCGTTCCCAGTTCGCCTTGGATGTGGTTCGGGCGGTCGGAGGTCGAGATTTTCGAGAAGGTGTTGGTCGCGATGAACCCGTCGTAGTCGAGCGTGACGGTGCCAGCGCCATCCGCGCCCGAAGTGATGGGCACAAGCGTCGCGGTTGCGTTCGGTGCAAAGCCGAACAGGTGCACGGCGATGCTGAGCGGATACACGCCCAGGTCACGCAGCGCACCACCCCCGAGTGCGGGGTCAAAAATGTTGACCGACTTGCCAGCGAGCACGTCGGCGTAGCGTGAGGAGCGCGAGCAAAACTCGAAACTCGCCAGGCGCAGCGTGCCAACTTGCCCCAACAGCTCTTGAACCTTCGCGATACCTGGATCGTACGGTGGGCGCATCGCCTCGAACACAACCACATCGTTCGCGGCCGCAATCTCGATCAACTCACGAAACTCATTCGCTGTGAGTGTGGCGGGCTTTTCAACGATCACGTGTTTGCGGGATTGCAGCGCGGCCTTCGCCTGGGCGTAATGCACGCCGTTTGGGCTTGCGATGTACACCGCATCGACTTCGTCAGATCGGTACAACTCGTCGAGCGTGTCGAATGCGCGCGCGATCGCGTGGCGTGCCGCGAACTCTTCAGCTCGCTTCAGCTCGCGCGAGTAGGCGGCAACCGCCTCGATTCCGGGCACTTTCGCCAAAGCGGTCAAAAACGCGTCGACGATGACGGAGGTTCCAATCGTGGCCAGACGGATGTTTGTGCTCATGCTTCGACGCTATCGGATGCCGCAGCCTGTGCAGCCCGAAAAGCATGTCGGCCGACGGCTAGAATTGAGAGGTTATGGCTACAGTCGATCCCCGCACAACATCCGCTTCCGGTTCAGACATTCGGGTTCGGTTTTGTCCGAGTCCCACCGGCCTTCCTCACGTTGGACTCGTGCGCACGGCGCTGTTCAACTGGGCGTACGCGCGGCACAACGGCGGCAAACTGATCTTCCGTATTGAAGACACCGACGCCGCCCGCGACAGTGAAGAGAGCTACCAGCAATTGCTCGACGCGCTCGGCTGGCTGGGCATCGATTGGGACGAAGGTGTTGAAACCGGTGGCCCACACGCGCCGTATCGCCAGAGTCAGCGCAGCGACATCTACGACGAAGTGATCGAAAAGCTCAAAGCAAGCGGTGCCGTTTATGAAAGCTTCTCGACCGCCGAAGAGATTGACGCACGCAACGAAGCTGCCGGGCGCGCGAAGCAGCTTGGCTACGACAACTTCGACCGGTCGCTGACCGACGAGCAGAAGGCTGCGTTCCGCGCTGAAGGGCGTGAACCGGCGCTGCGGTTGGCGGTTCCGGCCGAAGACATAACCTACAACGACTTGATCCGCGGCGAAGTGACCTTCCCCGCCGGGTCGTTCCCCGACTTCGTGCTCGTTCGGCCCAACGGTAAGCCGCTCTACACGTTCACCAACCCGGTTGACGACGCGCTCATGGGCATCACCCATGTGCTGCGTGGCGAAGATCTCATGCCATCGACTCCGCGTCAAATTGTGCTCTATCAGGCGCTCATCGAGGCGGGCGTCACCGATTTCATCCCGCAGTTTGGGCACATGCCGCTTGTGCTTGGTGACGGCACCAAGAAGCTCTCGAAGCGTGACCCGCGGGCGGATCTGTTCTTGCAGCGCGAGAAAGGCATGATCCCCGAGGGGCTGCTGAACTACCTGTCACTGCTTGGTTGGTCGATCGGGCCCGACCGCGACATTTTCTCAATCGACGAGCTCGTTGCCGCGTTCGACATCAAAGACGTCAACCCCAACCCGGCCCGCTTCGACCAGAAGAAGGCCGAATCGATCAACGGCGACCACATCCGCTTGTTGGCAGCCGATGATTTCGCGGCTCGCATTCGCCCGTACCTCGTTTCAGCTGGCGTCATCTCAGAGCCGGTATCGGATGCCGACGCCGCCCTCATCGCAAAAGCCGCGCCACTCATCCAGGAGCGCTTGCCGCTGCTTGGCGATGCGCCGGGGCTCCTCGGGTTTTTGTTCAGCGACAAGGTGAAGTTCGAAGATGAAGCAGTCAAGGGCTTGCCGGAGAACGCCGCCGAGGTTTTGGTTGCTGCGGCATCCGCTCTCGAAGCAGTACCAGCGGATGCTTTCACAACCGAGGCTGTGCAGCAGGCGCTTTCAGCAGCCCTCGTTGAGGGGCTCGAACTCAAACCGCGTGTCGCGTTTGGTCCGGTTCGCACAGCTGTGAGTGGCCGTCGCGTTTCGCCGCCGCTGTTCGAGTCACTGGAACTACTCGGCAAAGACAAATCGCTCGAGCGCATTGCCGACTTGCGAGCGTTCTTGGCTGCCTACGGCGACGGCGCTTCAGTCGAGCTGCCCAGCTGCGTCTGAGAGACGCGACACGCGTCCGCTCACGCGGAGAAAGTCTCTTCACGCGGGGCAGTCCACGCTAATTTCTCCGCTCAGGTGGAGAATCTCCGCCTGAGCCGCCTCAGTGAACCAGGCGTGCCCCATACGCTGGAGGCATGACCACCGAATACCTTGACCGCGCAGCAGACCTTCGTGCCGAACCAGATGTTGTCGAGCGCTTGCGCAATGATGCGGCGACCCGCGTGATCGTTGTGCGCGATGGCCGCTTGCGGGTGCGCGATGGCTCGCTCGTGCGGGTTCCCGCTGACGAAGTCGGCGAAGCGGTCTGGGCGCTGCTGGGCCGTGACCTCGACGGTACACCCCTGTTGGTTGCGCGAGTGGAGGCGCTCGCCGATTCGGTGGATGCGCTCCCGGATGAGCACTGGCTCAACCTCATGAGTGCTGGTGGGCACTTGAACGACCATGAAACTGAGGTTTTTGTGACTTCGGTTGCCGTGTCCGGTTGGCTTGGTGGTTTCAACTTCTGCAGCACCTGCGGTGGGCGAGCCGAACTGATAGAAGCTGGCTGGGCGCGCAAGTGCAAGAAGTGTGACCGTCACTTTTTTCCGCGCACCGACCCCGCGGTTATCGTTGCGATCGAGAATCCTGAAGGCGACAAGCTTTTGCTCGGTGCGAATGCCGCCTGGCAAGGCAGGTTCCACTCGTGCTTTGCGGGTTTTGTTGAGTTGGGGGAGTCACTCGAATCCACGATTCACCGCGAGATCGCTGAAGAAGCCGGGGTGCAGCTTTCGCGCACGCACTATGTGGCTTCGCAAGCATGGCCGTTTCCACGGTCGATCATGCTCGGTTTTCGTGCTGTTGCCACGTCAGAGCAAGCACAAGCGGATGGCACCGAGATCATCGATGTGCGCTGGTTGACGCGTGATGAGATTGGCGCTTCGCTCGCCGGTGACGGGCCGGTTGGATTACCCGGGCCCGCTTCGGTTGCCCGAAAGCTGATCGAAGATTGGTATGCGCGACCGCTACCCGCGGTCTGAGCTGACGCGTCAGTCTGCTAAGATTGATTCTTGGTGCGAGCGTCTAGCGCAAGCTGAAACTCGCCCTTGGGGTATGGTGTAATTGGCAACACAGCGGTTTCTGGTACCGCCATTCTTGGTTCGAGTCCAGGTACCCCAGCCAAAGCGGCAAGGCTCTTTTCTGAGAGGCCCGCATGAGTAAAGATCAGCAGCAGACGCAGTGGCCCGGCATCGGTGCAGCTGTGACCTTTACGCTTGGCGCTCTCTGCATTCTGGCGTACTTCGTACTGAAGCCATCAGAAGGTTGGGGTCCGCCGCTTCTGCTCATTTACGGCCCAATCGCGTTGGGGATCACAGGCATTGTGCTCGGCATCCGCGCTGGCCGCTGGCAACTTGCAGCACTCAATGTGATTCCCCCTTTGGTGTTTCCTCTCGTCATGTTCCTCGGCACGTTGGCCGTTGGTCCTTGAGTTGCGTCACGTGCAGCGCGAAGGCAACACAGGGGAGCGGAGAGAACCTGAGAGAATAGGTGTCTACCCCGAACCGCGAAGGCAGAATCACATGGCGCAAGATCCCGAAGCTCAACGGCGCCCACAGATCCCACTGATTCTCGCTTCGGTTTTTCTGATCTATCTTGCCCAAAACACGCTCAACCCGATCATCGCACCGCTTTCGCGAGAGGTCGGTTTGAAAGAGTGGCAGGTTGGCGCGACGATTAGCGCCGCCGCCCTCATGCTCGTGCTCACGAGCCAGTTCTGGGGTCGTCGCTCACAATCGCTCGGTCGCAAACCCGTGCTTGTTGGTGCGTTTGCGGTCGCAACGCTGACGATGGCGGCGTTCGCGTGGCTTGCGTGGGGTGCGATGGCTGGGGTTGTCACAGCATCCGCGACGTTCATCGGATTCGTTGCGCTGCGCGGCATTGCGTTCGGATCGGCAATGGCGGCGGTTCCGCCAACCGCGATGGCGTTCATTGCTGATGTGACGCCCGACCCGCAGCAGCGTGTTCGAGGCATGGCTGGTGTTGGGGCGGTGCAGGGAATCTCAATGCTCGCCGGCGCACTTGTTGGTGGTTCACTTGCCGCATTTGGGCTCATCACGCCGCTGATTGTCGTGCCGGTGCTGCTCGCGGGCGGCTTTGTGATGCTGGCGCTGGGCTTACGCAAAGAGACTGCGAGCGAGCTGATCAAGGCGCCCAAGAAAGTGAGCCCGTTCGACAAGCGCGTATGGCCGTTCTTGCTCGCAGGTTTCGGCATGTTCACGGCTTTGGGGTTCATCAATATGATCACCGGCTTTGTTGTGCAAGACCGCTTCGGTTTCGATGCGAAAGCCACCGGGTTGGTGACCGGAGCCGCGCTGATGGCAGCTGGTGTCGGACTCGTTTTGGCGCAGGCGGTTATTGTGCCCAGAAGCGGATGGCGCCCGGCAAGGCTCTTACGGGTGGGCACGATCGTTGCTTTCTCGGGCTTTTTGCTGTTTGTCTTCGATCTGCCACTGTGGTTGATGATCTTGGCGATTGGTTTGACAGGTCTTGGTCTGGGTATTGCGATTCCGGGATACACGTCGGGGGCAACGTTGCAGATGAAGCGTGACGAGCAGGGGAGTATGGCAGGGCTGATCGGTGCGACCAACGGGCTCACCTTCGTTATTGCACCCACCGCGGGGACGACACTTTACGGAGTCTGGCCGCCGTTGCCGTTGATCATCGGCGCGAGTATCATGCTGCTGGTCGCTGCCTTCGTCTGGACACATCCGCGTTTTCGTACGGGTGCCACAACCGCTTAGCTCTCTCGGCGCTCACCACCAAACGCACCAGGATTCATGTAGGGCGCGTTCGGGTCTTGGTAATAGTCTTCGATCCAGTCGTCTTCGAGGTCGCTGGACTGCAGCCCGCGCTGATGTTCGGGCAGTTCAGGATCGGCCGTTTTGAAGGCGTGCCACAGTGGACGCACGACCGCCCAGACCAGGGCAATCCCGAGCGCGGCGCCCACGAGTATCGGCAAACTGTCTGTCATGTCCCCATCCTGACATGCACCTCTGACAGGCCGGTTTAAGAGTCCAATAGCGCGGCGCTTGCTGCGGCGCTTTCGAACTCAGCCGAGGCAGGAAGCCCGCCCGCGGTGATGATTTTGACCGCCGGGAGGTCGGGCTCGGCCCAATCAAGTGCGGCAAGCGCGGTCGGCAGCAACCACAGAAACTCGTCATGATCAGTGCTCGCGGCTGGAGCCTCGTCAACGAGCGAGGCCCAGTAGCAGTGCAATTCAATGTTCCGCGTGCTCACCACGGTCGTGTCGATGCTCAGCAAAGCACCAACTCGAATGGCGACACCCAGCTCTTCGAGAATCTCCCGCCCAAGCGCATCGACCGCAAGCTCGCCGAGTTCAATCTTTCCGCCTGGAAACTCCCACTGGCCGCCAGCGTCCTTTGACGCGTTGCGGCGGCACGCCAGCACCCGACCGTCGTGCACAATGATCGCAGCCACCACGCGCAGGGTGGTTTTCGCGGCATCCGAAACCATGCTTCACGGTAGCAAGAAAGCCGGGCGGCACGCCCGTAAAACCCGCTAGGCTACGAACAGGCGTGTCGGGAAGTCTGGTCGACAATGCCGTCGGCGTATCCAGCCCATGGTTCGATTTGAGGAGTGTCGGTGGGCAAGATAACGCCAGAGACAAGCAACAGCAAGATCCGACGTGCGCGCCGCCGGGTGCGCACGACCCAGTGGGTGACCACCGAAATCACCAGCGGAATGTTGCTGATTGTCGGGGCTGCCATCGCATTGCTGTGGGCAAACTCACCCATGCGCGACAGCTATCACGCACTGAGCGCGTTTCACATTGGCCCCGAGGCATTGCACTTGAACCTGTCGCTCGCACACTGGGCATCGGACGGGCTACTAGCGATCTTCTTCTTCGTTGTGGGGGTCGAACTCAAACACGAAATGGTGCTTGGCAGCTTGCGGAATCCGCGTGAGGCTGCTGTTCCGGTGATTGCGGCTATCAGTGGCATGCTCGTGCCCGCGCTGCTGTTCACAGCCGTCATCTTGACGATTGGTACTCGCGACGAACTGCAGGGCTGGGCAATTCCCACCGCGACCGACATCGCGTTTGCCCTCGCGGTCCTCGCCATTTTCGGGCGCGGCTTGCCGCGCGCTCTGCGTACCTTCTTGCTGACGCTCGCGGTCGTTGACGACTTACTCGCAATCATCGTGATCGCAGTGTTTTACACGGCTTCGTTGCACTTCGGCATGCTCGGCATCTCGCTCGCCTTTGTCGCACTGTTTGCCTACACCGCGCGAGCACGCGCACCGCGCTGGTACGTGCTCGTGCCGATCGCAGTGTGCGCGTGGGGTTTCATGCATGCTTCGGGAATTCACGCCACTATCGCCGGTGTCTTGCTGGGGCTGAGTGTTCCTGCGCGAAAAGTCTGGGGTGAGCGGATGTCGCGAACGGTGTTCTACGAGCGCAAAATGCACCCACTTTCGTCTGCGATCGTGCTGCCGATCTTCGCGTTTTTCTCTGCCGGTGTCACAATCGTCGACGATTTCGCCGAGGTGGTTGTACAACCGGTTGTTTTGGCCATTGTGCTCGGTCTCGTGTTTGGAAAAGTGATTGGCGTGCTCGGGATTGCGAGCCTCATCACGCGGTTCACCCCCTTGCGTTTGCCCGACGCGGTTGGTGTGCGAGACCTCCTACCGATTGGGTTGCTGTGTGGCATCGGGTTCACCGTCTCGCTGCTGATCGCTGAGCTTTCATTCAGTGATGCTGGGCATATCAGTGGCGCAAAGATCGCGGTCTTGATGGGGTCGGTAATTGCTGCGGTGCTTGGTGCGTTCATGTTGCGCTGGGATGCAGCCCACCCACGCTCACGCGACATGAACCGTGACGGCATCCCCGATCAGGATGTTGTGCAGATCGGTTCCGATGAAGACCTCAAGAACCCGCGCGGGCACACCGGCGAATAACCTCGAATCATGAGCGAACAGCGTGTGGTTGTCTCCGGCGCCGCCGGGCGCCCGTGCCCGCAGTTGCGTTGAAAACTGTGCTTGGTGCGGATGCTGCCGCTAGACTCTGGCCCGCTGACGCCGATGCGAAACCGGCGAAACTGCTCGACGACGGTTTTTGGTTTTCACATCCGACGGTCGCGGCAGCGGTTGCAGCATGCTTTCCGTCGTCAGCACCTCGCTAGCCGCTGAACGAGTCAGGGTCGCGGTGCCTGCCGTCCGAAGATGTCGAGTTCGACAACCTCTTCGTGCACCGTGACACGAAACCCGGCCCCTTCCGGGATGCGCAAGTGCACACCAGCGCCGTCGCGCACAACGTCTGTTGTGATCGGCACATAGGGGGCTTGCGCGGCTGCGGCAATCGCCGACGCGGTATTGCCAGATTCCGCGAGTCGTCGCAGGTTTGAGAGCGTCGGAAACATCAGCGGATGCCGCCCACTCTCAGCGTCTTCGACCAGGCGCCCGGGCTCCATCCAGTTGAGCGCGACGGTTTCGGCACCATCCGATCGTGCTTCTTGCTCGTCGCGTGGGGCGACAACGAGGTAGAAGTGGGTGTCCCACCGGCGGGGCAGCATCGGTGGTGTGATCCAGTTGGAAAACGGGTGAACCTCGCCGAGGTGTAAGCGTCCTGAACGTGACGTGACCATTTCTGCGAACGATGGCGACGACGACTGCGCGGGCGACACACCAGAACCGGCGGTTCCCGCCAACAGCAGGCCCGCTTCTTCCCATGTTTCACGAACTCCCGCGATGCGAAGGGCGCGGTCTGCGGCAGAGAGGTCTGCTCCACCAGTGGTCAGTCCATCCCACGTCTGAGCACTATCGCTTGGTTCGACGACACCGCCGGGGAACACTGTCGCGCCCGGAAACGTGCCGCGCGAATTGCGCTGCACCACGAGAACCTCAAAGGGATCGTCGCGAATAATCAGTAGGCTTGCCGCGGGCACGGGTACGACTGCTTCGTCCACGGGCACCTCCGGTGAATCATCAACCCCACCGACTACCCTAGAACAGTCATGGCACACTTGCTCGGAGCCGAAGCGCTTCACCTCGAATATCCCACCAAGGTCGTTTTCGACGCGGTAACCCTCGGCATTGAAGAGGGCGACCGCATCGGCATCCTCGGCCGCAACGGCGACGGTAAATCATCACTGCTTGCGATGATCGCCGGCAAGCGCGAATCGGATGCCGGGCGCGTGACGGTTCGCTCCGGCACCAGTATTGGCACGCTTGACCAGGCCGATACGCTCGATGACACCCAAACCGTCGCTGAAGCGGTCGTCGGTGATCGCGCGGAGCACGAATGGGCGGGCGATCCGAAAGTGCGCGAGGTCATTGCTGGGCTGCTGGGCGATATCGACTGGAATGGGCCGGTTGTTGATCTCAGCGGTGGGCAACGACGCCGTGTTGCACTTGCACACTTGCTTGCGGGGGACTGGGACATCATCGCGCTCGATGAGCCCACCAACCATCTCGATGTCGAAGCGATCACGTGGCTTGCTGAACACCTCAAGACACGTTGGCCAGCAGGCCAAGGCGCGCTGCTCGTGGTCACACACGACCGGTGGTTTCTTGACGAAGTGTGCACAAAAACGTGGGAGGTGCACGATCGTATTGTCGAACCGTTCGAAGGCGGGTACGCAGCCTACATTTTGCAACGCGTTGAACGCGACCGGCAGGCCGCGACGATCGAACAGCGTCGCAAAAACCTGGCCCGCAAAGAGCTGGCCTGGTTGCGCCGTGGCGCCCCGGCTCGCACAAGCAAGCCGAAGTTCCGTATTGATGCTGCCAACGCGCTGATTGCCGATGAACCCGAGATTCGAAACGCAACCCAGTTGCAGTCGCTCGCGGTTTCCCGACTTGGCAAAGACGTCGTCGACCTGATTGAGACATCCGTTTCTTACGATGACAACGAAGTGCTCTCGGATGTTACGTGGCGCATTGCGCCGGGTGAGCGTACCGGTATTCTCGGCGTCAACGGTGCCGGAAAGTCAACCCTTTTGGGTCTCGTGGCCGGCACGGTGCAACCGACAGGTGGCCGCGTCAAGCGCGGCAAAACCGTGAAGGTTGCAACCCTCACCCAGCGCCTCGATGAGCTCGAAGAGCATCTCGAAGATCCCGTGCGCACGGTTGTTAATGGTTTGCGCACGAGCTATCAGTTTGGTTCCGGGTCGAAAGCGACCGAGCTGACGCCCGGCCAGTTGTTGGAGCGCCTCGGGTTCCAATCTGCGCAATTGAGCACACCGGTCAAAGACCTCTCCGGCGGCCAACAGCGTCGTCTGCAGCTGCTGCTCATTTTGCTTGACCAGCCCAACGTGCTCATTCTCGACGAGCCCACGAACGATCTTGACACCGATATGCTCGCGGCCCTCGAAGACCTCTTGGATTCCTGGCCCGGCACCCTCATCGTCGTCAGCCACGACCGCTACTTTCTTGAACGCGTGACCGACCAGCAGTATGCCGTGCTCGACGGTAACCTGCGCCATCTTCCCGGTGGCGTCGACGAGTACCTGAAACTGCGTCACGCAACCAGCCGGTCGTTGAGCGAGGCGAAGCCGAGCCGAAACGCCGAGCCGAGTCGCGCTAGCGACCCGGCGGGCAATTCCCTCCCAGCCTCAACCCTCTCCGGCGCAGACAAGCGCGCGGCCGAAAAAGAGCTCGCCGCAATCGACCGCCGCATGGCGAAACTGGGCGAACAAATCGGAAAAGCCCGCGACGCACTCGCCGCTCACGACCAGAGCGACTATGTGGGCCTGGCGTTCGAAATGGAAAAGATCACCGCTCAAGAAACCGAGCTGAGTGTGCTCGAAGAACGCTGGCTCGAGCTTTCCGAACAGCTCTGACACCCGACCCACAAGCGGCATTACATAAGCTGGATTTATGTCGAAATCAACGCTTTCCAAGATCGCCGTCGGCCTGACTGCAATCGCTCTCGCGCTCAGCATGTCCGCTTGCTCAAGCGTCGCGAAAGACAGCGCACAGGAGGCTCTTCCGCCGGTGATTGCTGCGCAGACGGAACTTGAAGGCCAAACCTTCGAGATTAACGACAAGCAGTCGCTCGTTATCAACGTGGACGACACCGAAGGCTGGATCGGCGAAGTTGCAGACCCCAACGTCGCTGAGTTCATCCCAGGTGGCCACCGAGGCGCCGCAGAATTCAATCCTGGTTTTGCCGCAGTCGGGGAGGGCACCACGACAGCTTCCGTAACCTCCCCGAACGGTGAGACATACGAGTTCACCATCGTCGTCAGGTAACCAGCGTCTGACGGTTGGGCCCTGTTCACTCGTCTAAACCCGGGGGACTCGCGGTGACTTATTCAGCTACGGCGCTCTCGTTGAACCGGTGCAGCCCATCGCGCAATGCCGCAAGCGAATCTGCATCCCAATCGGTGAAACGTTCACGGTAGGCCTGCGCCCACCGTGAACGGATCTCACCCAGTTGCTTGTCGGCGTGCGCCGTTGTTGTCAAGAGCTGCACCCGCTGGTCAGCATCGGATGCCTTGGCCGCAACTAAATCAAGCTCACGCAGTTTACGCAGTGACCGACTGGCTGCTGCCTTATCAATGCGCATGAGTGCCGTCAGCTCCCGGGCGGCGATCGGTTGGCTGCGCGAGATGGTGCTCAGCAGCATGACATCTCCCGACGTCAGTTGCGGCTCAACCTCGGCGGCAAACCGTTGCCAACTTGTGCGCGAAAACACCAGGATTTGCCCCAGCTCAGCAATGATGCCGGAGACTGCGAGGTTTGCTTGCTCAGTCATCCGATACCGGCTTCTGCACGGGAATGGAACCGGTTGTGGCCCCGAGCAGCGAGATGGTGTCTTCTTCGCCCCGTTCGAGGCGCTGTTGTTGCTCGGCCATACGCTCAGCGTTGGTCTTGTTGCTGAGCGGAATGTTGGGCAAGAACGCAATTGCGACAATCGCCATGAGTGCCAGGGGAGTGACCGCGAGGAATACATCGCCGATGCCGTGTCCGTAGGCGGATTCGACAAGTACGCGCAATGGCTCGGAAAGCTCGGAGATCTTCGGAATCGTACCTGAGGAGAGCTCTTTAAGCTGCGCTGCGGTGTTCGGGTCGGCAAGCAAATCTGGGTTGGTTGCCGCGAGGTCTTTGATGCCGTCGGTCATGTAGGTGCGAATGCGGTTCGCGAGAAGTGTGCCCATGACCGCCATCCCAGCGCTGCCCGAGAGCGTACGCCAGAAGCTCACCCCCGAGGTGGCAACACCCATCTCGGTCGGTTTGACGGTGTTTTGTACCACAAGCACCAGGTTCTGCATTGTCATTCCCATGCCCAAGCCGAGCACGAGCATGGCGACCCCGACGTACCAGTATGAAGAGTCGTAACGCAAGAACCCGAGAAGTGCCAATCCCACGGCGAGTAGCACCGAGCCGACCACCATGAATGCCTTCCACTTGCCGTATTTGGTGATCAGCCCACCCACGACCGTTGAGGCGCCAAGCATGCCGACCATCATCGGTAACGTCAGCAGGCTCGACTCGATCACCGAACGACCCCGGGCCAGCTGCATGTATTGGCCGAGGTACACGGCGGTTGCAAACAACACAACGCCTACCGCGATCGAGGCGATGATCGCAAGGGTGTACGTGCGGTTCTTGAACAGGTCCAGTGGAATGAGTGGCTCAGCGGCGTTCTTTTCGACGAAGAATGCCGCGATCAGCAAGAGTGCGCCGACGATTGCCATCCACATGTCTGCCTGCCAATTGCCGAGCGAGAGCCACACGAAAAGCAGCGAGAAGCCCGCTGAAATCAGCACTGCGCCGGCGTAATCGATCGTCACCTTTTTGTGGTTGGTTGGCAAGTGCAGCGTGAACTGCAGCATGAAGATCGCCGCAACTGCGAACGGTACCGCAACGTAGAAGTTCCATTGCCAGCCGACCGTGTCGGTCAAGAGGCCGCCAAGCAGCGGGCCGCCAACGGTCGCGACAGCCATGATGGCGCCCATGATGCCCATGTATTTGCCGCGTTCGCGGGGGCTGACCACCTCGGCCAACACGATTTGATTGAGTGCCATGAGACCACCGACGCCGATGCCTTGAATCGTGCGGCAGGCAATCAGCCACTGCGGATCGTGCGCCAGACCAGCCAACACAGAACCGATAATAAACAGCACGAGAGCGACTTGGATGAGCACTTTCTTGCTCGTCAGGTCAGCGAGTTTGCCCCAAATGGGGGTCGCAATAGCGGATGCTAAGGCGGTGGCCATGACGACCCATGTGAAGTCAGCTTGGGTGCCGCCGAGGTCGCCCATGATGACGGGCATTGATGTGCCGACGACATTCATGGAAATCATCGAGACGAACATGCTCAAAAAAAGGCCTGCGAGGGCCCAGTTCTTTTGTCTTTGTGTGAGTGGCATAACCGTACAACCGTACGGCTTTAGTTGACAATTGTCAACTTGATGACTGATGGGGCGCTCGCTTCGGAGGCTCTGTGGTGTTTTTGCGCACATTCTGCGCTCTTCCAAAGCAAAAACATACGGTTCCCAGTTACGCTGGAAGCAGAAAGGCGGTTTGGCATGTCTTTGGATGCTGCAGTTGAACGTGATCTCGAGATCGAAGACGAAGACGAGGTCGTTGAATACACGGCCGCTGACCGTTTCATGCGCAAGTTGCTGTTCATCGGTGACAACACGCCGAAAGCAACGGCAGCTTCGGCACACAAGGCCTTCCGCACATCGCTCGTTGTCACGGGCATCCGTTGCCTCATTACCTACTTGGCCGTGCCGATTCTGATCCCGATCACGGCGCTTTCCGGTTGGGTTGCGGCTCCCATTAGCATCGCCCTGTGCCTTTTCGCACTCGTGAACGGTGTGATCAGCGTGCGTCGATTCTGGCGCTCGCACCACCGCAAGCGTTGGATGTACACAGCTTTCATGGGCGCCGTTGCAGTCGTGTTGGTGCTCGCGATCATTATTGATGTCCGCAAGATGATGGGGCTCGCATGAGTGACGTAATTGAGAACCAAACGCACGCGGCCGAAGAAGAAGAGTCGCCGCGAGCTGTGTGGGCATCAGTTGGTATGTTCGTCTTGCTCGCCGTGCTCGGTTCGAGCTGCATCGGCCTGCAGATCTTCTTCAACTAGTTTCGGCGGGAGTTTCCCCGCGAAAACGAACCCGAAACGACCTTCCCAACCGCAACACTAGGACTTCTGCGGCACGCCCGAGACCTGCGGCAGCCGTGCACTCGCGTAACGGTCGGCGACGATCTGTGCCACGCGAATGTCGGGTGCCAAGGGTGCGGTGACCCGGTCACCGCCAGCCTTCGCGATGACGTTCGCGAAGTACCCGGGCGCAAGAACGTAACTGGCGACCGTCACGGCCCGCCCAGGCGTGCTCGCGGCGCGGGCTGCTGCGACCGCTTCGTCGATTCGTGGCCCGGCTCCGGCGGCATATCCGATGTGCACAGGGGATGCAAGGCGTTCGCTGAGCATGGCAGCCATCGCTGAAACGTCGGTCGCTGCTGCTGCGTCACTCGAGCCGGCAGCAGCGAGCACAATGGGACCACCACGCTCGAATTCTTGATCGATGAGCCGTGAAACAATCACGTCTACCAGCAGCTCGTGGGGGCCGAGCGCACGAGTTGCAACAGCACGACCGGGGTAAGCGCTGATAGCGCGGGCGATGTCGTGCTCTGTGTGGTAGCCGGTTGACAACAGAAGTGGCACGACAACGACGTCGTCATCAACCACGCATCTGGCGACAACCTCGGCGATCTCAGGCTGTTCGACGTCAACGAACGCCGATTCGATACGCACGCCGGGCAGGAGCGCACGCACCTGGTTCGTGAGTGCCGTGATAGCCGCGCGCCCTTCAGCTGAATGGGTGCCGTGAGAGCAGGTGATGAGTGTTGTCATGGTCTTCACTTTCAGTGTTCGTGCGAACTGAGGGCCAGGTTGAGGCGGTAGCCTCGCTTCACGACTGTCTGGACCAGCCCGGGATCGGTTGCTTCTCGCAGCCGTGCGATCGCGACATCAACCGCGTGCGCACCCTCGCCGGGTCTGGCGAGTCGGTCGCGCAGGCGATCGCGCGTCACGATACCCCCGTGCGTATGAAACAACTCACGCAGCAGCGCCAGGCTCGTTCGTGAGAGCGGGTGGAATGTTCCATCGAGGATCGCTCCAGTGCTGCGCAGTTCGAGGCGCCCGAGTGTCGTTTGGAGGGCTGGTGCGCACCCGTTCCCGAAGTAGTTGACGACCCCGCGAACGAGTGAGCCGAGTCGGCCCCGCTCCGGCACAAGTGGCGTGAAGCCCGCCTCGATCAGTGGCCCCGCAGTGACGGGGCCGACCGCGGCGAGCACGACCTCCCCGCGATCGGCGCGATTGAGCACAGCACCGAGCGCCCCGGCGCGGGAGGCAGCCGCGAGCCATTCAGCAGCGCCCGGCGCAGAGGTGAAGAGCACAGCATCGACTTCGCCATCAGCAGTCGCCGCAACGGTTCGCTCGAGTGCCTCGATATCGGGTGGCGGCCCCCAGCGGTACACCGTGAGGCTCACGACCTCGGCTCCCGCGCGCTCGAAGCGCTCGTCGAGGCCGTCGGCACCCGAGCCGTGGTGCTGCACGGCAATTCGCTGTCCGGCAACGCCAGCGTTCTCGAGGTAGTCACCGAGTTCAGCGGAGGTTTCGGATTCAGCAACCCAATCGGCCGAGAACCCGGCCGGCTGAATTGCGCCTCGTGCCTTGGGGCCGCGCGCGATGATGCGGGCGTTCCCGAGCGCCGCGGTCAACCCGTCAAGCAGCCCTGCCTCTTCGGCCGCTTCCATCCACCCGCGAAACCCCACGCCCGTCGTCGCGACAACGATGTCGGGCGCCGCCGCGATGAGCTGCTCGGTCGCGCGGATCAGCGCATCATCATCGATGTGCGGCACGATCGTGAGTGCTGGCGCACGGCGAACGGATGCGCCGTGCCGCTCAAGCGCGGCCGCAAGCTCAGTCGAGCGCCGATCAACTGCGACCACGATGGTGCAGCCGAGGAGTGCCGACGAGAGCGTGCGTGCAGCGCCCTGGGTCACAACTGCTCCTGCTCGATCCCAGCCAGGAGCGGATCGAGCAGCCCTGCCCGTGCGACCTCACCGATGACGATAACCGCGGGATTGCTCACGCCTGCGCTGTGCGCATCCGCCGTTACACTCCCCAGCGTCGTGTGGGTTGTGCGCTGGTTTACCGTGTGGCCGCGCTCGACAATTGCGACGGGCGTGTGTGGGTTCGCGCCCGCCGCGAGCGCGGCGGAGACGATCCGGGGCAGCGCCGCGACGCCCATGAGTACAACCGTTGTGAGGTTGGGGTCGCAGATCGCTGTGGTTGTCGCGGTCGAGATCTCGCCCTGCCCGTTGACAACGTGAAAACCGCTGGAAACTCCGCGGTGCGTGACCGGAATGCCTGCCGCTTGCGGCACAGAAACGACGCTTGTGAGCCCCGGAACGACATCAACGGGAACTCCTGCCGCGAGGCACGCCTGTACCTCTTCGCCGCCGCGCCCGAACACGAAGGGGTCGCCGCCCTTGAGTCGTACAACGCGCTTGCCCGCGAGCGCATGCTCCACGATGATCTCGTTGATGCGCTCTTGCGGCACGGAGTGATTGCCGGGCACCTTGCCGACATCGATGATCAAGGCCTCGGGGTCGAGCTCGCCCAGCACCTCGATGGGGCCCAGACGGTCGGTCACGATAACATCGGCCTCGGCAAGGAGTCTGCGTCCGCGCACGGTCATGAGGTCGGCAGCCCCGGGGCCACCGCCAACGAGATCGACGCGTCCTAGACGCGAGCCCGTGCGGTTCCGGCGCACCGGCAGCGACCCGCTGCGAAACAAATCGGCAACCGCATCGCGCACGCGCATCGTGCGGCGCGGGTCAACCCCAACGTCTGAAACGAAGCCCGCGATGAGATCGCCCGAACGCGTTTCAGCCGTCAATCGCGCCGCGCTGTGCGCACCATCGGATGCATTGACACAGAAGATGTGCCGCTGCTCGCACCAACGGGCCACCTGGGCATCAATCGCGGGGTCGCCCGTCGCTGTGTGGACGAGCCAGGCGCCCGCGACATCCGATTCAAAGACGCGGCGAGCCTTGTAGTGCACGCGGCGCTCCTGAACGAGGGCGCGGATGGCTTCGCCCGCCTCCGGTGCAACGATCGTGACGTGTGCGCCCTCGTCAAGAAAGCGTTGTGCGCGCCGGGCTGAGACACTGCCCGCGCCAACGAGCACGACCTGGCGTCCCGTGAGCGAAATGCCGATCATGACGGTCATGTTTGCCTCCACCATTTGAGAAAGACACGGCCACTGGCGACGCTGACGGGCCAGGTGTTGAGCCGCCCGGGCGGTTTGCCCTGTGTATCGACGCAGATGCCCGTCGGCAGCTCGAACACCTGTTTGTACATGGGGGAGGCGACGGTCGGGGTGCCCTGGCGTGTTCCGACGATGCCGCGCGAGATGACGTGTGCACCGCTGTAGGGGTCGAGGTTCGAGACGGCATGCACCTCACCGCTTGGCAGCAGGAACAGTGCAACCTGCGTCTCGCCGACGAGGGCCGCCCGGCCGCGTTCGACCTCCAGATCATCGAGCCCGCAGAGCTCGACCCAACCTGCGCTCAGCCGTTGGCTTGCGGCATCCGTGCTGCTCTCGAGGATTGTCATGCGCGTACCTCCAAAATCGTGCCGGCGATGCGGACGGCGCCACCCTCGCGTTCTTCGCTCGTCGCAGGTCGTGCCTGCCCGCGCTCGCTTGTGTAAGCGAGGGAGGGGTCGGCGGTCGTCGGGGCGTTGACGAACGAGACGAAGCGTTGCAGCTTAGCGGGGTCGTTGAGGGTGGCCTTCCACTCGTCTTCGTAGGTGTCGATGTGCGAGGCCATGGCAGCGTCGAGGTCTGCGCAGATGCCGAGACTGTCGTTGAAGATCACATCGCGCAGCCCGTCAATACCGCCCTCGAGCTCTTCGAACCACGGTGCTGTGCGTTGCAGGCGGTCGGCCGTGAAGATGTAGTACATCAAGAAGCGGTCGATTGCCGTGAGCAAAGCTTCATCGCTCAGGCTCTCGGCGAGCAACACGGCGTGGCGCGGGGTGAAGCCGCCGTTTCCGCCGACGTAGAGGTTCCAGCCGGTCTCGGTCGCGATGACGCCCACGTCTTTGCCGCGGGCCTCGGCACACTCGCGAGCGCAGCCGGAAACACCGAACTTCAGCTTGTGCGGCGACCGCAAGCCACGGTAGCGCAGTTCGAGATGCACGGCCATGCCCACGGAGTCCTGCACCCCGTAGCGACACCACGTAGAGCCGACGCACGATTTAACGGTTCGCAGCGATTTGCCGTAGGCGTGGCCCGATTCGAACCCCGCGTCAACGAGCCGCTGCCAAATGGCGGGCAGTTGTTCGAGGCGAGCACCGAACATATCGATGCGCTGCCCACCCGTGATCTTGGTGTAGAGCCCGAAGTCTTTCGCTACCCGGCCGATCACGAGCAGCCCATCGGGCGTGATTTCGCCGCCGGGAATGCGCGGCACAACCGAGTAGCTGCCGTCTTTCTGCAGGTTCGCCATGACATGGTCGTTCGTATCTTGCAGCGTCGCATTTTCGCCTTCGAGCACGTGCTTGTGCACGAGGGTCGAGAGGATGCTCGCGAGCACAGGCTTGCAGATATCGCATCCGCGTCCCGTGCCGAAGCGTTCGATGATGCTGCTGAAGGTTGTCAGCCCCGAGACGCGAATCGCATCGAACAGCTGCTTGCGCGAGAGGTCGAAGTGCTCGCACAGTGCGTTACTGACTGTGGCGCCGAGGCTCTCGAGCTCGGTCGTGACGATCTTTTTGACCATGAGCACGCACGAGCCACAGGCCGTGCCCGCGTTCGTGCAAGCTTTGACAGCAGCGACATCCGTGCAACCTTCCTCGTGCACGGCGCTGCGGATGGTGCCGGCCGTGACGCTGTTGCACGAACACACGAGAGCGTCGTCGGGCAACTCGCCCGTGGGCGCTTCACCAGCGTTCGCGGGGGCGAGGTAGGCGGCGGGGTCGGCGCCCAGTGGGCGGCCGAGCATGGGGCGCAGGGAGCCATAAGCGGAAGCGTCACCCACGAGAATGCCGCCCAGGAGCGTCTTGGCGTCATCAGACATGACGAGCTTCTTGTAGACGCCCGCGACCGGATCGGCGTAGACGACATCGAGCGCACCCGGCGTCTGCGCAAAAGCATCGCCGAAGCTCGCGACATCGACGCCGGAGAGTTTGAGCTTGGTCGAGAGGTCGTAGCCGGGGAAGCGCGCATCACTCGAGTGGGGGTCGAGTACGCGCGCTGCCGCGATCTCGGCCATCGTGTAGCCGGGGGCGACGAGGCCGATACACCGGCCCTCGAACGCCGCAACCTCACCGATCGCCAGAATCTGCGGGTCACTCGTTTGGCAGCCGGCGTCGATGATAACGCCACCGCGCTCAGTCACGTCGAGGCCCGCATTGCGGGCGAGCTCGTCGCGCGGCAGCACACCGACCGTGAAGACGACGACATCTGTGTTTTCGAAGGTGCCGTCTTTGAACTCGAGCCCCGCAACCTTGCCTGAGACATCGGGTGCGATGCGGGCAGTAATGCTGTTCGTTTTGACACCGATGCCGCGCGATTCGATGAGCCGCTTGAGCACGTCGCCGCCGGCGCCATCGAGCTGCGCAGGCATGAGCCACTCGGTCGCCTGCACGACGGTGCACTCGACGTCGAGACCCTGCAGAGCTCCCGCCGCCTCAAGACCGAGGAGTCCGCCGCCGATGACGGTGCCCGTCAGGGGGCGCCCGAGGTGCTCGGTGCGCTGCGCAACATACTCGCGCAGTCGTTCAACATCGTCGAGCGTGCGGTACACAAAGCACCCCGGCAGGCTGAACCCTTCGAGCGCGAGGGTCGCCGCGTACGAGCCCGTCGCAAGCACAAGCGTGTCGTAGCTGACGCTGAGCCCGCTGCGCGTTGTTACGCGATGTGCCTTGCGGTCGATCTTTGCGACGGCATCGCCCAAGACGAGTCGCACGCGCGGGTCTTCCAGCGGTGATGAGCTCAGGGTCAGGTCATCCGATGTCGCGCCGCTGAAGAATGATGTCAGGGCAACGCGGTCATATGGTCGGCGGTTTTCTTCACCGATGAGCGTGATCGTGAGGGCGTCATCCGCGCGGCTGAGGAGGCTCTCGACGAAGCGATGCGCAACCATGCCCGCACCGACAACAACAACGCGTTGCGTGCTGTTTTGTGTGTGGGGCATGTCCTCACGGTACGGGCGCGGGGTTTCGGTAGCGTTCGAGCGATGTTTCTGCGAGGTTTCCTGGCGGCGCATGTTGACTCCCTGGTGATGGGTTCGGCTGGTTGGTTGGTCGCCCGAACTCCGGAACTGCTGCGGCGAAGTGGCCGCGGTTCCGGAGTTCGGGCGAGGCAGAAGCAGTTAGCGTGCGGCGACGGCCTGTTTGCGGGCCGCGGCGTCTGACCTCTTGCTCGAAACACCCGGCAGGTTGCGGGCATAGGTGAGATAGAGCGGGATCGCAGTGAAGACGAGACCGCCAACGAGGTTGCCGAGCACGGTCGGGATCTCGTTCCAGATGAGGTAGTCACCGATCGTGAAGTCGCCACCCAGCAGCAGACCCGAGGGGAAGAGGAACATGTTGACGATCGAGTGCTCGAAGCCCATGTAGAAGAAGAGCATGATGGGCAACCACATCGCCAGGATCTTGCCCGGCACACTCTTCGAGATCATGGCGAGGACGACGCCCGTCGAAACCATCCAGTTGCACAGCACACCGCGAATAAAGAGTGTCAACATACCGGATGCGCCGTGCTCGGCATAGCCCACCGTGCGGCCTTCACCGATGTGCGCGAGCGCTTGACCAACCTCGTTCGGTGGGGTCGCGAAGCCGAAGGTCACCACGATCGCCATCAAGACCGCGACCGTGAACGCACCGATGAAGTTGCCGACGAACACGAGGCCCCAGTTGCGGGCGATGCCCTTGAGTGTGACGCCGGGGCGTTTGGCAAGCCACGCGAGCGGGCCGAGCACGAAGACGCCCGTCAGCAAGTCGTAGCCGAGGAGGTAGAGCATGATGAAGCCGACGGGGAAGAGAATTGCGCCCAGCAGGGGCATGCCGGTTTGCACCGAAACGGTCACAGCGAACGCTGCTGCTATGGTCAGCAGCGCGCCTCCCATGATCGAACGCACGATGATGTCGCGCGTTGGCAGAAGCGTCTTGGCGGCGCCGGCTTCTACGACATCGCTGACGAGGTCAGCGGGTTTGACGTATGTCATTGGGGGTCTCCTTCGAGAGGGGCGGGGTGGGGTAGTTCGAAGCTAAACTCGGCGTGTTTCGCTCGCGTTACTTTGCCCTGCGGCTCTCGTAACATCTTTCTCACTTGCGCGGATGCGCCGTTGTGAGAACTTTTGTCCGGCCGGCCGCTGTGGACAAAAGCGGGTGGGTGTGCCGTCAACAACGAACCAGAGCGGAGGCGCAACGCCCGCAAACACCCGTCGACTGGACCAAGACCCCGAAACTGCTGCTCGCGAAAGCCAATCCGAGCTTCAGAAGTGAAACACGAGATGCCGCCTGCGGCGTGCGGGTGACGTTCGGCTAGATCGCCTCGACGACGACCTGCTCGGCCAACGTGGGCCAGCTTTCGTGCAACTCGCCAGCGGCGGGCATCAGAACCGCTGATGCCGACCATGCCACTGCCCGTCGGGCGAGGCGTTCGAGGGTTATCGATGGGGCGCCGAGGGAGTCAACAATTGAGGCAACGGCAGCGTCGCCCGCACCCGTCGGGTTACCGTGGAGCGGCTGTGGCAGTCGTGCCTTCACGCCGGAGCCGTCAGGTGCGACCACAAGAAGGCCCTCTTCGCCGAGCGAAACGACAACAATCTGTGCACCGAGTTCTTGCAACATCCGTGCCCCGGCGATTGGGTCGTTGATACCCGTTGTTTCGACAAGTTCGGCACGGTTGGGCTTGACCACGGTTGCGTGGGCGCGCGCCGCACTCAGAAGGGCCTCGCCGACGACATCCACAACCACAGGAACCTGAAATGAAATCAGATCGGCGACGAGCTCGCCGATGAGTTCATGGGCCAGCCCCGGCGGAAGGCTGCCCGAAATCGCAACCGCATTCGCCTCGCGGCCAAGCTGTTTTGCACGCGCAATAAACTCGTGGGCTTCTGACTCGGTGAGTCCCGCACCGTGCTCATTGAGGACGGTCGCATCGCCGGTAGCAGCATCGACGATTGCCGCCGAGCGGCGGGTCTCGCCTGCGATCGGAATGAGCGTTGCTGCGATTCCTGCGCGATTGAGTTCACGGGCCAGCTCTTGCCCCGAGGCGCCACCAGCAGTCGTGAGTGCCCCGACTGGGACGCCAACACTGTCGAGGACACGGGCGACATTGAGTCCTTTGCCGCCAGCTCGGGCAAGTGCGGTTTGCACCCGATGCGCTTCACCGACTTCAAGGTGCGGCACGTGCCAGGTCAGATCGATTGCTGGATTCGGCGTGACGGTAAGAATCATCTACTTCAGCTTATTGGGCAGCTGGCCAGTTTTGATGACGCCTTCGGTCATGTACTTGTTCGACGCGATAACCGCGGCGGCAAACCCGGCAATGAGCGCCGAAACGTACGATTCGGTTGTCACGCCCGTGTCAGGCGGAATGAGACCGGTCCTGATAACAATGATGTATACCCCCATGACCGCGAGCGCGATGATGCCGTAGAGGATGCGGCTTTGCGTGTTCCAACCCACGAACATGCGAGCGGCAACGTAGGCGCCAAAACCGAGGGCAAGCGCGGATGCTCCTTGAGCGACGCTTCCCGCGCTGTGCTCGAATACCTGGTTTGAGATTGACGCCCCGGCGCCTGCACCGACCAAGATGATGGCGACAACAAACCAGAACCGCCAACCGCCACCGCATTCGATTGATGTGAACCAGCCGAGGAGCAAAATCGGGATCGTGTTGATCACGAGGTGCAGCAGATCGGTGTGCAGCAGGGGAGCGGCCACGAGCCCGAGGAAGCCTTCGGTGAGCAATGCTTCGATACCGAGGTTCTTCAGAAGATCGGGCCAAACGACAAGTGCGAGACGGATCGCATAGATGAGAGCAACGAGAATCACCGGGGGCAAGAAGCGTTTCGCGAGATAGCTGCCGCGATCGTCTCGTTTGCTCGAACTGCCGGAGTACTTTGCGTTCACGGCTCTATCGTGGCACAAGACCGCGCTCGCCGGGTCAGTCTTAGGCTAGCCTTACCTGTGTGACTCAAGCACCCAAACGTGGGTTCTCTGGCGCGCTTATGCGTCAAGCTGGAACCCCCGAATACACCGCCACCGTGATCGACCGCCATCTCGTGGCCGAACACGTCGTGCGAATTCGCATGCAGGCAACGGGCATCTTTATCGATGCGCCAGCGGATGCCACATCGTGGCTACGCTTTTGGTTTCGCGATCCCGAAGGTGGCAACGAAGAGCATCAGCGCGCATACACAATCATTGAGCCGGATGTCACCGACGACACCTTCTCAATCGACATGGTCTTGCACGAGCCAGCTGGCCCCGCCTCTGTGTGGGCAACGATTGCAAAACCGGGCGACACGATTGACACAACCGTGCTCGGCAGCACATTCCAGGTGCCAGACGGCGACGAGCTTCCCGACGGTTACCTGCTCGTCGGGGATTCAGCGTCACTTCCTGCGATTCGCGAAATTGTCGAAGCGCTCCCGGTGGGGATGCCGATCGAGGTCTACCTCGAGCAACACCATGAGGCCGATCGTGAGCTGTTCACGATCCAGCGTGAGCGACTCAACCTGCACTGGGTTGAGCGAGAAAACCCGGGTAGCCTCGCCGCGGCGCTCGAACCTCGCGATTGGACGAACTGGCGCGCATGGATTGCCCCCGAATCGGCATCGATGAAATTCTTGCGGGAGCGTTTGAAAGAGTTTGGCTTCCCCAAGAGCGAAATCACCGCGCAGGCGTATTGGATTCATGGCCGAGCGATGGGCAAGAATCGCACGAAAGAAGACAAAGCGAATGAGGCACAAGCTGAAGCGGCAGCACGCGCAACACTTGAGGCAGCACAGCCGGTAGCGGCGACGGAATCGGATGCCGCCACCGGGTGGCGCGCAGCCGGTGGTGCGCGTTTGCTGAAACCGTTGAAGTCCACCTTCTGGTTGGCCGGCATTATTCAAGCGCTCATCACGCTTGTGCAACTGGCCCCATTCATCGTGCTGACGGAGTTCGCTCGCGCAATGTTGCAGGGCGCTGGCAGCGACCGGCTCGTGAGCCTTGGGTTGTGGGCAGCGGGCTTCATGCTCGTCGGTGCGCTCTTGGCGATTGGCCTGATGATTTGGTTGCACGTGGTTGACGCGAAATTTGAAACTGCGTTGCGTCAACAACTGCTCGAAAAACTCACGCGCGTACCGTTGGGTTGGTTCAACAATCGTGGGAGCGCCGGTGTCACCCAACTCGTGCGCGACGACACGCAAGCGTTGCACTACCTGATCACGCACGCGGCTTCGGACGCGGTCGCCGCGACAGTTGCCCCGCTTGCGGTGCTGGTTTACCTCTTCACCGTTGACTGGCGGGTCGCCTTGGCCTTGTTCATTCCGATCTTGGTATACATCGGTGCGATGTATCTGATGGTCATTCAATCCGGTGACAAGGCCTCGCGCGCTTTGGCCTGGAACGAAAAGATGATCGGTGAAGCATCCGCCTATCTCGAGGGGCAACCGGTCGTGCGGGTCTTTGGTGGGGGAGCCGGTTCGCAGTTCCGCCGTCGCGTGAGCGAGTTCACGGACTTCCTCGAGCGTTGGCAACGCCCATTCAGCGGGAAGAAGACGTTTATGGACGTCGCAACCCGCCCGATTACCGCCCTCCTGGTGATCTGCGCCGTTGGTGCGCCTCTGGTTGTCGCCGGCAAGATGCCCGCGGTCGACATTTTGCCGTTCCTGTTCTTGGGGGCGGGCTTCGGGGCGCAATTGGTTGGTATCGGTTATGGGCTCTCGGGCTTGCGCGACGGGCGCGCCGCCGCACGCCGATTGCAGACCGCGCTCGATTCGACAGAACTCACCGCGACGGCATCCGCTGGCACCACAGGACAACCAGGCCTCAGCTTCAAAGACGTCAGCTTCGCGTATCGTCCCGGTCAGCCGGTGCTTCAACATGTGAGCTTTGATTGTGCGCCCGGAACGCTCACTGCAATCATCGGGCCAAGCGGGGCGGGAAAATCAACACTCGCGAACCTTGCAGCACGATTCTTTGATGTCACCGATGGTGCCGTCTTGATTGACGGCGAAGACGTGCGCACACTCAGTGCCGACGAACTGTATCGCCGAGTCGGCTTTGTGTTCCAAGACCCACAAATCGTGCACGCAACGATCGCCGAAAACATCGCCCTGGCAAAGCCACACGCAACCGCAATCGACATCGAGCGTGCTGCAAAAGCCGCGCAAATACACGATCGCATCACCCGGCTGCCGCACGGTTACGCAACCGAGATCACCCCGGACTCGTCGCTGAGCGGTGGTGAGATGCAACGCATCGCGATCGCACGCGCAATCCTCTCAGACACCCCGGTGCTGATTCTCGACGAAGCAACCGCTTTCGCCGATCCCGAAAGTGAATACGAAGTGCAACAGGCGTTACGAGCACTCACGAAAGACAAAACCGTTCTGGTCATCGCACACCGGTTGCACACGATCGCCGACGCAGACCAGACCATCACGCTTCGTGACGGGCAGGTAGCAGCATGATCCGCGCACTCTGGCAAATCATCCCCACTGAACTCCGCGGCAAAGCACGTAGCTACCTCGCGCTTGTCGTGATCGGATGCATCCTCAATGCTGTTGCGATCATCTCGCTCGTACCGCTCATTTCCGAGCTTTTTGGCGCACAACCGTCGAAATCCCTCATCTGGCTCGCCGTGCTTGCAGCAGCAACCGTGCTCAGCTGGGCCGTCGACGGCATTGCCAAACGACTCTCGAACGATGCCGCATTTGCAACCCTGCACAGTGCGCAACACCGGTTGGCTGACCACATCGCCGAAGTCCGTACGCAATGGTTGACGAGCGAAAACACCGCAACAACGAAGCAGGTTATCGGCACAGCAGGCTTTGACCTGGTGAGCTTCTTGTCACACATGGTCACCCCGGTGATCACCGCGTTCGTGTTGCCACCGATGATCGCCATTGGCCTGCTGTTCGTTTCGGTGCCGCTCGGGGTCACGGCACTGATCGCGATCCCGGTGGTGTGGCTGGCGTTTTGGGCGACTTCGAAGTTCACTCGGCGCGCCGATGCTCAGTTTGCACACGCCAACGCTGAACTCGCGGACAGCCTCAGCGAGTTCGCTCGTTCACAGCCCGCGCTACGGTCGAGTCGTCGCGCCGCGACCGAACAGAGTCGAGTCTCGGCTGCGCTCAGCCGCCAAGACGGCAGTCTGCGCCGGTTGATTGGGTTGCAGGTTCCCGGCCAGGTGCTGTTTAGCCTGGCAATTCAAACGACGCTGCTGGCAATCATGGTGGTCATCGCGTGGCAGTTCACCTCGGGTGCGATCACGGCCGCACTTGCCATCGGCCTACTCGTTGCCGGCGTGCGTTTCGTTGATGCGATCAGTGATCTTTCCCGGGTTGCGGCAGCATCCGAATCTGCCACCGGTGCGTTGAGTCGTCTCAAAGCCGTGCTCGCCGCACCAAAACAGCCCGTCGGCGACACGGCGGTCACGGTCACGACGGCACCACGACTGCGGCTTGAGAACGTTGGCTTTGCGTACGACAGTGGTGAGCGCGTGTTCGAAAACCTCTCGATCGATTTCGCTCCCGGCAGCACCACGGCGATTGTCGGACCAAGCGGTTCGGGCAAATCAACAGTCCTTGCACTCCTCGCAGGGCTCGAAACCCCAACGAGCGGTCAGATCACCGTCGACGACAACGATCTGCAAACGCTCACCGCCGGGGCGCGCCGCGACTTGGTCACGGTCGTTTTTCAGCACCCGTTCTTATTCGACGGTACGGTTGCCGAGAACATCGCGCTCGAACAAGAAGCGGATATCGCCGCTGCCGCGGCCCTCGCTCGCGTGACGCCTTCGCTCGACCTGGCGCAGAGCGTTGGAGAGCGTGGTTCGAAGCTTTCCGGTGGTGAGCGTCAACGCGTCTCAATCGCTCGGGCCCTCGCGAAGCCCGCGCCCGTGCTGCTTGTTGACGAAGCCACCAGCGCCCTCGACAACGACAACGAGCGGGCGGTGGCTGCAGCACTCGTGAACGACCCGATCGTGCGGACGCGCGTTATCGTCGCGCACCGTCTGTCAAGCATTCGCGAGGCTGATCGCGTGCTGTTCTTAGAGAACGGAGCGATCGTCGAAGACGGCACGGTCGATGAGCTCCTGCGGCTTGGTGGTCGGTTTGCGACGTTCTGGAAACACCAAGAACTTGCCGCCGACTTCACCTTCAATCAGCGCTAGCGTTGTGCTCAAACGCTCAGCGTGTCACCCGGATTGAGAGCGAAAAACTCACCGCCACCCTGCTCGGTTGCCCACTGCAACCGCTGTCGGTGCATCGGCAACCCGATGTCGCTTGAAAGTGTCTTGTCGTGCGTGCCGAAGGCTTTCCGTGGCGCGACAGCGAGCACAAAGTCGATCGCTTCGCCGATCTTGAGCCATGGGGCACCCGCCGGGGCGGCGAGCACCTCGACCGTGATCGCTTCGGGTATGGCGTACGAGTCGCCGGGGTAGTACAGGGTTTCGTTGACGAGCACACCGACGTTATCAATGAGCGGAATCGACTCGTGGATAACGGCATGTACACCGCCGAAGAATGTCAGCGTGAAGTCTCCGACGCTGACCGTATCGCCGGGGTGCACAACCGTGATCGGTACGGTGTCGCACGCGGCGGCAACGCCGGGCGGGCCGAAGAAGACTGCGCTGGGGGAGGCATCCGTTACCGCTTGCAGTTGCGCGGGCGTCCAGTGATCCGGATGCTCGTGTGTCAAAACAACCGCGACGACACGACTGAGGTCGCCGCACTGCGCCACGGGTCGTGTGAACGAGCCCGGGTCAACGAACAGCGTTTGGTCCGCGTGATCGATGCGGAGGGCTGCGTGCTCAAACTTGGTGATCTGCATAACTCAACGGTAATACGCGGCGAAACGCCCATTCGGGCCATCGATGACGGTGACCGGTGTGTGGAACACCCGTGTGAGCACTTCGTCGGTGATGATTTCGTCTGGTGTGCCGTGCACCACAATTTGGCCCTGTTCCATCGCGACAATGTAGTCACTGTATGAGGCCGCGAAGTTGATGTCGTGCAGCACGATAACAATCGTGCGACCAAGCTCGTCGGCTGCGCGGCGCAACTGCTTCATCATCTGCACCGAATGCTCGGCGTCGAGGTTGTTCAGCGGCTCATCAAGCAACAGGTACTCGGTATCTTGCGCAAGCACCATCGCAACGTATGCGCGTTGGCGCTGCCCGCCCGAGAGTTGGTCGATGAAGCGCTGCTCAAGCTCGGTCAGGTTCAAGAAGTCGATGGCTTCAGAGATCTTGTCTTCGTCTTCTTGCGTCAAGCGGCCACCACTGTACGGGTAGCGACCAAAACTGACGAGTTGGCGAACCGTCAGTCGAGTGACAAAGTGATTCTCTTGCCGCAGAATCGAAATTCGCTTGGCAACCTGTTTCGATCGGGTCTTTTGCACGTCGAGCCCACCGATCTCAATCGTGCCCGAATCGGATGCAATCAGTCGCCCCATCATCGTCAGCACCGTTGACTTGCCGGCGCCATTGGGGCCGACGAGCGCAATAATGCCGCCCGAGGGCAGGTCGATCGAGATTGGGCCGATCGTCGTTTCTTCGGAGTATTGCTTGACGACACTATCGAGGTGAATCACAGTCGCCCCTTTCGCAGAATAACAATCAAGAACGCCAGGCCACCGATGAGTTCAACAACGATGGTCACAGCGCTGACGAGGGTAAAAACGTGGCGCAGCAAGAAGTACGCCGTCGCGAGAATCACGTAGCCAAGCAGCCACGCGACCGGCAAGATGCGACGGTGATCGTAGGTGTCGCAAATTGTGTACGCGAGCGTTGCTGACAAGAAGCCAAGAAACATCATCGGGCCGACGAGCGAGGTGCTCATTGCCATGAGTACAGCCACCAGAGTCAGCACGAGCATGACTTGACGTTTGTGGTTGAGACCCAGGTTTGCACTGATGTCGCTGCCGAGCGAGAGCACATTGAGGCGCTGTGACAGCACCCACAACGTGCCGCCAGCGAGGGCTGCCACGGGAATGACAACCCATAAGAAGTTGGTGTTGGCGTTGGAAATTGTGCCAAACAGTCGTGCCGCGAGTACATCGAACTCGTTGGGGTCGAGCATTTGCTGCATGAACGTTGAGAGAGAGCCCATGCCGGCTCCGAGGATGATGCCGACCAGCAGCATCACGTGCAGGTTTCCGAAGCGTCCGGAAAGGAGCCACGAGTACAGCAGGATCGCAAAGACGACCATGAGCGCACTCTGCAAGATGAACCGGCCAAGCGGCGAAATCCCGGTTATCCCATTCATGCCAAAGAAGAAGATAATCGACGTTTGGATCAGCACATAGAGTGATTCAAACCCCATGATCGATGGCGTGATGATGCGGTTGTTGGTCGCGGTTTGAAAAGACACTGTTGCAAAGGCTTGACTGAACGTCACGACGGCCATCACGATGATCGCGCTGATTTGCAGGTCGAAGACCCGCCACCACTTCGAGCTGAACAGTTCGAATTCGTTGTCCCAGGTGATGAGCAAAACGGTTATCGTCAGCGCGGCCACGATGAGCAAGCCGAGGCTGAGCAAATAACGGCGACGGTGTGCGGGGCTGGCATAGGCGCCGAATGAGCGCGTGGTTTTGGTGTTAGCGAGCATTTGCGCTCCGGGTGCGCAGCAAGAGCGCGATGAAAACGACAGTGCCAACGACGCCGAGCACGAGTGAAATTGGCACTTCGAACGGCATGATGATGGTGCGTCCGATCAGGTCACAAACGGTGACCACCCAAATGCCGGTCAGAAAGACCCAGGGGATGTTTGAGCGCAGGTCATCGCCGCGAATCATTGACACAAGATTCGGCACGATGAGGCCCAAGAATGGGAGTGAGCCGACGATGACGGTGACGACGCCTGTGACGAATGAGACGAGTCCCACACCGAGTAAGACGATGCGTTCGTAGTTGAGCCCGACGTTTGTTGCCACGTCTTTTCCGAGCCCGGCGACGGTGAATCGGTCGGCGACGATCACGACGATGATCGCGGCAATGAGCACGAACCAGAGCGGTTCGTAGCGGCCCTGCTCAATTGAGGTGAAGCTTCCCATGAACCATCCGCCCACAACCTGCAGGAGGTTGAAGTGCAGGGCCAAGAATGTAGAGACTGCGCCCGTCACAGCACCAAACATGATGCCCACGATGGGGACGATGAGTGACGACTTGAGTGTTACTCGGCGCAAGAATGCGAAAAAGATCATTGTGCCGACGAAGGCAAAAACGATCGCCACGATCATTTTGGTGAACACACCGGTGCCCGGAAAGAGGATGAAACACGTCAGCAACCCCAAGCCGGCCCACTCAGTCGTGCCGACGGTTGATGGCTCGACGAACCGGTTTTGTGTCATCAGCTGCATGACAAGCCCGGCCATAGCCATGCTTGCGCCAGCGAGCACAAGCGACGTTGTGCGGGGGATCCGGGTCAGGAAGAGGAACTTTCGTCCTTCAGGGTCGGTGATGTCAGCAACACCGACGAACAGCGACAGTGTGATCAGCAGGATTGTTGCGATGATCGCAACAATCAACGGCCAGGAACGCTGCCACTTCGTGCGCGTTTGGGTATTGCGCGGCGAAGCGCTCAGCGCGTCAACGTTGGTTACACGTTGACGCGCTGAGCTGGAGTTGACTTCGGTCACTGTTGTGCGGCGAAGACCTCGGTGAGGCCGTTGAGTACCGCGATGTACGCGAAGACATCTTCTGTGAGGTAGTAATCGGCTGGCATGACGTAGATTGCGTCGTTCTGTACGGCCGGCAGGCTGCCGAGAACCTGCGAACCCTTGATCAGCTCGAGTGCAGGCTGGCTGTCACCTTCGCCGCTGGAAACGGCTGCGGCACGGTCGAGCACCAGCAAGATGTCGGCGTTGGACTCGGCGAGTGCTTCAAGCGACACATCGTCACCGGTGTGGTCGCTCGAACCTGAAGTGTCGAGCGCCGGGGTCAGGCCGAGCAGGCTGAAGAAGATGCTCGCGCCGCGACCATCCGTCGGGTTTGAGAAGTTGATGTCTTTACCCGTCGTCACAAGACCAAGCACGGTCGAGTCGGAGTTGTAGGCGGTCTTTGCCGACGCGATTGCCGCTTCAAACTCTTCGATGAGTGCTGCTGCTTCATCACTCTTATTGAAGATTTCGCCCATGAGCGTGACGCTCTGGATGACGTATTCTTCGGCAGGCATGCCCTCTGGGGTTGTGGTGTCGACGAACGCGGCGTCGGGTGCAGCATCGATCACGCCCTGAGCGGTGTCGCCACCGAACCGGTAGCCGTTGACGATCAAGTCAGGGTCGGCGGCGATGAACTGCTTGAAGTCGGGCTCACCGTGCGTTCCGACGTTGAGAATCGTGCTCGAATCTTTCAGCGGGTTGTTCGGGCTGAACAGGTCAAGTGGGGCAACGGTGATGGGCAGATCCCAGTCAGCGGCGAGTTGGAAGAAACGGTTGTCGGTGATGTCAACGCTGTCGGCGCTCTCAATCGTTACCTCGTTACCGGCCATGTCGGTGACAGTGATCGGGTAGTAGCTCTCTTCGGGCGCTACCGCTTCGGTCGAGGGAGTCTCGGTGGCTGGTGCTTCAGCGCTGCTTGCGCCGCAGCCGGCGAGAACCAGCAACCCGGCAGTGCCAGCGGCAAGCGCAGCGATGAACTTCGATTTGGGCGTAGACATGTGGTGCGTCTCCTCAATAGGGGGGGAATAGGCGGCCCAGATCGACGCGCCAATGAAGCGCCGCCACCTGAACCACTTAGGTAAGGCAAGCCTTCTTTGGCTACAAAGTAGGCTACCCTTACTTTGTGACCGAAAGCAACTTTCCATTCAAACTCGACCGTCAGGGTCTCGAGCTGAAGTTCCGCTGGGTGCAGCTGGTCGAGCGCACCGAACTCGCACCGAACTACGTGCGTGTGCGCCTGCAGGGCGCTGATCTGGCCGGCTTCAACTCGCCCGGTGCCGACGACCATATGCGGCTATTTTTCCCCGACCAGCCGGTCGAGACGATTGAAGAACTTCGCGAAGCGCCCAGTCGCGAATACACGCCCCTTGCCTGGGGAGAGGACTGGCTCGACGTCGAATTCGTTGTGCACGGCGACGCGGGTATTGCTGGTGTCTGGGCGGCGAACGCCCCGATTGGTGCGGCCATTGGTGTTGGTGGCCCGCGGGGATCGATGGTCATCGATGGCGCACCTGGTTCGTGGTTCTTGGTGGGCGACGAGACCGCGATTCCGGCAATTCGACGCTTTGCAACTCTCATCGGTGATGCTCCCGCACGCATCGTGATCGAGGTCTCATCCAGCGACGACGAAGTGCAAATCGATGCGCCGGTTGCGGTCACATGGTTGCACCGCGGTGACGCCCCCTCAGGATCGAAGCTGATTGAGCACCTCGAGGCACTCACCGAAGCGGATGTTCCCGGTTCGGCGCCCTTCTGCTTTATTGCTGCCGAACAATCTATCGTAAAGCCCGGTCGTGCGCTGCTGGCTCGCTTCGGTGTTGACGCCGAAAACGCGGTTGTCAAGGGCTACTGGAAGCGCGGCGAGGCCGAATACCACGCGCCCCACTAACAATCAAGAAAACCCCCGCCTCAGCGGGGGTTTTCTTGATTGTCGTTCAGCGGCGGCTGGACTACAGCGGTTGCGGAGCCAGGTGACGCTGCACGAACTCTTCGACAGCCGTGTGTGCTTGCGCGGCCTCTTCGAACATGTCTGGCATTCCAAAAAAACCGTGGAACATCCCGTCGTACCGGTTGATGGCGACGTCGTTCCCGGCATCAGCGATTCGAGTGGCGAATGCTTCCGCAGAGTCACGCGTCGCATCACACTCTGCCGTGATCATGAGCAGAGGCGGCAGGTTTTCGACCGCGGCGGCGGTGTTGGGAACCGCGTAAGGGAGGTTTGCGTCCTCGGGCTGAGCAAAATATGCGTTCTCATACCAAAGTACGTCTTCAGAAACCAAGAATGGCAGGTCGCCATACTCCGGGTTGCTGACCTGGAAGCCGCCTGGGCCACAAACGCTGATTTGGCAGGTCGGCGCGGTGCGGCCCAGGTCACGTGCCCGCAAGCTGGTTGCGATCGCCAGGTTGCCCCCGGCGCTGTCCCCGGCAACGGCAACGCGTGATCCGTCGAAACCGTGCGTCTGGGGGGTTCCTGACTGTACCCATTCAAGAGCAGTAGCGCAGTCTTCCAGCCCGGCCGGGAACGGATGTTCTGGGGCAAGCCGATAATCGACATTCACCACAACGACGCCCGCATTGGTGCTCAGGCGGCGACAAATGTCATCACCCATCGCGAGCGTGCCGAGCACATACCCGCCACCGTGGAACCACAGCAGCACCGGGCGATCGGTTCGGTCATCTGGCCGGTAGATCCGCACCGGAATTCCACCGTGCTCCGACGGAATCTCCGTGTCGGTAATGTCGTGGACGCTCACGGTCGAGGCAACTGCGGAGTAATCCGTCATTGCTCGCATATCTTCGAGCTTCATGCTTGTCAGTGGTTGTCCACCGAGGGCTGATCGCATTCCTTCAACGATCAGCTTGACGCCTTCATGCATTGGCATTTTCTAACTCCTTCTGAGTAGCGCTTTTACTTGCGAAAACGAGGTGTTCCTCAATGGGTTTCCGAGTGTCTTTCCATACATCTACGAGCCGCCACGGGCACGCCACAACGACACGCCCACTGTCGTTTCGGTAGTAGGTGTGGGCGCCATCCGAGTTGCGCCAAATGGTTTTCTCCATGTCGGCATCGATTTTCGCGTTGTGTGCCTCGAACGGCTCAGTGAGAACCTCAACACTTGAAGCGCCCTTGTTCGCAACGAGTTGTGCAGTCTCAATGAAGTAGTGGATTCCGACTTCAAACGCAAAGTTGTTGCTGCCGCCGTGAGCAGAGCTTTGGTTGGGGCCAGAAGTGATGAAGAGGTTGGGAAACCCTGGTACTTGACCGCCGGTGTAGCAGCGCGGCGACTCACTCCAGACATCCGAAAGCTTGATTCCGTCACGCCCTGTGATGTCAAGGTATGAAAGGTAGTCGAGGTAGTACCCGGTGGAGTAAATGATCACGTCGAGCGCAAGCAATTCACCGTTGCTTTGCACGATGCCCTCGGGGACAACCTCAATGGGCTGTTCATTGTCTACGGTGACATGTGGCAGCTTCAGCGAGCCGTAGTAGTTGCCCGGGTCGCGAATAATCCGCTTCCCAAACGGCGCAAAGTCCGGTGTCATCTTCTTTGCAAGCTCGCTGCCTGCGCCAAAAGAACGATCGATGTAATCGAGGCACACTTGCAGCAAGAAGTCGTTCGGTTGCGAGATCGACAGGTGATTCGCGTGCCACTCCGGATCAACGATGACAACGGGGTATAGGTTGTCACCATTTCCCCAGAACACCTTCGCGCGACGCCACTGCGTGTACAACGGCAATTCCCGCAGGAGAACCTGGTCGAGTTCGGGAACGTCATCGCTGCTCGCGGGGGTCACCCAGTGCGGTTGGCGTTGGATGATCGCTAAACGTTCGACCTCCGGCGCAATTGCGTCCACAATCTGCACCGCAGTGCAGCCCGTACCGATGACAGCGACGCGTTTCCCCTTGAGATCGATGTCATCACTCCAGTTTGAAGAGTGAATGCTGAGTCCATTGAAAGTTTCGCGACCCTTCCAATCCGGGTACCGCTCGCGGTTCAATGGCCCGGCCGCTGGAATAACGTAGTTTGCGGTGGATTCAAACGTCTCGTTGTTCTTGCGGTACGCGATCCGCCACAGCGATTCTTCGTCGTCCCAAGTCAGTGCTTGAACTTCAGCTTCAAAGTTGATGTGCTCGCGGATGCCGTTGTCGTCGACGACACCTTTGAGGTATTCGAAGTACTCGCCGCCCTTGGGGAAGTAGTTCTTCCAGTCGGATTTGAGATGCGTCGAGATGGAGTAAAACTGCGAAGGAGTATCAACGCCAACGCCAGGGTACGTATGAGTGAGCCACGTGCCGCCGATATCGCTATTCCGCTCAAAAATTTCGAAATCAATCCCTGCCCGTTGAGCCGAGAGCGCCGCGTTGATTCCGGCGAGGCCAGATCCGATAATCGCAACCTTTGTGCCGGCGGGAATGCTCTTCGCACGTTCAATGGTTGGCTGCGGTAGCTGGAAACCACCCTGCTCGAGCAGGATTCCGATGTGTTCGTCATCGACTGGACCACCAAGACCAATCTCAAGAATCCGCTTTGCAGTTTCTGGGCGCCAAGCTGAGGCTGCGATTGCCTCTTCTCCTCGAGCATTCGGGGCAATCGGGTTTGCTGTGAGGTGCGCCAAAAGTCGAGAAACAATCTCTGCATGCACTTCGGGTTCGGCTTGCCCGCGTTGCTCAGTGATGTTCGGGACAAATTCAATCTGCGGTCCGAGGCGATCAAGCAACTCGGTGTCTCCAGTCAACTGAACAAGGATTGCGAGCAGCACTCCTGCGTCAGCGTTCGGCAAGGCACGAACAAGTTCTTCGTTTATGGACATCTTCGTCACAGTTTTTCCTTTCGACCCGGAGCCACCGACGTTGTGTCCCGGAAGATTTAGAATGGAGCTGGTCTATTTAGACTAGAGGTAGTCTATAGTGAGTAGTCAAGCAATACAATTTTTGTTCATTGCTCTCGTGAAGAGTCCTCATATAAAGGGTTCCTAATAAACGCTGTTTACACTGAGAGTGATTCATTACAACGGCATTCGTTTGTTGGCAGACAAAACAGTGGGTACCGTACCTCAGCGACTTCAAGGAGGAGATCGTGCAGAGCCTCATGATGGACGTTCCGCTGCAGATTAAGACACTCTTGTGGCGTGCCGAGCGGCTCTATGGGAACAAAGAAGTCATCGAGCGCAGCAGCCGGGGTTTTGCATCGTTCTCATTCGCAGAACTCGGCCGTCGTGCACGGAAACTCTCGAATGTGCTGACTGATCTCGGGGTGAAGCCGGGGGACCGCGTTGGCACGCTTGCCGGCAACACTGGTGAGCACCTGGTGGCGTATTTCGGCGTACCGTGCATGGGTGCTGTGTTGCACACCATCAACACCCGACTCTCTGACGAGCAGATCGCCTTCATCATTGCGGATGCTGACGACAGCATCCTGCTCGTTTCGGAAGCGCAATTGCCGGTGCTTCAGCGGCTCAACGACCAGCTTGCATCTGTTCGGGCGGTTGTGCTGCTGGATGCGGATCTCCCTGCTGACTCGGGACTGCCCGTGCCGCTGTACTCGTACGACGAGCTCATGGCTGGGGCATCCGATAACTATGACTACCCCGACCTTGAAGAGAACACCGCAGCGTCGATGTGTTACTCATCAGGAACAACCGGGAACCCGAAGGGTGTTGTCTACAGCCACCGCAGTACGGTATTGCACGCACTCGGTTTGTGTACTGCAGGTACCATCGCGGTCAAAGAGTCTGAACGCTACATGCTCGTGACTCCACTTGCCCACGTGAACTCGTGGGGTATGCCGTTTGCCTGTGTGCTGCAGGGAGCGACGATCGTGTTGCCGGGTGAACACCCGGTCGGCACGGACTATCTCGAAGTTGCCCAGTACGCAAAGGCCACAACGATCGTCGCGGCCGTCACTGTCGGCTTGCTCATGCGCAAGGCGCTCGAGGCGCACCCGGGTGAGTTCGACATCTCCTCCGTGAACACGATGTGGCTTGGGGGACAGGCGCCACCTGTCAGCGAGATGAAGTGGTGGAACGAGCACCAAGGCATCCACATCACCCAGGCATGGGGGATGACAGAGGCATCACCTGTACTGACGTTCGCTGCACTCACGACCGAGAACCAAGACGTCGACGAGGAAGAGCGCTTCCAGATCTTTAGCCGCCAGGGCCAACCGCTTCCGCTCGTCGAAATCAAACTCATTGACGACGACGGCAATGAGGTTGCGTGGGATGGCACCACCCCGGGTGAAGTCCTCGTACGCTCACCGTGGGTTATCCGCGATTATCACAACATCGCCGATTCGGCCGAAAGCTTCGTCGATGGCTGGTACAAGTCTGGCGACATCGGAATCATGACACCCGATGGTTACCTCACCCTGATTGATCGCACGAAAGACCTCATCAAGAGCGGCGGCGAGTGGATCTCATCGGTGAGCTTGGAGAACGCACTGTGCGGGAAAGACGCAATTGTCGAGGCATGCGTCGTCGCAACCCCCGATCCCACCTGGCTTGAGCGCCCGGTCGCATTCCTCGTCGCCAGTGAAGAACTGCCGGAAGCTGAACTCAGAGCCTATTTGAAAGAACACTTCCCGCCGTTCTGGGTACCAGACCGCTTCGAATACATCGACGAGATTCCGAAGACCAGCGTTGGCAAGTTCGACAAAAAGCGGCTCCGAGCCGAGTACCTCTAGACACGCAACGACAGCACCCCAGCAAACATGCGCTCAGCGCAGGAAGGAACACCATGGTAACTGGCCGCCTTGCGCGCTTCGATGCCCCCGACCAACCTTTTGTCTTGACCGAGGCCACCCTCGACGGGGTCGAACCCGGTCAGGTACTCGTCAAGGTCAAGCGCACCAACATTTGTGCGTCCGACCTGCACGCCTGGCACGGCACCTTCAAGACAGCCGGGCTTGGAGGTCAGCTGCCAACCGTACTCGGGCACGAAATGGTCGGTGAAGTCGCGCTGCTCGGCGATGGTGTCAGCAGCGACAGCAACGGGCGCGCCCTCGAAATTGGTTCGCGCATCGTGTTTCCGTACTTCTTCTCATGCCACGAGTGCTACTGGTGCTTGCGGGGCAAGCGCAACGCGTGCGAGAAGCTCTCGATGGCAATGCTGGGCAACGCGGAGCAGGCACCCTTCTTCGTCGGCGGATACGCCGACTACTACTTGATCCCCGCGGGCGCGGTCATCTACACGGTGCCCGACAGCGTGCCTGACGAACTCGCCGCAGGTGCAAACTGTGCGCTCTCCCAGGTGATGTACGGGCTGGAACGCGCTGAGCAGACTTTCGGTGACACCGTTGTCGTGCAGGGTGCCGGCGGGCTCGGGCTCTACGCTGTCGCCGTGGCGAAAGCGCGTGGCGCACGCACCATCATTGCGATCGATGGGGTAGCGGAGCGACTCGAACTGGCAAAAGAGTTCGGTGCCGATCACGTCATCAACCTCACCGAGGTCAGTGATGTGAGTGCTCGTGGCAAGCTCGTGCGCGGATGGACGAATGGCCGCGGTGCCGATGTCGTCGTCGAGGTCGTTGGAATTCCGGCCGCAATTGACGAGGGTCTGAAGTACCTCGCGATGTACGGTCGCTATGTCGAGATTGGCAACATCAACTATGGCCGAACGTTCGAATTTGACCCGTCGCGATTCGTGTTCTCGAACAAGACGATGATCGGCATCTCGCTCTATCAGCCAGACGTGCTCTCACGTGCCCTGGCATTTCTTGAAGAGTGGCAAGACAAGATTCCGCTGCACAAGCTCAGTGCAGCGACTTACACGCTCGAGCAGATCAATGAGGCGTTCGACAACGCCGACAATCGTCGCGATGTGCGCTCGTGCATCGTGATGTGACCCACCCAAGAACGAAAGTAACCAGCGAAATGTACGTACGCGACCAGCTCTATATCGATGGTAAATGGGTCGACCCGATCCATCCGAATGGCGTCATCGAGGTTGTAAACCCAGCGACCGAACAGGTCATTGGGCATGTCCCCAACGGTTCTGCGGCAGACGTTGACGCGGCCGTTGCTGCGGCACGCCGCGCTTTTGACCCCGACATTACGCTTGACGAGCGTCGTCGTCGGGTCAGCAACATCATCGCCGCGCTCGAGAAGCATCTTCCGGAGATCGCCGAACTCATCACGGCTGAGATGGGCTCACCGAAACGCATTGCCGAGACAGTGCAGACGCAAGTCCCCGTCTCGGTGGCCAAAGGCATCCTTGAGGCCGTTAACGAACCCGAGACCGTCGAGCGTATCGGCAACTCCGTGATTCTGCGCGAGCCCTACGGTGTCGTTGGCGCGATCACACCGTGGAACTATCCGCTGTACCAGATCGTTGCGAAGCTCGTTCCGGCGATTGCTGCGGGCTGCACGTTTGTGCTCAAGCCCAGTAGCGAGGCGCCGCTTTCGGTCTTCAAATTCTTCGACGCGCTCGATGAAGCAGACCTTCCCCCTGGCACGGTCAACATCGTCTCTGGCCCGGGCCGGGTCATCGGCGAAGCAATCGCGAGCCACCCCGACGTCGATTTCGTCTCGTTTACAGGTTCCAGCGGCGCCGGTGCACGTGTTGCCGAGCTCGCCGGTAAAGCGATCAGCAAGGTCGCGCTCGAACTGGGCGGAAAGTCAGCGAACATCATTTTGGATGACGCTGATCTCGCCACTGCAGTCAAGGTCGGTGTGCTCAACGCATTCCTCAATGGCGGGCAAACATGCATGGCGTGGACACGGATGCTTGTTCCGCGCGAACGCTACGAAGAAGCCCTGCAGATCGCCGAGGCAACTGCGCAACGACTGACGGTTGGTGACCCAACCGACCCGGCCACTCGCATCGGCCCGGCGGCCACCGAGAAGCAGTTCGAAACCGTGCGGGGCTTCATTGACCGCGCCATCGCCGATGGCGCACGCGTCGTGGTTGGCGGATCGGAACAGGTGCTCTCGCCCGGATACTACTTGGCACCCACGATCCTCGCCGACGTTGACCCGATGGCAGAGGTGGCGCAAGAAGAAATCTTCGGCGCGGTGCTCGTCATCTTGCCGTTCGATGATGACGATGATGCCGTACGCATCGCCAACTGCACGCAGTTCGGTCTCGCTGGCGCCGTCTGGTCGGCAACCGACGAGCGTGCGATTCGTGTCGCAAAGCGGGTCCGTACCGGCCAGCTCGACATCAACGGAGGGGCCTACAACCCGCGGGCACCGTTCGGTGGCTACAAAGCATCTGGGTTCGGCCGCGAACTCGGCGCATACGGCTACGAAGAGTATCTTCAAATAAAGTCGCTTCAGCTTCCGAGCTGAACGAGCCCAAGCGAAAAACCGCAAGAGCGCGACGCATTCGATGTCGTTGTGCACAGAAAGGTGGCGGAGAGCCAGTGACCAACCCAGTCAGACTTGTCCCGGCAACCTCAGGCGACGCATCCGCGACCGCCGAGCTGCGCCGTGAGGTACGAGTATTCCTTGCCGAGCAACGCGCACTCGGCCACTATCAACCGAGTGTCGATGCTTGGCTTTCAGCATGGGATGAAGATTTCTCAAAGGCACTCGCCCAGCGCGGCTGGCTTGGAATGACCGTGCCGGCAGCCTACGGCGGCCATGAGCGCTCGTTCATTGAGCGGTTTGCTGTCACGGAAGAGTTGCTGGCTGCCGGTGCACCCGTCGCGGCCCACTGGATCGCTGACCGCCAAATCGTGCCATCGCTGATGAAGTACGGCACCGAATTCCAGCGCCAAAAGTACCTTCCGGGTATCGCCCGCGGAGAGGTGTACTTCGGGATCGGCATGAGTGAGCCCGACTCCGGTTCTGACCTCGCGAGCGTGCGCACCACCGCGACTCGCGCTGACGGCGGCTGGGTCGTCAATGGCCAGAAAATCTGGACCTCGGGCGCGCACAAGGCACACGCGTTTGTGGCGCTTGTGCGTACTGAGCCGGTAGACCCCGAACACCGCCACGATGGGCTCAGTCAGTTCATCATCGATCTTGACTTGCCCGGTGTTGAGATCCGCCCGATCGTCTCAATGTCAGGTTCGCACCACTTTAACGAGGTGTTCTTCACTGACGTGTTCGTGCCTGACGAGCAAGTATTCGGCACGATTGGCAACGGCTGGATCCAAGTGACAAGCGAGCTGAGCTTCGAACGCAGCGGGCCGGAACGATTCTTGTCAACCTACCCGGTACTCGAACAACTCGTGGCCAGAAGCGACACGGCAGATGTTGGTCGACTCATCGGGCGGATCGCCGGATTACACCAAATGTCGACAGCCGTCGCCGGTGCGTTGCAGCGACATGAACCCGCGGATGTTCCTGCTGCGGTTGTGAAAGTGCTTGGTACCGCGACGGAAGGCGACATTGCCGAGGCAGCAGCGCTCGCTACCGGTGATGAAGCTTCCGCTGAGGCTGAATGGCAAACGCTCGTGGATGCCGGCCTTGACCAGCGCCCCGGCTTCACGCTGCGCGGCGGAACAAGTGAGATTTTGCGCGGCGTGATCGCGCGAGGATTGGGCCTACGATGACAACGATTCCCGGTGTAGACGAAGACCTCGCCGAAATGATGCAGGGTGTACTCGACAAGCACGCCGTACGAAGTGATGCGACGAGGATGACACTCAATCGCGAACTTTGGCGTGAGCTCGACGAGCTTGGGCTCGCGCGCCTGACCGGCTCCGCCGAGTCGGGCGGCAGCGAGGCAGGCTGGCTTGAGGCAGCCGAATTGCTGTCGGCTGCGGCATCCGCTGGCGTGCATATTCCGTTCGCGGAGAGCGACCTGCTTGCCGGCGCGCTGCTGGAAGCAGCCGGCCTCGCATCAGACACGCAATTGCGAACGGTTGCTGTCTTTGACGCTTCCGGTGTTGCTGAAAACGTGCCGTGGGCGAGCAACGCCACGAGCATTGTCGCGCTCTGGAAGTCGGGGGAGCAGTGGCAGATCGCGGATGTTCCCGTGGGCGACGTGCAGATCGCAAGCGAAGGCACGAACCTTGTTGGTGAGCCGCGAGACCACGTCGTTGTTTCACTGGCTGAGGTGAGCGCAACGCCGATCGATGCTGAGGCGGTCGAGTGGTACCGACTCAAGGGTGCGCTCGTGCGCGCCATTCAGATGTGCGCCGCGCTTGACCGTGCAACAGCAATGTCGATGGACCACGTCTCGACGCGCAAACAGTTCGGCCGCCCACTTGCACGATTCCAAGCGGTGCAGAACCTTATCGCCGACATGGCGGCCGAGAGTGCCCTCGCGCGAGCTGCAACTGAGGCAGCCCTCGATGCGGCAATTCGCAGCGAGTGGGCAGGAGAAGACCTGGCCTTCAAGATTGCCGTTGCCAGGTCGACGGCCGGCCACGCAGCGAGCACTGTGGTGCGCAACGCCCACCAGCTGCACGGCGCGATCGGAACTGCGCGCGAGCACGATTTGCATCGCTTCACCCGCGCAGCCCTAGCGTGGCGCGGCGAGTTTGGGTCGGTGGACTTCTGGGACCGCCAACTGATCGAGACCGCTCGCGCCGCGGGCTCGGAAGGGCTGTGGTCGCTGATCGCCGACTAAGTGGAGGGTTCTCGCGAGACCAACGAATGCCGCGCGGGGACGCGAAATGCGAAAGCCCCCACCTGAATGGTGAGGGTGAGTTGCCCGAGGGGGGCGTGTTTCGAGGTGGCGTACCGTGCCGTTGCGGTGCAACGTCACGGACCCAGTGGGATTCGTCCCCACTGCGCTTCTCAAGACGTCGCAGGCGCGACGCCTTGAGCCTCGGCGTGGGGCCCCAATGTTTGAATGCCGCGCGGGGACGCGAAATGTGAAAGCCCCCACCATTCAGGTGGGGGCTTTCACATTTTGTGACCCCAGCGGGATTCGAACCCGCGTTACCGCCGTG
>CAZTUC010000008.1:0-107059 GCA_964616805.1 uncultured Microbacterium sp. | reverse complement strand
GAAGCGGAAACCGTGTTCGGGGTGCGGCAAGCCGGGGTTCGTGTCACACAAATCAATGCCGGTGACACGTTCAATGTTGACCCGCACACGGTCGGGGTTCTCGAAGACGGACTCGGAACCCTCCCCGGATGGCTCATCGCACAAAAAGCATGCGACACAGGTATCAAACCCTGTGTGATCGACCGTCGCGGTGACCCACTCTATGTTGGACGAGACCAAAGAACATTCACCCCAAAACAACGCCAAGCCCTCACGTTGCGAGACGGGGGATGCATCTGGCCGGAGTGTGACCGGCCCGCATCAATGTGTGAAGCACACCACATTGACCCATGGGAACACCACGGAGCCACCGATATCGATCGGGGTGTGTTGCTGTGCCGGTTCCATCACATGCAATTGCATCAAAACCAGTGGCACATCACCAGGGCAAAGAACCGGCCCGGGGAACCCACCCTGGGTGAGTTCATCCTGCACCCACCACCCTCGCACCCGCACCCGGAACCGATACCCCTCAAACGCAGACTCGCACTCAGATACGCACTCGGTGACTTGCACCCACCACGACGCTTCGCACCCGCAGCGTAAGGCGGCGCGCTCTGTCGGTCGTTGAGCTATGCCGTGGCTAGGCTCACACTATGGCTGAACCTCACGCTGCACCAACGCCGCACGATGTTGCGCGCCAGGTGACGAGTCACGATCTCGGAGTAGCGCTGCGCCGCGTGCGACTGACGGATGCCGCTGCCGTGCAGCGCGCATTCGCTTCCAACATCGACATGGCGCGTCAAGGCGAAGTATCGAGCTTTTCAGAAGCCGAGGCCTACATCGCTCGCTTGATCGCACCAACTTCGCCACACGAAGCGTGGGCCATAGCTGACGGTGATGACGTGCTCGTCGGCCTGGTCTGCGTATCGGTTGATGAAGCAAACCGCAGTGGCTGGTTCTGGTACTGGATGGCGGACGCCGCGCGCGGTCGCGGATGGATGGGCCGAGCTGCGGCCACCGTCGCGAATTGGGCGCTTGGTGCCCGCGGACTCGAGCGGCTCGAACTTGGCCATCGGGTCAATAACCCCGCCTCCGGGGTGATTGCCAGGCGTGCAGGGTTCGTGAAGGAAGGCACCGAACGCGGTAAGTTCCTGATCGACGGTCATCGGATCGATGTAGACACGTATGGGCGCACACGCACGGACCCTGCGCCTGACTTCGAAGCCATTCGCATGTTCGAGTGAGATCGAGCGTCTGGGGTCAAGCCACCACGGGCATTACCCGAGACTACGTGGTTGCGCAGAGCGACGTGTGCCGTAGCAAATGCTCGTCTTAGACGCGGATGTGAGCAGGTTCGCTGCTGAGCACTTCGGGCTCGGACTCGGGTTCGGACTGAGTCTGAGCCGGCATGGCAGAAGCTTCAGTTGTGTTCGATCGCGCGAAGAGCGTGTCGAAAATCAGCGTGAACAAGAAGGTGTAGATCAAGAAGAACACCAGAATGGCCAACTCCATCAGGAAAGCCTGGCCCAAGCTCACGCCGTACCACAGGGCATACAGCGGCACGATGAACAGCACGAGTCCGGACTCGAACAGCACCGCGTGTGCGGTGCGACGGAGGAGCGTCCGTTCTCCGCCGCGGCGCTGTTCCCAACGTTCAAAAGCGCGGTTGAAAACGTAGTTCCAGGCGATGGCGATGAGCGAAACTGCGATCGCAACCGGAAGTGATTCCAGTGGATCGGTCGAACTGAGCATCGTCAGCAGGATCGTCGAAAAAATGACGGCAAAGAACTCGAAGGTCAAAACATAAGTGACCAGGCGTACGCGCGGGGACAAAGTAAACATCAGCGGTTCGGCTCCAAGAAAAGCACCGGACCGCCCCGGCTGGGTAAGACAAAATTGGCTGCGGTTTCTGCCGTCAACAGTCTATCAAAATAGCCTGGAAACTGCTCCTTGAGCGAGTTCGCTGCTCCGGCGTCACCGCTGGCTTACGGGTGCGGGCAGACAACGCGGGTTGACTTGCCCGGAATGCGGATGATTTCGTGTCCGTCCATGAGTTGTTTGCACAGGGGGCAACGCGGTGCTGGCGCTGGCGGACGCACCGGCTCATCCGCTGCGCGACCAACGCGGGCTGGGCCTTCGAACTGATAGAAGAACCGGTTCCAGGCTGCCCAGAAGCCTTTCTGTCCATCCCATGGGGTTGGGTGCCAGAGCGTACGTGGGGGGCGCTTTTGTTTGTGCACAAACAAAATACTATCACGACTCGTTTGTGCACAAACGAGATAGAGTGAGAGTATGGAGAAGCTCCCCGAAGATGCGCTTGAGTTAGACCGCCAAGTGTGTTTCGCCCTGGCGGTGGCGAGCCGTAGCGTCATCGGCATTTACCGCCCGATTCTTGAGCCGCTTGGGCTGACGCATCCGCAGTACCTTGCCATGCTCGCGCTGTGGGGCAGTGCTCCGCTGAAGTTCGGTGAGTTGGCCGGCATGCTCAGGCTCGACCCCGCAACATTGACCCCGATCGTGAAGCGATTGGAGCAGTCGGGATTGATTGAGCGCATTGCCGTCGACGGGGACGAGCGCACGTTCGCTCTGCAACCAACCCCAGCGGGCGTAGCGTTGCGCGAGAAGGCAGAGGCGGTGCCCCCGGCAGTGATCGAACGTCTGGGACTCCCGGTCGAGCGACTCATGGCACTGCGTGACGAGCTGTCAGTGCTCATTGCTGCAACAGCGTGAGCTGAGCGCCGGCGTCGTGCCGTAGCCTTGCGTTGTGGCAACGCTTGATGACATCCGCAAGATCGTCGCCGAGCTGCCCGGCGCGCAAGACAGCAATCGTGCGATCGCGTCGTGGGAGGTGCGGGGCAAGCCGTTCGTCTGGGAATGCCTGCCGTGGCCGAGCGCATTCGATCACGTGCGGGACATCGTCGGTAGCGAACTCGTTGTCGAGGTGAAGGTGGCCGACACGATCGATGCCGAAGCACTGCAAGAGATGCAGCCAGCGATCTTCCTCGGCCCGACAACCCCGTGGAAAGGCCCGAAAGTGGCCTTCAGGCTCGACCCGATCGACCGCGAGCATTTGCGGGAACTCGTTATCGAGGCCTGGCGGGTGACCGCACCCAAATATCTCGTGCGCGAGTACGACCTGGGGTGATGCGGGGTGACGCGTTTCGACTTCTCCCGCGGGCGCGGGATCCGCTCAACGACCGGTGAGGTCAGAGAGCTACGCGATCGCGGCGATCGTCCACGACGCGCTTGAAGAAGCACCGGGGGCGAGGATGATGAGCCCCGTGTCGTACGGGTAGTTTTCCTGGTTGAACGCGTCGGGCGCGCACGTCATCGGCTCGACGGCAAGACCCGCACGGCTCACGCCGTGCTTGTCCGCACCGTCGTCGGTGTACACCTGCACCCAGTCACACGACGAAAAGATCTGCACGCCGCTGCCGTCAGCGGTCGTCACGCGAACCGTTGCGGTTTCGCCGTCGCGGATCAGATCGGTGAACGCGTGATCAATCGAGGTTGCGCCAATCGTGCGTGGCTCGCGGAAATCGAACTCGGCAGGCACGTCGCCGAGGGCAACGGGGGAGAGCCGGTCGGGTGTGACGGTGATCACGGATGCCGCTGGGAGGTCAAGAATCCAGTCGTCGACGCATCCGCTCCCAGCGACCAAGTACGGGTGCGGGCCGGTACCCCACGGCGCTGGGGAGTCCGAAAGGTTCTCACCAGTCACGGTTTGTTCGAGCCCAGCTGCGCTCAAACGGTAGGTGGTTTCAACACGCACCCGCCACGGGTACCCGGATTGCGGTTCGACAATCGCCTGGAGCGTCACGAAATCGTCACCCTGCTCAATGGGGGAGTATTCCGCCCATTGCAACAGTCCGTGTAGCGCCTGGCTGCGGGCAGGTTCAGTCAACGGCAACTGGTAGTCGGCGCCGCCGAACGAGTATTTGCCATCGACAATGCGGTTCGGCCACGGGGCGAGGGTGAGACCACGACTGCTTTCGCGCACCTCGTCGGCCCCAGATCCACGCACCAACTCACGCCCATTGAATGTGAGCGACCCAAGCGCCGCACCAACACTCGCGACAACCGCCACGTATTCGTCTGAACGCAACACAAACTGCGCGCCCGAAGTTGGTCGTGGCAGCACTAAAGCCCCTGTGCCAATCGGTAGTAGGCCTGGTTCCAGCGCACTTCGCGTTGGAATTCGTGGAGTGTGGTTTGAGCGTCGATAGTGAGCAATTCTACGCCAGCGATCTCCGCAAAATCGCGGAACACGTCAATGCCAACCGCGGTCGACATGACGGTGTGGTGTGCTGCACCAGCGGTCAGCCAGCACGCAGCGGATGTTGCAAAGTCGGGCGCTGGCTTCCACACTGCGCGACCAACCGGCAGATTCGGCAGCTCGGGTGCTTCGATGTTTTCGACGACGTTCGCCACCAACCGAAAGCGGTCGCGCATGTCACTGAGCGCAACCACGATCGCGGGGCCGGGGTCGGCGGTGAAGACGAGGCGAACCGGGTCTTCTTTGCCACCAATGCCGAGCGCGTGCACCTCAAGGTTGGGTTTGCTGGTTGTGAGCGACGGCGAGACTTCGAGCATGTGCGCGCCGAGAATTTTCTCTTCACCGGGCACGAGGTCGTACGTGTAGTCCTCCATGAGGCTTGCGCCGCCGGGCAGCCCAGAGCCCATGACGTTGGCGACGCGCACGAGGATTGCCGTCTTCCAGTCACCTTCGGCACCGAAACCATAACCCTCAGCCATGAGGCGTTGCACGGCAAGACCGGGCAACTGCTTGAGGGCACCGAGGTCTTCAAACGAGGTCGTGAAGGCTCCGAAACCGCCGGCTTCCAGGAACGCGCGCAACCCGATTTCGATCGCCGCACCGTCACGCAGCGATTGTGCCCGTGCTCCGCCCGGGCGGAGTTCTTCGGCCACGTTGTACAGCTCGAGGTACTCGGCGATGAGGGCGTCGATCTCGGCATCCGTTGCCTGTGCAACTGCGTCGGCGAGTTCGTTGACACCCCATGTGTTCACCTGCACACCAAAGCGAAGCTCTGCTTCGGTTTTGTCTCCCTCGGTGACGGCGACGTAGCGCATGTTGTCGCCGAAGCGGGCGAGCTTGAGCGTGCGCACGGCTTGCCAGCCGGCGGCGGCGCGCTGCCAGTGATCAAGCTGCTGCAACACGGCCGGGTTGGAAACGTGGCCAACAATGGTTTTGCGGGGGATGCCCAGGCGCGTTTGAATGTAGCCAAACTCACGGTCGCCGTGCGCGGCCTGGTTGAGGTTCATGAAGTCAAAGTCGATGTCGGCCCATGGCAGCTCGACGTTTGCTTGCGTGTGCAAGTGCGCGAGCGGCTTCTTCAGGGCGTCAAGGCCCGTGATCCACATCTTGGCGGGGCTGAAGGTGTGCATCCACGCGATAACACCGATAACCGAATCGTCGGCGTTGGCTTCGAGGGCGAGCCGGCGAATTGACTCGGTGTCGGTGAGCACTGGCTTGAACTCGACCTTCACGGGAAGCGAACCGAGCTGGGCGGCAACCTCGCGTGATTGTTCGGCAACCTGGCGCAGCGTCTCATCGCCATACAGTGACTGGCTGCCGGTGACAAACCACACGGTGTAATTCTCGAGCGTCGTGTTGAGGGCGGAACGTGACATTGTTCGGTCTTTCTGTTCAGTTGAGTGAAGCAATAGCGGCGTGCTGAATCGCAAGCGCCGTCTCGTAACGGTTGAGGAAAGCGGCGAAGCCGGTGACATCGTCGGGCTGTGGTTCGGCGAGCGTGAAATCGACACCCGCGAAAACCTCGTTCGTCAGGTACTCGGCGAGGCTTTGCGTTTCGGCACGCTCGAGATATGCGGCAAGCACCGCGATACCCCAGGCGCCACCCTCGCTCGCGGCAGCATTGACGGCAACGGGGGCATCGAGCGCTGCGGCAAGAAAGCGTTGTGCGACACCGGCGGTGCGGAATATGCCGCCGTGGGCATACATCGTTTCAAGTGCGGCGCCCTCGTCATGCAAGATGCGCATGCCCAGCGCGAGCGTTGCGAAAACACCGTAAACCTGAGCGCGCATGAAGTTCGCAAGCGAGAAGTTGCTCTCTGGCGTGCGGGCAACGACGGGGCGTCCGTCGGTGAGTCCCACAACGGGCTCGCCGGCAAGGAAGTTGTACGCGACAACACCGCCTGCGTCGGCTTCGCCGGCAAGCGCTTCAGTCAAGAGCGCGCGATAGACGTCGTCGGTTGCGGCATCCGCACCAAGAGCCTCAGCGAAACGGCCAAACAGTTTTGCCCAGGCACCAAGCTCACTCGCGCCATTGTTGCAGTGCACCATCGCGACCGGGTCGCCAACCGGGGTTGTGACCAGGTCGATTTCGTGGTGGGCGTGGGCGAGCGGATGCTGCAAAACAACCATCGCGAAAATACTCGTTCCGGCGCTGACGTTTCCGGTTCTCGGTGCGATTGCATTCGTGGCAACCATTCCGGTGCCGGCATCCCCCTCGGGCGGGCACAGCGGTGTTCCAGCCTGCAAGACACCGCTCGGGTCAAGCAGCGCTGCACCCGCGGTCGTGAGCGAACCCGCGTTCGTGCCCGCTGGCAGCACAGCTGGCAGCAACGTGCGAAGCGGCGCTGGAATGCGGCCGGCTGAAAGCGCGTCATATGCGGCGAGCATGGTCGCGTCGTAGCCGCCCGTCGCCGAGTCAATCGGGAACATCCCCGAGGCATCGCCAACACCGAGCACGCGTTCGCCCGTCAAGCGCCAGTGCACATACCCGGCAAGCGTTGTGAACCAGGCAACTTCCCCAACGTGTGGTTCAGCGTCAAGCACAGCCTGATGCAAGTGCGCGATCGACCAGCGCAGCGGAATGTTTACCCCGAACAACTCGCTGAGCTCGGCGGCGGCGGCGGATGTTGTCGTGTCACGCCACGTTCGAAACGGTACGAGCAGTTCGTCGGCAGCGTTGAACGCGAGATAACCGTGCATCATCGCGGAAACACCGATTGCGCCGTAACGTGTCGGCGTCACACCAAACTGTGCGCCAACGTTTGACACCAGGGCCGCGTGCGCGGCCGCAAGGCCCTGCTCAACGTCGTCGAGTGAGTACGTCCAGTGCCCGTCTTCAAGACGGTTCTGCCACTCGTGGGTTCCCGTTGCCAACACTTCGGCATTCGGGCCAATTAAGCACGCCTTGATGACGGTTGATCCGAACTCAATGCCGAGGCTGGTTTGTCCAGCCTGAATCTGTTGTGCACTCATCGGCGGGCATCCGTGTTCTGACCGTAAACGTTCTGGTAGCGGTCGTAGAGTTTGTCGATTGCCGGTTGGGGGATCGGCACGAGCTCGCCAGCTTCTCGCGCATAGTGCACGGTGCGAGCGACGTCTTCGACCATGACGGCTGCCTTGACGGCGTCTTTCGCGGTGACCCCGATCGTGAACGGGCCGTGGTTTTGCATCAGCACGGCGCGCGACCGGTGCCCGGTGAGCGTCTCGACGATGCCGCGCCCGATCGAATCGTCGCCAATGATCGCGAACGGTCCGACCGGAATCGGCCCGCCGAACTCGTCAGCCATTGCAGTGATGACGCACGGGATCTCTTCACCCCGCGCAGCCCACGCGACCGCGAAGGTTGAGTGGGTGTGTACAACACCGCCGACGTCTGGCATGTTGCGATACACGTAGGCGTGGGCTGCCGTGTCGCTTGAGGGGGAGCGCTCGCTGCCGGGCGTGCCAGCGATAACGTTGCCGTCGAGGTCGCACAGAATCATGTTTTCTGGCGCAAGATCGTCATACGAAACCCCAGATGGTTTGATCACGAACAGGTCGGCTCCGGGTACGCGTCCCGAAACGTTGCCGCCGGTCCAAACGACGAGCCCGTAGCGCACGAGTTCGGCGTGCAAGTTTGCGACATCCGATCGCACCCGGTTTATTGCTTCTTGTAATTGTTCGTTCATGGTTGCCTCAAGTTTTGTTGCGTCGGGTCAGCACGCGCTGCAGCAAGACGAAGCCCAGCAGCACCGCTCCGGTGATGATCGTGAGGTACTCGGGGTTGATCGTGCCGTCTTTTGTGATGATCAGGCGCAGAGCCGCGAGTACGAACACGCCGATGACAGAACCGAGCACGTAGCCGGCGCCGCCCGTCAGCAGTGTGCCACCGATAACGACGGCGGCAATCGCATCGAGTTCCCAACCCAGCCCGGTGACGTTTTGGGCCTTGCCTCCCACCTCAGCGGTATACACAGCCGCTGCGAGACCAGCGAGCGCGCCCGAAATGATGTAGATCGTCACGCGAGTTCTCGCGACCGGCAGACCCATAAGTTCAGCGGATGTTTCTGACTGACCGATCGCGTAAACCGTGCGTCCCATGCGTGTGCGGTGCATGAAGAACCATGCGGCAAACACAACGAGCACCGCGATGATGAGGCCGGGGGTGATAACGAAGTCGTTGACTTTCGGGCCGTCATAGATCTTGATGTCGGTGGCCAGCAGCAGAAGTGGTGAGTCAGCTGCAACCTGCACGGGGGTGGTCGAAAGAATCGACGCGAGCCCGCGGGCGAGGAACATCATCGCCAGGGTTGCGATAAATGGTTGCACGCCAAAGTACTGCACCATCACTCCCGCGATAACGCCGAAAACAGCACCCGCAACGATCATGAAAATGATGCCGAGCCAACCGTTGAGTCCGATGTTCATGAGCATGACCCCGGCGACCGAGGTGAAGGCGACAACCGCACCGACCGAGAGGTCGATTCCGGCAGAGACGATCACGATTGTGGCGCCGACCGCGAGGATGATCGTGGGCGCAAAGCTCACGAGCAGACTCGAAATTGTTCCGGCGTGGAAGACGCGACCATACGCAATTTCTGCATAAACGAGCATGCCGATGAGCAGCACGAGTGCGGCAAGCGTCGGCAGAATCGTCTGGTTGCGGGTAAACCAGCCCGGCTTTGTGGCCGTTTCAGTGGTGGCTGTTTCGCTCATGAGGCAACCTTCTTCGCAGCAATCGGGGCAATTTGGGTGGCATCCGGCTTTTTCGGGCGCTGACTGAACCATTCACGGACGCGTTGCGACGAGATCAGCACGAGCACGATGATCACGATCGCCTTGAATGCCGGGGTTGCCGCGGCCGGAACGCCAAGGAAGATGACCGTTTTGTTGAGCGTTGCGATTAGCAGCGCACCGATCGTTGATCCGAGAATCGAGAATTTCCCACCGGCAAGCGATGTGCCCCCAATAACAACTGCGAGGATCGCGTCGAGTTCCATGAGGTTTCCGGTGCCCGAAACGCTCACCGTCATCACTTCAGAGACGCTGAACAAACCGCCAATTGCGGCCAGCACGGCACTGAGTGCGTAGACGGCGATCAGGATCGGGCGGGGGCGGATTCCGGCAAGGCGGCTGGCGGCGGGATTGATACCGATCGCTTCAAGCATGAGCCCGAATGCGGTACGGCGCATGAACAGCGCGATCAGGATGACGATCACGAGCGCGATGACGAAGCTTGTGGGCAACCCGAGAATCTGTCCGTTCGCGAGTTGACGGAACGGTTCGTTGGTCGCGTTCGTGTTTTGCCCACCCGTGATAACACGGGCGATACCACGGGCTGCGAGCATCATCACGAGCGTTGTGATGAAGGGCTGCAGGCCAACAACCGATACGAGCAGACCGTTGATTGTGCCGAGCACCAACGCGAGTGCGAGCGCGAGACCAATCGCGATGAGCATTGCCCCGACCGAGGTGGGTTCGCCGAGATTACTGAGCGTTTGCATCGCAACAGCGCCACCGACAGCCATCATCGAACCGACCGAGAGGTCGATGCCCTCGGTTGCGATAACGAACGTCATACCGAGTGCGATCATCATGATCGGGGCCGCGACGCGCAGAATGTCGAGCGGATTGCCGGTCAACATTCCGGTTGTGGGGTTGATGCCGATTGACAGGTAGGTCGGGTCTTTTATCGTGTTGATCGTCAGCAGCACAACGATGCCGATGATCGCCCAGAACCACGGTTTGTGCAGGGCAGTCTTGATGGCGTTCATGCCTCGCCTCCGGGCTGAGCGGATGCCGGGGCATCCGATTCGGCGGCAATGATCGAAACGATGCTCTGGGCAGTCACGCCCGGGTCGTTTTCGATTTCGCCGACTTTCTGGTGATCTTTCAAGATGACGACACGTTCGGCCAAACGCACAACCTCTTCGAGTTCAGATGAGATGAACACAACGCTCATGCCGTCTTGGGCGAGTTCGGCGATGGTTTCTTGAATGTCGGCTTTCGCGCCGATGTCGATTCCGCGCGTGGGCTCATCGAGAAGCAACAGTTCGGGGTTGGTTGCCAGCCACCTGCCTAGCAGAACCTTTTGCTGGTTTCCGCCTGAGAGTAACCGGATGGGGCGGTCGGGATCTTTTGGTCGCACATCGAAGCGGTCCATGTAGGTTTGCACGAGTTCGTCAACCTCGCGTGCTGGAATACGGCGCAGCCAACCGCGGCGTGCCTGCAAGGCGAGCATGATGTTTTCGCGAACGCTCAAGTCGCCGACGATCCCGTCGTCACGACGGTTTTCGGTTGAGTACGCGATGCCGTTGGCCAACGCGGCGACGGGGGAGTGCAGCGAAACCTTTTTGCCTTTGAGGTCAATGGTTCCGGTGTCGCCCTTGTCAGCACCGGCGATCAGGCGTGCGAGCTCGGTGCGGCCAGCGCCGAGGAGGCCAGCAAAGCCGACGACTTCGCCCGGGTGGATGTCGACATCCGTTGGTTCAATTGCGCCCTTGCGGCCGAGCGACTTGGCGCTGAGCAGTGGTGTCTGGGTGCGATCGCGCGGTTCGGTTTGGCGGTGTGAGCCCAGGGCTGCAAGCGATTCGGCATCTTTGCCGATCATGAGCGAGATGAGCTCTGCACGCGGCAGGTCTCTTACAAGGTACTCACCAACGAAGGCACCGTTGCGCAGCACCGTGATGCGGTCGCTGATTGCGTACACCTGGTCGAGAAAGTGCGAGACAAACAAGATCGCCACGCCTTCATCGCGAAGACGGCGGATGACGCCGAACAGCATGGCAACTTCGTTCGCGTCAAGACTTGACGTGGGCTCATCGAGGATGAGCACTTTTGAGTCGGTGACCATTGCGCGGCTGAGGGCGACGAGTTGCTGCAGCGCGATTGAGATGGAAGAAAGTGGCGCTTTCGGGTCGAGGTGCCCGATACCCATGCGAGTGAGGGCGACTTGGGCCTGTTCGTGGGTTTTGCGCCAATTGATGCCGCGCCAGCTGCGCACCTCGTTGCCGAGCATGACGTTTTCGCCGATCGACAGATTGGTGCAGAGGTTGACTTCTTGGTACACGGTCGAGATGCCCGCGGCCTGTGCCGAAGCGGTTCCCGTGAAGTGTTGCGGCTCGCCGCTGACGAGGATCGTGCCCGAGTCAAGCTGATAGACACCGGTCAGCGCTTTAATGAGCGTGGACTTACCAGCACCGTTTTCGCCCATGAGGGTGTGCACTTCGCCCGGGAAGAGTCGGAAGTTCACGTCGTCGAGCGCTTTGACGCCGGGGAAGCTGAGGTTTGCGCCCTGTACTTCGACGACAGCGGAGGGATTCGTCATTGGAAGACTCCAGAGGTTTATACAGATCGTGGGTGGGATCCGGTGTCAGAACCGAATCCCACCCACGGTGCTCGTTTGGCGGCTTTGCGCCGTGGTGGCTAGAAGCCCTTGCCTGCGTCGATCGCTGCCTGACCTGCCTCGGGCGAGTCAAACACCTCGCTGTCAACGATCAGCGGGTTCTCAACGCTCGTACCGGCGAGCGTCTTGTTGACAACGTCAACAGCAACGTCACCGAAGAACGGGTTGTACTGAGCGACCATGCTGAGGTTGCCAGCAGCGAGTGCTTCGAGTGCGGGGGTTGTGCCATCGATTGTAGCGATCTTGACGTCAACGCCCGGGGTCAGACCGGCCGCAACAACAGCTTGAGCGGCCCCAATGCCCATTTCGTCGTTCTGAGCGAAGATGAACTGAATTTCGTTGTTGTTGGCCTTCAGTACCGTCTCGGTTACTGACTTGCCTTCGTCTGCGCTCCAGTTTGCCGTCTGCGCACCAACCTTGTTCCAGCCCGACTTGCCAGCAATAGCGGCGTCGAAGCCTTCGTTGCGTTCGTTCACGACCGACAGGCCCGGAACACCCTCGAGAACGTAGAAGTTTGCACCCTCAGGGAAGGTTGCGACAGCCCACTCACCAACCGACGCGGCAACTTTGATGTTGTCAGGGGCGATGCGGGTGACGTAGAGGTCATCGCTCGCGTCGACACCACGGTCAAGCAGGATGACGGGGATTTCAGCTTCTTGGGCGAGCTTGAGCGAGTCTTCCCAGCCGGAGGCCTCGGTTGCCGTCAGCAAGATCACATCAACTTCGTCGTTCACGAAGGTCGCGAATGCGTCGAGCTGTGATTTCTGGTCGCTCGGCGATGCGGCCGGAGCGTACTTGAGGTCAAAGCCAGCTTCCGTCGTGAACGCGTCTTTGATGGCCTGTTCGTTTGCGTTGCGCCAGCCGCCTTCGGGGCCTACTGCGACGAAGCCGACCGTCAGGGTGTCGCCCGATGCGTTGCCGCCGTCGTTGCTGTTGCTCGAGCAGCCAGCCAGGCCCACCGTGAGGGCCGCGGCGACGCCGAGGCCGATGATCCCGCGCAGTTGCTTGGATTTCGTCATTGTTGTCTCCTCTTTGAGTCCGGTCGGTGTCGCCGGTGGCGCAACCACGGTGGCGCGCCTAATACATACGATTGTGCGCGCTAACAATTGAAAACGCAAGCGCGAACTTGCGCGTCGTTACGCGATTGTTACCGCGAACGTAACGGCGCCGTTGATTCCCGCACAACGAGCCGTGCGGCGATCAATTCGCGCTGTTCAACGTCGCCGTCGTCGATCGCAGCCAGCAAGTCAGACATGATGAGCTCACCGAGGGCGACGAAGTCCTGCTGCACCGTCGTGAGTGGCGGCAAGAAATGGCGCGCGTCGGGCAGGTCATCGAAACCGACAACACTCACGTCGTCCGGAACCCGCAGTCCGCGTTCGTGGAGGCCGTGCATGACACCCAGGGCCATTTGGTCGTTCGCCGCGAAAATGGCCGTTGCGCCATCGAGGTCAACCGTCTTGGCGTATTCATATCCGGAATCGGCCGACCAATCGCCAATGCCCGGCTCGCGCACCGGTAGGCCGTGCGTCGTAAGTGTTTCTCGCCACGCGCTCTCGCGAGCTTGAGCGTCGTACCAATCCAGTGGGCCGGCCAAGTGCAAGATGCTGCTGTGCCCCAGCTCGATGAGATGCTCAATTGCGGCTTGCGCGCCACCGCGCTGGTCAACCGATACCGTGTGCAACTGCTCGGTCGGATGCTCCATAACAATCAACGTCGGTACACCGATTGTCTGTTGACGCATCCGATCAAGCGACGTGGCTCGTGGTGCGATCACGCACAGGGCGTCGATACCCTGGGTGAGCAGATCGATGATTCCGGAATCAACACGCTGGTCTTCGTCCTCACCAATCGAAAAAGCGCTGACCGCATACCCGTGTCGGCGGGCTGAGTGTTCGACAGCGCGCAGCGTACTTGCTGGGCCATACTCGACTGCGGCATCGACGAGGGCGCCAATGCGCATTGTGCGTTTGGTGGCCAGTGCCCTGGCGATTGTGCTGCGAGTGTAGTTGAGTTCGCCCATTGCTTGCAGCACGCGCTCGCGCGTGCTCTCGCGAATGTTCGGGTGATCGTTGAGCACGCGCGAAACGGTCATGTGTGAGACACCAGCGCGATCGGCGACGTCGTAGATGCTAGCGCGCGAGCGGCCGCCGGGGGGCGGTGGGGGAGTAGTCATGCGCCGTCTCCAGGTCGTTGCGCACCGATGCGCAGGTCGAAGCTTCTACCCGAATCGTACCGGAGAGTGAGCGCTAACAGCACGGCATTCTTGTGCCGCCGGATGATTAGCGACCGATGAGTGCTTCGAGAGAGGCGACATCCGCTTTGTTTGCACTGATCCCGAGCGGGCTGATGCGCACATCGCCGGGCTGGTGCACGAGCGTGTGGTCTTTGATTTCGAGCTCGCGTGGGTTCGAGAACGGGTAGGTTTTGCGCGTTGCACCCAAGAGGTTCAGCACGCGCACCTGATTGTGCTCGACGACAAGCGCCGGATTTTTCAGCAGCAGCACGCCCAGGCCTACCAGGAGGGTCCCCAGTGCCAAGCTCAAATACTCCTGCGTCGAAATTGCAAGCACGGCAAGCAGGACGCCAACAACCAGGCCGACAACGGGGAGCCATGGTGCGTAGCGAATTCGCAGAGGAGTCATACGGCAATGTTAGGCGGTTAGAGTCATCCCATGCACTTCACCGAGTACGACACCAGGCTTGCGGCCTACGCAGTCATCGTCAACGATAGCAATGAAATGCTTCTCACCTGGTACAACGGCGAAGGCGCGACACTCACGCCGAAGTGGACGCTCCCCGGCGGTGGGGTGGACTTTGATGAGTCGGTAACGGATGCCGTCGTGCGTGAGATCTTTGAAGAAACCGGCTACCACGCAGCCGTTGGCGCATGCATCTTGACGAGCCACTTCACGATCGCGAACTACCGAGGTGATGGGCGTGCAGCACGCTTCCAACGGCTGTTGTACTCGGCAACCGTCACCGGCGGGACCCTCGGAACAACCGAACGCGGTGGCAGCACCGATTTTGCCCGCTGGGTTGCCGTGGCCGAGGTGGCCGCGCTTGTCGAAGAACGCGCCGACATCGTCGACCTTGCACTTGAGTTTCTGCGCCATGGCAGCTGAACCGCAAACCGCTGAGGAACTCATGCGCTCGCGTTTCGAAGCGTTTCGGCACGCGGATGTGGCATGGCTACTGCGCACGTGGCATCCGTCGACGCGGCCTGCGACCCTGGATCTGACCGACAATCCCCGCTGGCGTGGCTTGCAAATCGTTGATACTTCCGCGGGCGGAGAAGACGATGCTTCCGGCATCGTGGAGTTTCGTGCGACGTACCTTGAAGACGGCGGTGGCGTTGGCATCTTGCACGAGCGCTCACGATTCGTACATGAGGATGGTCGTTGGTTTTACGTCGACGGCGAGATCCTTTAAACGGGTAGCGTTGCAGTGTGAGCGACGCAAATGAGCAGGAGCCGATCCACTCTGTGATCGTCGGGGCTGATCCCACCCGCGAACAGCAACGCATCGTATTTCTGCACGGCCTCATGGGGCGCGGCAAGAACTTCACCACGATCGCGGGCGCGCTCGCGCCGGATGCGCAGAGCCTGCTGGTGGACCTGCCAAACCACGGGGCATCCGATTGGACCGATGCACTCGACTATGAAGCTATGGCAGATGCCGTTGCCAAGCACATTCGCGCGAGCTTTGCCCCCGACGGACAAGTCGACGTTGTCGGTCACTCAATGGGCGGAAAAGTCGCCATGGTGCTCGCGCTTCGCCACCCCGAAATCGTGCGCCGGCTCGTGATTATCGATATCGCGCCGACGTCATTGCCCACCGCAACGAGTGAGTTCCCGCACTTGCTTGGCTCGCTTGCGGGCGTTGACTTGGGTGCACTGACGAAACGCAGTGACGCCCATGACGTTCTGCGCGAAGCAATCCCGAACAACACTGTGCGCGGGTTCCTGTTGCAAAACCTGCGCCATGGTGAGCAGGGGTTCGAGTGGGAACCCAACATTCGCATGCTGCTCACGCAACTCGATGCCGTGTTGAGCTTCCCCGAAACGGGCTCGGCCCAGTTTGACGGGCCGGTTTTGTGGATCGGTGGGGAACGTTCGGATTACATTCAAGACACCGATGAACCGCGAATGCGTGAGCTGTTTCCTCGCACACGCCGACTCACCGTCAAAGGCGTTGGGCACTGGGTGCACTCCCAAGCGCCACAAGTAACGATCGAGGCGTTGCGCGCGTTCTTGCTGACCTGACGATTACCCACGACCGGGCGGCGACGACGCGGTAGCGTTGAGGTGAGCAGAAGCAAAGGAACCCAAAGTCATGACTGAAGAAAGCCTGCCACCGTGCCCCGAATGCGCGAGCGAATTTACCTATGAACAGGGCGCGTTGCTGGTGTGCCCCATGTGCGGTCACGAATGGTCGGCAGATGCCGCTGCGGATGTCGCGAATGCGGATGACGGCGAAATCCGCGACGCGGTCGGCAATGTGCTGCAAGACGGTGACACCGTCACGCTTGTCAAGAGCGTGAAAGTCTCCGGCGGGGGCGGCGGCACGATCAAGGTCGGCACGAAGGTGCCGGGTATCCGGCTTGTTCCCGACGCGGGCAATGGTCACGATATTGACTGCAAAGTGCCCGGTTTCGGCAAGATGCAGCTCAAATCGAGCGTTGTGAAAAAGGCGAACTAGTCGGTCAAATTAAGACTGAGCGTAGACAAAGGAGTCTGCAATGCCTCGGCGTGCACTTGTGGTCATCGATATCCAACAGGAGTATTTCGATGGGCCGTTAGCGATTCAGTTTCCGCCCCGCGAGGATGCGCTCGCGAGGGTCCTCGATGCGATCGTGGTCGCACAGGAGTTCGATCTACCGATCGTGATCGTGCAGCACGAGAGCCCCGCGACCTCCCCGGTTTTCGCGGCGGGCTCTGCGAGCCAGCAACTGCATCCGCAGCTGGATGATCGGATGCGCCCGGAGTGGCTGCGTATCGTCAAGCGATTCGCGAGCGTTTTCGACGAAACCGAGCTTGTGAGCTGGTGCCGTGACAACGAGATTGACACGCTCACGCTCGTGGGATTCATGACCAACAACTGCGTCCTCGCGACCGCCGCGGGAGCTGCCCCGCATGGCTTGAGCGTCGAGGTGCTTTCGGATGCGACCGGGGCGATCAACCTCAGCAATGAGGCCGGTTCACTCTCGGCCCGTCAGATTCACAAAGCGCTCATGATTCTGTTGCACTCAAACTTTGCCGCCGTCACGACAACCGATCAGTGGGATGCGTACGTTCGCGATCAGGTTGCGGCTCCCAAGAGCAACCTGATCGCCTCGGCAACGCAAAGCCCGGCGTAGGGCCCTGAAACGCCGGAGCGTTTACTCCGCTTTCGGCTCGATTGCGTCTTCTTCGCGCAACCGTGGCGTCACCTTTTTCGAGGGTGTGAAGCCAGCCTTGTCGGCGTAGAACGCGCGAACCTTGTCCATGTCAGCAGGCACATCACCCGTGAGCTCAATCGTGATACCAAGCCCGGTTGTCATCGTGTCGCGATCGACATAGCCGAGCACAACGGGCATGCCCGTGTCTCGTGCGATCCGGTAAAAGCCCGACTTCCAGTAGCCCGTATTCGTGCGCGTGCCGTCGGGTGTCACGACAAGACTGATGACTTCTCCTTCACGCAGGGTTTCGATGACTTCACCGACAACCTTGCTGGGGTTTTCGCGGTCGACCGCGATGCCGCCGAGGCCACGCATGAATGGCCCGGCGATCCCTTTGAAGAGGCTTTTCTTGCCGAGCCAGCGCAGGTCAATGTCGAGCTTCCACCCGATCATCAGCATGAGAATGAAGTCCCAGTTCGACGTGTGTGGTGCGCCGATGAGCACCGACGGTTTTGTCGGGCCGGGCTCGGTCACAAGATTCCACCGACTGAGCTTCCAGTACACGGTGGCGATTGCACGTTTGATCACCCGTCTACCGTATCGAATCCGACTGGCTTTCCGGCCATAATGCTGAAACGGATGGCACGATAGAACCATGGCTGAAACCCAATTTGCATCGACCCCCGCCCACACGATCGGCGATTTGCCCACTGTTGGTTCGAAGGCGCCTACGTTTGAGACGGTTGGCGCTGACCTGTCAGTCGTAACCGCCGAGGCATACGCCGGAAAGCGGATTGTTTTGAATGTGTTTCCGTCGGTTGACACGGGCATCTGCGCGACATCCGTTCGCAAGTTCAACGAGCTTGCAGCGGGCCTTGACAACACGGTTGTTGTGACTGTTTCGAAAGACCTGCCGTTCGCGCTTGGCCGGTTTTGCGGCGCAGAAGGTATCGATGACGTTGTGGTCTCGAGCGCGTTTCGTTCGAGCTTCGGCGAAGACTACGGCGTGACGCTGCTTGACTCGCCGCTTGCCGGGCTGCTTGCACGCTCGGTTTTCGTGATCGGCACCGACGGCACCGTCTTGCACTCGCAACTCGTGCCCGAAATCAAGCAAGAGCCCGACTACGACGCAGCTATCGCGGCGCTCCAGTGAGCCCGGTGCCGGCGGACTACACGCCGCACCGCCGAGATGACGGTGAACTGGTCGGTTGGATCCGCCCCGAAGGTGAGTTGTGGGTACCGGTCGGACTCTTCGGCCACGACGCTGGCGAAGCGCAAGAGTGGCTTGATGCCGAAGCGCTGCTCGAGCAAATTGGTATCGGATGGCTCAATGAAACGTGGATTCTTGACACGCCAGCCGGCCCCGAACGGGTGCGGATGGTTGAAGTGACATCCGATCGAATCGTGGTCAAGATTGATGACTTCGGCGCACTCGGTGGGCCACTGCCGACGTTTTTCGAGCTCCCATGGCCAGCCCCGCCGCAGTTGCGGCCATGGCGTGAGGGCGACCCTGACGGACGTACCCTCTAGGTGGGAAGCTGTCGCTTGATCTTTTCGACCGCTTTGCCTTTTGCGAGCTCGTCGACGACCTTGTCCAGGTAGCGCACCGCTTGCATCGTGGGGTCTTCGATGTCTTCGACGCGAACACCGCACACGACACCCGTGATTGCAGTGCGTGCAGGGTTCCACGCGGGAGCCGTGTCGATCATCTCTTTGAGGGTTGTGCCTTCGAGGCTGTGGAGTGCCTCGGGGGAGTACCCGGTGAGCCAACCGAGCACCTCATCGAGTTCATCTGTCGTGCGTTGCTTGCGCTCAACTTTCTGCACGTACAGGTCGTAGATCGCGCCCGCATCGAAGTTGAAAACACGATCGGTGTTGGTCTTCATGCAGCAAGTGTGGCACGAACGTGCACGAGCGTTCACTTCGGTGCTGTGCCCGCGTACGCTGGTGGCATGGTTGAACCTCGCGATATTGAATGCTGGCTGACCGACATGGACGGCGTGCTGGTGCACGAAAACCACGCCATTCCCGGAGCTGCTGAGCTCCTGAAGCACTGGGAGACGAACGAGATCCCCTACCTCGTGCTGACGAACAACTCGATCTTTACCGCACGTGATCTTTCCGCCAGACTCAAGCGCAGCGGTCTGAACGTGCCCGAAGACCGCATTTGGACCTCGGCGCTCGCGACGGCCCAATTCTTGAAAACGCAAATGCCTGGGGGCAGTGCGTTCGTTGTCGGTGAAGCTGGCATTTTGACGGCTATGCACGAAGCAGGGTTTGTCATGACCGAAACCGACCCTGACTACGTCGTGATCGGCGAGACACGAAACTATTCATTCGAGGCCATCACCAAGGCAATCCGCCTCATCGACAATGGGGCACGCTTTATCTCGACGAACCCTGACGCGACCGGCCCGAGTCGTGAAGGTGCGCTTCCGGCAACTGGCGCAATCGCGGCGCTGATCACGAAGGCGACGGGCAAAGAGCCCTACATTGTGGGCAAGCCCAACCCGATGATGTTCCGGTCGGCGCTGAACAAAGTGGGTGCGCACTCGAAAGCTACCGGCATGATCGGTGATCGGATGGACACCGACATCGTCGCGGGTATTGAAGCCGGCTTGCACACGGTTCTCGTGCTGACCGGGATCTCGACCGCGGAAGACTTTCAGCAGTACCCGTTTCGGCCGAACAACGTGTTCGAATCGGTTGCGGCGTTGCTTCCCGGTGCGCAAGGTTCGGGTCAGGTTGCCGGCGGCACCGACACGATCAAAACCGTTTCAAAGAAGCAGGCGCAGCCGACGAACTGAGCGAGAGCCGACGTGAAGTCGAGATCAAGACTCACGGTCAAGCAGGCTCTGCTTGACGTCGGTACCCCAGGCAAAACCGCCGAGTGAGCCGTCGGAGCGACGCACACGGTGGCACGGCACGAAAAGCGCGACGGGGTTGCGTGCGCACACCGACGCCGCCGCGCGCACAGCACCGGGATTACCCATTTCAGTGGCGAACTCGGCATATGTCAGTGGCTGGCCGGGAGTAATCGCCCGCAACACCGCCCATCCGGTGCGCTGCCACTCGGTTCCGCCGAGCACGACCGCGACGTCGTCAATCGCGGTGATGTCGCCTGCATAGTATGCGGCGGCGGCATCGGATGCCGCGGTGCGTCCCGGCTGTACGGCAGCGGGGCGCAGGGCGCGGTCGATGCGCGCCAGCACGGCATCCGCTTGGGTGTTCCACCCGGTGCCGAGCACGCCACGCTCATCCGCGATGATCGTGAGCGGGCCGTTGGGAGTTTCGATCGTGTCGATGCGTGCGGTCATGGGGTACCTTTCGAAATTGCGCGCCACAAGTGCGCGGTGAGGTAACTGCGCCACGGCGCGAGCGTTGCCGCCCACGCGGTCAGTTCCGCTGGTTTGTCGGGCAGGCCGAGCGTGCGGGCGCCAAGGCGCACCGCCGAATCGCCCGGCAAGATCACATCGGGATCGCCGATTGTGCGCATACGCACATAGTCGGCCGTCCACGGTCCGATTCCGGGCATCGCTAGCAGCCGTTCGCGCTGTTCGACACGGTCGTCACCCGGTCCAAGTGTGAGTGTTCCGTCGGCGAGCGCGGCGGCAGCGCCGATAATGGCTTTCGTTCGTGCCGCTGGCCCGTACAACGCATCGCCCCCGCGTTCGGCGATAGCTGCCATCGTGGGAAACAGCACACCGCTTTCGGTTCGCTCGCCAAGCGCCGCGGTCAAACGATTTAGCGCCAGTGTCGCGGCTGGTACTGAGATCTGCTGGCCGATCATGGCCCGGATGAGCATTTCGTGCGGGTCGGATGTCCCCGGAACCCGAATCCCCGGCACCGCGGCTACCCGTCCCGCGAGTGCTGGATCGGCAGCGAGCGCGGTGTCGATCGCGACCGGGTCGGCGTCGAGATCGAAGAGTCTTCGCACCCGGGCAATGAGCGGGGAGAGATCGGCAAGGTCAGCCAGGCGGGCGCGCAACTGGAGGCGCCCTGGCGTATCGGCTGCGACTTCGAACCACACTGGGCCGCCGGGCATGCGCAGGTGTCGTGAATACGTGGAATCCATTGCGCTCTCGACACCTTCGATTGCGCGCGCACGCATCCAGTCAAGGATCCCAGCCAGCTCGAATGGCGCACGGTAAGGCAGACGCAACGCTATCTCGCCCGCAGTTCCGTGTGAGTGGGCGGTGCCTCGCGCGCGCAATTGCGACGGTGTCAGGTCGAAAACCTCTCGAATCGTGTCGTTGAACTGACGCACGCTCGAAAAACCCGCGGCAAACGCGGCGTCCGCTGCCGACAAATCTGTTGCTGTCAGCAGCATTCGTGCGGTGTGGGCGCGGTGTGCCCGAGCAAGGGCGAGTGGGCCGGCGCCGAGCTCGGCGGTGAGCAGACGCGTCAGGTGACGCTGCGAATATCCGAGCTGTGCTGCAAGGGGGGCGACCCCCTCGCGGTCGACGACGCCATTGGCGATCAAACGCATGGCACGTGCTGCGACATCGCTCGAGAGATCCCATGCGGGCGAGCCCGGCGCCGCGTCGGGAAGGCACCGTTTGCACGCCCGAAAGCCGGCTTCGTGAGCGGCGGCGCTCGTCGGATAGAACGAGACGTTTTGCGGTTTTGGTGTTCGTGCCGGGCAACTGGGGCGGCAGTAGATGCCAGTTGTGTGCACCGCGAACATGAACTGCCCGTCGAAGCGCGTGTCGCGTGCGCTGATGGCGCGGTAGCGCTCATCGAAACTCATCGCAAGCAGTGGCATACCTCTAGCGTGGCACCTCGAGTCAGTATGCGCTAGCGGAAAACGGACATCGCGGTCGAGTGGCTGTTCTACAGCGCGAGCAGGGCCGAGAGGTGACGGCCAACGACATCCGTTTCGATGAGAAAACCGTCGTGGCCAAAATCGCTCTCGATAACGATCGCTTGGGGGCCCGAAACGCTGTTGCGCACGCCCGCGGCGATTTGGTGCTGCCCGTCAACGGGGAACAGTCGATCCGTGTCGACACCGAGCACCAGAACGGATGCCTCAACCCGACCCAAGGCGGCATCGATTCCTCCGCGACCACGGCCGACATCGTGTGAGTTCATTGCGCCCACGAGGGTGACATAGCTGTTCGCGTCGAAACGGCGGGTGAATTTGTTTCCGTGAAAGTCAAGGTAACTCTCGACGGCGTAGCGGCCGCCGCGCCCGATCGGGGAGATATCGGATTGCCACGAGCGGGCAAACCGACGGTTCAATTCGGTGTTGCTGCGGTAGCTGAGCATTGCGATGCGGCGGGCAAGGCTCAACCCGCGATGCGGGCCTTCGCCATCAGGTGCGTCGTAGTACTCACCATCGCGAAAACGTGGGTCGAGCACGATCGCTTCGAGCTGCACATCATTGAGCGCGATTTGATCGGCGCTTGTGAGCGCCGGAGCGCACAAAATGGCCAGACGTGAGACGCGATCGGGATACTCGATGCCGAACTCGAGCGTGTGCATGCCACCGGTAGAACCACCAATCGCGGCAAACCACGTTTGAATACCGAGGCTATCCGAGAGGGTGCCGAGTGCGTGGACATGATCGCGAATTGTCAAGAACGCAAAGCGCCCCGCCCACTCGTACCCGTCGGGCGAGATTGAAGCCGGACCGGTTGAGCCTTGGCATCCGCCCAACATGTTCGCAGCGACAACAAAGAACTTGTCGGTGTCGACAACCAGTCCAGGCCCGACCAGATCACCCCACCAACCGGACGTTGCATGCCCGGGCCCGGCATCGCCAACAACGTGCGAATCACCAGTGAGGGCGTGATTGATCAAGATGGCGTTGGAAGCATCCGCATTCAAGGTGCCCCATGTTTCATACGCGAGACGTGCATCGGGCAGCACCTCGCCGCCCTCAGTTGTGAATGAACCCAGCTCGAAAAACTGTCGGTTTCCGGGGTGGTCGCCGTCGCGCCACGCACCCGTTGCTGGCGGACGCGCGCGCAACAAGCGCACGTCAGATTCAGTCACCGGTTCCGCAGCAACGGTGTCTTCTGATGTCTGCCAGTCCATGGTTCTATTCTCGCCCAGATACGTGCCAGCGCCGGGCGACTGCCCCCTTCGTCATCCTTGGGGAGCAATCGCCCGGCGCTGCATCCGATTTACACCGCTTGTGACTTTGCGAGTGCTTGTGTCAGATCAGCCTTGATGTCTTCGATGTTCTCCAGCCCTAACGACAACCGCACGAGACCGGGAGTGACGCCCGCGGTCAGTTGTGCTTCTGGGGTGAGCTGCTGGTGCGTCGTCGATGCCGGGTGGATAACGAGCGAGCGAACATCACCGATGTTGGCCACGTGGCTGAACAACGCAAGGCTGTTGACGAACTCACGACCGGCAGCAACGCCGCCCTTCAATTCGAACGAGAGCACACCACCGGCACCCTTCGGGAGGTACTTGTTCGCCGCTGCGTACCAGGGCGAGGTGGGAAGCCCCGCGTAGCTCACGGATGCCACGGCCGGCTGGTCTTCCAACCACTCGGCGATCAATTGCGCGTTTTGCACGTGACGTTCCACGCGCAGCGACAATGTTTCGATTCCCTGCAGCAGTTGCCACGCGCTCTGTGGAGCGATTGCGGCGCCAAGGTCACGCAGCAGCTGCACACGAGCCTTAATGATGTAGGCAATCGCATCGCCGACCGCGGCGGTGTACGAGGCGCCATGGTACGAAGGGTCGGGCTCGGTCAAACCGGGGAACTTGTCGACGTGCTTTGACCATTCGAACTTGCCACCGTCGACAATCACGCCACCCATCGTGGTGCCGTGGCCGCCGAGGAACTTCGTGGCCGAGTGCAGCACGATGTCTGCACCGTGCTCAAGTGGGCGCAGCAGGTATGGCGTTGCGATCGTGTTGTCGACAATCAGCGGCAAGTCGTTGTCGTGTGCGACCTTTGCGACCGACTCGATGTCGAGCACATTGATCTTGGGGTTACCAATCGTTTCAGCGAAGAGCAGTTTGGTGTTGGGGCGGATGGCACGTGCCCACTCATCCGGGTCGTCTTGGTTTTCAACAAACGTGACCTCGATACCGAGCTTGGCGAGGCTGTACTTGAAGAGGTTGTAGGTGCCGCCGTAAATCGAGCTCGACGAAACGAAGTGGTCGCCGGCCTGGGCGATGTTCAAGATGGCAAACGTTGTCGCCGACTGACCGCTGGCAAGAAGCAGCGCCGCGGTGCCGCCTTCAAGTGCCGCGATGCGCTGTTCGAAAACCTCTTGCGTCGGGTTCATGATGCGCGTGTAGATGTTGCCGAACTCGGCGAGTGAGAACAGGTTCGCTGCATGCTCGGTGTTGTTGAAGACGTAAGCCGTCGTCTGGTAAATCGGTGTCGCACGTGCGTTCGTCACCGGATCAGGGGCTGCGCCCGAGTGAATCTGCTTCGTTTCGAAGCGCCAGTTCTCTGCGCTGAGTTCGTTGGTCATTGCTGCTCCGGGTTTAAGAATCGGGATTTCGTACTCGTTGAGCATACGGTCGCGCGGTTGGTTGGTGCGAGCCGCGGTGAAATGCGCCGTAACGTAGAGGCATGACAACACGCAGCAAACGTGCCCTCGTCACAGGTGCAAGCTCAGGTATTGGCGAAGCAACCGTTGCGGCACTCGTCGCCTCCGGGTGGGACGTGATCGCGACGGCTCGCCGGGTCGACCGGCTTGCCGCCCTCGCGGAACGCACGGGGGCCGTGCCGATTGCAGCGGATCTCACCGACGATGCATCCGTAGCCTCGCTCGTTGCTGCCGTGGCAGAACTGGGCCCGCTTGATTCCCTCGTGCATGTTGCGGGCGGTGCGAGAGGAACCGACACGGTTGAGGGTGGGTCGATCGAGGACTGGAAGTGGATGTACGACGTCAACGTGCTTTCGGCGCAGCGTCTGACCAGTGCGCTGCTGCCGCACTTGCGCGCCGCCGCTACCGAGACTGGCCATGCCGACCTGCTCTTTGTCACCTCGACGGCCGCACAGGTCGCGTATGAGGGTGGCTCGGGCTATAACGCCGCGAAGGCTGGCGAATCAATGCTCGTGCGCGCGCTGCGTCTGGAACTCGGCGGCGAACCGCTGCGGGTCATCGAAATCGCACCGGGAATGGTACACACGGAAGAGTTCGCGCTCAACCGCACCGGTGACCCGTCGAAAGCTGACGCGCTGTACGCCGATGTTGATCACCCGCTTGTGGCGTCTGATGTTGCCGACGTCATTGCGTACGCACTCAACGCCCCAGGACACGTCAACCTTGACCTTGTCACGATGCGGCCCGTTGCCCAATCTGCGCAGCACAAGTTGCACCGCGGGCCTTTGCAGGTCAAGTCGCATTGAGTGCGTTCGGCGCGGAACTTGACCCGGGATGGGAGCAGGCGCTTGCTCCCGTCGCTGAGCAATTGACCGCACTTGACGGCCAGCTGAGTGACTATTTGCCGGCGCGCGAGCGGGTACTGCGCGCGTTTGAGCAACCATTCGAGGCTGTGCGCGTGTTGATCGTCGGACAAGACCCGTATCCGACCCCAGGACACGCCATTGGGCTCGCATTTGCAGCGGATGCTGGCGTGCATCCGCTTCCGCGGTCGCTCGGGAACATTTTTGTCGAGCTTGAGTCCGATCTTGGGGTTGCACCACCGCGCACAGGAGACCTTTCGGCGTGGGAAGAGCAGGGTGTTTTGTTACTCAACCGCGTCTTGACCGTTGCCCCGGGCGAGGCAGGTTCGCATCGTGGGCTGGGCTGGGAAGCGGTCACCGAACAGGCAATCCGGGCACTTGTCACGCGTGGCGGAGCACTCGTTGCGGTCTTGTGGGGCGCTGATGCCGCCGGGCTTACCCCGCTGTTGGGTCAGGTGCCGATCGTGGCTTCTGCCCATCCCTCGCCGCTTTCAGCGCGCCGCGGGTTCTTTGGATCGCGACCGTTTTCGCGCGTGAACGAGTTGCTCGTCGCCCAGGGTGCTCCGGCGATCGACTGGGCGGGGAGCGAAGCGCTCTTTTAGCCGTAGCGTCACGTACTGCCCGCGATTCTCTAGCGCAATTGTCTCAAGCTGCACCGGAACGCATACGATTGGCGCATGATCCCCGATTTTGGTGAGACGCGACGTAAGCTCCCGTGGCACTTGCGTAAGCGCGAACCAGAACCGGGCGGATTCGTGTACTCGTTTCGTCCGGCGACACCGGGAGACCTGGGCGACATCCGCGAGATTTACAACCATTACGTGACCAATTCCGTTGTCACCTTCGATGAAGAACCGTCGACGCTGAAGTACTGGCAAGACAGATTCGCGCTGCTCGAGAAGTTGAGATTACCGTTTGTCGTTGCGGTTTCCCCAAACGATCATTTGCTCGGGTTTGCGCTTGTCCAGCCGCTCTCGACGAAGTCGGCGTATCGATACGCCGCCGAAAACTCGATCTATCTCGGGCCGGGCGCAACCGGGAAAGGCCTCGGGCTGCCGCTGCTGGAAGAGCTGCTGACAGCGTGCCGCAATGCCGGGCTCCGTGAGGTGATCGCGGTCATCAGTGACGCGGGCGCGGATGCCTCAATCAAACTGCACAAGAAAGCTGGCTTCACCGAAGTGGGCCGCATGGGCGGTGTCGGCTACAAGTTTGATCGGCACCTTGGCACCGTGACGATGCAAAAGTCGCTCATCGAAAAGAAGCCGAAGCGGTTTTTCACCGGCCGCTGAGGCCGGTCAAGAGCGGCGATACTCGGGCGGAATCGTCGGAATTGAAGACAGCAGCTTTTGGGTGTATTCCTCGTGCGGGTTGCGCAAAACATCCGCTGATGCCCCATGCTCAACGATGACACCGTCGTGCATGACGGCAACGTCTTCACACAGGTGCTGTACAACGCCGATATCGTGCGAAATGAGCACGAGGGTGAATCCCTCGGCCGCTTTCAACGTACCGAGCAATTCCAGGATCTGTGCGCGCACCGATACATCAAGCGCCGAGACGGGCTCGTCACCCACGAGCAATTTCGGGCGGTGCACAATCGCGCGCGCGATCGCAATGCGCTGGCGCTGGCCACCAGAGAACTCGTGCGGGTAGCGCGTTCCCATTTCTGGGTCGAGGTCAACCTCTTCGAGCACTTCGGCAACGCGCTCGCGGTGGTCGCCACCGATACCGAGCGCCCGCAGCGGTTCGGCGATTGCTTGACCGGCAGTCATGCGTGGGTCAAGCGATGCGTAGGGGTCTTGAAACACGAGGCCGGTTTCTCGGCGCAGCCAGCGTGAAGCTCTTGCGCTTGCCTTGGCCTGCACTTTGCGGCCGTTCACAAAAACCTCACCGGTCGAGGGGGAGTCAAGACCCAGAATGAGCCGGGCGAGCGTCGATTTCCCCGAACCCGATTCGCCAATCACGCCCAGCGAGCGACCGGCAGTAATCTCCAAATCGGTTGGGGCCAGGGCAACGCGAACCTCGTTCGGGGCGAACATGTGCTCTTTGCGCACGTGATAGCTGCGGCTGAGGTTGAATGTTTGCACGAGTGGATCGCTCACGCTGCACCCCCTTGCCAAATCGTCGCCGTCGCGTCACGAATGAGCGCTGCTGTGCTGGGGTCTTGCGGGTTTGAGAGCACGTCTTTGACGGGGCCCTGTTCGATGACCCGACCCTGGTCGAGCACAACCGCGTAGTCGGCGACTTGGGAGAGCACGGCAAGGTCGTGCGTGATGAAAACGAGGGTCATGTTGTCATGCTCAACGAGGTTGAGCATGAGTTCCAGAATCTCAGCTTGCACGGTTACGTCGAGCGCTGTTGTTGGCTCGTCGGCGATCAGGAGGTCGGGCCCGCATGCAAGCGCCATCGCAATTGCCACGCGCTGGCGTTGCCCGCCGGAAAGCTGGTGCGGGTAGCGTTTGATGATTTGTTCGGGGTCGGGCAAAAGCACTTTCTTCGCGCCCGCTATTGCAGCTTCTCGAGCTTCGGCGCGGGAAATCCCGCGGTGAAGTCGCAACGGTTCACTGATTTGCTTTCCGACCGTGCGAATCGGGTTCAGTGCCGTGCGAGGCTCTTGAAAAACGATGCTCAATTCGTCGCCGCGCAACTCAGAAAGCTCGGCCTCGCTGAGCGCGAGCAGCTCGCGTCCGTTCCACGTGATGCTGCCCGAGACCGTTGCATCCTGCGGCAGCAACCCCAAAACTGCCAGCGCAGTGAGCGACTTCCCCGAACCGGACGCACCAACAACGCCAACGCGTGCGCCCGCGGGCGCCTCGAATGAGATTCCGTCGAGCACACGTCGCCCGCGGAGTTCAACAACCAAGTCACGTACTACAAGCGTCATGCCACCACCGTTGGTCGTTTCGCCGGCATGCTGCGACCGTCAACCTGGCGCAGTGTCGGGTCGCTCGAGTCGCGCAGTGCGTCGCCGAGCAGATTGAGCGCAAGCACCGTGATGGTGATCACGAGTCCGGGCCAGAGAACCGAGAGCGGGTGCACGCTGATGTAGCTTTGCAGGTCAGCCAAAAGGCGTCCCCATGATGGCTCCGTTGGAGACGCTCCGTACCCCAAGAACGACAGGCCCGCTTCGGCAAGGATCGCAACGGCCATCGACCATGACAATTGCACGATAAAGACGGGGGCGACGTTGGGCAGCAAGTGGCGCCACAGATTCTGCCAGGTGGTCAGACCCGATGCGGTTCCGGCAACGATGAAGTCACTGTGTTGTACACGGCGCAGTTCCGGCCGGGTGACACGGGCGATACTGACCCCGAACCCGATCCCAACCGACCAAATAACGACCCACAGTGAGCCGCCCCAAACCGATGAAATCATCATCGCGATCAGCAGCACGGGGAATGCAATGAGCACGTCGACGAGCACGGCGACGCTTTCGCGTATCCAGCGCCCGGTCAGCGCGCCCAAGGCGGCCAGGGTAATCCCAACGAGCGAGGCGATGATGCCAGACCCGACGGCAACGAAAACGGTGGTCTTCGCGCCAGCCATGATGTTGCTGAGGATGTCGCGGCCCGCGGAATCCGTACCCAACAGGTGGTCCCAGCTGGGGTTCTGGAAGGCGGCGTAACCGTCTGCTGCTTGCGGTGGGTACGGCGTATAGAACAGCGACACGAATGCCGTCAACAACACGATGAGAACGACGATGATGCCGAACTTCCCGGTGGTGCGCGACCATACCTCCGGCAACAATCGGATGCTGCTGCCGGTAATGTCAACGGTCTTTTTCTCGCTCACGATTCGGGCTCACGCTCTCGCGGGTCGACCCAGCGGTGCAGGAGGTCGACGAGGAATCCAACGATCAGTACAAAACCGGTGAGCAAAAGCAGTTCGCTTTGCACTTTTGTGAGGTCGCGCATACCAACATCGCTGACGAGCATGCGACCGATGCCGGGGAGTGAGAAGAGCTGTTCGATGACAACTGAACCCACGATGATTCCGGCGATTTGCAAGCCCAGCACGCTAATGAGTGAGAGCCCAACCGCGGGGATGCCGCGGATGATCAGTGCGCGTCGGCGGGTCATCCCGTTCGCGGCAGAGGTGCGCACGAATTCTTGGGTGCTCGCATTGAGGGTTGCGCTGCGTACGAAACGCATGAGCATCGCCCCTTCGACGACACCGATCGTTATTGCCGGCAATGTGAGTGCGCGAATTGCCGCCCACGGATCAGCCCACCCGGCACGCGGGAAACCCTGCACCGGAAACCAGCCAAGCCACACGGCGAAAACCACGACGAGCATCATGCCGGCCCACACAACCGGAACCGCGGCAAGCGTTTGGGCGGTCCATGCGATGAAGGTTGCACTGGGTTTGCCGTGGCGCAAGGCGGCGAAGATTCCGAAGGGGACCGCGATGATGAGGGCTACGAGCATTGCGTAGATGCCGAGCGGCACCGTCACGGTTGCCTTCCGTGCGATCTCGGCCGAGATTGGTTGACCGCCGATGAGGGAGGTACCGAGGTCGCCGCGGAAAATGCCACCGATCCACGTTGTGTACTGCTGCCACAGCGGAACGTTCAGCCCGAGCCGTTCTCGCCACGCCTCAACCTGCTCAGGCGTTGCATCGATTCCGGCGAGCACCTGAGCAACATCACCGGGGAGTACTCGCAGCGTGGCAAAGATCAGCAGACTCGCCAGAAAGAGCCCTACGATCAGTAGGGCTCCTCTGGAGAGTGTGTATCGCAGCATTCAGAGATTACTCTGCCTTGGTCACCTTCGATACGTCAAGACGTGAGCTCGTCGAGTCCGTCGGGAACCCGGTGATTTCGGGAGCTACGGCCGTGAGCGTGACGCCGTTGTATACCCAGTCAGCAGCGTGGTCTTCGCTGACCAAACGGGCCACCTCGGCGCGCAGGGCGTTTGACTTCGCCAGGTCAGGCTCAGCGATGGCAGCAGCGTACTTTGCCTGTACTTCGGGGTTGTCGTAGCCGAAGTAGTACTCGGGGTTGGCGTAGTTAGAAAGGTCGCGCGGTTCAGCGTGCCAAACAAAGCTCAAGTCGTAGTCTCTGTCGGTGTAGACCTTCGTGAGCCAGGTTTGGAACTCAACCTGGTCGACGGTCAGTTCGATGCCGGCGTTCTTGAAGTCAGAAACCAGCAATTGCGCGATCTTGGTCGGGTAGAAGTCGGGGAACGTCAGCTTCAGCTTCAGGTTTTCTTGGCCCGCATCGGTGAGCAGTTGCTTTGCCTGGTCGACGTCGTAGGGCGCAACATCCGACAGGTCTTCATAACCGGGGTCGAGTGCAGGGATCGGGCCGTAAAGCACCTCGGCGTTTCCGAGGGCGTTTGCCAGGGCTTCGTGGTTGATTGCCAAGCGCAGTGCCTGGCGAACGCGAACATCATCCAGCGGTGCGCGCTTGTTATTGAATGCAAGCGTCGCTGTGTCGGTCGTCTGTCCGCTGGTGACGTTGAATTCGGATGCTTCAAGTCGCGAAACGAATTCTGGGTCGACAGCGGTCACAACATCGATTTCGCCGTTTTCTGCAGCGCCGATGCTTGAGGCCGGTTCAGCAATGTAGTGGAAGACGACTTCGCCGACGCCTGCCTTGTCTCCCCAGTACGTCTCGTTGCGTACCAGGGCCAGACTTGCGTTTTCGATGAACTGGTCGACCTTGAACGGACCGGTGCCGTTTGCGGTGGTTTTGAGGTCGCTTGCGTCGTCAGCCTGGAAAACCAGACCGGCGCGGCCGGTGAGGTTGAACAAGAAGTCTTGGTCAACCGCGGGAAGAGTAATAACGACCGTCTTCTCGTCGGGAGCGGCAATACTGGCGATGTTGGCAACGAAACCGTGATCCCGCCGCGTCTCGTCGGTTTGCGCTTCAGTGATCGAGGCGACAACATCTGCCGAGGTCATCGCGGCCCCACTGTGGAACGTGACCCCTTCTTGCAGCGTGAACGTGTATGTCAGGCCATCTTCCGAGATCTCATAATCGGACGCCAGGCGCGGCACGATCTCGTTCGTGGCCGTGCGCGAGACGAGGCCCTCGTATACGTTGTCGATGAGCACCTGGTCGAGTGCAGCACCACTGGTGCGTTTCGCATCAAGGTTGCCCGGTGGAAGCACGAGGCGAACGTCGAGCGTTGCGTTGGGGTTTACTACCGCGCCCGGGTCGGCCGTTGCGGTTTCGGTCGGTGCGGGAGTGGTGGTGTTGCCGTTGTTGTTCGTGCCACACGCGGTTGCGAGGGCCAAAGCGCCGATGGCGAGCGTCGCTGCCGTGGCGCGACGAACACGAGAAGAAATGAGCATGATTGGTCTTCCTGCAGATTGGGCGGGAGTGCTGGTCTATTGTCGCGTCGAGGGGCCGTGAAATGAAATCCTGGTGCGATGTGTCGTGAGTATTCAGTAACAAGAAGTCAATCTTGCGAGTGTCCCTCATTTTGCCTTTACATATTGATTTTGACGCCTTGGATGGATGCCGGCAAGCTCGCGATCAGCACAGTGTAGGCAAGCCATGCCTAAGTTAGGTTATGCTGAGAAGACGATGTCAGAAACCTTCACCCCAACGCTTGACGCCCGTGCAATACGGTCGCGTCGGCGCGCTCGGGTGCAGACTCCAGCACACGTCGTCACTGCAGACGAGCACTCGATGCTTGACGCGCAACTGTTTCTTGCGACGCTACCGATGTGTGCTCGCGGGCGGGTCTTCGTCGAGGTTGCGACACCCGAGCAGATCGGTCAGCTCGATGCGCCGTCGCGAATGACGGTGACCTGGCTCGTGCGTGAGCGGCGCGGTGCTACCCGCGCGAAAGGCGAACTGGTTTCGCGTGCCGCATTGGCGTGGCTCAGCGAAATGGGCGAAGACGAAGCGGGCAAACCCAACGCGGTGTTGCTGGGCGGTTACCTTGGCACAGCCGAGATCGCCGAGCAGCTTGTCGCACGCTTCGGCTACGACCGCACCGACATTCAGGCGCCGACAGCGTTCGGACACTTGCTGTAACGAACGCTTAGGCGATCGTACGCAGGGCCGCGTTTCGGTATCCGCCGTCTTCGAGTCCTGCTTCTACTTCGAACCGGTTCTTGTGCGGATTACGGCCCGCGAAGAAGTACAGAAACGGTAACAACGCTCCGTACTTGCGCCACTGCTCGACGTGTCGTTGCTCGTGCGCCAAAAGCGCTGGCGTGATGGGGCCGTCGCCGGTCAAGAAACACGCACCGACGCACACTCCGCCGCGCCCAAATGTGCGCTCGGGTAGCCCGCGAAAGATAAACATGCCGTCTTGCTTCCTGACCGTTCCTGTGCTCCAGAGCCCGCCCCACACGAGGCCAAATGCGGTTGCGCCCCAAAACCCGAGCGTGCTGATCGGGGAGTGCAACAAAAACTTCGGGATGTACCGGTCGAAACGTGCACCTTTTGCGAGCACTGCCGCGTCGGATGCCGCCGCGACCGCTGTGAGTCTGCGCGCAGGCGCACTCATGCGAGCGCCCCAATCAAGCGCAAGATAACCCCGAGATCGTTTGTCGCGGCATCCGCTGAGCGCGGGGCAAAGCCCGCGATCGTGGCGCCAAGAATCGGCACACGGCTCTTGAGCGACTTGAGTGCGGCAACCAAATCGCCGGACGCAACACCGAAAGGTTCGGGCGAAAACAGACCCTCGATTTCGGTTGGATCAAGCACGTCAAGGTTGACGTGCACCCACACCCCGGTCGCGCCCGATTGCGTCACAGCGTCGGCGAGGGTTTCCGGGGCGGTAACTTCGGCCGATCTGAGCGCCGTGAACTGGTCTGTTTCGGTATCCGCAACGTTGCGCACACCAACCGTCACGACGCGCTCAGGAGCAAGCGCCGGGTTCAGGGCCAGTTTGGGTTCACCAGCACCGAGAATTGCACCCAGCGCCGAACGGTCAAACCCAGTTTCGGATGTCGCCATCGAAACAAGCCCCGGCTCCGCCGAGCACCAGACGAGCCCGACCTGCGACCGATCGGCGATCGAACTCAACGCACCCACGGTCACGCTGGCGTCACCACCGATCACAATCGGGCGGTCGTTCGCTGCGCCGAGCTGTTCAACAAGTTCGGCACGCACCTGTTGGAGCGCACCGAACCCTTTCACGTTCGTGTCGAACTTATCGCCAGCCTCAGCCGGCACGGCAACAAAAACCGTTGCGGTGGTTGGCAGATCGCCAGCGATCGCGTTCGCACCATCAGCGAGCAGCATTGCACGCGGTTGTGCGGAGCCTTGCCACTGGCCAACAACAAAAAACTGAGCCACAAGAATCTCTCTGGTACAACACGGGGAGCCGGGCTGCATCAGCCCGGCTCCCGATGATTGTGACTAGCTTTCGATTTGCTTGGGAGCTTCGCCGGCCTTCAACGCTGCAAGGCGCTCTTCAACTTCGGTCAGCTCACCGAGGTCTTCAAGCGACTCGAACTGTGCGTCGAGGGTCGAGGCGGCAATTTCTTGCTTGCCCTGGGCGATTGCCTCCTGACGACGAACCTTGTCTTCGAAGCGGCCAAGCTCGCTCGTCGGGTCGAGAACGTTGATGTTCTTGACGGCGTCGTGCACCTTGTTTTGTGCCTCGGCAACCTTAGAACGCGAAGCAAGCTCGGTGCGCTTTGCTTTGAGTTCCTCGAGCTTGCCCTTCATGCCGTTCAAACCGTCTTTGAGCTTGTCAACAACCTCGGTCTGCGATTCGATCGTGGGCTTGACCGTACCAGCCGAGTTCTCGGCAGCCAGCTGGCGCTGAAGTGCAATCTTGGCCAGGTTGTCGAACTTGTCGGCGTCTGCGTCGTCGCCGCCGTCGCGGAACTGGTCGGCCTTCTTGCTGGCTGCAAGTGCCTTCGTGCCCCATTCGTTGGCGGTCTTGACGTCTTCGGCGAAGTCGCGCTCCATGAGGCGCAAGTTGCCAATCGTCTCTGCGATTGCCTTCTCAGCGTCGTGAATGTTGTTCGTGTAATCACGCACGAGCTGATCAATCATCTTTTCCGGATCTTCTGCCGAATCCAGCAGGGCGTTGATGTTCGCCTTGACGAGCGTAGAGATACGCCCGAAGATTGACTGCTTTGCCATCATGAGTTTCCTTTCGTTGGAACTGTTTTGGGTATGAAAAGTCGTTTAGAACCGGCCGCCGCCGCCACGGCTGCCGCCACTGAATCCGCCACCGCCACGGCTGCCGCCACCGCCGCCGCCACCGCCGGTGCGGAAGCCGCCGCCACCACCGAAGCCCGAGGTGCGGAAACCTCCGCTCCCGCTGATGCTGCTCCAACTGCCACCGCCGCGGTAGGTGGAGTTTCGGCCACTCCCACTGGAGGCAATGATGCCGCCAATGATGCCACCGAGGATGTCGGAGCCGATCGAGCCATTTGCACGGTACGTGGGGCCCCAGCCGGTGCTGTACATCGAGACGTCACGGTTGGCCAATTGTGTTGCCTCACCCGAGAGTTGCAGGGCGCGGTTTGCGAAGCCCAACGCTTGTTCAGCAGAGGTGGGGTAGACGGCAACCGCTTGGTTGTAGGCAGCTTGTGCTTCAGCGAGACGTGTGCGCGCGGTTGATCCGACCGCGCCGCGGCGCGTGTTGATGAAGTCTTGTGCGGCCGTGATTTGCGCGCGTGCGTTGGTCATCGTGCTTTGTAGCACTTGCTGGGCGCGTACTTCGCGCTCGGCAACGCTGCGCGCTTCGGCGATCGCGGTGTCGATGCGGTCGTTTGCGACTTTGAGCGATTCGAGTGCTGCAAGCGGGTCGCGGGTTGTGCCCTCAAGCGCGGCCACAGCACGGGTCAAGTCGGACTGTGTGGCCTGCACGATGGGGGTAAGGTTGGCGTTCGCAATCGTCGCTGTTGAAGCGATATCACCCTGAATGTCGGCCATCAGGGCGCGCGCCTCAGTATCCGCCGAACTGAGTTCCGCACGCAGTCGGGTGATTGAGTCAACAAGCTGGCGTCCTTGGAAAACACCCTCTTCTGCGGTGCGGATCGCAAACGCAGCCTCGCCCATCTTTTGCTCGGCGAGGAAGATCGTTGCTTCGTCGATTTTGGACTTCGTCAGGGTGATGCGATCCAAAACTAATTGCGGGTTATCGCGCACGGTTTCGATGACATTCGGGGCATACGCTGCAGCGAGTTCGGCGAGCTCCGGCGCGACACTGGGCACAGTCGCCTCCAGTGCACCCAGGGACTGTTTCACGTTTTCGAGCGCTTGCGGTGCATTTTGCTCAAGCTCCCGCAACTCATCGAATGCTTGGGCGTTCGCATCGATGAGCCCTTCGGCCTGATCGCAAAGCCCAATAATGTCGATCCACCACGTGCGCTGTTGCTCACGTGTGTCGGGGATGTCGTCGTCGATCTGCTGCTGCAACGAGAAGGCTTGCGCGACAAGCTTCTCGGCTTCTTCAACTGAGCCACTGAAGCGCTCGACCGCACCGTCGCCAAATTGCGCCGAGGCGAAACTGAGTTCTTCTTTGCTCGAGGTGATCGAGTCATCCGCACTCACGAGCGCGGAACCGGCACGCTTGGAGAGTTCGTCGTCGGTGAGAGCCGCCAAACCCGTTGCTTCTTCGAGTTCTTTTGTCGAGGCCTTCGTCTTGCTTCTGCGGTTGAGTCCATAGAGCAGCAAACCGCCACCGCCGACGATCACGCCACCACCGACAAGGATCGGCGCGATCGAGGCGGGAGCCGATGCTGAAACAACCGCTTGGCTCGTGGCAAGAGCGGCACCCGCCCAGTCGCCGGCGGCGAGCTTGGGTTGGGTCACCGTCTGCTCAATTTCACCGAGCTTTGACGCACTGAGTGAGCTGTTGACGTGCTCGGCCAAGTAGAACGAGCGACCCTCGCTGGAAACCGCGAGCAGATACTGGTGCGGGCCGAGATTGTTGAGGTCTGCTGTTGCTCGAGCCCACTGTTCGGCATCCGTTGGGTTTGTGAAGTAGTCAACGTACACAACGAACGTTTCGACACCCTCGCCGACCGAGTTCTTGAGATCTTGCTCGAGCCGTTGCTGTTCGCTGTCGGTGAGAACGCCAGCGAAATCGCTGACGTAACCGGCGTCGAGTAACGGTGGATCTTCGGCGAAAGCCGAGGGTGCAAAGATCACACCAACGGCGGCCGCGGAAACGAGGACGGTGGCAAACCGGTTGCGAGCTTTCATTGTGCTCCTTCGCAGGGGGACGTCCCCTCGAGTCTATTGAATTCTGCCCTTGACGGTGAGTTTTTCTCGCAGATACGCCACGGGCGAAATAGTCTGTGCGGATGGGGTTTGAAGACCGGTACTCGGGTGATGTGCTCGCGGGCAATTGGCGAACCGCCCACACGAAGCAATCGCGACCTATTGAGGTCGAAATTGATGCGGTTTTCGAAGTTGCCGCCGACGACTTTGTTGGCGCCGTAACCCGTTTCGATAAGGATACGGTCGAGCTTGAAGACCGTCTCGGCAAGCGGCGCGTTTTTCCGCTCGGAGCGGGGTTCTTGTTTGATGGAGAACCCGTCTTCCTCGTGCGCGGTTCGGCGGCTCCCAAACGCCAGGTAACCGCTTCGGGCTCATTCGCCCCTGAGCAATCTCGTGCTCGGGTGGCTCTGCCCAGTCGCATCCTCGTCGAAGGCCGCCACGACGCTGAACTCATCGAAAAGGTGTGGGGTGCAGATTTACGGGCTGAGGGCGTTGTCGTCGAATACCTGCAGGGCATCGATCTTTTGGCCGACACTTTGCGCGATGAACCGCCCAGCGCCGAGCGCCGCTACGGTGTGCTCGTGGACCACCTCGTGCCCGGGTCGAAAGAGTCCCGAATCGCCGAGGCCGTTTCTGCCGGCCCGCACGGGCGATTCGTGCGAATCGTTGGCCACCCGTTTGTCGATGTGTGGCAGTGTGTCACCCCGAAAGCAATGGGTGTCGCTGCCTGGCCTGAAGTGCCCCGCGGTACCGACTTCAAGATTGGGATCTGCCGGGCGTTTGGCTGGCCGCATGAAACCCAGGCCGACACTGCCCGGGCCTGGCAGTTTATTCTCAGCCGTGTTTCAAGCTATCGCGATCTTGAACCAGCGCTGCTTGGCCGCGTCGAAGAGCTCATCGACTTCGTTACTGCGTAGCTGCCTCAAGTCGACCCGTAGGCTGAACAGGTGAGTGAGAACAAAACGTTCCGCACCGAACCGGTTTCGTTCGTGCGGCGAAGTGGTCGAATGTCGGATGCTCAAGAGCGCGCGTTCGCAGAGCTGAGCCCAACGTACTTGCTTGACGTGAAACGCGGCACTGCATCGACGTCAGTCGCAGCCGATGACGTCCTCGACATCGAGGCAGCATACGGGCGGGTCGCGCCACTGGTGATTGAGGTTGGCTCGGGGCAGGGGCACGCAATCGTTGCTGCCGCGGCATCCGCCCCCGAGCGCGATTTTCTTGCCGTCGAGGTTTTTCGTGCCGGTATCGCTCGCACGATGCTCGATGCCGACCGGGCCGGTGTGAAAAACCTGCGCATTGTTGAAGCGAACGCGCCCGAGGTTCTTGACGGCTATGTGCCAGCCGGCAGTGCGAGCGAGGTGTGGATTTTCTTCCCCGACCCGTGGCATAAGAGCCGCCACACGAAAAGGCGTCTCGTGCGCGAAGGGTTTGATGCGACGGTAGCGGCGGCGCTTGCACAGGGCGCACTCTTGCGGCTCGCGACCGATTGGGAAGACTACGCAGTGCAAATGCGTGCGGTGCTTGATGCATCCGAACGGTTCGAACGTGCTTTTGCTGGCGATTGGGCTGAGCGCTTCGACGGACGTGTGATGACCGCGTTTGAGCGCAAAGGCATCGCGAAAGGTCGCGAGATTCGCGACCTCACCTATCGTCGCGTCTAGATATGTCTTAGATAATCGCAGCCGAGGTGCGCTGAATGTTCTTGCGCTTGGCAAACCACACGACAACCGCGGCGTACCCGAGCTCAAGAATCATGATCGCGACAAGTGACATGACGCCAGATTCTTCGCCGGTGGAATCGACGATGCCGCACGCTTCGAGCAAGAAGATCGAGACGTTGTTGACAACGTGCAGCGCAATCGCGGCTTCAAGACCACCCGTGCGCCACGTGAGGTACCCGGCGATGACAGCCATGAAACCGACGCTCAACTGGCCCCAAATGTTGTACATGTGCGCGGCCATAAACAGCGGAGCCGGCAACAAGATTGCCCACCACGGGTTTTTGAGCCACCGGCCGATGGCTTGCATGAACACACCGCGGAACACGTATTCTTCCGCGGCACACTGGATGGGAACAAGAACGAGCACGAGCAGAATGATGAGAAGAAAGTTCGGATGCCGCAGAGCCGCGGAAATGTCGGCGCCGCTTGCGGGCTCGAGAATGAGTGAAATCGCGTTGAGGATGACATAGAAAACCGTCGCGATGAGCAGTGTCGTGCCAAGCCAACCCCAGCGCATTTTGCCCGTGACCGAGGTGAGAAACCCCACGCCCCGACCCTGCACGATGCGGCTGGCACCGATGGCTGCCGGCAACATGATGATGACGGATGCCATGAGCAAGACGAACATCCATGGGTTGTCGGGGTCGAGCATGACGAGATCGGCGAGGGCATCGCCAGAGTTCAAGAACGCGTCAAGGCCCGAACGCATCATCGGGATGATTGCAAAGACCATGCCGACGACCGTTGCCGCCAGAATAAGACCACCCATGAGCACAGCGGTCAGCAGTGAGGCCCACCACTGCGGGTGCTCGCGTTTGAACGACAGGCGGTGGTACTCGAGGGGGCCCGCCGGAACGGGAACGGCAACTCGGCGTGGCTGAGGCACAACGTAGCCGGCGGGTGCGTAGCCTGGCAGCGGTTGCTGTGGCCAGGCGGCTTGCTGCGGGGCAACCTGTTGCGGTGCAACCTGTGGCGGCACAGGTGCTCCCGGCACTGCTTGCTGCGGCAGGGGAGCGCCAGGTACCTGCTCTGGTGGCATGGGCGCGCCGGGGATGGGCGGTTGCGTCATAGTTCTATCTTGACGCACGCTCGCACGAGTGTGGCACTTTGCGTGACATCACTGCGCGGCATCCGCGTTAATTGCGGTTTATTCGGAATACTTGTCTGGTCTCAGCTTCCGTACGGAAGCTTCATGAATCAGAAAGTAGAACACTTCCATGTCCTCTATCGCCCGCAAGCTGGTAGCTGAAGCGCTGGCCACATTCTTGTTTGTTTTCGCCATCATTGGCGCGGTAAACAATGCCGGCGTTCTTGCTCCGCTCGCTATCGGATTTGCCCTGATGGTGCTCGTCTATGCAACGGGTCACATTTCGGGTGCGCACTTGAACCCTGCAGTTTCGTTCGGCGTGTGGCTGCGCGGTGGGATCAGTGCGGTTGAGTTCGGTGGTTATGTTGTCGCTCAGCTGATCGGTGCAGTGCTGGCAGCCCTGGTCGGATTCGCTGTGTTCCCCGCGCCTGAAGCGGCGGCCCAGTTCACGAGCGTTTCGGGTGCGTTTATCGCAGAAGCAATTTTCACCTTCATCTTGGTTTGGGTTGTGCTCAACACCGCAACTTCAAAAGACACCGATGGTAACTCGTTCTACGGGCTCGCAATTGGCGCGACCGTTTTCGTCGGTGCAGCCACGGTTGGAGCAATTTCAGGTGGTGGCTTCAACCCCGCGGTTGCGCTTGGTCTTTCGGTGAGCGGCCAGTTCGCATGGGGAAACCTGTGGCTTTACGTTTTGGCACCTCTTGTTGGTGCGGCTCTCGCGGCTGCTGCCTTCAAGCTGTTGAGCGCGAACGATTTCGAGCTGGCTCAGCCGGTGAAGGCGAACGCGAAAGCATCGGCTCAGAAGAAGTAACACTTGCTATCAGCGAAGTGCCCGCCGGACCTGGTTCGGCGGGCACTTCGCGCTGATAGTCTTGATTGGTTCGCCTCCGTAGCTCAGTGGATAGAGCGCCGGTTTCCGGTACCGTAGGTCGCAGGTTCGACTCCTGTCGGGGGCACGAACGTCTAAAGCCGCCCCTCGGGGCGGCTTTAGACGTTCTATCAGCCGTCGACAGTGGGCCCACAGCGGCGCGAGTGGCTCCGAGCGTCGCTTTCCCACTCAACGTGACCTTTGCGGATCCCGCACGCGACGCTTGGAGGCGCCGCTGGGGAGCGGGGGCACGAACGCCTGAAGCCGCCCCTCGGGGCGGCTTTAGACGTTCTATCAGCCGTCGACAGTGGGCCCACAGCGGCGCGAGTGGCTCCAAGCGTCGGCTCTAGACGTTCTATCCGCGGGTGACAAGCCAAGTAGACTTGAACGCCTATGAATACGGATGCCTTGACCCAGGCCATTGCAAGCATCATCAACCCACTGATTGGCGACGCGGCGCCGCATGTTGTGGCATCCGATGTTGTGCTCGAACGGCCCCGAAATCGCGACCACGGAGACTGGGCAACCAACATTGCGATGCGGTTCGCCAAACCGCTTGGCACAAACCCCCGTGAGCTCGCACAGCGCATCGCTGACGGCCTCGCGCAGGTCGACGGCATCGCGAGTGTTGAAGTTGCCGGTCCCGGTTTCATCAACATTCGCCTCGATGCTGCTGCAGCCGGTGCACTCGCGAAAACGATCGTCGAGGCTGGAGCTGCGTTTGGCACATCCGATGCCCTCACCGATCAAAACATCAACCTCGAGTTTGTCAGCGCGAATCCCACCGGCCCGATTCACTTGGGTGGCGTTCGCTGGGCAGCTGTGGGTGACTCACTCGCGCGCGTGCTCGCATCCCAAGGCGCACACGTCACCCGCGAGTATTACTTCAACGACCACGGCGCCCAAATTGACCGTTTCGCGCGCAGCCTTGTGGCCGCACACGATGGATTGCCGACACCGGAAGATGGCTATGGCGGCTCCTACATTCACGACATCGCAAAAGCCGTCGCTGACGCATACGATGGCGACCTCTCTGCACTGAGCGAAGCCGACAAGCAAGAGCTGTTCCGTGAGCGCGGGGTCGAGCTCATGTTCGGTGAAATCAAACAGAGCCTGCATGATTTCGGGGTCGATTTTGATGTGTACTTCCACGAAAACGACCTGCATGAATCTGGTGCGGTAACCCGCGCGGTTGAGCGTCTGACTGAGCTCGGCCACATGTATGAGCAAGACGGTGCACAGTGGCTGCGCACAACGACCTTTGGTGATGACAAAGACCGTGTCGTGATCAAGTCTGACGGCCAGCCCGCGTATATTTCGGGTGACCTGGCGTACTACCTCGACAAGCGTAGCCGTGGTTTCAACCGCAATCTGATCATGCTCGGTGCTGACCACCACGGCTACGTGCAACGCATGATGGCGATGACCGCAGCGTTCGGTGATGAGCCGGGCGTCAACCTGCAATTGTTGATTGGTCAAATGGTCAACCTGCTCAAAGACGGTCAACCTTTCCGGATGTCGAAGCGGGCTGGCACGATTGTCACGCTCGAAGATCTTGTTGACGCGGTTGGTGTTGACGCCGCCCGCTACGCGCTTGTGCGAAGCCCGAGTGACTCGAACCTAGACATCGATCTTGACGTGCTCCAAAAACGTACGAACGACAACCCGGTGTTCTATGTGCAGTACGCCCACGCGCGCACCCGAAATGTGGCACGAAACGCCGAAGCATCGGGCGTTGACCGCAGCGAGTTCAGCCCCGAATTGCTGACGCACGAAACGGAGTCGGCCCTCCTTGGTGCGCTGCAGGAGTACCCACGAATCGTGGCATACGCCGCCGAAGCCCGTGAACCACACCGGATCGCTCGGTACCTGGAAGAACTTGCGGGGCTTTACCACCGCTGGTACGACAGCTGTCGGGTGATTCCGCAGGGCGACGCTGAAGTCGAACCTGTGCACCGCACCCGATTGTGGCTCAACGACGCAACCGGACAGGTCTTGCGAAACGGCCTCGGCCTTTTGGGCGTGAACGCCCCCGATCGGATGTAGCAATGAGCGATTACCAAGCAACCGTGCCACTGCAGCCGCAGCCCGAACCGGTTTTTGCGCAACCCAAGAAAAAGAAGCGTGGTTGGTTGTGGACGCTGCTTGCGTTGCTGATCGTCGCCGCGCTCATCGTTGGTGGTGAGTTTTGGGCGCGAAACCAGGTCAGCAACACCGTTCGCGATCAGGCGAGCACAGTGTTGGGCTTGGCATCCGATGCCCCGATCGAGGTGCAAACCTCGGGTTCAGTGCTCTGGCAGGTGGTGCGGGGCAACCTCACAACGCTTTCTGGGTCGGCACAAGACGTTCCGCTTGGCCCCATCAACGGTGATTTGTCAGTGCGCGCAAGTGGTGTTCCCATTCGCGGTGGTGGACCGATCGCTGCCATCGATGGCACGATCACGGTTGACCAGGCCGAATTCATCACGTTGCTCAACGAACAGAGCATTCCGGTTGACAATGTCACGATCGAAAATGGTGAACTCACCGGGACCGCGAGTTTTGATGTTCTTGGTCTTGCCCTCCCCGTCAGCATCACACTCGCGCTGTCTGTTGAGCAGGGCGATTTGATGGTCACCCCGGTCGTGCTCAAAGCGGGGAGCATAGAAGTTGTTGGCGACGAGTTGCGTGAAATGCTCGGTGGGCTCGGTACCAGTTTGCTTGGGCCGTACCGCGTGTGCATCGCTGAGCATTTGCCAAAAGCGGTCACCGTCACCGGGGTTGCGCTCGCCGAAGGCAATGCGACCGTTGACATCACGGTCGATGGCAATGTCGCCGTAGACGACTCGCTTAGGCAGGTGGGTGAGTGCGCAACCCCGTAGCCTTCCCGGTTGCGAGGTACGCATCAATTGCGGCGGTTTCCCGCGCGAGTTGAACAGCTTTGTAGTCGTCGAGGGTTGTCGGTGCAGAGCCGGTGGCGTGTTCGTCGTGCATTCCTGTGATGATGTATGCCCATGCGAAAAGCACGACACGTGCCGAGAAGTTCAGCCATAACAACAGCATCAGCAGTGATAAGACCGCGGTCGCGACGGGAAAACGTCGACCGACGCCGGCAACAAACAAACTCGACAGCTGCTGCAAAACAACGAGCCCGATGGCGCCAAGAATGACGCCGGGCCAAAACAGTCGGGCGGGGACACGCAGGCCCGACAGCGAGCGGAACAACAGCGCAATGAGTGCAATGTCGAGCAAGAACACCACACCCAGCGCGGCCAGATCGCTACCGACGCTGTCGACAAAGCGTGCGCTCGGAAAACCGATCGTGTCAGAAAGCCAACGCAGCCCGAGTGAACTGAGGTGCGTAATGAGCGCGCTCAAAACAAACAGTCCTCCGACACTGGCGGCAATCACCAGTCGGCGAACTACCTCCCACACGACATTGCGGTCTTGCTCGGCGGTGCCATCGATTTCACGCAGCGCCAGCCCGAAAACCGCCACAGCACCCAAAGCAGCGGCAACCAAACCGCCAATAGCAACCACACTCGTAATTGACCAACCGGTGGGGGCAGTAAATGTGTTCAGATTGACCGCCGCGCCAATCCCCGGAATTGCCCGGTCGACCGCGGCCATGATCGACTCCCAGATCTCGGGGCGACCAGCAAAAACCAAACCGGCAACACCGAAGCCCAAAACAATCGCAGCGAACACGGCAAACAGGGTTCGGTAGGTAATAGCATCCGCAAGCACTTGCGAGTTCTTATGCGAATACAACAATCCAGTGCGCACGAGCTTTCGGCGCAGCGCCCACGCGGTGACGTGTTCGAGACGCGTTTGCGGCTGACTCGAGGTTTGCATGTCTCTCACGTTATCGCGCGGTATACGCAACACGCGGACAACGGGTCGGGCGATACAATTTGACAACCCCCTTTGAGATTGGTTTTCGCCGTGGTTTCTGCTGTGCCTGCGCCGCTCGTGCCCCCGTGGCTGACGGTGCCAGAAAATGTCAACGAACTCGACAGCACCGTGTGGCCGGCTGGCGCCAAGCGTGCCTCAACGGGCGTTGCGGTTCTTGGTGGCATTGCGGCGACCGCTCTTGTCGAACAGTTCGGTACGCCGCTGTATGTCGTTGACGAAGACGTCGTGCGCTCCCGGGCGATTGCTGTGCGGGAAGCGTTCGATAACGCGGCGGGCCGCGTGGGCACGACCGCGAAGGTGTACTACGCCGGAAAGGCACTGCTCACAACCGAAGTGGCGCGCTGGGTCAGCGAGTGCGGTTTGAATATTGACGTGGCAAGCCGGGGTGAATTGGAAATCGCGCTCGCGGCCGGGGTCGACCCGGCGAGTATCGGGTTTCACGGCAACAACAAAAAACCCGCCGATATTGCGCGAGCGTGCAGTGTTGGGGTCGGCTCTATCGTCATAGACAGTGAAATCGAGATTTCCCGCGTTGCCGCTGCGGCACGTGAACTCGGTATTGAACAGTCGGTGCTCTTGCGCGTCAACACAGGCATTCACGCCGAAACGCACAACTATCTCGCAACCGCGCACGAAGACCAAAAGTTTGGGTTTGCACTGGCGGATGCCGCACGCGTCGCGGCCTTGGCGGCCGGTGCCGACGGCGTAAAACTCGACGGATTCCACTGCCACATCGGCTCGCAGATTTTCGGGTCGGAAGGCTTCAGTGAGTCGGGCCGCCGTCTCGTGCAACTCTACGCACACGTCTTTGGCGACCGCGAAGGCACACTCAACCTCGGCGGGGGATTCGGCGTCGCCTACACGTCCAACGACGAACCCGAAGAAATCGACCGACTTGCCCTGGCCATCGCAACCGCTGTCGCCGACGAATGTGTGGCCCGCGGCATCCGCGTGCCCAAGCTCGCCTTCGAACCTGGCCGATTCATCGTTGGCCCGGCAGGGGTGACGCTCTACACCGTTGGCACGACCAAGCGGGTGCAACTTGAGCACGGGAGTCGGTTGTATGTGAGCGTCGATGGCGGCATGAGTGACAATGCCCGCCCGGCACTGTACGAAGCACAGTACTCGGCGCGCGTGCTCAATCGAGCATCGGATGCTACCCCAACCCTCGCGCGTGTCGTCGGTTCGCACTGCGAATCAGGCGACATCGTTGTTGACTATGAGTACTTGCCCGACGACACTGCTCCGGGCGATATTGTTGGCGTGCCCACAACAGGCGCCTACTGCTATTCGCTTTCGAGCAACTACAACGCGTTTACGCGGCCACCGTTGGTCGCGATTCGCGGCGGGCAGGCGCGGGTGATCGTGCGTGGTGAGACGATTGAAGACGTGCTTTCGCGCGATACCGGGTACGAACCGGGTGCGAATGAACAATCCAGAAGTAAGTGAAGGGAACGCATGAGCGAGTTCGGTGAGCCAGAACGCACAATTCGGGTGGGCCTATTGGGGGCGGGAGCGGTCGGCTCACAAGTGGCCCGGCTACTGCTCGAACACGCCGACGAATTAGCTGAACGGGCCGGCGCGCGCCTTGAGCTCGTCGGTGTTGCCGTGCGAAACGTCGACGGCAAACGTGACTTTGACATTCCAGTTGCGTTGCTGACAACCGATCCCGAAGCGCTTGTCACATCGAGTGACGTTGTCGTTGAGCTCATGGGTGGCATTCACCCGGCGCGCGAGCTCATCGAATCTGCATTGCAGACGGGTGCGGATGTTGTCACGGCCAATAAGGCGTTGCTTGCAACCCACGGTGGTGAAATCTTCGATGCTGCATCGCGCGTCGGTGCAACCGTTGCGTATGAGGCTGCCGTGGCTGCGGCAATCCCGATTCTTCGCCCCCTGCGCGAGTCGCTTGCCGGTGATCGCATTCAACGCGTCTTCGGTATTGTCAACGGCTCGACCAACTACATCCTCGACAAAATGGACCGTGAAGGCCTCAGCGCCGAAACGGCCGCCGCGCTCGCGACCGAGCTTGGTTACCTCGAGGCAGACCCCTCGCTTGATGTTGAAGGCTATGACGCCGCGCAAAAGGCTGCGATTTTGGCAAGTCTCGCGTTCCACACGACGGTCCCGCTCGATGCGGTCTATCGCGAAGGCATCACGAACGTCACGGCAACCGATATTGACGACGCTCGTCGGGCGGGCATGGTCATTAAGCTCATCGCGCTTGCCGAACGCGTTGGTGCCGAAAGCGGCTCGGGCGAAAAAGACGCCATCAGCGTTCGGGTGCACCCCGCGCTCATCAGCCGTGAGCACCCGCTCGCGAACGTGCACGGCGGTAACAATGCCGTCTTCGTGCAGGCCGAGGCCGCGGGAGATTTGATGTTTTACGGTGCCGGGGCGGGCGGCGTGCAAACGGCATCCGCTGTCTTGGGTGACATCGTTTCGGCAGTGCGTCGCCGCCTTGCCGGTGGCGCAGCCATCAGTGAATCAACACGCGCCAACTTGCCATCGCTGGCAATCGAAGACGTGCAAACGCGCTACCAGGTCGCCCTCGAAGTGGCTGATGAGCCGGGCGTTCTCGCGTCCATTGCAAGCCTGCTCGGTGAGCGCGGCGTTTCCATCGCGACGGCGCTGCAGAGCAGCCTTGACGAAACGACGGCCCGTCTGGTGATCGGTACGCACCACGCGAGCGAGCGGGCATTGCGCGAGACCGTTGCGGCGCTCGAGGCCAGCGATGCCGTTGTGCGTGTTGCAAGCGTTTTGCGCATGGAGGGTGAGTGAGGTGACCGGTCGCGGCGAACCACTGGCAACATACGAAGTTCAGGTTCCGGCAACGAGCGCAAACCTCGGTCCCGGTTTTGACACCCTGGGGCTTGCGCTGAGCATTTACGACCGTGTGGTGTTCTCGGTGTTCGAAGACGACAAGCTTGAAATCCGCGTGACCGGCAGTGGCGCTGAATCGATTCCGACGGACGCCACCAACCTGCTGTATACGACGATCGAGTTTGTCTTCAATGCTGTTGGTGCCGGCCCCATTCCGGGTTTGCGCATTGTGCAGACGAACACGGTGCCATCGGGCCGGGGGATGGGGTCGTCGGGTTCAGCGGTTGTTGCCGGCATTCTGATTGCGCGGACGCTGCTCGCCGAGACGCATCAGTTCACCGATGACGAGTTGCTGAAATTTGCCACCGACATTGAAGGCCACGCTGATAACGTCGCGCCAGCGCTGTTCGGCGGGCTCACGATCGCGTGGATTGAAGACGACCAGCCACACCACCTCAAGCTCGATATCAGCCGCGAAGTGCTACCGGTTGTTTTCGTGCCTGACACGACACTTTCAACGGCCTACGCCCGCTCGCTTGCGCCCATCCAGGTGAGCCGTGAAGACGCCGTCTACAACATTCAGCGAGCCGCGCTCATCATTGCTGCCCTTGCGCAACGCCCAGAGCTGTTGTTTGAAGCCACGGGTGACAAGCTGCACCAAGACCACCGTGCCCCTGCAATGCCGGCCACCGCTGCCCTGATCAAGGCTCTGCGCAAAGAGGGCCTTGCGGCGGTTGTCTCAGGGGCCGGGCCAACCGTGCTGGTGCTTGCCGATGGTCCTGTCGAACGCCAACGCGCGATCGACGTTGCCGCGAGCCATTCGGCACACGCCACGGGCGAACAACAGGCAAACTGGGAACCGATGTTGCTCGCGGTTGACGTTCGGGGTGGTACAGTAAAAGCACGAGCGGGGGAGTAGTCAGCACCATCGGTGCATGAGCCCCAGCCTTTCAGCGGTTTTCGCAGCACGCTCAATTCATTACTGAAACTCGGCACAAAACTTGTGCCAGTGTTGCTGCGCGCGATCGTGTTCTATGCACGAAAGTGAATCGTTGTGTTTCATACAACTGACAGGAGTACTCGTGGAGAACCTCTCCGAGACCCAAGAAAACGTCACTCAGAGCGACGTTTCAACCGAACAAGCCCCCAAGAAGCGCGCCCCACGTCGGGCCACGAGCACGAGTGCTGCAAACGACGCCGCACCCGCCGAGGCATCCGTGGCAGAAGCCACCGCGGCTGCTGCAGACGCGCCGAAGAAGCGCGCGCCGCGCCGCACGAAGGCCCAGATTGAAGCCGAAAAGGCCGAAAAGGCCGAAAAGGCTGCACAGGCTGAAGCGGCGGCAACCGCTGCGCCCGCCGAAAAGCCCGCGCGGGCAAAGAAGGCGGTACCGGCTGAGGGCGCTGACAGTGCCGCTCAGACAGACGCGGCGGCTCAGGGGGCATCCGAAGCTGCAACGGAAAAAGCAGCGCCCAAGGCTGCGTCCACCCGCAGGAAGACCAACAAGCAAGCGGATGCCGCAGAGCCGCAAGCACTCGTCGACCAGCCCGCGAAGCCCGAGACGGCCGATGGTGGCGAGGAAAGCGAAGACGGCGGTAACCGTCGCACGCGCAGTCGCAGCCGGAACCGCAATCGCAACAAGAACACGAGCGAAGAGCCGCAGCAGCCAGCCCCGACCGCGGAAGAGCAGGCAAACTCGCGAAACCGCAACCGTCGTGGCAAAGGTGCGAACACCAACCTTGACGAGTTCGAACCCGAGCTTTCGCCCGATGATGTTTTGATTCCGATCGCCGGCATCCTTGATGTGCTCGACAACTACGCGTTCGTTCGCACGACCGGTTACCTTCCGGGCCCGAGTGACGTGTACGTTTCACTCGGTCAGGTCAAGAAGTACAACCTACGCAAGGGTGACGCTGTTGTGGGTGCGATCAAGCAGCCGCGCGAAGGTGAGCAGCAAGGCCGTCAGAAGTACAACGCGCTCGTCAAGGTTGACTCGGTCAACGGTCTCTCAGTTGACGATGCGGCGAACCGCGTTGACTTCAACAAACTCACGCCCCTGTACCCGCAAGAGCGCTTGCGTCTGGAGACTGAGCCGCAAAAGTACACGCAGCGCATGATTGACCTCTTTGCGCCGATCGGCAAGGGCCAACGTGGCCTCATCGTTGCACCGCCCAAGGCCGGTAAGACGATCGTGCTGCAGCAAATCGCAAATGCTATTGCGCACAACAACCCCGAAGTTCACCTCATGGTCGTGCTCGTTGACGAGCGCCCCGAAGAAGTCACCGACATGCAGCGCACCGTCAAGGGTGAGGTTATTGCCTCGACCTTCGACCGCCCGGCAGAAGACCACACAACCGTTGCTGAACTTGCCATCGAGCGAGCAAAGCGCCTCGTCGAACTCGGTCGCGATGTTGTTGTTTTGCTCGATTCGATCACGCGTTTGGGTCGTGCCTACAACATCTCGGCTCCGGCATCAGGGCGCGTGCTCACCGGTGGCGTGGATGCATCCGCGCTCTACCCACCCAAGAAGTTCTTCGGTGCTGCCCGCAACATCGAAAACGGCGGTTCGCTGACGATTCTTGCTACGGCACTGGTTGAGACCGGCTCGAAGATGGACGAGGTCATCTTTGAAGAGTTCAAGGGCACCGGAAACAGCGAACTGCGTCTTTCGCGTCAGCTCGCTGACAAGCGATTGTTCCCAGCGATTGACATCAACGCATCGTCGACTCGTCGCGAAGAAATGTTGCTCTCGCCCGATGAGGTGAAGATCACGTGGAAGCTGCGTCGTGCGCTTGCTGGGCTTGACCCGCAACAGGCTCTCGAGGTCGTTCTGGGCAAGCTGAAAGAGACGAGCTCAAACGTTGAGTTCCTCGTGCAGATGCAAAAGTCGATCCCGACGCCCGCATCGCATGAACACGACAGCACGATTCGATAAATGTTCGAATCGGTTCAAGCGCTCATCGACGAGCACCGTCAGGTTCAGGAAGAGCTTTCTGACCCGGCGGTGCACGCCGATGCTGCCCGCGCTAAGCGCGTCAACCGTCGCTATGCGGAGCTTTCCAAGATCGTTGCAGCGCACCAATCGTGGCTGAGCGCAATTGATGATGCGGATGCCGCGCGTGAGCTGGCGAAAGAAGACGAAGCGTTCGCTGAAGAGCTTCCCGGGCTTGAAGAAGCGGTTGCGCAGAATCAAGAAAAGCTGCGGCGCCTGTTGATTCCGCGTGACCCGGACGATGGCCGTGATGTGATCATGGAAATCAAAGCCGGTGAGGGTGGTGCTGAAAGCGCGCTTTTTGCGGCCGACCTGCTGCGGATGTATTCGCAATACGCCGCCTCGCGTGGGTGGAAAACCGAACTCATCGAGCGCAACGAAAGCGACCTGGGTGGGTTCAAAGATGTGCAGTTTGCCATCAAGGGCTCATCGTCTGACCCGGCGCAGGGTGTTTGGGCCTCGCTGAAGTACGAAGGTGGTGTGCACCGCGTGCAGCGTGTGCCGGCAACCGAGTCGCAGGGCCGCATTCACACGTCGACAACCGGTGTGCTTGTCTTCCCCGAAGTTGACGAGCCCGACGAAGTTGAGATCAACCAAAACGACCTCAAGATTGACGTGTATCGTTCGAGCGGCCCCGGCGGTCAGTCCGTCAACACGACGGACTCGGCGGTTCGCATTACGCACCTTCCCACGGGAATTGTTGTTTCGATGCAGAACGAAAAGTCGCAATTGCAAAACCGTGAGGCGGGGATGCGCGTTTTGCGTGCCCGCATTCTCGCGAAGCAGCAAGAAGAACTCGATGCTGCAGCATCCGATGCCCGCAAATCGCAAATTCGCGGCATGGATCGCTCCGAACGCATTCGCACCTACAATTTCCCGGAAAACCGCATTGCTGACCATCGCACTGGATTCAAGGCCTACAACCTCGATCAGGTAATGGACGGCGCACTCGGGCCGATTATTGAAAGCTGCATTGCAACAGACGAAGAAGCGCGCCTCGCCGCGATCGGCGACGACAACTAGATCAGCTCATCGGCGGCGATGATGTCGATTTCGTAGAAATGGGCATCGGATGCTGCTTCATCACGATTCGCTTTGGCCTCGGCGATAACCTCGTGAATGCGCGCCATGAGGGCCTCGAACTCGGGCTCAGTTAAGTGCGCTGACGTGCGCGCGAAGGTGCCGTGAACGGCGGCGTCACGCCCCGTCGTAAACTCTGGTGCCCAATCGACCACGCGGCGCACCATGTTGTTATGCTCGGCAACGATCAGTTGCATGACGGTATTGCCGAGTGCCTCGTCGGGGATGGGGTGTTCAGCATCGCCGAGTGACCATGCCCCTTGCCGTGCGGTCCACACGCGGTCGCGGCGGTCACGGGCTTGGTCTGGCGCTTCGTCGATGAGCCCCGCATCGGCAAGCACGCGCAAGTGGAAACTCACCTTGTTGGCGGGTTCGCCAAGCACCGCGGCCGCGTCGGCGGCACGGACGTACTTTTCGCGGCGCAACAGATTGACCAGTTGCTGCCGAACGGGGTGGGCGAGCGCTTTGAGCATCTCGGTCGACATTGGAATGTCGTTGCGCCAGGCGTCCGATTGGGGCTGGGTGGTCATGCGGTCAGCCTACTCGAAAGTCAGCAAAATAAATTGCGCAAGAATACTTGCGCAAATAAATTTGCGCAGTTACGCTGGTGATATGACCACCGCGACAGCACCCGAGAATTCCGCCACGAAACTGTGGCGCGTGCCCAACTACGCGGCCTGGTTTGCCAGTGACACAGCACACGAACTCACGAATTCACTCACCCGTTTCGCGATGCCGCTCATCGCGCTCGCCGTCACGGGGGATCCAGCGCAAGCGGGAATCATCGCCGCTGTCGGTATGGCCGCGGGTGTTGTGCTGACCCTCGTCGGGGGAGTACTCGCCGACCGTCATCGCCGCACAACGCTGATGTTCATCGGCAGCCTCGTCGGCGTGGTGCTGTGCAGTGCGTTCGCCTGGCTCGACGTGTCGGGTGCGTTCACGTTCACCGCTCTCCTGGCGCTGAACGTGCTCATGCGTATGCGCGATGGCCTGTTTGACACATCGATCGAAACACTTGTGAAAGACATCGTGCCCGCCGACGCAATGGGGCGCGCGCAAGCGGCCAATCAAGGCCGCGGCGCCGTGCTCCAATTGCTTGGTGGCCCCCTCGGCGGGCTCTTGCTTTCTGTTGGCGGATGGCTCATCGGGCTTGTCGCCGCAATCGGTCAGGCAATCGTCGCCGGTGCGGCAGTACTGCTCGGGCGGCGCGTTACGCAGTCTCGCCCCGAGGCCGAAGCCGATGGCGAGAGTTTCGGGCGGCAACTCAAATCGGGCCTGGCTTGGACGCTCTCGCGCCGAGACCTGCGCGGAGTGCTCATTGCCGCGACAATCGTGAACCTCGGATTCAACGCGGCGATCACAACGCTCGTGTACTCGCTGCAGCAAAACGGCGTCTCGCTTGCGAAGATCGGGTTGATCTCTGCCGTCTCCGGTGCAGTCATGCTTCTCGGGTCACTGATTGCCCCAATGCTCATCGGGAAGATTCCCGCTGGGACGCTCATCATTGGCGGCCTTGCTATCTCGGCGATTGGAATGGTGGCGCTCGGCGCGGTCGAGTCATTTGGTGGCATCCTGCTTGTGCTTGCGGGGTCGGTGTTGTTCATCCCGGCCGTCAACTCGGCACTCTTGGGGTACTTTATGGTTGCCGTACCGAGCGAAATGCTCGGCCGTGCCAGTAGCGCGCTGCAGGTGCTCGCGATGGCCGCAATGCCGTTCGCGCCGCTCATCGCCGGGTTTGGTCTTGCGCACTTCGGTCGCGTCACAACGCTCGTCGCGGCCGGAGTGATTTGCGTTGTCGCGGCTGTCGTCGCGTTCGCCAATCGTGGCATCCGTTCATTGCCGGTTGAAAAGCTGTGGAGCGACCACGCTCAAGCGTTCACTGCTGAGCCGCAGGTTGCAGAACCGTCGGGTACCCAGTCTTGAAATGAGGGCTTAACCCCGCAGGTTCAGCACCGCATCGAGGAGCCTGTCTGCAGCTTCACGTTTGGTCCCGGCCGCGCTGGTGAGCAGTTCCCCGGCCGGGCCGATGAGGTGCAGTGTATTGGTATCGAGATCGAAGCCTTCATCCCAGCCGACCGCATTGACCGCCAGGAGTTCGACGCCCTTGCGCTCACGCTTTCGTCGGCCACGCTCGAGTAACTCAGTAAGCGCTTCGGCTTTGTCGCTTGCCGAGAGCGTCTCAGCGGCGAAACCGACAATCGTTTGCCCCGGAGGGCGATCTTCGACGAGACCCGCGAGGATGTCGGGGTTCTCGATCAGGGTGAGCGTCTGCGGTTCTCCACTGGATTCCTCTTTGCGAATCTTCTGATCCTGCACCTCGGCAACCCGGTAGTCGGCAACAGCAGCGGCCATCACGACGACATCGGCACCGGGCGCCTCCAGCTTCGCCGCGGCCTCGAGTTCAGCTGCGCTGCCAACCCGCTCAATCCGGATGCTCGCGTCCTGTGCAGCTGCGAGCACGGCAGATTCAATGTTTGCGGCGAGCAGGACGACAGCGGCACCACGCGCCGCTGCTGCCGCTGCGATGGCGACGCCCTGGCGGCCACTTGAACGATTCCCAAGAAACCGCACCGGATCGATGGGTTCGCGCGTGCCGCCGGCCGACACTACAAAACTGAGGCCGCTCAGATCCTTCGGGCCAAGCAGCTGCAACGCGGCAGCGAAGATCGTTTCGGGCTCGCTCATCCGCCCGGGACCACTGTCGTCACCGGTAAGGCGACCGCTTTCGGGCCCGATGAACTGCACCCCGCGTTCGCGCAGTACGGCAACGTTGTGCTGCGTCGAGTCGTGTAACCACATCTCGGTGTGCATCGCCGGCGCGACCAGTACCGCTGCCCGCGTCGCGAGGAGCGTGGTGCCGAGCAGGTCGTCGGCGAGCCCAGCGGTCATGCGTGCGAGCGTGTTTGCCGTCGCCGGCGCCACGACGATGAGATCGGCGCGCTGCCCAAGGCCGACGTGTCGCACCTCGGGCACATCCTCATGCACCGTCGCCGTCACGGGGTTCCGGCTGATCGCCTCCCAGGTTGGCTTCCCGACGAATCGCAGCGCGTTCTCGGTCGGCACGACGTGAAGCTCGTGCCCCGCCTGAACGAAGAGCCGCGCGAGTGAGACCGCCTTGTAAGCGGCGATACCACCCGAAACTCCGAGTACGATGTTCATTGCTACATCATCGCATCGAACGCTGCGCCCCGCGCTTGCCTAGACTGGGCGTCATGTGCACGGTAATCATCGAGGTGCCGAGAAACCTTGGCGAACCGGTCCGACTTCTCGCTGTGCGGGACGAGGATCCGTCCCGTCCCTGGGATACCCCTGGCGAATGGTGGCCGGAATCGGCCCCCGGTGTGATCGGCGTACGTGACCGGCGGGCGAATGGCGCCTGGCTTGCGGCGCACCCCGCCGCCGGACGCCTCGCTGTGATCTTGAACCGCCCTGAACGTCTCGCTGACCGCCTCGCGCCCGGAGATGCTCCGCTCGCATCACGCGGTGAACTGCCACTGACGATCGCAACAGGGAGAACCCTGCCCTCTCCACCGCGTACCGAGAGCTTTAATCTGGTCGCTATCGAAAACGCTACTGCCCGCGTCGCGGTCTGGAACGGGGAAGTGTTGGAACAGGATGTCCTGACACCGGGAATACACATGATCGCGCATGACGCCGTCGACGATCTGAGCACTCCGCGAATCGCGCGCTGGCTCCCGGAGTTTCGAGAACTGGCAGGCCTGCCCGCACACGCCTGGCGCGCGGCGTGGATCGAGGCGCTCGCCGGCACGGCGGCCCTGCCCCCTGAGGATGATCGTGCGATCATCCGGGATAACCGTGTGCACGGCTATCCGACCTTGTCACTGCTGGCCTGTCTTGCCGAAGTGCACGCTGGTGGCGACAGCAGCATTGCACTCGAGTGTGCAGTGCTGGAGCAGCCGGCGCATTGGTGTGGAGAGAGCTTTACCGTCGCATCCGTTTGAGGATGGAAGTTTCGTGCGTCAGTGCCGCCGCGCAGGCAGCGTGCGCGGTCGAGGAGGCCATCCGACACCACAGATTTGTGCGGAATCTACAGTCGGCTTCAGGAAGGTTGGGCGCTGGTGACACACTCTCTGTATGGCTTATCTCGTAAAGCCCGAGCACCGCGGCGCAGCGGTGACGGCACCGATTCCCAGCGATCCGAACCTGCCCCGTGCCTGCATCATCGGTGCCGGGTCTTCTGGGATTGCCGCGGCCAAGGCCCTCTATCTTTCGGGCATACCGTTCGACTGCTTTGAGATGGGCGAAGACATCGGTGGCAACTGGGTTTTTGATAACTCCAACGGCCAGTCGGCCTGTTATGAGACGCTCGAAATAAACACGTCCTGCCCGCGGATGGCGTTCTCTGACTTTCCCATGCCGGAGCGCTACCCCGACTACGCGAGCCACGAGCAAGTGCACGCCTATTTCGAGGAGTACGTCGACCATTTCGGGTTCCGAGACACGATTACGTTCAAAACGCGCGTAACGGATGTTGCAAGAATGCCCGATGGTCGCTGGAGCGTGCGTACCGAGGGCCCCGATGGCGAGCAGGTCAGAGAGTACGACGCGGTACTTGTCGCCAACGGCCATCACTGGGATCCACGCTGGCCCGAACCCGCGTACCCGGGTGAATTCACCGGCGAGCAAATACACGCACATGACTATCGCTCGGGCGAGCAACTCGAGGGGCGTGACATTGTCGTCGTGGGTGCTGGGAACTCCGCTATGGACATCTCGGTCGAAGGCGCGAAACGCGCAAGGAGCGTCACGCTTTCGATTCGTCGTGGGCAGTGGGTAATGCGAAAATTCCTGTTCGGCAAAGCGACCGATCAGATAATTCTGCCCGGGTGGATGCCGTGGTGGGCGACTGCCCTGAGGCTACGTATTGGTGCGATCGCATCTGGCAGTCTCAAGAAATATTCGCTCCCGAAGCCACCGCACGCACCCGGCCAGTCGCACCCGGTGCAGTCGGAGCAGATTCGCAAGGTGATCGCTGCGGGCCGCGTTCAGGTGCGGCCTGGGATTGCCCGTTTCGATGGCGACATCGTGCGCTTTACCGATGGCACGAGTGCACACGCAGACCTCATCGTGTGGGCAACCGGCTACAAGGTGACCTTCCCGTTCTTCGAGCCGGGCCTGGTAAGCGCCGAGGATAACGAGCTACCGCTCTGGAAGCGCACGGTGCATCCCGAGCTTCCGGGCCTGTACTTCGTCGGTCTTGTACAACCAGTCGGTGCAGTTATGCCGCTTTCCGAGTCGCAATCTGCCTGGATCGCCGAGATTCTCTCTGGCGCGTACGCCGCTCCTTCGCAGGCCGAGATCCGCTCCCAAACGCGACGTGATCACGAGCGCAACAAACGGCACTTCTACGACTCAGCCCGCCACACGATGGAGGTCGACTTCGACAACTACCTGTGGGATCTCCAGCGCGAGCGAGCCGCAGGGAAAAAACGCGCGGCCAAGAAGCAGAGCGCGTCATGAGCGCGGCTGGGGCTATTCAGGGCCGTGTCGTCGCGGTCGTCGGTGGGGCAAACGGAATCGGGCTCGCGACCGCACGGTTACTCATGCAGGCGGGCGCGCGGCTTGCGATCGGTGACTACGACGGTGCTGCTGCCCGATCTGCGGCGGCTGAACTCGGCCCGAACGTGCTTGGTCTCACAGTCGACGTGAGTGATCGGGCGGCGTGCGCTTCGTTCATCTCGACGGTGGAACGCGAGCTTGGCTCGCTTGACATACTGGTCAACAGTGCGGGCGTCATGTGGGTGGGCTCATTCGATGACGAGCCGCAAAACGCCACTGCGAGACAACTTGCCGTGAACCTGCAGGGCGCGATTCACCTCGTGCAATCTGCCGTACCCGCTATGCGCGCGCGAGGAACGGGACACATCGTGACGATCGCCTCGGCAGCGTCGGTCCTGCCGACACCCGGTGAGGCGACATACGCCGCGAGCAAGCACGGTGTGCTCGGGTATCTGAAGGCGGTGCGCGCGGAACTCCGGGGCACGGGCGTCGAGCTCTCCGTCATCATGCCAACAGTCGTCGAGACCGCGCTCGCCGCGGGAACCAGCACGGGTGCTGCGAAGATCCTGCAACCGATTGATGTTGCCCGCAAGGTTGTTGGAGTGATCGACAAGCCCCGCTTCGAAGTGACGGTCCCGAGCTATGTTGGCGTGTTGAACCGTCTGCTTGGCGTGTTGCCTGACATTCCACGCTCGGCCATCTTGCGCCGTCTCGTGCCAGATCAAGTCAAATCGGTCGACAGTGCGAGTCGCGCGGCATACGAGGCGCGATTCAAACAGTAATGGCTCGGTGTGATCCAAACAGCCGGGTGCGAGTTGCCCGCGTGGTTCAACGCTCGGATATCTGATCGATCAAGCCCCATTCGAGCGCTCGTTGAGCATTGATCACATCGCCACTGAGGCCTATCCAGGCAGTGCGCCAGCGACCAATCCTGCGCGGAATACTCACCGTCCCACCGGCCCCCGGGATCAGCCCCATTTGCACTTCGGGGAGCGAAAACGTGGCATCGCGGACCGCTTGCACCCGTGCCGCAAACGCAACGAGTTCTGCCCCCGCCCCAATGCACGTACCGTGCGCACGCAGGGTCATCCGATCGCCCAATGCAGCGATGAGGGGGCCCGAGCCTGCCTGGGTGCGGATGAAGTGGGCGAGGCTGGTGTCTTGTGTCAAACCAAATTCCCCGAGGTCGCCGCCAGCGCTAAAGCAAGGGCCGCGACCAGAGAGAAACACCTGCTCGATGTCCGGGTCTATCAGTGCGATCCGCAACGCATCGCTGAGCGCATCGCGGAGTTGTCGGTGATATGCGTTTCGCCGGCTCTCGTGATTGAGTTCGATGTGTAGTGTCGTGCCTTCACGTGTCACGAGCACGGGGTCGGGAATCTCAGCAGGCGGACTGACACCAGGTTTGCGACCGGTTGCAAGCCAACGTTTGAACTCTCGACCGCCGAGCAGTGTTGAGTAGGCGAAAGACTCAGAATTCATCGCCTCGGGGATGCTGAGGCGTTCGCTCACGCGCAGCACTTGTGCGAGTGTGACTGCCGCAAGGGGTGAATGCGAGATGAGCGTCGTGAGAGTGGCGATTGCTGATTCGAGATCCTCAACGGTGATGAGGGCTCGGTGCTGAGCTTCGGCGCCTGGTTGCTCGGTAAGTACGAGATCGCATGCTTCGAACAACTGATCGTTGATCGGAGACTTCGCCCGCCATATCCCGATGAGCACCGTCGCGTCACTGCTGAGCAACTCTTCAGCGGTGCCCGCGCAGAGCAAAGCGTCATCACTGTCGAGCTCGATAAAGAGCGCAGGGTTCAGCGGTGCGCCCTCGGCATCGAGCTGCGGCAACAAAGATTGGGAGCTCTCGAAGCCCGCTACGCTGGTGCGTAAGAAAGAGGTTGACATAGTGTCAGTATCGCGCAGCCTTGCGACACATGAGTAGCGTGCAGGTGCCACTGCCGGCAGACCTCGTGCGCTTTCTTGAGCAGGAGCTGGCGAATCGTGACGCCGCGGCCGACTGGGCGCGCGGGGGAGCCTGGCTGACGGGAGCGCCACTCGGGTCACCACTTGTGCCTCCAGGGAAGGCAGCAAGCATGGCTTGCGCCGCAGCCGATTGGTTCGCGCAACACACCGGCGTGCAGGTGGACGGGGCCTCGCTTCTCACCGAACGGGCGGCCTATACGGGTCGTCCTCGTGCCGGATCGCGGTCGGTCGGAGGAGCGAGTCGTTTCGTAGAACTGAATGGTGGCATCCCAGCGGTGCTTACTCGCGCACGCGACGACGATATCTGGCTTTACGAGGCAATGGTGGGGCAAGAGCTCTCACGCGAGTCGGACAACGAATGGTGGCACCAATTGCGCCAGCATTTACGCAGTCTCGAAGCCGGTGAGTTTGAGCGCCTTGCTGTTGACCTGTCGCTCCCGGCGTGGACGGTACCGGATGGCAGTGTGCGCACCCGGCTGGTTGCGAGCGGAGATCAGCGAGACAGGGTAACTCGGCAGCTACAGGGTGTGCGTGTCGTCGATTTCAGTTCGCTCTGGGCGGGGCCTTTGGCCGCTAGCTTGCTTGGGCTTGCGGGCGCAGAAGTGGTGAAGGTGGAGTCGACTCGCCGCGTGGACGGAGCACGCTTCGGGAATGCCGAATTCTACGAGCTGTTGCACGAGGGTCAGCGCTCGGTGTCATTTGACCCGGCTGCTGCTGATGACCTTGCTGCATTGCGTGAGCTGGTCGAAAGTGCTGACATCATCATCGAAGCTTCGCGTCCTCGCGCGTTACAAGCGATGGGACTTGATGCTCAGCAGTACGTGGATCGGGGGGCATGCTGGATCTCATTGACTGCTGCTGGCCGCGACTCGGGGCGTGTGGGATTCGGCGACGACATTGCAGCCAGTGCCGGCGCGTGCGTGCGAGATGAGTCTGGTCGGCTCTCGTTCGTTTCAGATGCGCTGGCAGACCCACTGGCCGGAGTTCTTGCTGCGGCGATCTGCGCCACCCGACCGGTGAGCGGTATTGGTGAGCTGTGGGACCTGTCGATGAGCAGCATCGTCGCATCCACCCTTCCCGACGGTTACGATCCGCGCGACACGCAGCTGTTTGGATGCGCACACCCCGGCGCGGTTCCACCGACACGTCGTTCACCACGCACAGCACGTGATCCCGCTCCGTTGCCCGGCGCAGACAATGCGTTGTTTGGGTTTGGGAGCGCGCAGTGATGTTGGCCGGTGGGATACTCATCCGCAACGCGCGAGTGGGTCTCGAGGGAATTCCGGCTGATGTGCGGATCCGTTCGGGGATAATCACCGAGGTGCACAGCGGAATTGCGAAGCATGCCGACGAGCGTGAGTTCGACGCGCGAGGAGGTGCACTCCTGCCGGGTTTGCATGACCACCACCTACACGTGCTGTCTTTGGTAGCGAGCATGAATTCCGTGCAGTGTGGGCCGGCACACGTTGGCTCGTTAGAGCAGCTGGGGGCGGCACTACGTGCGGCGATGCCAGATGGCTCAGGAAGCGTGCGTGGCGTCGGATACGTCGAGAGCGTTGCGGGAGAGCTCACGCGTGGATTGCTCGATTCGGTCACGGGCGATGTGCCGGTTCGTATCATGCACCGCAGTGGGGCGCTCTGGATGTACAACACCGCGGCGCTCGAGCGGTATGGCATGTTCGATGAGAGAGTGCTCGGTGAGGGCGTCGAACGCGACGTCGCGGGAGTGCCGAACGGTCGCTTCTGGCGCGCCGACGCTTGGCTGGGCACAGTGGTCAGTTCAGAGCAGGTGAGCCTTTCGCAGCTCGCTCAGGTTGGTGCCGAGTTGGCGAGTCTCGGGATTGTTGGTGTGACGGATGCCACCGTGAGCCTTTCCGCCTCGGCGCAGGACCTGTTTGCCCGTGCGATGAGCTCGGGGGCGTTGCCGCAACGGGTTCAGCTGCTTGCGGCAGAGGGGCCGTTGGTCGAGGATCCTCCGCCGGGGCTCAGTTGGGGTCCCGCGAAATATGTCATTGGCGATCATGGTGAAGCAGATCTGCAGTCGGTGATTGATGCGATTCGTTCGGCCCGTGCGGCAGGGCGTGCGGTTGCGATCCATACCGTGTCGCTTGAGTCTTTTGCGCTGCTGATGGCTGCGTTCGCTCAGGTGCCCGCAGTTGTGGGAGATCGGATCGAGCACGCGGCGGTGGTTCCTCACGCGATGCTCGACCAACTTGCGTCATTGGGCGTGAGCGTTGTCACGCAGCCCGGGTTCATTGCGGACCGTGGTGATGAGTTGAGCGCAGACCTGGGGGAGGACTGGGAGGATTCCCTGTACCGTTTGGACAGCATTCGAAGAATTGGTGTTGGGGTCGCTCTTTCCAGTGATGCGCCGTACGGTCCGCTCTCGCCATGGGTGGTGATGCAAGCGGCAGCGACGAGAGTCGCGCCGAACGGCGCCATCATCGGTGCTGCGGAACGAGTCGACGCCCGCTACGCACTTGAGAGATATCTTTCCCCCCTGGATCAGCCGGGTGCGCCGGCTCGCGAATTGACGGTGGGTGCGCCGGCAGATCTGGTGCTGCTGCACCATCCGCTTGAGGGTGTTTGGTCCCGGTTGCCGAACAATCCAGTTCGGATGACGCTGATCAACGGCGAGGCGGTGTGGTCGGCACCCGGTGAATGACCGAGGCGGAGTGGCTGACCTTGTGAGTTTCGCACCGTGTGAGCATAATGGTTAAATAGTTAAGTTCCCGAAGTAGTATGTAGTGGTATTTGATCCGCACGCCAATGCTGCAGTGCGGGAGCTCCTACGAAAGGAAATCATGATCGACGAAGCCCCCGTGCTATACGCAGTCGAAGACGGAATCGCAACAGTGACGTTGAATCGTCCGGACTATCGAAACGCGCAAAACTCGGCGATGACCTACGCCATTGACAGCGCGTTTCAGCGGGCCGTTGACGACGACAGTGTGAAGGTCATTATCCTGAACGCCTCTGGAAAACACTTCTCCGCTGGTCACGACATCGGCACACCCGGCCGCGACGTTGACGTGGAGTATCCCCGTGTCGCCACCCTCAACCCAACCCACGTCGGCATGGAGGGCGCTCAAGCTCGCTTCACTCGCGAGTCCGAGGTCTACCTCGGGATGTGCCAGCGGTGGCGTGAGATCCCGAAGCCCACGATCGCTTCGGTGCAGGGCGCGTGCATCGCCGGTGGTTTGATGCTTGCCTGGAGCTGCGACTTGATTGTTTGCTCTGATGACTCATTTTTCTCGGACCCGGTGGTCCGAATGGGCATTCCCGGCGTCGAGTATTTTGCCCACCCGTGGGTCATGGGCCCGCGTCAGGCCAAAGAATTCCTCTACACGGGCAAGCGCGTTTCGGGTGAAGAAGCGGATCGCCGTGGCTGGGTAAACCGATGCGTGCCGCGCGACGAGCTCGAAGCTGAAACGCGAAAGCTGGCCGCAGAAATCGCCCAGATGCCCTCGTTTGGGCTCACACTCGCCAAGCGCGCGGTGAACCTGAGCGAAGACATGATGGGTCAGCGTTTGGGCATGCAGGCAGTGTTCGGCTGGCATCACGTTGGTCACTCACACAACGCAGAAGTGGGTGCAGACTCGCTCGGGGGCGTGAACACTCGCGATATTCGGGGCGCGCTGCGCGATGAATAAGCCGGCGAGTAGTCGGTAATACGCTAGCCGCTCAGCTCCGATTCGAGAGCCGTTACGACCTGTTGGATGCTGGGTGATCTCCAGCCGTCGCTTGTCAATCGCACGCGACAGATCGCGAACCCGGCGCCATTGCTGCTATCTGCCCACGCGAGCGAACCGCCCGCTCCGGGGTGTCCGAATCGTGTGGTGCCAGGTGTGAAGGGCGAGGCCCACGGGTGCGTAGTCGGCGATGCGTAAAACCCGACGGAGCGAGCGACAAAATCGCCGATGAGTGCATCTTCGGTCTCGCTGACAACCGTGCTGGCGAGTGAGCGTACACCGGCCCCCAAATCTCCAGCAGCCGCACGTGAATAGACCTGTGCGATCGTGCTGGCGTTCCCGATGCCGCCGGCTCCGGGAATGCACGCGCGTCGCACATCGGAACGCCCAAACACTGATTGCGTTGTCCCGAACTGGGGCGGGATCGCCGACTCAAGCGGATGCCCCACAGCGCGTGCTTCAGTGTCGCGACGTACCGTGGCGATTCGAGGTTCGGCGCTGTCGCTGATTCCGAACCAGAAGTCAGGGAACTGCTCCGTGAGCAGCAGCTCGCGCATGACGTCTCCAAATGATTGGGTCGATTTGAGCGCACGGCGTACCGTTTCCCCAACGATCCATCCGTAACTGAGCGCATGATAGGCAGGCGTTCCTCGATTGGCCGGCGGCATCGCGGCAATTGCGTCTGTCATCCGAGTCCAGTCACAGAACTCTTCGAACGTGGCCGTTGGAGGGAGTGCGGCAAGACCTGATTCATGCAGGAGGACTTCTCGGAGGCACAGATCGTGCTTACCACCCTGCGCAAACTCTGGCCAGTAGGCACTGATTGGGCGGTCGAGATCGAGGAGACCAAGCTCGGCGGCTCGCAGGGCTACAAGGGCGGTGATTCCTTTTGAAACAGAGAAAACCGGAAAGAGCGTTGAGTTTTCGATTGGCATCGCCGCGGTCGCCTCGAACGCTGGGCTCGTGCCCGCCGCGTATTGGAAGACCGGCTCGCCGTTTTGAAAGGCTGCCACTTGCAGTCCGAGCTCCGTCTCGTCGGCCACGAGTTCATCGATAAGTTGAGCAGTTGGGATCGGCATGCGCGGAGCTTCAATCATGGGTCATGTGCTGTGGTCTGTGGCGCAGCTGCGAGGTGCGTAACTGAGTTGCCACACTGTAACTTGGATCCCCTGTAGTAAGCAAGTAGTCGAACTATGTGGATGCTGCTATTTATGTGAACTTACTAGTTCGGCTACCCGCGCAACGCTCACCTCGTGTTAACGTTGCTCAATGGGCGCATCCGCGCTGAGGCTGCAGCGTTGCGGCCGGGTGGTGTTTTCTGAGGGGAAGAACGTTTGTCGAACAACCGCGAAAGTGATGTCTCGCTCGCTGGGCGAACACTTATTCAACTGTCCCATGTCATCGTTCGCCTCGAAGACCGAGTGCTTTCCCGAGAGCTTGGCTTGAGCTATCGGCAGATGCGTATCCTGAAGCACGTGAATGCGGGCGTGGAGTCCGGTACGGAGCTTGTGAAGATCTTTGGCGTGACTGCTCCCGCTGTGAGCGAAACGCTTGAGTCTCTTGTGCGTAAGGGGCTCCTTGTTCGCAGGCCACACGAGACCGACCGTCGTGCCGTCAAACTTGAACTCACCGACGCGGGTCGCGAATTGAGCGAACGCTCCGAGGTGCTCGAACGAGAGCTTTCGGTCGACTTGCTTGCTCCGCTCGACGCCGCGGAAGTGAAGACCCTGCTGGGCTTGGCGGACCGCATGCTGGCACCTGGTCAGGCAAGACTCATCGAGCAGCGCCTTTCGAACAGTTGAACCTGTCCGTCGTGACTCAGTGACGTCAGATTGCTTTACTTCGTTCGGATACTTGACTATGTGGTCGCTTATGTAATAACCTCCTGAGTATGCGCAGTCGCGCGTATTCAGCACTGCCAGGCGCTGCTTCGGCACGCGTGGTGCAGGTGAGAAGGAGGGCCAGTGTCAGATTCTCCCGTATACGGAGGCTTCTCGCATGCTGAGGTCACAAATGTCGATGGTGTGCTCGAGGTCAAGCTGCACAGCAACGGAGGTCCGTTGGTCTGGGGCGATTCACCCCACACTGAACTTGGATATCTCTTCGCTGAGATCGCCAAGGATCCCAACATTCGAGTAGTCGTGCTCGGTGGAACCGGTGATGTCTTCTGCAACCGGCTTGACGAGAGCTGGGTGGGCAAGATGACGCCCGAGAAATGGCAGAAAATCTTCTTCCATGGACACCGACTGCTGCTGAACCTCCTCGACATCGAAGTGCCCGTGGTTTCTGTCATCAACGGTCCGGCGAAAATCCATGCGGAGATTCCGCTTCTCGGAGACATTGTTGTGGCTACTGAGGATGCCGTGCTTCAAGATGCGCCGCACTTTAAGTTTGGCGCGGTGCCGGGTGATGGCACCCATATCGTCTGGCAAGAGCTGCTCGGCGTCAATCGCGGTAGAGCATTTCTCTTGCTCGCCGAGCAGATTTCTGCTGCTCAAGCCCAGCAGCTCGGTATCGTGCACACTGTCACCCCAGACGCTGATGCCGCGTGGGAGGCAGCGCGAGCGATCGCAAGAGATCTCGCCCAGAAGCCCGCCACTGTGCTGCGGTATACGAGGTTTGCACTCACCCGTCGCTTGCGCCGCGACCTGGCTGACGGTCTCGGTTACGGTCTGGCGCTTGAGGGGCTTGGAGGATTCGAATCGTGGCCGGAGTGACCGACGATTTCGGTACCGTCCCAGAGCTCTTGCACGAGCGGGCTCGGCAGTATCCAGAACGCATCATGACAATCGGAAACGATGGCCGAGGCGCCTATCGTTCCCTGACATACGCACAGGTTGAAGATCTGGCCGCTCGACTTGCTGGTCTGCTTGCTGAACAGCGAGCGGGCCAGGACGAATTTCGTGTTGTATGGGTGTACGGAAACTCCAACGGGCTGATGACGCAACTGCTCTATCACGCAGTGTGCCGAGCTGGCGGAGTGAACGTGCCAGTGAATCCAGCGAGCACGCCGGCGGAGCTTGCCGACGCCATCGAGCGAACCCGTCCGGGTGTTATCGTTGCTCCGGCTGGGCTCGACGGCGTGCCGGCAGAATTCTTGGATCGTGTCGTCGTCGTGAACGATGTCGAGGAGCTCAGCGAGCTCGCGTCGCAGCACGAACCACTTGCGGTCGACTGGGACGGCGCGCCTTTGCCAGAAAGCCCGTCGGTCGTGCTGTTTACTTCGGGAACAACGGGACGCTCAAAGGGCGTCTTGCACAGCCACCGCAGTGCACTCGCAGCTGGTCGCGGGTGGCGTGATGCCTTTAGCCTCACGTCAGAAGATGTCTACCAGAGCATGTTTCCGGTCTACAGCGGCGCGTCACTGCACTTCAGTGGGTTGGCGTGTGTGTTCGCTGGTGCAGGCTATGTCATCGACGAGTCGCGACCGACATCTGCGTCGCTTGAGCGTATTGATCGTTGGGGGGCGACGGTATACGCAGCAGTGCCGAGTGTTTATCACTACTGGCTGGCGGAGCAACGCGAGCGTTACAATCTGACGACCTTGCGGCTGCTTGACTTTGGTGGTTCTGCTATTCACCGGACAACGATCGAGTCGTTGCGTGCTTGGCTCCCTGGCGTTGAACTGCTGCAGACGTACGGCCTTACCGAAGCGGGACCCGGCGGACTGTACCTGCCGCCGGCTGATCTGGACGCAAAGATCGGTTCGATTGGAAATCGCGGCTCTGGCACTGTGTCGTTTCGACTCGATCCCGACACCGTGCGTGAGTCGGATGATGCGAATGCGCCGGGGAGAATCGGCGAGCTTGAGCTGGCGGGCGAGTCGATGATGCTCGGCTACCTTGACGATGCGGATGCGACAGCACTCGTTGCGCATGATGGCTGGTTGCGTACGGGAGACATCGTTCGCATCGATGAAGACGGCTACGTTTTCTTTCTTGATCGGATCAAGGACATCATCGTCCGCGGTGGATTCAACATCTCGTCGGTCGAGATCGAAGAGGTGGTGCTGCAGTTCGATGGGATTTTGCAGGCTGCAGCTTTTGGTGTCCCGCATGACACGCTCGGCGAGGTTGTCGGCCTCGCGGTCGTGCCGCGTGATCCCGCAGGCTTCGAGCTTGATTCGCTATTGAGCTTCATCGAGGCGCAGCTGCCGAGAGCGAAGCGTCCGGTGTCGGGGCTTGTCCTCGAATCATTACCCACCTCAACCGCCGGCAAGGTGCTCAAATCTGAACTGCGTTCAAACGAAAGCCTCAGTTCATGGCGCGCGAATTAAGTAAGGTATCTTAATAGTTATGTATAGTGAATACGTCGTGGTTGGTGCTTTCTCGCCGGTCTTCGCATTCACGTCACGATAGTGCTCTCGTCGATTCGATAGGGCCACAAGGAAGGGTGAACAATGGTGTCAACACCTCAGAACGAAGTACAGGGCGACGCGCTCGACATGGTTATTGTCGGTGCCGGTTGGGCGGGGCTCTATGCCATCGTGAAGGCGAAAGCGCTCGGCCTGAACGCGGTTGTGCTCGAAGCTGGTGATGGCGTCGGCGGAACCTGGTACTGGAATCGCTACCCCGGTGCTCGCTGCGACGTTCCGAGCTTCAACTACTCCTATTCGTTTGACGACGGTTTGCAACAAGAGTGGCACTGGTCTGAGCGATATGCCGCGCAGCCCGAAATCGAGCGCTACGCAAACCACGTTGTCGAGCGGTTTGGGCTCGCACCGCACATTGTGTTCAACACGAAAGTAACGGGCGCGACCTGGGACGGCGAAAAGTCTGAGTGGGTCACAACAACGAACGACGGTCAGACCCGTCGGAGTCGGTACCTGGTCCTCGCAACCGGTGGGTACTCGGAGCCGGTGACACCGAACATTCCTGGTTGGGATACGTTCACCGGTGAGAGCTACTTTACGACCCGCTGGCCCGATGAAGAGATCGACTACACCGGCAAGCGCATTGCAGTTATTGGCGTCGGCTCGAGTGGAATGCAAACCATCACTGCGCTCAGTCGCGAACCCATTGAATCGTTGACTGTCTTCCAGCGCACACCGAACTACGTCGTTCCGGCACGCAACCGGGTTCACTCTGACGCTGAAGAAGCAGAGATCAAACAAAACTATGGCGACTACCGCGAGCGCGCGCGTCGCTCTGGCAGTGGCACGCTTTACGACGGAGAGTCGCTGAAGGTCGCTGACCTTTCTGAAGATGAGTTCCAGGCACACATGGCCCGCCTCATCGAGATTGGCGGCACCTCGGTGCTCGGTGGAGTGCAAGACCTCCTGCAGAGCAAGGTCGCGAACGAGCGCGTTTCAGAGTATTTACGCGAGCACATTCGTTCGCGAGTGAACGATCCCGAAACTGCGGAAAAGCTCATTCCGCACGGCTATCACCTTGGGTCGCGACGGGTGCTCTTTGAAAATGACTACCTCGAGTCTTACAATTTTGAGCACGTCTCGCTCGTAGACGTACGCCAGGATCCGATTGTCGAGATTACTCCGAAGGGTATTCGCACCCAGAGCGGAGAACAGGAATTCGACGTCATCATCTTCGCGACGGGCTTTGACAGCGGTAGCGGTGCTTTGCTCAAGATCAACGTCGTGGGTGAGGACGGGGAGCGTCTGGCAGATCATTGGAGTGCTGGCCCATCAACCTACCTGGGACTCGGAATTCACGGGTTCCCGAATGCATTCGCTATTGCGGGCCCCGGGAGTCCGGCGATTCGGTCAAATGTGATCGTGACGATTGAGCAGCACATCGAGTGGTTGTTTGATCTGCTCAGCAGCGCACAAGCACAGGGTGCCGCAGTGATCGAGGCAACGAGTGAAGCTGAAGGCGAATGGACGCACCACGTTGCCGACATCGTTTCGCGCACAATGCTCGCCGAAGACGACACCCAGTACTGGGGCGCCAACGTTCCAGGGAAGCCGCGCACCTACCTCGCCTACATTGGTGGCGTTGGTGCTTTCCGAGCCATCAGTGACGACGTACGTGAACGCGACTACGAAGGCTTCGAACTGCGCACCGCGAATGGCGACGTCGTCGGAACCCGTAGCGCGCACTGGTCTGGCCCGCGCACCGACGGCAGCATTCAAACGCGTTTCGGAACGCCGATTATCTAAGTTCCGCGGCGCCGAGCGCCCGGAAGTGTGCGACTGATGCAACGGTGAGGTCTCGCGTTGCCACGGAAGGAAAACACGATGGAACAACAATTGCTTGGCAAGCCAGCCGTTGTCACCGGAGCGAGCCGAGGCATCGGGCGAGAGATCGCCCGAAGCTTCGCGTTGCACGGCGCAAAGGTAACCGCCGCTGCACGGAATCTTGATGAGCTCCGAATTCTTGAAGAAGAAGTTCGGGCTGCTGGCGGCGACATCCAGATCGTGCAGTATGACGCTCTGAACGAATCCGACACGCTCAAACTCGTCGAGGCAGCCGAGAGCGCGAACGGTCCGACACAGATACTCGTCAATGCTGCTGGCGGAGCGGGTACGTATGTTCCGGGTGGGAATGCGGGTCTGCTGGAGAGCCCGTTGAGTGCGGTGAACGCACTGTTCGCGCTGAATGTCGCGGCACCATTTGCGCTTTCTCAAGCGGTAGCGAACCGGATGGCTGAGCACGGCGGCGGCTCAATCATCAACCTCAGCTCACGGCTTGCGCAAACGCCAAACCCGGCCGTGGGCGTCTATTGCGCGATGAAAGCTGCTGTTGCTTCGATGACTGTGACGTGGGCGCAAGAGCTCGGCCCAAAAGGTATCCGAGTGAACGCCATCGCTCCGGGAGGCGTCGCAACAGACAACATGGACCGCATTTTGAACGACGAGGATCTGCTGAAAAGCTTCCTCAGTCACGTTCCGCTGGGCCGTTTGGGTACCACGGTGGATGCCGCGAACTGTGCCGTATTCTTGGCGTCGGATGCGGCAAGCTGGGTGAGTGGTTCCACGATTCTGTTGTCTGGAGGTCGCCCATGAACACCCGCAACGAAACAGGGGTTGAAGCGAGGTTGAGCGCCCTCCTCGAGCAGCATGAGCAGCGCTTGCGTCAGCTTGAGGATCACATTGCCATACTGAACCTGCTCAGTTCAGTCGGTCCCATGTGCGATAGCGGAAACGCGGAAGGATTCGCCGCGATTTGGTCGGAAGATGGTGTCTACCGCGTTGGCCCACGTGCCTTCGAGGGGCGTGCGCAGATTCATGACGTTGTGGCAACCGGGGTCCATCTTGACTGGATGGCCCGCGGGTGCGCTCACTTTCAATCGCCGCCGCACATCAGTATTGACGGTGATCGCGCCACGGCGGTCAACTACACAACGCTCATCGTGCACAACGCGGAAAACGAGTTGTACGAAGGTCGCCGTTTGTCGGCAAACCGATGGCAGCTTTCGCGCACGCCAGACGGATGGCGCGTCGATGACCGCACCATTGAGCTCCTGAACGGCCGAGAAGTTGCCCAGCAACTGCTCGCAGAGGGACTTCGCGGACCTGAGTGAGATCGATTCTCGGATCGATCTGGCCATCAGGTGCGAAGCTTTTTGGGTGCCGTAGAGCGTGCCGAGGAGGTTCACCTCGATGAGTCGACGCGCTCGAGCGGGGTCGATTTCGTCACTGGATGCGTGTGATTCGATGCCGGCGTTATTCACCCAGCCGTCGAGTTTATGCCGAGCTTACGATCGTTGCTTGGGGCGGTGTACGACGCGCACACGAGTGTATTCTTGCAACCCGAGGAGGCCATTTTCCACACCGATTCCGGAGTGCTTGTGCCCACCGAACGGGTATTGAGCGCTCAGGACCATGTGGTTGTTGACCCAAACGGTGCCTGCTTCGAGCCGATCTGCGACGGCCGCCGCATCCTGTTCCTGACCCCAGACTGAAGCTCCTAATCCAAACGAGCTATCGTTTGCGCGAGCGACCGCATCATCAATGCTGGTGAATTGGAGTACGGGAAGCGCCGGACCAAATTGCTCCTCAAGTTCGAGAGCGGTGCCGGCGGGGACGTCGGTGACAATGGTGGGCTCGTAGAAAAACCCAGGACCATCAATGCGCTTGCCGCCGGTGACGACACGAGCGCCTTGAGCGACAGCCTCATCGACAAGGGCTTCTACACGGTCGCGTTGATCGCTTGTGGCGAGTGGGCCAAATTGCACGCCCTCGGTTGTTCCGTCACCGACGACGGCGGCCGAGGCAAGCCGCGCAAGGTTCTGTGCCAATTCTTCAGCAACAGACTCGTGCGCATAAATCCGTTTGATCGCGGTGCAAACCTGCCCGTTATTTGCAAATGCACAGTAGAACAATCGCGGTGCTAACGCCTGAACATCAGCACCCTCCAGGACGATAGCCGGGTCGTTGCCGCCGAGCTCAAGTGTTACGCGCTTCAGCGTTTCGGCAGCCGCCAATGCCACCCGCTTGCCGGTCGCGACCGATCCGGTCATGGTCACCTTGTCAGGGGTGGGATGAGCGGTCATGGCTGCACCGATATCGTCACCACCGGTAACGACCGTCAACACTCCAGCCGGGAGAATGTCGGCGACAAGCTCACCCAGCCGCGCGGTCGCGACGGGCGTGAACGGCGAGGGCTTGAGCACCATCGTGTTGCCCGCGAGGAGGGCAGGCACGATTTTCCAGATTGCCAGACCGATTGGAACATTCCACGGCGTGATTGCGGCAATGACGCCGATCGGAACCCGTCGCAGCTCAACGATCTGTTCTCCATCATCAACGAGAGTTTCAGGTTCCAGGCTGAGTTCGGACATCGAGGCCAACCAGCGACCGAAGGTATCGATTTCTGCGCGGGCGTTTTTGAGCGGCTTTCCCTGTTCCTGGGTGAGGATGAGTGCCAGCTCGTCAGTGTGCTCCGCGAGGCGTTCTGCAACACGTTGTAGGTACGCCGCTCGCTCATCGAAGCTCAGTGCTGCCCAGTCTGATTGGGCAGAGCGTGCGGCAGCAAACGCGTCATCCACGTCTGCTTTGGTTGCGGATGCGACCGTGGCAAAGATCTCGCCAGTCGCGGGGTTTGTGACGGGGAGGCGTTCTTTTGTGGTGCGCCGTTCACCCGCGATAACGAGATCAGTCTCGACGAGGTCTGTGCTTACACGGTCCATGATGAGAACTCCGCTCCGGCAAAGTAGCCGCCGTCTACCAAGATGTTTTGTCCGGTGATGAGCGCCGCGTCGTCGCTCAGGAGAAAACGCATGACCGACGAAATTTCGGATGGTTGGATCGGTCGACCAACGGTGGCATCGATCGTGTCTTTCGCTGTTTGGGACATTGCACCCAGGAAGTTGTTCAGGAGCTGGGTGTCGACGAGCCCGGGGGCTACCGAGTTGACCCGAATGTTGCGACCAAGGAGCTGTGCCGACAGTGCAGCGGTATACGCCTGTACCGCTTCTTTTGAAACGGAGTACACGGTTCGTTCCAGAAGCGCTGGCGAACTGTCGTAATAGCTCAGGCCAGATGCAATATCGGTGGTCGCCAGCAGGTCGCGGTAGGCGTCGATCCGGTCGCGCCAGCGCTGGCCTGCCATTGATGAGATAGAGAGGATGCTTCCCCCGTCGGCGACACGAGGCAGCGCTGCGCGTGTGAGTTCGCGCAGACCAAAAACGTTCACGGCGAGCACCGTGTGCGCGGGTGCCACGTCCTCAGGGATGCCGGCGCAGTGGACAAGTGCGTCGATCGGTGGGAGTTTCCCTGCCGCCGCACGGATCGTGTCTTCTTGCGAAAGATCGACTCGAATAAACTCGGCGACGTCAACCGTCGGATCCGCGATATCGAGACCGATGACGCGGTCACCGAGATGAGTGAGTTCACCGACCAGTTGGGCTCCGATGCCAGTGGAGCATCCGGTGACGGCAATTGTTCTTCCCATGGTTTCCCTCTCGCGTTTCCAGCAACTTTGCTGAATATTGTTCGCATCAATCAATATACAGGTTCTTTACCAAATGCGGGTTGTTTGCTGAGAAATCGGACTGTACCCGCCGCCGCCGATGCTGCGGTGGGAGTGACCTTGGGGGAATGCTGGCCAGTTACCATGGCAGTATGACTGAACCCGCCGCCTCGCCAGACGATGTGAGCGCGCTCGCGAACAGCGTTCTCATTCTTGCTCGGCGACTGCGGCAAGAGCGCGGCTCAACCCTCAGTGCGACACAGTTGTCGGCACTTGGTTCTCTTGGTTTGCACGGTCCGATGATGCTCGGTGCACTTTCGGATCGCGAGCGGGTGCGGCCGCCCTCGATGACTCGAATCGTCGCGAGTTTGGCCAGTGAGGGGTTGGTTGACCGCAGCCCACATCCGGAAGACGGCAGACAGGTGATCGTGGCGATCTCCGAATCCGGCAAGCACAGACTTGCCGAGGAGCGGCGACGCAGAGATCAGTGGCTTGTTGCACAGCTCGAAGGGCTCACGGCGCGCGAGCGCGAGGTCCTCCTTGCCTCGGCCGCCACGATGCGTGCCATCGCCCACTCTTGAACGGGGCGTGCAAGGGGAGCTTGGTGCGCCTCCGCGCAACTGGATCGCGATTGTTACAATTCCGTGACCGCATCTGGATGGATCGCTTTTGCGTCGTCGGGACGAAGGTTTTGGTGCTGAGCGAGAGCGCGCTGATTTGGGGTGTTCCTGTTGATTTTCCAAGGAATTCGTGGCTCTGTGGGCTCCGTTTCGGCCCCGCTGTGTCGTTCGCTGAGCTCTATGCACCCCCGGCCGGATGGCAGTGGTTGCTCCGAAGTTTTCTTCTTCGGACCCCGAAGCACTATTGATCAGGTGCATCACTATCAAGTATCCTAACTACCAGTGTGCGGTACGCACTCGAATCGGCAGTGCTGCTGGTTCGGTACATTTATCGGCAAAGTTGCCGGTATGAAGTCAAGGAGATTACTTCGTGCAAAAATCAAGATTTGGACGGCTGCGGCACCTCGTTTCAGGGATCGCTGTTGTCGCGTTGTTGGCTGGCTGTAGCACCCAGGGCGCTACTCCTGACAGTTCAAACACCACGTCACCTGACGCAAACGCTTCATCCGCACCGCTTGCGCCCGTATCGGGCGGCTCAGTAGCCGTCGGTGCATACTCGGAGATGAAGGGTTTTGACCCAATTGGGCTCGGTACCCCCGGAACTGGCATCGAGCGTGCCACCCAGGTGATGGACTCCCTGCTCTACCAGGATCTCGACACCGGTGACATCCACCCGCGTCTTGCCGAGAGCATGGAGAGCACAGACGGAAAAGTCTGGGTCCTGAAGCTCCGTGAAGGAATCAACTTCACCGACGGTGAGCCGCTCAACGCCGATGCAGTGATCTTCAACACTGAGCGTCACCTGGCAGAGGACAGCACTTCGAGCGCAAAGAGCCTGCTGTCAGTTATCGAAACGATGGAAAAGACGTCGGACCTTGAGGTGACGTTCACCTTGAAGCAGCCGGATGGCTTCTTCCCGATCGCTTTGTCAGGGTCTTCGGCAGCTGGCCTTGTCGGCTCACCGAAGGCACTTGCAGATCCCGTTGCGTTCAACGAAGCACCGGTTGGTGCCGGCGCATTCAAGGTGACGGAGTGGGTGCGTGACAGCCACCTGGTGATGGAGCGCAACGACGATTACTACCGTGAGGGTCTGCCATACCTCGACAAACTCGAGTTCAAGATCATCCCGGACAACAAGACCCGCACCGACTCGCTGCTCTCAAACGAGATCGACATTGCGGTTATGAATGCAGAGTTCTGGGGTCAGGTCGAAAACGCTGATGGCTTCGTGCTTTACCCGTCGTACCTCAACGGTGCTACCGGCCTGATGCCGAACAACTCGACTGGTCCGGGTAGCGATATCCGCTTCCGTCAGGCCCTGCAGAAGGCCTTCAACCCGGATGTCACCGCGCAGGTACTTATCCCGGGCTCCAATGTCTGGAACGGAAGCCTCGAATGCATGCCGTTCTCGGCTACGTCGGGCGCATGTGCTCCTGGAAAGTACCCACAGTTCGACCTCGAGGGTGCAAAGCAGCTCATCGAAGATTACAAGGCTGATGGTGGTTCCACTTCGGTCACGCTGACCCACTTCCAGTCGCTGGGGAACATGGCTAGCTTCGTGCAGCAGCAGCTCGCAGAAATTGGTCTCGACATCACCCTCAACTCGGTGGATGCAGCCGGACTTGGGGCCGCGACCACCTCAGGTGAGTATGAACTCATGATGACGCAAACGGCTCTCAACGGTTACACCCCGACGGTTTGGCAGCGCTTCAACTCGACCAGCCCGACGAACTGGCCGAAGACCGAGTACCCGGAGCTTCAGGAGCAGGTAAACCTCGCACGTGCGGCTCTCACGACCGAAGATCGTGACGCGGCATGGCGTGAGATCAACACGTTCGTCTACGAGAACGCGGTTGTCGCTTGGTTCGCACCGATGACTTCATCGGTCGGAGCGAACGACACGTTGCACCTCGGTGACGACGAATTCCCGTACGTTGGATCGACCGCGCCGCTGTTTGACTCGGCCTGGAAGGACGCTAATTGAGTTCTTTGTTGACTCCAACAAAGCCAACTCAGGCGATGGAGGATCTGCGGAAAGACGTTCGGTCTTTTCTGCGGGCCTCCATCGCCCAGGGCAGATTCACTCCCGAGACTGACTCCTGGCAGTCGGCGGTTGACGCCGACTTCAGCCGAGAGCTCGCGTCACGCGGATGGATCGGCATGACCGTGCCCACCGAATACGGTGGGCGCGGTCGTACCGCATTAGAGCGGTTTGTCGTGGTTGAGGAACTCCTCGCTCACGGCGCCCCAGTGGCAGCACACTGGATCGCGGATCGGCAGATGGCGCCCTCAATTTTGCGTCACGGAACCGAGGCGCAAAAGCAGAAGTACTTGCCGGGTATTTGCCGGGGCGAACGCTTTTTTGCGATTGGGATGAGCGAGCCAGACTCTGGTTCTGATCTTGCTTCAGTTCGCACGCAAGCGACGCGGGTCGAGGGTGGCTTCACGCTCACCGGAACCAAAGTGTGGACGACCGTTGCACACGTCGCGCACAACATGATTGTGCTGGCGCGAACCAGCAGTGGTGAACGTCATGAAGGGTTGAGCCAGTTCATTGTTGACCTGCCGAACCCTCAGGTGAAGATTTCACCGATTTACACGATTGATGGTCAGCACCACTTTAACGAGGTGGTGTTCGACGGTGCGTTTGTTCCTGAAGACGCACTTCTGGGTGCTGAGGGGAGCGGATGGCATCAAGTCACCGCCGAACTGGCCAATGAGCGCTCAGGCCCGGAACGCTTTCTCAGCACATTTTCGCTGCTTGAGGAATGGGCAAAAACCGTTACCGGTGACCCCGTCGCAGAACTTGAACTTGGTCGGTTGGTCTCGCGCATTCATGCGTTGAGGCAAATGTCGCTTGCCGTTGCAGCGCAACTGGCAGCGGGCAAAGAGCCGGCGCAAGAAGCAGCGCTCGTGAAAGACTTGGGAACAACTTTTGAGGGCGAACTTGTCGAAACGATTCGTCGCCTGACCCAACCCGGTACCTTACAGTCCAATCAGTCACTGCTGCAGTTGTTGATCGATGGCGTGCGACACACTCCAGCATTCACGCTTCGGGGCGGCACAAACGAAGTGCTGCGGTCGATCGTTTCGAAAGGTGTCTGACGTGGACGATCATCTGGATGCGTTGCGTGAGGCCGCGCGTGATGTTGCAGCAAAGCATCTTCCACAGCAGTCTGCTGTGAATGCTGAGCTGGATCTTGAGCTTTGGAACGAGCTTGAAACGATGGGATTCATCGGGCTCGCAGCGGACGAAGCTGTCGGTGGCTCTGATGGCAGCCTGTTCGACGCCGCCATCGTGCTTCGCGAACTTGCCACGACACGCATTCCATACGCTGAGGCCGCGTTCGTGGCGGCTCCCGCATGTAGCGAGGCGGCCGTTGAGATTCCGCTGGGGGAGCCATTCACCGCCGCCGCCGCGACAACCCTTGAACGCTCGGGCACGCGCCTCTCGGGCGACCTCGAAGAGGTGCCATATGCACGCAGCTCGTCAAAGCTCGTGTTCCTTGTCGTAGACGGGGAGCCTGAACTGTTCATCATCGACCTTCAGCAGGCCGGTGTGACGATTATCGAGCGTGAAAACCTTGCGGGCGAGCCGCGGGATCGAGTGCAGTTGAATGATGCTGAATACCTTGTACGCGTTGCAGTGAGCCCAGATTTCGTCACCGGCTGGCGGCTTCGTGAGGCCCTTTCGCGGGCAGTAATGATCGCTGCGGTGAGCGATTCGGTCGTCGCACAGACCTCCCAGTATGTTTCAGAGCGAATCCAGTTTGGCCGGGCGTTGCGAAAGTTCCAGGTTATTCAGCATTCGCTAGCGCGGATGGCGGCAGATTCCACAATGATGCAGGTAACGGCAATGTCTGCTGTCACCTCGTTGCGTGAGAATGGCGGGGGCGCGATTGTTGACGTCGCGGTCGCCAAGGCGGAATGTGCAGCGCTTGTGCGCCCACTCACGGCTGCCGCGCATCAAGCCCACGGCGCGATTGGCTTCACGCAAGAGCACCGACTTGGTTCCCTCACCACACGCTTGTGGGCGTGGCGTGAGGAATACGGCAATGAGCGGTTCTGGCACGAGCGGATATCCGATATCGTGCGACAGAGTGGTTCTGTCTGGGACGCACTCACGCGCTGAGTGTTCCCGGCGGTGCCAAGACCGCATCCATCTCTGAATTGAAAGAAGAGCGCAATGACTGAAGCAGCACGTGTTGAAACCTCCTACATTGACGGTGTAGCCCGTCTGACGTTGGCAAACCCTGCCCGCAAGAACGCCATCACGCTTTCGATGACGAAGCAGATCGCGGAGTTCTGCGAACGTGTGGAGAACGACCACTCGATCGGCGCCGCAATTGTTGATGCACAAGGCTCATACTTCTGCAGCGGTGCAGACACGCGCGACTTGGCTGCCTCGTCAAACAATCCGGCATCCGCAGAGGGCTTTGCGAACACTTCGGCCGTGTACGGTTCCTTTTTCCGAATTGGTCAGCTTCCGGTGCCAACAGTCTCACTCGTAACAGGCGGAGCGGTCGGCGCGGGTTTGAACCTTGCGCTCGCGACCGACGTCATGATTGTTACTGCAGATGCCGTGCTCGATAGCGGATTCCTCGCGCGACGCATCCATCCCGGTGGTGGACACTTGCGTTTGCTTGGACGCTTCACCGGCTACCAGCAGGCGTTTGCCATGGCTGGGTTTGGTGTGCCAGTTTCGGGAGAGCAGGCCGTTTCACTCGGGCTCGCCTGGCGCGCTGTCGATGCTGATTCACAGCTTGACGTGGCGTTTGACATGGTGAAACTCGCGGCTCAGGATCCTGAGCTTGCGCGCCGCATTAAGGCTTCGGCGAAGATGGAACTCGAAGCACCTGGAGTGTCGTGGCCCGCCGCACTCGAAATCGAACGTGGCGTGCAGATGTGGTCCTTGGGGCGTAAGGGTTCGGTCGGATGGGACCGCAAACCGGAAAAGCCTGTGCTCGGAGACCCCTCGTGAAGGGTCCGCTTGACGGAGTGAAGGTACTTGATCTGAGCACCACGTTCTCGGGTCCGTACGCGACGCTACACCTTTCGGATCTCGGCGCCTCGGTGCTGAAGATTGAAGCCCCGACAGGCGACGTTACCCGCGGGCTCGGTCAGTCGCGTGAGCCTGACATGGCGAGTGTGTTTGTCGAGACGAACCGTGGGAAGAAGTGCATCGCTCTGGATCTGAAGGATCCGGCAGACCACCAGCTGTTGCGCGAGCTCATTGCTGAGGCCGACATCCTGTTGCACAATATGCGTCCGGCTGCGGCAGACAAGCTCGGGGTTTCTGCTGCGGTAGCACTCGAGCTCAATCCACAACTCATTCACGTGATGATCACCGGGTTTGGCAGTGAAGGTCCGTACGGTGGGCGACCAGCCTACGACGACTCAATCCAAGCCTTGAGTGGGCTCGCCTGGCTGCAAGGGTTGAACGCTGCTGAGCCAACGTACGTGGCAACGGCGCTTGTCGACAAGCTCGCCGGCATTCACGCGGCATTGGCCGCGGTTTCTGCGTTGCACGCCAGAAATCAAACCGGCGTTGGGCAAAGCATCGAAGTGCCAATGTTTGAGACCATGGCAGCATTCAATCTGCTTGAGCAGTGGGGCGGACGCGCGTTCGTGCCGCCGACCGGACCGACGGGGTATCAGCGCTTGCGGTCTGTGTACCGCCGTCCCTACCGCACGAAAGACGGAGTGCTCTCGGTCGTCGTGTACCACGCGGGTCACTGGCAGCGGTTCTTGCGTGAGATCGGTAGAGAAGAGCTCCTCGAACAAGAAAAGTTCAACACTACCGCAGCCCGAAACCACAACATCGACGAGCTTTATGCGTTGTTGGCAGAAACGCTGTTGCTCAAGACGAGCGATGAGTGGGTTGAGATTCTTGAACGAATTGAAGTGCCCGTCACTCGCGTACTTTCGCTTGACGAACTGATCGACGACCCCCACCTCCAAGCGGTCGATTTTTTCCAGGAGGCAGGAGCCGAGGGCGACCGGTACCTCATGAGCCGCAGTGCCATGCTGTTCAGCGGCACCCCGTTACCGCGGGTTGAGGAGCTCGGCGCTCCTGGGAGACTTGGTGCGGATCTGCGTGTGGCCATCGATGAATGGCGTGCGGTCTAGACCCGTCACGGGTTGAGTGTGACGTGCCACATCCGGGTCAGGATTTGCTTGATCTGATCCAGATTCCCAAAGGATTCGCGCCGCAAATACTCGTTGAGCGATCCTTCGTGCAATGACATTGCCAGAATCGCCCTTGATTGTTCACTGCCGTCGGTAATGCGCTTGGAACGCTGGAGACCGTTGATGATCGCAAGAATCCCGTCATCGATGACGCGCTGCTGGGCATTGAAGATTGTCGGTTCCACGGTTGATGCTTCTACGACAACGCGCGCAAGTGGCCCAAGTACTTCCCACCGAGCGAGTGTCGCTTCGATCCACTGAGCTATTGCGCTCGTCGTCCCGGTGTATGCGACGGCGTCGAGTTGGCCGTAGTACTCGTTGGCATCAACACGAAGCTCTTCAAAGAACACCATGGCCAATTCGCTCTTGGTCGAAAAATGAAGGTAGTAGGTCGCCGGAGACGCTTGGGCGTGAGCGGCAATATCTTCGATACGGGTCGCGGAATAGCCGTTTGCAATGAACTCACTCCGTGCCGCCTCGATGAGGGCCAGCCTTGTCGCGAGCTTCTGGGCGGCTCTACGGCCGCCCGCAGGCAACGTCTGGCTCAATTTTTCCGGCATGGGTTTAGCTTAGTGGGATGCCCCCGCTCCCATATTGCGGGAACGACTTTTGTGGGGCTAGGCTCACTCAGATTCCCACGCGCTGAGGATCCGATTGGCGCGTTCGCGGTATCGCTCACCATGTTCAGGGTGCGTGAAGATGTAGGGAGAATTCTGTAGTATTCCTCGAACCACGAGGTCAGCAACGTGCGCGGTCGACATTGCGCCGACCTTGCTCGTGGCCTTTTGCTGACGCACTGCCTCGAGACCGGGGTCAGCCTCATTCAGCGTCCGCACGCCAGCTGGAGCGTTACGGTCTCCCTTTGAGATCTGCGTATCAACCGGCCCGGGCGCAAGCAAAGAAAGCCCTATTGTGGGGTATTCCTCCGCAAACTCAGCTCGCAAACTCTCTGTCAGTGCAACCACCGCGGCCCGGGTGGCTGTGTAGGGGGAGAGGTACTTACTGTGCAGGAAGCCGCCTACGGACGACGTGTTGACGATGTGCGCTGATTCTTGTCGTGCCAGGAGCGGCAGGAAGCTTCGGATCCCGTTTGCGATTCCGAGGATGTTGACTCCGACATACCAGTTCCAAGCGGCGGCATCCACTGTCTCGAATCGCTGAAATCCGCCGACGCCAGCGTTGTTGCAGAGCAAATCGGCGCGTCCGAACCGGCTCTCGGTCGCTGCTGCGAGCTCATCAACCGAGGCCGGGTCGCTCACATCGGTGCGTACCGCGAGCACGTCCCCGAGCGCCGAGAGCTCCTGAGCTGAATCGGTCAGCTCAGCTGAATTCACGTCGGCCATGACGACCGACATGCCCTCTTCGAGAAATCGTCGCGAAAGCCCCAGCCCGATTCCGTTGGCCGCACCAGTAACAACAGCGACGCGACCCGCAAGATCCTCCATCAGCTACGCTGACGTCTTCGGACGAGTTTTGCGGAGCTCGCCAGTGATGCCCTGTCCCAAGTCAAGCGGGAAGTGGCACGCGACGTGGTGACCTTCCGTGATTTCTCGCACCTTTGGTTCGATCTGTCCGCAGATTTCCTGTGCAAAGTCGCAGCGGGTACGGAAGCGGCATCCGCTTGGTGGGTTCAATGGCGAGGGCGGGTCACCCTTGAGCGTCATCTCTGGAGCGTCGGCTTCCGGATCGGGCTGCGGGATGGAGTTGAGCAACGCAAGCGTATACGGATGCCGCGGGTTGGCATACATTTCGTCGGCGTATCCGATCTCAACGACCTTGCCGAGGTACATGACCATGACGCGGTCAGAAATGTTCTTCACCACCGCCAGGTCGTGGGCGATGAAAAGCACGCTCAGGCCGAACTGCTCTTGCAGCTCTTCGAGGAGGTTCAGAACCGTTGCTCGAAGCGACACATCAAGAGACGAAACTGGTTCGTCACACACCAGGAGCTTTGCGCCCGAAATGAGGGCCCTTGCGATAGCGACACGTTGGCACTGACCGCCAGAAAGCTCGGTGGGTTTGCGATGCCCAAAATCATCGGGGTCGAGACCAACCCGCATGAGCATTTTGCGCGCTTCATCCAAGCGGTCGGCGCGCGTCCCTTTGTGCCAGATGGCGAGGGGCTCAGCAACAATCTCCAACACATCACGGCGCGGATTGAGCGAGGAGACCGGGTCTTGGAAGACCATCTGCAAAGCGGGCCGAAGTTTTCGGATTTGACCTTCAGACATTGCGGTGAGGTCTTGGCTGTCAAACTCAACTCGACCATCGTTTGGTTTCGGCAATTGCAGAACGCCGCGCGCCATCGTCGACTTGCCACACCCAGATTCGCCGACAACGCCGAGCGTTTCGCCACGTTTGAGCTCGAAAGATACGCCTGATACTGCGCGAACGGTGCCCTGCTTGCCTTTGTACTCGACGACCAAGTCTTCCACTCGGAGAATTGCGTCGGATGCTGTTGTGGTGCTCATGCTGTTGTGGCTCCTTCCAGCAAGCTTGACTGTTCTTCTGCTGTGCGGGCTTGATGCTTCGCCTCGGCCGCCGCGTACTCTGGTGTGCCGACTGGATACCAACAGCGGTACTGATGCTGCGGGTCTTCAGGCACAGCCTTGAGCGGCGGTTCTTCAGAAAAGCACTTTGCCGAGGCGGCAATGCAGCGCGTCGCGAATCGGCAACCTGTTCCGGGATTTGCGAGGTTGGGCGGGTTCCCCGGAATTGCGTTGAGCTTTGAGTGGCTCGGTTGATCGAGCTTTGGCAGGGCATCGAGGAGAGCCTTGGTGTATGGCATCCGTACATCTGCAAACAGTGTGCGTGTGGGGGCAGTTTCCACGACGCGGCCCGCGTACATCACGGCGACTCGATCGGTGCGCGTAGCGACCACACCCAGGTCGTGCGTCACCAGAATCATGCCCATGTTGCGCTCACGGTGCTGACGATCAAGGAGGTCGAGAATCTGGTGCTGCACGGTAACGTCAAGCGCGGTCGTCGGTTCATCTGCGAACAGGAGTTCCGGGTCGCCGGCGAGCGCGATGGCAATACCCACACGTTGGCGCATACCGCCAGACATTTCGTGAGGATAGACGCGCATGCGTTTTTCGGGTTCCGGAATGCCAACGCTGCGCAGCAGTTCGACACCTCGGTCGAACGCCTGTGACCTGCTGAGCGACTTATTGTGCCGTCGGACGGTTTCAGTGATTTGCCGACCGATCTTGGTCACGGGGTTCAATGATGTCAGCGGGTCTTGCAAGACCATCCCGATTTCGTTTCCCCAGAGCTTACGCACTTCACTGCGCCGCAAATCTTGGAGCGGCTTGCCTTTGAAGAGGATCGTTCCTTCGCGCTGTACCTTCGACCCGGTACCGATGAGGCCCATGATCGAACGAGAAAGCACAGACTTCCCCGAGCCGGATTCGCCGACGATACCGAGGGTTTCGTTTGCTTCGACATGAATCGAAACGTCTTCGACCGCACGGACCCGTTTTTCCCCGGATATGAACGTCGTGTTCAATCCAGTGACTTCGAGCAGTCGCGTTGCGGTTGTGGAGGTAGCGGTGTCCATTTCATGCGTCCTTGAGTCGCTCACAGGTTCACTTCCGTTCGTCCGCCAGTTCGCCCGCGGAAGTAATCACCCAGATAGTTGAATGCGGCAACTGTGAAGAACAGTGCAAGGGCAGGGAATGCAACCATATGCGGCTTCTGGGCGAGCTGGTTGCGAGCCTGCGCGATCATATTGCCCCAGCTTGGGGTTGGAGCCTGCAAGCCGTAGCCGAGGAAGCTCAACGAGCCCTCCGCCACCATGACGACGGAGACCACAATGAATGCGTACGCCAAAACTGGCGGCAACACATTTGGCAACACCTCGCGCAGAATGACGCGGTGCTGCCGTGACCCGAGGACCACGGAAGCGGTCACGAAGTCACGCTTCGCCCAGACGAGCGTGTTTGCTCGCGCGAGACGAATAAACGTGGGAACCATAACGATTCCGATACCGAAAACGAGTACCGGGGCGCTTGCGCCTCGAATGGCAACGAGAACCATGATGAGGATGAGGGTCGGGAAGGCCAGCACGATGTCCGCAACAGCGCTGATGGCCGTGTTCACCCAGCCGCCGTAATAGCCGGCGAGAAGTCCGAGTGCCACACCGATCGTCATACCGAGGAGTACTGCCATCATTCCGATCTGCAATGATGCGCGCGCGCCCCAAATGATTCTTGACAGAATGTCACGGCCAAGCTGGTCGGTACCAAGCGGATGCTCGAGCGTTGGTGTCGCGCCAATGCTGTCGTAGAAAGGTTGAGTCGGGTCGGGGATTGGGAGTATGCCTGCGGTGAGTGTGGCGATGACGAGCAGCGTGATCCAGATCACCGCGAACTTGGCCGTGACCGGCATCGCTTTGAACGCTGTCCAGGGCTGGAATCGCTTCTTCGACGGCGTGCTTCCGAGCTGCTTCTTGATCAGTCGCTTCTGGAGCTTGATCGATTCGGTGTTGGACATTAGCGACGCACCCTTGGGTCGAGAACGAGGTAGAGGAGATCGACGAGGACGTTCGCAATGACATACGCAACGACGATGACAGCGACAATTGCTTGAACCATGATGAAGTCGCGAGCGTTGACCGAGTCGACCAGGAGTCGTCCAACGCCGGGGATCGCGAACATCGTCTCGATGACGACGGCACTGCCGATGAGGCGGGCCATATTGAGGCCAGCGAGCGTGACGAGCGAGAATGATGACGGGCGCAGTGCTTGACGGACGAGGATGTTCGACGCCGACATGCCTTTGGCCTGTGCTGCAAGGATGAACTCTTCGCGCATCGTGACTTGCATGTCTGCACGCAGCAATCGCTGGTAGACACCGGCAGGCTCAGCTGCCATCGCGATTGCCGGCAAGATGAGGTACTTCAGGTTTTCGCCGAGGCCTTCCGAGAGAGGTTTGAACCCGTTGGCCGGGAGCCACCCCAACTGGACGGAAAAGACGTAGACAAGCAAGATTCCGATGATGAAGTGGGGAGCCGAAATCGCGAGGAACGAGGTTGCCGAACTTGCGTTGTCGATGAGCTTTCCGGGGCGGTACACGCCGTAAATTGCGAAGGCAAGAGCGATGATGAGGGCCATGACCTGCACGAGAACCATGAGCTCGATCGACGCTGGGAGGCGTTGGAGGATCGCTTCGCCGACGGGTTGCGACGTGCGGACCGAGGTGCCAAGGTCTCCGCTGAGGGCCGCGGTCAGCCAGTCCCAGTAACGCACCCAGACGGGGTTGTTGAGCCCGAGCTGTTCGGCGAGAATTGCTACTTGCTCAGCGGATGCATCCTCACCGAGAATCGCTCGTGCCGGATCGCCGGGGAGAAAGTCCAGCATGAGCGAGACGAGGAACGTAACCGCAAGCAGTACGAACACCATGTATCCGACTTTGCGCAGGAGGAATTTGGCCCAGGCGGGGAAATACAATCGTTTCCCGCCCGCGGTGAGCCGAGTTCCTGCTGGAATTTCAACAGTGGTCATACGATTTTCTCCGCACATTTCGACGCTGAGCTGTGTCTTTGATTCACCCTACTACAAGTACAGGGCATAAATAGTCGTACGTCCAAACTTTTTTACACCGCGGCCCTCCGTGCTACAGGCTAGCCCGGTCGCAGGGAGTTGACCAGGGAGAATGGAAGAGGCGCCGGAAAATTCTGTTTCGGGCTTGGAGAGCGACAAAAAATCAGTTAGCATTGTTAATGATATGGTGCATTTACTTCATTGCACGATGTATCAATAACGAGAGTTTTGATTTCGCTACAGAGCGGTTGGGAGATCCGAGAATGACTACGCAAATAGATGCGCCGAATGAACTTGATGCGGTAGAGGTGACGGCAAAACTCAAGGAGTTTGCATCGCTGGGTGACCCCGCTGCACTGCTGATGACGCTTGTCGAGCACACCGGGAACATGGACTACCTCGATGAGTTTGGCGCGGAGCTCACACATCCGCCGAAGCAGAAGGTTCGTGGACTCATTCCGCGGGCTCTTGTGAGTGACGCCACCTTTGCCAAGTTGGTCGACACCCTTGCGCTTGCAATTCAGCAGCCTGCTACCGATGAGCGGCCCAGCCATGACGATGCGAAGATGCAGCGCATGCTGAATGTCCTGACTGGATATGACGTACCGCTTTCATACGCGCCGATGATTGCTGAAGAGAGTGCTCTGCGGGCGCCCCAGCCGGTGATTCCGCGCACCAAGTCGGCACCGACCGGCTTTAAAGTGGCCATTCTTGGTTCGGGAATGACCGGGTTGTCGGCGGCAATTCGGCTCCAGGAGCAGGGTGTTGAGTTCGACATCTTTGAGCGACTGCATGAGGTCGGTGGTACGTGGAACGTGCACCGATACCCTGGTGTCGCGGTCGATACACCGAGCCTGTACTACTCCCTGCCGAACATGTTGCGAGACTGGAGCCGCTTCTACCCGCTCGGCGATGAGTACCAGCAGTACTTGGTAGACCTCGCGAACCACTTCGGTATTCGTGATCGCGTGACGTTCGGCGCCGAAGTTACCAAGCTGCGCTGGCACGAGGATCGTCAGGAGTGGGAAATCTCACTGACTATCGAGGGTGAAGAGCGCACGCACTTCGCGAACGCGGTCGTGTCAGCGTTTGGCTACCTCAACGACCCCAAGAGCCCGAACATTCCCGGTCAAGAGACCTTCAAGGGACGTATCGTGCACACCGGCCAATGGCCCGAAGATCTTGATCTCACCGGACTGCGGGTGGGGCAGATCGGATCTGGTGCCACCGGTGTACAGATTGCAGAAGCGATGCAGCACGTGGCTTCGTCGTTTACGATCTTCCAGCGTCAAGCGCACTGGATTCTGCCAGACCTGATTGGTGACCCCAACGTCAGTGAGGGTGAGCGCTGGCTTGTCGCCAACGTGCCGACCTACAACGAGTGGATCCGGGCAAAGACGTTCTGGCTTTCGGCGGATGTCATCAACTACCCACGTGTGCGTGTTGATCACGAGTGGATGGCTGAACACCCAGAGTCGATCTCGGAGTCCAATCACGCAACGTATGAACTGTGCGTTGAGTACATTCAAAAGCACTTCGGTCACGACCCTGAGCTCATGAAGAAGATGACCCCCGACTTCCCGGCCAACGGTAAGCGGAACGTGCGCGACCCCGGGACGTACTACGCAGGTATCGCGGCCGGCACGATCAAGGTTGAAGACACCGGCATTCAAGAGTTTGTGCCCGAGGGTATCAAGCTCACAGATGGTCGCGTCATTGAACTCGACGTGCTGCTGTTTGCGACCGGCTTTAACCTGCGTTTCACGACGGACATTGAAACCATTGGCCGCGATGGGCGCGTGCTGGCTCAAGAGTGGGAAGAGGATGGACCCCGCGCGTACGTCGGTGGTGTCGTCAATGGATTCCCGAACCTCTTTCTCACTTCGAGCCCCAATGGCGCAGTCGGCCACGGTGGGGGGCACAACTTCCAGGTGGACAACGTCGTGCAGTGGATGTCCGAGTCACTGCAGATGCTGTTTGAAAACGACGCACAGTCGTTTGACGTCAATAAAGATGTACAGGATGCCTACGGCAAAGAGGTCGACGAGTGCATGGCCGGCTCAATTTGGGGCCTCGACCTCAGTGCACACACCTATTACAAGAACCAAAGCGGGCGCACAATCCTGCCGAGTCCGTTCACACTCATGAAAGACTGGGAATTGCACCGTTCCCCCCGTCAGAGTGATTTCCTGTTGTCATGATTCGCGACGCGTCAGCTGATCCAAGGCTTGATGAAGATGTCGCCGCTATGCTCAAGCAGCGCGGCCCCACCGCCGACTACGTCGACGGTGATCTTCAAAAGCTTAGAGCGCTCATTACCTCGCGCACTTCTTCTGACGGTCCGGAGATGCTTGGTGGGGTCGAAGACCAGCTTCTTCTCGGTCCCCACGGCGAATTGATGGTGAGAGTGTATCGACCCAAGGTTCGGGAGGATACACTCTCACCCGCCTTCTTGTTCATGCACGGCGGCGGAATGGTGCTTGGAAGCGTCGACTCATTCGATGGAATGGCGCGACGGATTGCCGCTGCATCAGGCGCGGTCGTGGTGAGTGTCGACTACCGACTCGCCCCTGAGTTTGCCCCGCCCGTAGCCAGTGAAGAGGTGCAATTCGCGCTGCACTGGCTTGTGGACCACGCGGCATCACTTGGCGTCGACCCGAAATGCATCGCTGTTGGCGGTGACAGTGCCGGCGGAACCCTCGCCACCGCTGTCGCTCTCTACTGGCGTGACCAGAAAGCGACGCCGCCGCTGAGTGCACTGGTACTGATGTATCCGGGGCTTGATGAGGGCTTTGACTACCCGAGTGCCCACGAGTTTGCTGAGGGATACGGGTTGTCTTTACGCAATGCGAGATGGATGCGTTCGCAATACATTGGAGCAGCATCCGTTGATGCGAGCCCGTATCTGCTTCCTTCTCGTGCAAGCGACCTGTCGGGGCTCCCGCGCACACTGCTCATCACCGCCGAACTCGACTTGATTCGTGACGGCGCTGAGCACTTCGGTCGGCGACTCATCGATGCTCGGGTGCCGGTCACGATGTCGCGCTACCCAGGTGTGCTGCACGGTTTCCTGTCGCAGGGTGTGCGCCGCAGCGCGCAAGCGTTTGCTGAGATCGGAGCTTTTCTTCAAACGTCCTGGAATGACGATCTGTCCGAATAGATGTTGAGAGGTGCTCATGGCTGATGCACAAGACGCGCTCCAATCCCTGATTGATGAGCGGGATATCACTGCCGTCTACCACAGATACTGCGACATCATCGATGCCCGCGAGTATGATCGTCTGGGCGAGGTGTACACAGACGACTGCCAACGAAACTACACGCAGCCCGACGGTTCGATCGAAGTGCGTGACCCGGGAAGCCATGAGGGTGGACAGCAGGGCCTTGCGCCGCTTATCGCTCGGTTGAAGCGGAGTATTTGGTTTCGTACTCATCACAACGTGTTGAACTTTCGCATCAGTACCGACGGCGATTCTGCTCGAGCTCGCGTGCATTATTACGCAGTCCACCAGATTGTTCCGGCGGGCGAGATTATGAGCTTGTGGGGCGAGTACGACGACGATCTCATCCGTACTCCGGATGGGTGGCGAATCAGCGAGCGTCGATACTCGACATGGTTGCGGGAAGGTGACTGGGATAACCGTCCCTACCGCGACGCTGAAGCTGCCGACAACTAGGCCGCCACAAGTACCGACTCTTCGCGCGTGCGCCGCGAGCGCTTCATGGCGCGAGAGTAGAGTGCCACAGCGATGAGAATGCCCATCCCCGCGATAGCACCGCTTGCGAATGTCGCCAGCCGAGCTCCGTAGTGTTCAGCCAGCCATCCGAGCAAGGTGGATCCGAACGGAACGCTACCGAGAAATACCATCAAATACAACGAGATAACTCGACCATTCATTTCCGGCCGTGCTGTCGTTTGGATGACCGCGCTCACCGTTGCCGAGACGAGCAGTGTGGAGCAGCCGATGATGGGAAGCAGTGCGGCAAACGACCAATAGGTCGGCATAAACGCCGAAGCGCATTGCGCAATTGAAAAAACCATCCCGGCGAGGATCGCTGAGCGCATTCGAGCTTGGGTGCGGCTGGCAGCGAAGAGCACGCCAATAATCGAACCAATGCCGACGATTGAGCCGAGGATCCCGAATTCTTGCGCGGCAAGCCCGAACACTTCGGTCGTCATCAATGCGCCGAGCACCTGAAAATTCAGTCCGAAGGCTCCAATGAAGAAGGAAACAGCAAACAGCAGAATGAAGTTCGGCTGGCTGGCAACGTAACGCGCGCCTTCTCGAATGCCGCCGCGGGCCCGTGCCACCGGTTTGCTGGGCCTCAGCTCTTCGGCATCAAGTGACATGAGCGCGAAGAAGACGAACGTGAAACTCACTGCGTTGAGCAGGATCACAATGCCAGTCGCCAGTACCCCGGAGCCGAACGCGGCAATCAGGAGGCCGGCAATTCCAGGACCAATCAGGCGTGCTGTGGTGAACGAACCTGAGTTGAGAGCGATCGCGTTGGTGACAAGGCTCGGCTCGACGAGCTCTTTCACGAATGCTTGTCGTGCCGGGGCTTCAAAGGCTCGGGCCACTCCGAATATCAATGCCAGTACGTAAACGTGCCACTCTTGGACGGCTCCGGTCACGGCAAGTATCCCGAGAATTGCGCTCGGAACGGCAAGCAGGATCTGCATGATGGCAACGAGCTTGCGTTTCGAAACCCGGTCGGCGAGTAACCCTGCGGCGGGAGAGAGAAAAAGGGTCGGCAACATTTGGAGCGCGACAGTGACCCCGAGCGCGGAGCCACTGCCGGTCAGAAGGAGGACGAGCCAGATCTGCGCGGTGTCTTGCAGCCAGGTGCCGGTGTGAGAGACCAGGGTTCCGGTGAAGTAAATGCGGTAGTTTCGACCGCTCAAGGCTGCAAACGTCTTGCCCACGTTCGTGAATCTCCGATCAAATTTCTTGGGCTCATGCTTGCGAAGCAAGTCGCCCATCCTTCCAACGCTCTCGATCACTCAGGATCGAGGAGGAGGAAGTTAGTTAGCCAAAGTAAATATAATCGCTCGCGCGCTGTTTGGGAAGCTCTTGGAGGATTTATTTAGTTAAGTAAGTGAAATATGAGTAGGGTAATGATCAAGAAACTTCAATGTGGAGGCGAGCCATGGGAAATTTGCAAGCAGAGTCGCATGCGACGACGAGCACGACAAGCGGTGTTTTGGTTGTCACTGGCGCGGCATCGGGTATCGGGCTGGGGATCGCCCAACTGGCGGCCGAGCGAAAAATGACCGTTGTACTCGTCGATGTCAATGAGGCGAAGTTGGAAGCGGCGGTCACTGAACTCCAGCAGAGCGGACACAAAGCGCACGGCCGGGTGGTTGATGTTCGTGATTACGCGGCTGTTGACGAGCTTGCAGGCTGGGTGGATCGTGAACTCGGTGGCACCGACATTCTGGTCAACAACGCCGGCATTGAAAGCCACGGGCTGATTTGGGAGACTGATCCTGCTGCCTGGGAACGACTGTTCGCGATAAACGTGAATGGTGTTTTCCACGGACTGCGTGCCTTCATTCCGAGAATGATTGCACGTGGGCTCCCTGCGCACGTTTCCACCGTCGCCTCAACGGCTGGACTCGGTTCGCGCGGCGTGATGGCTCCGTATATTGCCAGCAAACACGCACTCATGGGGCTTGTCGAGTCTCTCGACCTGGAGTTTCGGCAGTATCAACCGTTGCTCACTGCTTCGATTTTCATTCCGAACGCGGTGCGGTCGGCAATTTTTGAGGACGCGGAAGTGTCGGAGATCTCTGAGATCGGGGAGTCGCAGCGTCAAGCGATGATCCGTCGCAATGTTCGCGACGGTCTCCCCGCTCTCGAGGCAGCCAGCATGCTTTTCGACGGTATCGAGCGCGGGGACCTCTGGATTCACACGCATCCCGAAGCATCTTTGAAGCGAGTCCGAGAGCGAGCCGACGCGTTGCTCAGTGGTCGACGCGTTGACCCGCCGTGGGAGGAACCAGCTCGCTAAGCGTGGAACGCGAGTCCGACGAATCTCGAGAATCGCCCTGCGGTGTGAATGGCGGTTGACAATAAGAGTGCTGAATGGTTAGGATACTGAAGTAAATTCTCACTCATATTGCAAGGACGCATGATGCTCGGAAATCTCTTGGAGACCGCTGCAGCGATCGACCCGTCGCGGATTCTTCTGCGTACGGATGACGGAGAGCCGATCAGCACCGAGTCGCTGTTATCTCGGGCCAGCACGCTTGCACAGCTGCTGAAAGACCAGCAGGCCGCGCACTGTGTGTACCTGGGAGTGAACGGGCCCTCAATGCCAATCGCATTGTTTGCTTCGATCCTCGCGGGGGTGCCGTTCGCTCCGCTGAATTATCGGCTGGCGCCGGCGCAGATTGAAAAGCTCCTGACGCGCCTCGACCACCCATTCCTCATCTCGGACACTCCGCAGGGAAGCTTGACGAACTCGTTGACGATTGCGCAAGTGCAGCAGCTCGGTGAGGGCGACGGCTTGGCGCCCGACGCTGAGATCTCGCATGATGGCGACACGATCGCGGTGATTCTTTTTACCAGCGGTACGACAGCGGAGCCGAAAGCGGTTCCGCTGCGCCACGAGAATCTTGCGAGTTACCTGCTCAACTCGATCGAGCTCATGGGAGCGGCACCCGATGAAGCGACGCTCATCACCGTACCGCCGTATCACGTCGCTGCTATCGGCGCGACGCTGAGCAACGTGCTCGGTGGCAGACGAATCGCATATCTGCCGAACTTCACACCAGAGGCCTGGATCGAGACTGTTCGTGAGCACGCGGTGACTTCCGCGATGCTGGTTCCGACGATGCTTTCCAGAATTGTTGAATCGCTTGGTGGCGATACCGTTGCAGGTCTCGCACTGCGCAATCTCGCATACGGCGGCTCCCGAATGAACCCGGAGCTCTTGCGCCGGGCATTGCTCTCGTTCCCCGAGGTAGGCTTCACGAACGCGTACGGGCTCACCGAGACCTCGTCGACGATTGCAATTCTCGGCCCTGACGATCACCGCAGCGCGCTTGATCCGTCAGCTGATGAAGCGGTGCGTGCTCGTCTGGCGAGCGTAGGCCAGCCAATACCTGGAGTCGAATTGCAGGTGCGTGACGATGACGGCTCGCCACTAGCTGCTGGCTCCAGTGGTCGGTTGTGGGTGCGCGGTCCGCAAATCAGCGGCGAGTATGTCGGCAAGGGCAGTCAGCTCGACGCCGAGGGGTGGTTTGATACCCAGGATTCCGCGTACCTTGACACTGATGGGTTCTTGTTCGTGCTCGGCCGAGCCGATGACACCATCATTCGCGGCGCTGAAAACATTGCCCCCGCTGAGATCGAAGATGTCATTGCGGCGCACGAAGCAGTTGCGGCAGTTTCCGTGGTTGGCCTGCCTGACCCTGAGTGGGGGCAGCGGACGGCGGCAATTGTTGTGCGACGGGCCAATGGCCAGTGCGATGCGGAGGAACTCCGGGAGTGGGTGCGCGGCACGTTGCGGTCTTCACGAACACCTGACGAAGTTCACTTTATTGCGGAATTACCTTACGGGCCTACCGGGAAGGTGCTGACTCGACAACTCGTCGAGCAGTTCACAGCCTCAGCCGAAAACTCAACTGGGGCCCACATGACTGAAGAAGGGGTCAAGCGATGAAAATCGGAACGAAATTGGTGAGCCAGGTTTGCCCTGGCGAGATCATCATCATCCGCGCTGAGGGAATTGAATCGCCCCCAGAAGCTGGCGGCCAGCCAATGCTTGCAAAGCGCGAACACGACGTGGTTGAAAGCGTCACAGGCGATGGCTTCCAACTCGGAAAGCGCTACGAACTGATTGACGAAAGTCGCGGGATCCGCGTCGAGGTCATGGTTACGAAGCCTGGCACGTCTTCGCTCACATGGAACGGGGAAGCATTGCAGCTGAAGGCAACAAAGCCTCTCCCCGCAAGCGACTGACACTGAGAAAGCTGGACTGGCATGGACTTGGACATCGCTGCAGAACGACTTGACCGCCGACTTGAAGCTCGGCAGTGGTTGCGCGAGCACGCGCCCGCGCGCCGCCTGCCGTCGATGGACACTCCCGAGGGTGCAGCGTTGCACCGGGAATGGGAAGCAACGCTTGCGTCAGGTGGTTGGTCGGTCGTCCAGTGGCCAACCGAATTCGGCGGCCGAGATTACGATCTGCTTGATTGGTTGCTGTTCGAAGAGGAATACTTTGCTGCTGGAGCTCCGGCGCGGATTAACCACAACGGACTGGCGTTGCTCGGTGCAACCCTGATCGAACACGGCAGTGCCGAACAACAGGAGCGTCTGCTTCCGGACATGGTGAACGGAACCACGATTTGGGCGCAAGCGTGGTCTGAGCCCGGTGCTGGGAGTGACCTTGCGTCGGTTTCGTCGAAAGCAACACCCGTCGAAGGTGGTTACCTCCTCAACGGGCAGAAGACTTGGTCATCCCGATCGGCAGTCGCAGACCGCGGATTTGGACTTTTCCGTTCGGATCCCGCTTCACAGCGCCACCGTGGATTGACCTATCTCATGTTCGATCTGCACGGGCCAGGCGTCGAGGTGCGACCCATCCGTCGATTCGATGGCGACCCCGTTTTCGCTGAGATCTTCTTCGACGATGCCTTTGTGCCCGAGCAGGATGTCATCGGCGAGCCAAACAGTGGCTGGAACATTGCGATGTCTACCTCGGCGAAAGAACGCGGCGTCAGTCTGCGCAGTCCCGGACGATTCCTCCAGACCGCCCACCAGCTCCTGGAACTGTGGAAATCGCTCCCGGAATCCCGACAGGCAGTGTTCGCAGAAGAAGTTCGTACGTGCTGGGCGATTGCGCAGTCCTACCGAATGACGGGCTTTCTGACGGCCGAAGGACGCATCGGTGCCGAACAGGCAAGCGTTGGCAAGATCGTTTGGTCCGAGCTTGACCTGCGCATGCACGACACTGCGTTGCGCATCCTTGATGATCTTCGCGGCGAGGTCTCCTCGGAGGTCGAACAGCACTGGCTCGACGGGCATCGGTTTGCTCTCGCTGGCCCGATCTATGCCGGCACCAACCAGATTCAAAAGAACATCATCGCTGAGCGCTTGCTCGGGATGCCGAAGGGGGCATGAGTTGGACCTTCAGGTAACCGATGAGCAGCAGGCAATCGCAGAAGCTGTTCGGGAACTCGTTGCGGAGAAGATCCGAGGTGCACACAGCACAGCTTCGATTTGGCACGAGTTGCAGCAGCTTGGCCTTGCCGAAGCCTTCCTGCCCGAAAACCAAGGCGGCGCGGGTCTGGGCTTGTGCGACCTGCTCTTGGTCTTTCGCGAGCTTGGCGCCGTGGCGTATCTCTGGCCATGGGCCCAAACGCTCGTCAGCGGTGCGGTTGTTCGTGCGGCAACTGCCGGCGACGGTGCAGCAACGACCGTGGTCGTGCTGCGGCCACACACCGTGGTTCGTGTGCCGCAAGGCTGTGAGCACGTTGCCTTGATTGACGGGGCAACAGCCCACGTTGTCAACGCTGAAGAGCTCGGGGCTTCAGACCGGATCGATTACGGGGGCGGCACTGACTGGCGGGTCATCGGCGACGCCGATCTCAGCGGAGCCACCTCGCTCGATGTGGGGGAGCAGGTGCTCGATGCCGGCCGAGTCGCGCAGGCTGCGCTCATGCTGGGTGCCGCCGAGTATGCGCTCGAGCTCTCAGTGAAATACACGAGCCAACGTGAGCAATTCGGGCGTGCGATCGGTTCATTCCAAGCGGTCAAGCACCTGCTGGCCCAAGCGCGCGTTGAGCTTGCCATTGCCGAGCCGCTTGTGATCGGGGCTGCCGTCGCGGTTGACACCGCGGTGCCGAGCGCCGCACGTGATGCCGCAGTGGCCTTGCTCATGGCCAGACAGTGCGCAATGAATGTCATTCGCACCGCAATTCAAGTGCACGGGGGAATGGGCTACACGAGCGAGCTTGAGCTCGGGGCGTTGCTCGCCAGCGCTGTACACGCGCTGGAGCCGTGGTCACCCCCAGCAGGGCTTGGAGCGATGGTCGATCAAGCATTGTTGCAGGGCGAATTTGGCTTTGGTAGCGCGGACCCTGGCCCCTGGGCATAAATCAAAATTTTGACTGAAGTTGGAGAAATGAAGCGATGAAAACAGAAGTATGTGAGCAGCTCGGTATCGAGTATCCGATTTTCGCGTTCAGCCATTGCCGCGATGTGGTGGCTGCTGTCAGCAAAGCCGGTGGCATTGGCGTGCTTGGTGTATCCCGGCACTCGGCCGAGGACCTCGCGGTCGACTTGGCGTGGATCCAGAAGCACTCTGGTGGCAAACCGTTCGGCGTGGACCTGATCTTCCCCGCGAAGGAAGCAGCGATTGCCAATGAAGAGGACGCGCTCGCCAGCATTCCTGCGCAGCACCGCGACTACGTCGCCGGTCTCATGCGAAAGTTTGATGTACCGAACCCGACAGACTCCACTTCGGCGCGTCTGTACTCGGCACACAAGCTGACCCGCGACCACTTCACTCGGCTCGCCGAAGTTGCTCTGGAATTCGATGTGAAAATGCTTGTCTCGGCGCTCGGGACCCCGCCACAGAGTGTTATTGATGCGGCACGCGCGAAAGACGTCAAGCTTGGCGCGCTCGTGGGAAATCCGCGTCACGTAAAACACCAGATTGCCGCGGGCGTTGACATCTTGATCGCGCAGGGCCACGAAGCTGGCGGACACGTTGGAAACGTGTCGACGATGACGCTCGTGCCGCAGATCGTTGATGTCGCAGAAGGACGACCAGTGCTCGCCGCAGGTGGCATTGCGGATGGGCGACAGGTGGCCGCGGCGCTCACCCTTGGCGCGCAGGGCGTGTGGTTGGGCTCGATTTGGTTGACCTCGGTTGAGAGCGATCTGCAACCGGCTTTGGTTGAACGTTTGCTGCGCGCAACGTCGCAAGACACCGTCGTTACCCGCTCATATTCGGGAAAGCCCGCTCGGATGTTTCGTACCGAGTGGATCGAAGAGTGGGAGTCCGAGACCGCTCCAAAGACATTGCCCACACCGCTCCAGGGTCTGCTGGTTCGCGACGCCATGACGAGCGCGGTCGAGCACAACATTGAACCAGTGCTCGGAACCCCGGTCGGTCAGATCGTCGGTCAGCTCACACAGCGTGATAGCTGTGCCAACATCATCAATCGTCTGGTGGAGGAATTCATCGGAGCAACCGAGGGCCTCATTTCACTCGTGTCCGACGAAGACTGACACGACTGTCGATCTGCATGAGACCGCGAACTTTGATGGTCTTGAAGAAAACTCTTATTGAAAGGAAGACGGCACATGAGTGACGTAGTCAACGAAGGCCAAGTGCGCTACGAGACCGAAGGTAACGTCGCGATCATTACGATTGACCGCCCCGACAAGCTCAACGCGTACACACCGGACATGTTCCATCAGTTGATGGACGGGTTCAACGAATTCAACTCGAACCCCGAAATGCGAGTGGCTATTCTCACCGGTGCCGGTGAGCGGGCGTTTTGCGCTGGCGCAGACTTGAAGAAGACAGTCACCGCATTGACGGATGGCGCTCCTCGGCACTTCACCGACATCACAAAGCGATTCTTCAGTGATATCTACAAGCCGATCATCACGGCCGTCAACGGTCTTTGCACCGCCGGTGGAACTGAAATGATGCAGGGCACGGACATCCGTTTGGCTGTGCCGCACGCAACATTCGGTTTGGGCGAAGTGCGCTGGGGCATCACACCCGGTGGTGGATCGCATGTTCGCTTGCCTCGCCAGATTCCGTGGGCAGTCGCGATGGAAATCCTGCTGACGGGCCAACCGATCTCGGCGCAGCGGGCATACGAAGTCGGGTTGATCAACAAGATTGTTGAGCCCGAGCACCTCATGGAAGAAGCGCTCGCCTACGCTGCTCGCATCGCTGACAACGGGCCGCTCGCTGTCAAAGCAGCCAAAGAGATCGCCGTTCGCGGTATGCAGCTCGAAGTACCTTTCGAGCTCGAGTACTTGATCTCGGACCGTGTTCTGAAGTCGGAAGACGCGAAAGAGGGCCCGCGGGCATTCGCTGAGAAACGCAAGCCCAACTACCAAGGCCGATAGAGCGGAAGTGTCCAAGTGGTGCAGTCATCAATAGCAGGCGTGGCCGCGATCGTCGGTGTCGGGGAAACTTCGCACACGCGAGGTGCAAACCCGCAAGCGACGGATTTGTCATTGCTGTGTGAAGCGTCACGTACGGCGGTTGCCGATGCCGGGTATGACCTCGGAGACATCGACGGGCTGATCGCTCCGTATATGGGGCCCGGTGCGGAAGAGATCATGACGCATCTGGGCATTGCGAATCTCAGCTTCGCCTCACAGGTGCGACTGGGCGGGGCGAGTTCCGTCGCGGCAATTGGCCATGCGGCCGCTGCGATCGCCTCTGGACTCGCCGAGGTGGTCTTGGTCCCCGTTGGTTGGGCAGCCTACTCGGGCCGCCGAGCCCGTTCGCTTGCGCAGGTTGATGCGACCACGCCCTACCGGCGCGCGGTGCGAGATCTGTATTCTCCGTATGGGGTTTTTGCACCATCACAGGTGTATGCACAGCAAGCCATGCGGCATCTCGTCGAGCATGAGACCCCGGTCGAAGCGCTCGGCAGAATAGCCGTGAACACCCGACGCAACGCGCAATTGCACCCGAACGCGCTCATGCAGAAGCCGATGACGATCGAAGACTACTTCGCTTCCAAATGGATCGTGGAGCCGTACCGACTGTTTGACTGCTGTGTTGAAACCGATTCCGGTGCGGCGGTCGTCGTCACCTCGGTTGAGCGAGCGAAAAAACACTCCCATCGTTCGTTTGCGGTCGTGCAAGGATACGCCGAGGCGCGCCCGTCGGAGCCGGAAGACATGTTCAACCGAGATGACTTTTTTGAGATCGGGCTGACCCACGCGGCTCCCAGGGCCTGGGAGATGGCATCGTTAGCACCCGAGGACATGAACTTCGCCGAGATCTACGATTGCTTCACATTTGAGGTGCTGCAACAACTCGAAGAGGCCGGCTTCGCGCCGAGAGGTCAGGGTGGCGAGTTTGTCCTGGCCGGGAAGACTGATCCTGGGGGAGTCCTCCCGCTCAACACGCACGGTGGCATGCTCTCTCAGGGGCACGCCCTGGGGATGAGTCACGTCGTTGAAGCCGTCACGCAATTACGCGGTGAAGCAGCAGCACGACAGGTAGTAAACGCCCAGCACGGCGTGGTTACCGGCTGGGGCGACCTCGGTGACGGTTCGATCGCAATTCTCAAGAGGGGGCACCGATGAGTGAGCAGACTGTATCCGCCAAAGAGCGTTACACGGGGATGAGCTGGCCGTTCTGCGAGCCCTGTCAGCGCTGGATCGGCGCTGGGCGGCACTTTTGCTTCCAACATCCAGACGCAGAGCTTGTGAACGAGCCGCTCTCGGGCATCGGGGCGATCTGGTCTTTCACGGTGAGTCACGTTCCGATGTCAGATCAAGCACCAGAGGTGCCGTACACGACGGCGCTCGTGGCCACGATCGAGGGCCCGCGCGTGCTTGTGCACGTGCCGAGCAACATGGTGATAAACATCGGAGACGGCGTAACGTTTGTGGCGAGTGTCGGATCCGACGGTGCACACACCGCGGGGCAACGCGTCTTGGCCACCGTCAACGCAGGACAGTAGCGAAGCAGGCTCCGAGGCAGGTGGATTGGCGCTCAACCGAGCGCAGCAGCGCCCTAGGCTTCGTCGCGTGCGCCGTCGAACAAACGCGTTGTGATGTATCGCTCACCGGTGTCGGGAATAATTACGACGATCGTCTTCCCGGCTGCTTCCGGACGTTTTGCAACTTCGAGAGCTGCCCATACAGCGGCGCCCGCAGACATTCCCGACAGGATGCCTTCGCCGGTTGCGAGGGCACGAGAGACCTCGATCGCATCATCGAATTCAACCGGGATAACTTCGTCGATGACGTCCCGATCGAGCACTGCTGGTACGAAGTTGGGGCCGATGCCTTGAATCCGGTGCGGACCGGGGTGACCCTGCGAAAGCACTGGCGAATCGATCGGTTCTACAGCGACGACTTTCAGGGCGGGGTTTTTCTCTTTTAGCCATCCACCGGTTCCGGTGATCGTACCGCCGGTGCCAACTCCAGCAACGAAGTAGTCAACTTCACCGTTGGTGTCTTGCCAAATCTCAGGGGCAGTCGTTTTCCGGTGTATTTCAGGGTTTGCGGCGTTTTCAAACTGTCGTACCCAAACCGCATTCGGTGTTGTTTCGGCGATGTGTTTGGCTTGCGCAACGGCTTCGGACATGCCCTTGGTTGGGTCGGTCAAGATCAGCTCGGCACCCAGTTGGCGCAAGAGTGCTCGGCGTTCACGTGACATTGAAGCCGGTTGCGTGAGGATCACCTTGTAGCCGCGCGCCGCGCCGATCAGCGCTAGCGAGATACCCGTGTTTCCGCTGGTCGATTCAACGATCGTTCCGCCCGGCTGCAATTGACCAGATGCTTCAGCGGCATCAACCAGAGCGACACCCAGGCGATCTTTCACGCTTGAGCCGGGGTTGTAGTACTCAAGCTTGGCCAACACGGTGGCATCCGTACCATTGATTCGGTTCAGCCGCACGAGCGGGGTTTGTCCGAAAGCGGTGCTGATGTCGTTGTGAATGTTTGCCATGAGATTCCTAAATTGAGTACTCGGGAGTTGTCAGGAGCGCGCGGGTATTCTCGCCGGCAATGCGCGGGCGTGCCTTGGCCGGGATGCCCACCAGGATGCTGTCTTCGGGGGCATTTTTTGTGACAACCGCGTTTGCGCCAATTGCCGAGTTTGCTCCGATATATACCGGTCCGAGCACTTTCGCGCCCGCTCCGACGGCGACGCCGTTGCCGATTGTTGGATGCCGCTTACCCTTGTTGAGCGACCGGCCGCCAAGCGTCACACCGTGATACAGCATGACGTCGTCGCCAATCTCGGCGGTTTCGCCAATGACAACGCCCATACCGTGATCAATGAAAACGCGGTGACCTATCGTGGCCCCGGGGTGAATCTCAATGCCGGTGAGAAATCGGGTGAATTGTGAACCGGCACGTGCCAAGAAGTGCAAGTGGTGCCGCCACAACCAATTCCACGCACGATACCCCCACAGCGCGTGCAGTCCTGGATAAAGAAACGTTATCTCGAGGGCTGAACGCGCTGCAGGGTCACGCTGCTTGGCTGCAGCGATGTCTTCGCGGTACCGGCTGACGAAACTCAATTGTGTTTACTCGTCGCGTGAACCATCAAACAGGGCCGTCGAAATGTAACGTTCGCCAGTGTCGGGAACGATGACGACGATCGTCTTCCCAGCAGCCTCGGGGCGCTTGGCAACCTGGAGGGCAGCGTTTACCGCGGCTCCACTGGAGATACCGGCAAGAATGCCTTCTTGGCCAGCCAACTGGCGCGACGTTTCGATCGCGTCTTCGGCTGGAACATCGATGACCTCGTCGAAAACGTTCGTGTCGAGAACTTCCGGGATGAAGTTCGGGCCAATGCCTTGAATCTTGTGCGGGCCGGGCTGGCCGCCGTTGAGGATCGGCGATTCTGCCGGCTCGACGGCAACAACCGTCAGGTTGGGGTTGAGCTCTTTCAGACGGCCACCAGCACCCGTGATCGTGCCACCGGTGCCGATGCCGGCAACGAAGTAGTCAATCGTGCCGTCGCTGTCACGCCAGATTTCTTCCGCCGTGGTTTCGCGGTGAATCTGTGGGTTGGCCGCGTTGGCGAACTGCTGTACCCAGACGGCGCCGGGGGTTTCGGCGACGATGCGCTCAGCTTCTTCGTTTGCGCCACGCATGCCCTTCGCGGCATCCGTTGAAATAATCGTGGCACCCAGTTGGCGCAACAGTGCGCGACGCTCGGCCGACGCCGATGCGGGCTGCGTGAGAATCACCTTGTAGCCGCGGGCAGCACCCAAGAGGGCGAGGGCGATACCTGTGTTGCCGCTTGTGGCCTCAACGATCGTGCCACCGGGGGGCAGCTGCCCCGAAGCCTCAGCGGCATTGATGAGCGCAACACCGAGGCGGTCTTTCACGCTCGAACCGGGGTTATAGAACTCGAGCTTTGCCAAGACGGTTGCCTCTGAGCCGTCGGTCAGCTTGTTCAGACGAACGAGCGGGGTGTTGCCGAACGCCGAGGAAATGTCGTTGTGAATACCTGCCATGAGTGTGCCTTTCGCTGGGCTGGTGAGCCGTTCTAGCGTGCCATTTATCGCCCGAGTATGTTGCAGTTGTTGCGCTGTGTTTCACTTGATCGGTGACAGATGCACCACAATCAGCCAACACCGCGCCCGAGGCGAGTATTCCCATTGCCCGACTTTTGGGTCGGGCGGTCGACGCGCTTGAGCGTGCTGGCGTTCCCACACCGCAGGTTGATGCCGAGCTGATCGCGGCGCATGTGCTGGGTAAATCGCGCGGGCAAGTGCAGCTTGCGGTGATTCTTGGGCAGACGTTTGAACAGGCGGATGCTGAGCAGTTTGCGCACCTCATCGCACGCCGTGTTTCCCGCGAGCCGTTGCAGCACATCACCGGCACTGCGGCATTTCGCCATTTGACCTTACACGTGGGTCCGGGGGTCTTCGTTCCCCGCCCGGAAACCGAATCGGTTGCCCAGTTGGCAATTGACGCGTTGCGCAGTGACGCGAGCCCCGAACCACGTGCGGTTGACTTGTGCACCGGCTCCGGCGCGATCGCATTGGCGTTGGCAACCGAGGTGGCGCATGCGCACGTGTGGGCTGTTGAGCTGTCGCCACGAGCACTTGCGTGGACACACAAGAACACTGCGGGTCAAGAAAACCTCACGCTTGTCGAGGGTGACTTCCAAACGGCGCTTCCAGAGCTCGATGGCACCGTGAGCGTCATTGTCTCAAACCCGCCGTATGTACCAACGGGGGCGATTCCGCGCGACGAAGAGGTGCGCCGCTTCGACCCCGACCTTGCGCTCTACAGTGGCGAGGACGGGCTTGACGCGATTCGGCAATTGAGTGTGCGGGCGGCGAAGCTGTTGCGTTCTGGTGGCACACTCATCATCGAACACGGCGAGGCCCAAGGTGCTGCGGTTCGTGAGATTCTTCGGACAGATGGGTGGTTGAATACCGAAACCCACCTCGATTTGCTCGGTCGAGATCGAGCAACCAGCGCAAGCCTGAGGTGAGCTGAGAGAACAGCGCCATAGACTGTTTGCGCTATGTCAACCACCTACGATTGCACCGATTCGAGCCAGTTGCTTTCCGCTGCTCGTGAAGCACGTCGCGTTATCGCACGCGGCGAGCTGGTGGTCTTACCGACCGATACGGTGTACGGCATTGCTGCGGATGCGTTCAACCCAATCGCGGTGCAACGATTGCTTGACGCGAAAGGTCGCGGCCGTGAAATGCCGCCGCCCGTTTTGGTTGCATCCCGCGCTGGGCTTGACGCGCTGGTCGAGAGCGTTCCTCAAGCTGTTGAAAAGCTCATCGAAGCATTCTGGCCGGGAGCGTTGACAATTATTCTGCCGGTGCAGCCGTCGCTGCAGTGGGATCTCGGTGACACGCAAGGCACGGTTGCCGTGCGCCAACCGGGGCACGATTTCGCACGCGACATGCTGCAAGAAACCGGCCCCCTGGCTGTTTCGAGTGCGAACGTACACGGAGAGGCGGCCGCAACGAATATTGCTGATGCCGAGCGGATGCTGGGCGAGAACGTATCGATCTACCTCGACGGTGGGCCATCGGGCGGTGGCGCGGCATCGACAATCATTGACGCGACGTCGCTTGTGCACGCGGTCGAAGGGGAAACCCCGCGCATCCGAATCTTGCGGCAGGGTGCAATCGGCCGTGGCGAAATCCGCAAGGTTGTTGGCAACCTGCTGGAGCCTGCGCGCCGGTGAAGCAATACCTGTTTATCGCGCTCATCACGGCAGCTATCACTTTTTTTCTGACGTGGGGTGTTTTGCGATTCAGTCTCGCGAAAGGGCTCTATCAGCCCATTCGGGAACGTGACATCCATACCCGGCCAACGCCGCGCATTGGCGGGCTGGGCATTTACCTCGGCATCATGGCGGCTTTCGGGCTCTCAACGTTCAACCAATTCTTTGACATCATTTGGATTCCGCCAAACACGATGCTCTCGCTCATCGCCGCGGCAACACTCATCGCAATCGTGGGCCTTATCGACGATTTGCGTGACCTGGACTGGTTCCTCAAACTCGCGGCGCAATTCACCGCGGCCGGTATCGTCACGATTTTCGGTGGTTTGCAGATACTTTCGTTGCCGATCGGGGGAGTGCTGGTCGCATCGAACGCGCTCAGTATCGCGATCACGATGATTGCCATCGTTGTCGTCATGAACGCCGTCAACTTCATCGACGGGCTCGATGGTCTTGTCGTTGGCGTCTGTCTCATCGCCAACAGCGTGTTTTTTGCCTACTCGTACATCCTCATTCGCGACTTCAACTCGAGCACCTACTTCAACCTTGCCTCGTTCACCGCAGCCGTACTCATTGGTGCGTGCGTGGGCTTTTTCCCGTGGAACTTCTCGCCCGCGAAAATCTTTATGGGCGACACCGGCGCGCTTGTTTTGGGGCTCTTGATGGCAACATCCGGTATCGCAATCACGGGGCAGCTGCAGCCCGCAATGCTCAACCCGGACGAATTCGGCCGTTCACAATTGCTCGGTGCCTTTATCCCGATCTTGTTGCCGATTGCGATTGTGCTCTTGCCGCTGGCAGATTTCAGCCTCGCCGTTGTGCGCCGCTCGCTTGCCGGAAAGTCTCCCTTCTCTCCCGATCGCAAGCACTTGCACCATCGGATGCTTGACATGGGCCACACCGACAAATCCGCTGTACTCATCTTCTACGCGTGGACCGCCATCATTTCGCTTTCGATGCTCTTGATGTACATCGGTGCGCGCGAAGACTGGCCGGGACAGTATTGGCCGGGCGCGATCTTCGGTATTGTCGGAGCCATCGCGTGCCTCATCGTAACGTTCTTGCCCGACGCAACTGCAAAACACCAGAAAGCAGCTTCATCGTGACCAACGAAGCCATACCCGCAACACCCCCCACGAGCAATCCCGTCTTGGTGCGCACGCTCGTATGGGGCGGTGCTGTCGCGCTCGGCCTCATGATTCTCAGCGCGATTATCGGTTTCGCTGTCGCGGGCACCAACGGACTGTGGAGCGGCGTCGTTGGCGTTGGTCTTGCGGCGGTGTTTCTGGCGCTGACAGCGCTGAGCATCCTCATCGCGAACCGCTGGTCGGGAAGCGAACTGTACATGCCGATCTTTTTCGGTCTCGTGCTCGGAGGTTGGTTTCTTAAGCTCATCATTTTCATCGTTGTGATGCTGCTTTTGCGTTCGGCCGACTGGGTGCATCCGCAAGTGCTGTTCTTCTCGCTGATCGCCGGTGTTTTGACAACGCTCATCATTGACGCACTTGTGGTCTGGAAAACACGGATGCCAACCGTGAGTGAGTTGATCTTGCCGACGAAAAACCCAGAAGATGACTGAGGCACCCCCAAAAGTGTTCAAGAGCCCTTCAATCCTTTGATAGGCTGAAAGAGTTCGCTCGCTTGGCTGGTGACGCTTTACCCCAAATGAGCAACTCACTGATCGTTCAACCTGCGTGCTGGCTCATGCCATCCGCACCAACCTGGAGCCACGGTGCTGATTCAGGCTATTAACACTGTCTTCGCTGCTGACGACGAGTTTCACGCTCCGTCGATTTGGGAGTTCTTCCCCGACCGGGTCTTCCTTTGGGACACTGCAACTCGCATCAACCTCATCCAGTTGCTTGCAACGGCAGTTTTGGTCATCCTCTTCGTTCTTGGCACACGCAACCTGAAGATTATTCCGGGGAAGTTCCAGAGCATTGTCGAGATGGGTTACGACTTCGTTCGTAAGAGCATCGGTTACGAAATGCTCGGCAAGAAAGACGGCGACCGCTTCTTGCCGATTCTGCTGACGATCTTCTTCACGATCTTGTTCATGAACATCACCGGCATCATCCCGGGTCTGAACATCGCCGGAACCTCGATCATCGCGATGCCGCTGCTCTTGGCTGTTGTCAGCTACGTCACGTTCATTTACGCCGGTATCAAAAAGAGCCCGAAGGGCTTCTTCAAGAACGCGCTGTTCCCGTCGGGTGTGCCGCCGTTCTTGTACATCATCGTGACGCCGCTCGAGTTCATCTCGACCTTCATCATCCGCCCCGTCACGCTGACGCTGCGTCTTTTGATGAACATGATGGTCGGGCACCTCATGCTCGTGTTGCTGTTCGCAGCAACCCAGTTCTTTATCTTTGGCCTGGGTAAGGGGTGGATCGGTCTCGGTGCTTTCACCGGTGTCGCCGGCCTTGCCTTTACCCTGTTCGAAATCCTCGTAGCCTTCCTCCAGGCCTACGTTTTCACCATCCTCACCGCGGTCTACATTCAGCTCGCGGTAGCGGAAGAGCACTAAGCGGCTGGGCAAACGCCCCAGTCACAACGAAAGGAAAAACCCCGTGGACGCAACTACGGTTCTCGCAGAAATCACCGGCTCGATCGCAGCCGTCGGTTACGGCCTTGCTGCAATCGGCCCGGCAATCGGTGTGGGCATTGTCGTCGGTAAGACGATCGAGGGTGTTGCACGTCAGCCTGAACTCCAGGGCAAGCTGCAGGTTCTCATGTGGATCGGTATCGCCTTCACCGAGGCACTCGCCTTCGTCGGTATCGCAGCCGGCTTCATCTTCGGCTACTAAGCAAAACGCCACACTCGATAGACAAAAGGAGACAGGATGCTTGACGCTCTTGTCGTAGCAGCCGACGCGGAAGCCGCGCCGAACCCACTGCTGCCAGCGATGTATGACATCGTCTGGTCGCTTGTGTGCTTCGTCATCATTTTGTTTGTGATGTGGAAGATTGTCATTCCCAAGCTCAACACCATGCTTGATGCGCGTGCGGAAGCAATCGAAGGAAACATCGCAAAAGCCGATGAGGCACAAAAGCAGGCAGAAGCAGCGCTTGAGGAATACACCAAGCAGCTCGCTGACGCACGCTCAGAGGCAGCGGATATTCGCGAAAAGGCTCGCAACGAAGCAAAGCAGATTGTTGCCGAGCAGACCGCTGAAGCCCAGGTTCAGGCCGAGCGCATCGTCGCATCGGGCCACAGCAAGGTCGCTTCGGAGTTCGCAGCCGCCCACTCGCAACTGCAAAACGAAGTTGGCGCACTTGCGCTCGACCTCGCCAGCGGTGTTGTTGGTGAGTCCCTCACCGATGACAAGCGTGCATCGGCGGTTATTGACCGCTTCCTCGCTGAACTGAACGCAGAAAAGGCGGCTCAGTAGTGGGAGCTGCAACCCGCAAAGCCGAAGCTGCCATTGTCAGCTCGCTCGAGGCACAGAAGAAGGTCTCGCTGCAAACCGCAGCAGACCTCTTCGCCGCGTCGCGCGCGCTCGCGGGGCAAACGGCCCTGACGAGTGCGCTCACCGACCAGGCCGCACCCGTCGAAGCTCGCGTAGCCCTCGCAAATCGCGTCTTCGAAAGTGTCGACCCGGGTGCCCGTGAGGTACTCGTAGCTGCGGCGAGTCAACGCTGGAGCGAACCGGCAGACCTGCTGAAGTCGATCTTTGGGCTTGGCATCCGTGCCGCCGCACAAAGTGGTGACAGCACGAAGCTTGCTAGCGAGTTGCTCGGCGTCTCACGTGTTGTTGCCGAAAACCCTGAGCTCGAACTTGCTCTTTCCGGGCGTTCGGGCACCGCGGTAGCCAAATCGGCACTCGCCGAGAAGGTTTTCGCAGACAGCCTGAGCGACGGTGCAAATCTCATCTTGCAGTCGATCGTCGGACAGCCTGGCCGTGCACGCACGCGCTCGGGATTGGCAACCGCGGTCAGCATCGTCTCGGGTGCTGGCGGCCAGAAGGTTGCCACGGTGCACACGGCAGCTCCACTGACGCCGGCGCAGCGCGAACAACTGCAAGAGGCACTGAGCGCTAAGTATGACGGGCAGATTGCCCTCAGCGAAGTTGTTGATGCATCGCTCATCGGTGGCGTACGAGTTCAGGTTGGTGACGATGTCATCGACGGCACCGTTCAAGCACGCCTGGCCGACTTGCGCCAGAAAATCGCAAGCTAAACAGACTTTCCGTGCCTGACACGGATGAAACTCACACCCGCAAGGGTGCGGAAAACAAAGGGAAGACAATGGCAGAACTTACCATCAGCCCAGACGTCGTACGCGACGCGCTGAAGGACTTTGTCGCCGCTTACGAGCCCACTGGGGCGGCAGCGGCTGAAACCGGAACGGTTATCGACGCGGCAGACGGTATCGCGCACGTCGAAGGCCTGCCGGGCGTTATGGCTAACGAACTCATCAAGTTCGCAGACGGCACGCTTGGTCTTGCCCAGAACCTTGACGAAAGCGAGATCGGTGTCGTCGTACTCGGTGAGTTCGCCGGGATCGAGGCTGGTCAAGAAGTAACCCGCACCGGCGAAGTGCTTTCCGTTGCAGTCGGCGACGGCTACCTCGGGCGTGTCGTTGACCCGCTGGGTGCCCCGATCGATGGTCTCGGTGCAATCGACGGTATCGAAGGTCGCCGTGCTCTCGAACTGCAGGCGCCCGGCGTTATGCAGCGCAAGAGCGTG
>CAZTUC010000007.1:105169-110168 GCA_964616805.1 uncultured Microbacterium sp. | reverse complement strand
TGATGCCGATGTTGCGGACCTTGCTCAGGTCGGTGAGCACGTCTTGTGCCACGGGATAAGTCCTTTACGTTGTGTCGGTCGTTGAGCGGATGCTTCAAGCATCCGCTCAACGACCGTCGGTGTGTATTACCAGCGGTAGTGCGCGAATGCGCGGTTCGACTCAGCCATCTTGTGGGTGTCTTCGCGGCGCTTGACCGCGGCACCGAGGCCGTTCGAGGCGTCGAGAATCTCGTTCTGCAAACGCTCGGTCATCGTCTTTTCGCGACGACCCTTTGCGTAGCTCACGAGCCAGCGCAGTGCGAGCGTGTTCGCACGGTGCGGCTTCACCTCAACGGGAACCTGGTAGGTCGAGCCACCAACGCGACGCGAACGAACCTCAAGGGTCGGGCGTACGTTGTCGAGGGCCTTCTTCAGGGTGACGACTGCGTCTTGACCGCTCTTGGCCTCAACGCCAGCCAGTGCACCGTAAACAATGCTCTCAGCGAGGCTCTTCTTGCCGTCAACAAGAATCTTGTTGACGAGGCTCGTAACAATAGGTGCGCCGTAAACGGGGTCGTTTACAACAGGGCGCTTGGGTGCGGGGCCTTTACGTGGCATTTTGCTTAACCCTTCTTCGCACCGTAGCGGCTGCGAGCCTGCTTACGGTTCTTCACAGCCTGGGTGTCAAGTGCACCGCGGACAATCTTGTAGCGCACACCGGGGAGGTCTTTTACACGACCACCACGAACCAGCACGAGCGAGTGCTCCTGCAGGTTGTGGCCTTCACCCGGGATGTACGCGGTTACTTCGGTACCGTTACGCAGCTTGACACGAGCGACCTTACGCATTGCCGAGTTCGGCTTCTTCGGGGTCGTGGTGTACACACGAGTGCATACGCCGGCCTGCTGCGGGTTCGACTTCATAGCCGGCGCCTTGGTCTTGGTGACCTTCGGCGAACGACCCTTGCGAACCAACTGCTGAATAGTTGGCACAGTTTTCCTTCTGGTTGGTGCTGCACGGTGACAGCGTGTGAGTTTCACATCAGACCCACCGGCACGCAGAATCAGCGAGCGTTTTTGTGTGGGTATGCCGTGGGGGCGATTAGCTTTTGCTTAAGCCCGAGCGCGCGCGTGAGCGCACACATCGTCAAGTGTAATATGCCGTAACGCGACGGTCAAATTGCATCTGATGCGCGACGGCTCAGAATGAGACCCCCGCCCATCAGCATCGCGCCGAGTGCAACACCCGCAAGCGCAATGCTCATCACCGTGTTCGCACCGGTTTTCGGCAGGCTACCCTCAGCTTCGTCGGTTGCGGTCGGCGTCGGAGTTGGGGCCGATGTTTCGGTGACCGTCGGCGTTGGCGTCGGGGTAACGGTTTCAGTGACCGTCGGAGTCGGGGTTGGCGTGATGGTCTCAGTGACCGTCGGCGTTGGGGTCGGCGTGGAATCGCCGCTCACGAGAACCTCAACCGTGACGGCATCCGATCGGTTAAAGCCGGCGTCGGCTGCAACGAGCACATAGCTGTACGTGCCCGGCTCAGTCGGAGCCGCAAACGAGAACTTGCCATCAGCACCAACTTCAGCCTCAAGCGCAGCGGCGCGGCTGAGCGCGTCTTGCGTCGCGGCCGGGGTAATGATCACACGCTGGCCCGCAGTTGCGGTGCCGGTAACGGATGCTCCCGGCGCAACCTGGCTCTCGAGAGCGAGCACCGGCTCAGCCAAATCAAGTTGCAAGGTGTACCCGCGCGCGGCCGGGTTCGAAAGCGCAGAGGAAAGTTCGGTCGCGAACAAGACCTTGCCCGTGAGGTCACTGGCCGAGACGATACCAACAGCGGTTCCACCAACGTGTACTGCACCACCCGAGTCACCGTGTCGCACAGTGCCCTCGTCACCCATGGCAATGAAGCCATAAATCGGAACCCCATCAACACGGGCGTACACACCCACTTGGGTGACCTCCGCGGTTGTCACACCGGTTGTGCGACCCGACTTGGTAACGGTGTCACCAACCTTGGCGGCGCCAAGAGCCGTAATGGGGGTGCCGCTGAGCGAAAGATCACTCGACGCAGCACTTGTCCAGTCGGTCACGAACGGGCGAAGCGTAAATGCGTCGCCCGTAGCAATCAGTCCGGCAAGGTCAAGAGCATCCGTCGTTGTTTGACCGCTGTCACCAAAAACTGAGAAATCGAACACACCAAAATCGATATCGTCGAGGAGTGTGGGATCGCCCAGCTCAGTGGCGGGGTCGGTGCGCGCAGCAACGTCGCCCGCAACACCACAGTGCCCCGCCGACAAAACCGCCGGCTGACCGGTTGCCGTCCAGGCTGAGAAACCGAACGAGCACAGCGTCAATGCGCTGCTGAGGTTGCGTACGCCGTAGCCTGCACCACCAACAACATCCGTGACCGCGAGCGACTCCAGTTCGAACGCATCGTACTCAACGTAAACATTCTCGTAGTTTGCCAACTCAGCGAGCGGGTCAACGGTGCGCGCTGCTGACGTGGCGGCAGCCTCGCTCACGGTGAGGGCAACAATAATCTTGCCGTCGGCATCGCGACCAACGTACGAAACGTCAGGGTTATGAAGCACGAGGTTTGCGGCGAACTCGTCGTACTCGGCATCCGAAATCGACAACTGAGGCTGGGTTGCCTGGTCTTCTGAGCCTTGTTGCCCGGCTGGGCCCGCTGGCTCTTCTTGTTCTGGGAGTTCATCGATTGTCGCGGCAGCCACTGCTTCGAGGCTGACTTCGGCCGGTGCGATCGCTTCGGGTGTGTTGACTGACACGAGAGCGTCGGTTTCAGGTGCGGCGGGCGCCTCAGTTTCAGCGAACGCGATCGGGGTGAAACCGACGGCAACCAAGCTCGCAACAGCAATGCCAGCAACCAGTGGCGACTTCACGCCAAACTTCTCAGCGAGGGGTTTCACGGTTCTCGAACGACCTAACTACACACAACGGGGGTACAGCCACGCTACCGGGTGCACCTGGACAAACGAACAGAACGCGATCATTCAATGCGTTTTCCCAGGCACTGTTCACCGACGCTTCACGGACGCGCCATCCTTACGGCCGCCTGCTACGACTCAAGCAATCCATCGCCGAACGGCATATCAAGCGAAAGCGAAAGCTGCTCAAGCAACGACTCGATTTGCGGCTCAATGTACTCAGTGATTGCTTCTTGCACGCGCAAGCGGTGCCGCAACAACAGGGTGCAAATCTCGCGGCCAACAAGGTTCGCGTACTCGTCGGCCAGTTGCACCTCGCGGCGAAGGGCTTGTTTTGCGACATCCGATAACGGCGGCAAACTCGGCACTTCGCGGGCCTCTTGCTCAGCCAAACCGGCAAGCGTGAACAAGAATGGCGCACCCGCGACCGGGTCGGGGTCAAGCGGCAGGCCTTCATACTCGGGGTCGAGTCCGGTTTCGGGGCGGTACGGGCGCGAACGATGGCGAGCGGATGCCTGATCGAGCTCACTCTGCAGCATCGGCAAATTCTGCGCCGTGTAACGGGTCACCTGACGGTCAATAACCGTCTTGATACGCGTCGACAACCCATGCTGAACGCCGTGCGGAACATCCGCCGCAATGCCAGCCGCCGCCAAAATCGGCGAACCAAGACACCTGCGGCACGGGGCGATGCGCCCCGAATGCGAACCCGGCTGCCACCGCGGCACCCAACGCAACCAGGCTTCGACCGCCTGGTCTACTTGTGACTCGAGCGAGCGCTCCACACTCGTGGGACCTTGGTGGGGCCTCAGCTGCTTACAGCTGCGGGCCCGCCTCGATGACGCGCTCGTATTCGACAAGGTCGGCCTCGTGCTCAGCGATGCGCTTCGCACCCGAGTGCGCTGCCCACTTGCTGAACCACACCGTCACCTCGCGGCCGATCAAGAATGCCGCAAGACCCGCGAATGAAATCGCGGCCGTGCTTGCAACCGTGACCATCTCGTCGGTCGAGTGCTTCCAGAACTCATTGCCGATCATGGCGCCGAGAGCAACGCCACCCCACGCGAACAGGCCCGGGATGAAGCTGAAGAACACCCATTTGCCCCACTTCGCGCGGTTGATGAACAAGCCGAGGAACCAAAAACCAAGGAAGAATGCGATCGTCGGTGTCCACCACGGCAACGACTGCAGCTTCTCAAGTGCGAACGGCACGAAATCACCGAACGAGGTCCGGCCGTCAACCAGGTGCGCAACGTAGTTTGCAAAGAAGTACAAAATCGCGAACGCAAGCGCCGCAAAAATGCCGATCAGCGCGATCTTGGCGCGGTTCCCGCGAATCTCCGGCTGCTCGGGGGCAGGAACCAGAATCGGCGAACCGGGCGCATACTGCTGTTGCGGTTGCCACTGCGCTTGGGGGGCTTGAGCAGGGACAACTGCCGGGGGAATGATCTGGGTTGCCTGTTCGGCAACGGATGTCGCAGGCTGCGCAACGGTTGCTGCGAGCCCATCGTGCGACTCGTTCGGGTCGCTCGTGCCCAGGGCGCTCGTGACCGGAGCGCTTGCGGCGCTTGGGGCGCTTGGGTTTGCGGCCTGTGCATCGATGGCGTTCGTGCCAATTCCCGACAGCGCATCCTTGGCTGCCGCTTCGGCTTCTGCCTTTGCGTTTGCAAAAAGTTCAGGAGAGTCGCGCTCGAGCGCTTCGAAAGCCGCGAGGTGCTCGTCAACCTCGGCCGCGGCATCCTTTGTTTCGGCAACCTTCGCTTCGGCTGCTTCAGTGACTTCGGATGCAGCTTCGGTGGCGGCCTGGGTAGCCTCAGCCACGACCTCTTCGGCGGGAGCCTTTTCGTCTTTTGCCTTTGCCATCGGTTCTCCTGTGGGTGCTGGGGTGGTTGATGCTTCGGGCGCAATCTTCCATTTAGTACGCTAACGCCGCGTCTGCACTCGTGCCCGCAGGCGCGCCGTTTGCGGCATCCGCTCTTCCAGCCACGCGGTAAAAGCTCATCCTCGCGGAGAATTTGGCGGATCCGCTCCGCGAGGTTGGGGTTTCTCCGCGAGAGTGGCACGCGTAGCAGCAGC
>CAZTUC010000007.1:0-105069 GCA_964616805.1 uncultured Microbacterium sp. | reverse complement strand
GCGGATGCCCCGGAGAGCGGCCAGCCCGCGGCATCCGCGGCATCCGCCCCGTTCACTCACGCGGTAAATGCTCATCCTCGCGGAGAATTTGGCGGATCCGCTCCGCGAGGTTGGAGTTTCTCCGCGAGAGTGGAAGGGGTGCGGATGCTTAGTCCGCCGCGTTCCGTGCCTGCTCGAGCGCTACGCGCAGCGCATCCTCGATGTTGTCGGTGCCAGTTGCGGCCATGAGCATGGCGCGTCCTTCAGCGCGAGAGGCTTCCCCGCTTCGCCGCCCGCCAATGGGCCGGAGTTCGCCGCGTTCGGCGCGCGCGGCGAGTTCATCCCAATCGGGCTCAGGGAGTTCTTCTGGTTCTTTCGTCATGATGCCTCTGCTTAGCAACCTACAGCGAAGCACCGACAGAGTCGGCCCGGCTGCGGCATCCGCTCTTCCACTCACGCGGTAAATGCTCAACCTCGCGGAGAATTCCGCGGATTCTTTCCGCGAGGTTGGAGTTTCTCCGCGAGAGTGGCACGCGTAGCAGCAGCGCGGATGCCCCGGAGAGCGGCCAGCCCGCGGCATCCGCGGCATCCGCCCCGTTCAGCCACGCGGTGAATGCTCATCCTCGCGGAGAATTTGGCGGATTCGCTCCGCGAGGATGAGCTTTTACCGCGAGGGTGGCGCGACGAATCGGCTACGGTGGAGACATGGCTGACAGCAGTTTTGACATCGTGTCCAAGGTTGACAAGCAAGAGGCAGACAACGCGCTCAACCAAGCGCGCAAAGAAGTCGAGCAGCGCTACGACTTCAAAGGCACCGGCGCATCGATCGGATGGAGCGGCGAAACAATCGTGATCACCGCGAACGCCGACGAACGTGCGAAAGCTGTTCTCGACGTTTTTCAAACGAAACTCATCAAGCGCGGTATCTCGCTCAAGAGCCTCGAGACCGGCGAACCGCAACAGTCGGGCAAAGAAGTGCGCATCGTTTCGACGCTGAAAGACGGCATCTCAAGCGAGAACGCGAAGAAGATCTCGAAGATCATCCGCGACGAGGGCCCCAAGGGCACCAAGCCGGTTATTCAGGGTGACGAATTGCGCGTCTCGAGCAAGTCGCGTGACGACCTGCAAGAAGTCATTGCGCTGCTCAAGGGCAAAGACCTCGACGTCGACCTGCAGTTCACGAACTACCGCTAGATTCGCAGCAGCTACGCCTCTTGCTCGGTTGGGGCGGATGTCTCAGCCGAATCGGTCGGCTCGGTTGTCTCGGCCGACTCAATCGGCGCGGGGGCGTAATCCGCGCGTGCCACAGCTTCGGCGAGCTCGAGGGTTGCCCTCCATCCGACAAGCCACTGCTCCATGCGCAAATACGCGACGTGGCGAACGTGGGTCTCGGAAAGAAAAACATCATGCAGGGCGCCATCGATACGGATGATCGAAACGTACGGCCCCAGATTGAGTGCATCGCGCGCGATCGTCTCAACGTCAAGCACAGAATCAGCACGGGTCAGCTCAGAATCCCATTTGGCCGGGATCCCGAACTTGCGCGAAAGCATCACGCCCACGGGACACTCGATACGCAAACCCGCACTCACTTCACCCTGACCGGCAAACACCGCTTGCAACCACCCCGAATGCACGGCATGCGTGAGCTCGGGGCGCCACGTTTCGTTGATCGTCATCGGGTCTTGCGAGTCGGCAACTTCGCGCTGCGCCCGCGTGTAGAAGCCCATATCGATCTGCGGAAGCGCCTCTTTCGGAATGAGTTTCGCACCAAGGTTGATGAGCGGGCTCACTGCGTGACGGCCAATATCTGAAAGCTGAAACTCCAACCACGGGCTATTCAGCAGCAGGCCCTGGGCAGCCCCCGGGTAGCGGTTTGCCCACAGGCTGAGGGTCAGCCCACCGGTCGAGTGGCCGACCAAGAGCAGCGGTTTCGTGCCCGCTCGGGGCTGGCACGGCAAGTCGTGCGGCTCGACGCCTGCCTTCGGCTTTTTCGGCACGGGGCGATCCATCGCCTGCAGCGCCACAGCGATGTCGCGATCGTAGGTTTCGAAGTCTTCGATGTAGCCGGGTGTTTGCCAGCGCCGCAAGCTGCGCCCGTACTTGCGCAAGTCAAGCGCATAGAAGTTTGCCCCGCGGTCAGTGAAAAACTTCGCAAGCGTGGGGTTGAAGAAATAGTCGCTCCAACCGTGCACGTAGAGCACATCAAAACCGGCAAGCGACCGGTTGTCATCCGCGAGCTGCGTGAGTCGAGCGCGCGATGGCAGCGATCGCACCAGCGTGCACACAACGGGACCCTCGTCATCAGTGCCGAGTGGCAGCGTGCGCTGCTCAAACCCGTCACCGAGGATGTCAGGCACCCAGCCGTGGTCGATCACATCGCTCGCAAAGCCATCACTGTCGAGCGTGCCCGGCAACGACTTCTGAGGGCTCGGCGGCAAGGAAGAAGGCGACATGATCTTAGAGCGAATCCCCTGTCTCGCCGCGCGAAACCCGAAGCATCTCGTCGCGGTCAACCACCTTCACGCGCTCGCGCCCGGGCAGCGCCTCAAACGCTTCACCGAGGGCTTTTTCGTGGTTGTCGAGATTGTGCCAACCGTCGAGGTCGGTCCACGCAACACCACGTTCGCGCAGCAACGCGGGGATCGCGTCATCCGATGTTTCGGTCGGATGCCACCACGACCCCTGATCGTTCACGAGATGGCGAATCGTTTCCATCGCGTCAGACTTCGTGTGACCGATGAGCCCGACGGGGCCGCGCTTGATCCACCCGGTCGCGTACACGCCGGGGATGCGCTCGTTGCTCTTCTGGCTGAGCACCTGGCCCTCGTGGTTCGGAATCACACCGTGCTTTTTGTCGAACGGGATGCCGTCAAGGGGCGAACCGAAGTAACCCACCGCGCGGTACAGCTGTTGAATTGGCAACTCACGCAGCTCGCCTGTGCCAACCGCACCGCCGTGCCCGTCAGGTGCCGTGCGCTCATACACGAGCGTCGAAACCCGGCCGTCTTCATCGGCCTTGACTGCAACGGGCTTGGCCCAAAAGTGCAGGTGCAAGCGCCGCTTGGCCTCACCCGGCTGGTTGTTGACGGTCGGACGCTGACGCCACGACTGCAAGGTACGGTCAATAACCATCACCTGTTTGTTGCCGGCGATCGCCGCGCGGGCGGCATCGTCGTAGTCAAAATCTTCGTCGTACACAACAACGTCAACGTCGGCAACCTCGCCGAGTTCGCGCAGCTCAAGCGGGGTGAACTTCACGCTCGTCGGGCCGCGGCGACCAAAGACGTGCACGTCGGTGACCTTCGACGCCTTGAGTCCGGCATAAACGTTTTCGGGAATCTCGGTTTTCAGCAGATCGTCGGCCTGTTTGGCGAGGATGCGGCTGATGTCGAGGGCTACGTTGCCGTTGCCGATCACAGCCACCGATTCGCCATCGAGCGTCCACTCGCGCGGGAAGTCGGGGTGGCCATCGAACCAGCTCACAAAATCGGCCGCGCCGAACGAACCCTCGGCGTCGACTCCCTCGATCTCCAGGTCGGCGTCGCGAATCGCGCCGGTCGCAAAAATGACCGCGTTGTAGTGGCGCTCGAGGTCGTCGAGCGTGATGTCGGTACCAAAATCGACGTTGCCGAAAATACGCACGGTGCCCGCGTCGAGCACGTCTTTGAGGGCGTTGATGATGCCCTTAATACGCGGGTGGTCGGGGCTCACACCATAACGCACGAGGCCATACGGCGCCGGCAAGCGCTCGAACAGGTCAATCTCAACGTCAAACGAACGCTCAGTCTTGCGCAGGATATCGGCAGCATAAATGCCCGCCGGGCCAGCGCCAACGATTGCGACTTTCAGTTTTGACACGTGGGTTCCTTATTGGTCGTGCGACCCGTACCGTTCGGCAGCGGGCAAGAAATCGGATGCTTAGCGCGTGCGCTCAACGAGCGAAAGCGCGAACTGCTCGAGTGCGCCACGCACGGCACCGTCAGGCAACACCTCAAGGGCGGCGACGGCTTGTTGCGTGTACGCGTTCGCGAGCTCAAGCGTTTTGGCGGTTGCTGGGTGTTGCCGCAAGAGGCCAATCGCTTCGTCGAGGATGGCCGGGTCGGCCCCCTCGGCGATTTGTGCGGCCTCAAGATCGATGCGGTCAGCGAGTGCACGAGCGTCGGCGGTGGCATCCGCTGCCCGCAGCAACAGGTACGGCATCGTCACAACGCCGGCCCGCAAATCGGTGCCCGGTACCTTGCCGGTTTCTTCGGGTTGCGCCGAGAGGTCGATGACATCATCGAGCAACTGGAAGGCAATACCGACGTTCTCGCCGTACTCGCCAAGCGCGTCGGTGTAGGCCTCGTCAGCGTGCGAGAAAATCGCCCCCGCGCGCGTCGATGCGGCAATGAGTGAACCGGTTTTGTCTGCCAAAACCTGAATGTAAAACTCGACCGGATCATCGCCCGGCTGCGGCCCAACACTCTCGTGCATCTGCCCCAAAACGAGGCGCTCGAACGTGGCCGCCTGCAACTGCATCGCGCGCTGACCAAGCTCAGCCATGATCGTGCTCGCGCGCGAAAACAGCAGGTCACCGGTAAGAATTGCGACGTTGTTGCCCCACACGGTGTGCGCTGCGGCAACACCGCGGCGGCGGTCAGCGCTGTCCATGACATCGTCGTGGTACAGCGACCCCAAGTGCGTCACCTCGAGCGCCTCGGCAGCGCGCACAACCTCGTCGGTCACACCCTCACCCAATTGCGCGGTGAGCAGCGCAAGCACGGGGCGGATGCGTTTTCCGCCGGCGTCGTAGAGGTAGCGGCTTGTGACATCCGCCAACTGATCGGCGTGCTTGAGCTGTTCGGCAATGCCGGCCTCGACGCGCGTCAGCCCCTCGTCAACTGCTTTCACGAGTGTGCTAGCTGCGCCTTCGAGCTCGAAGGCGTCGCCCAAACCGAGCCGTTGGGCAAGCGATTGGGTAGGCACAGCAGTCACCCTTCTAGCCTACCCGGGGATTTTTGGGTGTAACCCGTGCTTTCCGTGACCCCACGCGGGGCCCACGCGGGTGCCGCTATGGGTGACGCATCCACCCCAACCACATTGAGCCGCGCAGTTTCCCCGCCGCCACGCAGTTTCTCGCCGAGAAACCGTTGTTTCGCGGGGAAAATGTATGGGTCAAGGCGAAAGCGGATGCCGCTACGCCGGCTTTTGCGCGCGGTGCAGCGCCACAATGCCACCGGCCAGATTGCGGTAGGCGACATTGATGTACCCGGCGGCCCGCAACTTCTCACCAAGCTCACGCTGGTCGGGCCAATCGCGAATCGACTCGTTGAGGTAGTTGTAGGCATCAGCGTTTGAAGAAACAACCTTCGCCACAAGCGGCAGCACAGCGTTGTTGTAGAAGCGGTACCCCTTGCGGAAGAGCGCGTTCGGTGGCGTCGAAAACTCGCAAATCACCAGGCGGCCACCGGGTTTGGTGACGCGCATGAATTCTGCGAGCGCCTTCTCGGTGTCGACAACATTGCGCAGGCCGTACGAGATTGTGACGGCGTCGAACGAGTTTTTGGGGAATGGCAGGTCGGTGGCATCCGCCTCAACAAAACTGACCCGCTCGGTGTCGCCGCGGAGCTTCTGCGCTTCGGCGATCATTCCGGGCGAAAAGTCTGCTCCGACAACCTCAGCTTCGGTTACCGCCGCGAGCGCAACGGTTGAAACACCCGTGCCACACGCGACGTCAAGCACGCGTTGCCCGGGGCGCGGGTCGACAGCTGCCACCATCTGCTCACGCCAGTGCTTGTCGAATCCCAAGCTCAAGAGAGAATTCGTGCGATCGTACGCGGGCGCGACCAGATCGAACATTGCGCTCACGTCGGTGGGGTCTTTGCTGAGATCGGCACGTTTTGTCACACATTCAGCCTAAATGGTTGCGCCTATCTCGCGGCACTGCAAAAGTTGACCCATGGCTCAATCAGCACAACCCCCGGTTGAGGCCCGCGAAAGTTGGGGCACCCGCGGCGCTTTCATCATCGCAGCGATCTCATCTGCCATCGGACTCGGCAACATTTGGCGCTTCCCCGGTGTCGCGTACGAGAACGGTGGCGGCGCCTTTCTGTTGCCCTACTTGATCGCGCTGTTCACGGCGGGTATCCCGATTCTGTTTCTCGACTATGCGCTCGGACACCGCTACCGCGCCTCGGCTCCGCTCGCGTTTCGACGCGTCGACAAACGATTCGAACCGCTTGGTTGGTGGCAGGTAGCCGTCTGCTTTGTTATCGCGACCTACTACGCCGTTGTGATCGCGTGGGCGATTGCGTACACGTGGTACGCGGTGAAGCAGTCGTGGGGCGATGATGCAATCGGATTCTTCGTGTCAGAGCACACGCAAACAGTGAGCGCCACCGACGGCTTCACGCTGCAGTTCGCGCCCGCCGTGCTCGGGCCGCTGTTGGGGCTGTGGATCTTGACGATCCTCGTGCTCTCGCTCGGCGTGCGCCGCGGCCTCGATAAAGCCAACAAAATCACCCTGCCGCTGCTCGTGATCAGCTTCGTCGCGATCGTGATCTACGCCCTCACCCTGCCCGGCGCCATGGACGGCGTCGCGACATTCTTCACACCATCGTGGGACGCCCTCGCGAACCCCGCCGTGTGGATCGCAGCCTATGGGCACATTTTCTTCTCGTTCTCGGTTGCTTTCGGCATCATGATCACCTACTCGTCGTACGTGCGCCGCAAGAGCGACCTGACCGGTTCAGGTCTTGTTGTCGCGTTTGCGAACACCGGGTTCGAACTGCTCGCAGGTATCGGCGTCTTCGCGACACTGGGGTTCTTGGCATCCGTGCAAAACACCACGGTCAACGGCATCGAGAACATCAAGGGCGTTGGGCTTGCGTTTATGACCTACCCGACCCTGCTGAGCGAAATGCCCGGCGGCCAGGTCGTGGGCGTGCTGTTCTTCTTGTGTCTGACGCTCGCGGGCTTCGGATCACTACTGTCGATTCTGCAGGTCATTTCGGCAGCGCTGCAAGACAAGTTTGGTTGGTCGATTCGCAAATCAGGCATCATCACGGGTGTCGCCGCAACGGTGCCATCCGTGCTGCTGTTCGCGACCACGAGTGGCCTGAACACCCTCGACGTTGTCGACGCGTTCATCAACAACATTGGTGTTGTGCTGTCGGCAGTCATGACCCTCGTTTTGGTGATTCTGATTGGCCGCAAAGGCCCAGAGCTTGCGGCACACCTCAACGCCGTTTCGTCGTTCAAGGTTGGACGCGGATGGCTCTTGCTCGTCGGTATCGTCACCCCCATTGTGCTCGCGGTGATTCTTGTCAGCGGCGCGATTGACTACATTGTCAACGGGTACGGCGGCATGCCAGCGTGGTACCTCGCCGTTGCCGGTTGGGGCATGCTCGCCCTCGTGCTGGTCTTCAGCTTCGCGATCAGCTACCGCAGCTACGCCCGGCACAAAGCCGACGAACCCGTCGTCGATGACACCGACGAACTCGCCCGTGAGGTAGCCGCCGACATTGCGCGGTTGCGTGAGGAAAGGAGCAAGCGATGACCCCGGTAGCCATCGCAATGTTCGTCGTCTCGGCGACCCTACTGTGGGGAGGCCTCGTGTGGAGCCTCGTGCGGCTGCGCAACTTTCCAGACATTCCCGACGACGACGTGCCCTCGACGTAACGGGGTGGTTTGACGAGTTGGTTTGACGGGTTTGACGAGTTGGTTTGACGGGTTTGAGCGGATGCCGCGAGCTACTCGGCTCGAGCCTCACCAATTTCTGCTGTGCCCGCTTCGCCGGCTTCACCGACTTCACCGACCACACCAGTCGCTCCAGCCTCGCCACCGAGCGTTTCAAACCGCGGCGGCACGGTGCCTGCCGGAACCACCTCAGCCAACCGTGCGATCCAGCGATCCATCGTGGCGTCATCAAACGGTGCGATTTCAGCCTTCACCTGTTCGTACAGCCACTGGGCCCGCGACTCAAGCTGCTGCATAACATCCGCCGGGTACCCATACGCGGCCGAATGCAACTCCCACTCGTCACGGTCATCAATATACGTGCCGCGGTAATCGAGGGTTTTGACAATGTCAAGATCCATGTCGATGCCCTCAACCAAGAGCGGGTCCGCACTCCAGCGCACATCCCAACCCACGTCGATATACACCCGCACACGCTTGGGAACGGCGTTCGCGGTGAACGCGTAATCCGCACTGTGCGGAATCAAAATCACACCCGGATACCCCGACGCACCCCGACGCCCAGGACGCTGGCTTGGCCAACGCGCCGGCTGGCCAAGCCAGTCGCCGTGTTCATCCGCGCCCAAATACACCAGCGCGTGATGCCAATGCACGCCGCCATCCCATTTGCGCCACTGCAATTGCATGGGTGTGCCCGGTTCAGGACGCTCACCTGTCGCCTCGCCATGCCCCGGCGACGGTGGCATCGCCCGCGGTGCGCGCAATTGCATCGGCTGGACAACCGTCACTCTCTGCGCGGGCGGACGAGGAAGATTCATCGTTTCAGCGTACCCCCCGGGTGTCGCCCAGTGGGTCGCGAACCGTGCGTGCCGTGCGCTTGACGCCGAGGTGGCTGCGCGCTTGGTGTGGGTGCGCGCCGTAGGCTTGAGGGGTGAGTGCAGTGCCACAACTCGTCGTAACAACACGCGAGGTCTCCCCCGCCGACGTCGATCGGATGCTTGAACGAACCTCCGCTGACGACCCACTCGTGTGGTTGCGACGCGGTGACGGATTCGTCGGCGTCGGGCCGCGCGTCGTCACCATTTCTGTTGACGCCCTGCCCGGAGCGCAGCGCGGTGAGCGGATGCGTGTGCTCGCCGAGCGCTGGAGTGAACTGGTTGCTGCGGCATCCGCTATCGACCCCGTGCGCCTCCCCGGCTCAGGGCTCGTCGGTTTCGTCGCGGGCGTCTTCTCGCCAACATCGGCAGCATCAACCGTGCTCGTCGTGCCGAGCATGATTTTCGGCCGCGTCGGATCGCGGGCCTTCATTACTTCGGTTTCGGCGATTGGGGCTGGGGCTGGGTTTGGGGCTGAGGCGTCATCGGGCGAACCGGTTGCGTACGGGCCGGCATGGTCAGCCTCGATCGGGTCGGGGCGGCAGTCGGCTTCGTCGTACATGGCCGCAGTCAGCACCGCGGTCGACGCAGTTTCGGCCGGCGAAGTCAGCAAGGTTGTGCTCGCTCGCGACTTGCGCGCCACGATTGAACAGCCCTCACCCGACCGGCGTCGCCTCGTGCGCGCGCTCGCAGCCGAATACCCCGACACGTGGGTTTTCGCCGTCGACGGGCTTGTCGGAGCCTCCCCCGAGACCCTCGTCACCGCGACGGGCGGCAGTGTGACCGCGCGCGTCTTAGCCGGAACCGCAAGCCGCGGCACCGACCCGGATTCGGATGCTGCGGCATCCGCTGCCCTCGTTGCAAGCGCAAAAGACCTCGACGAACACCGCTACGCCGTGCAAAGTCTGCTGGAAAGCTTGCAGCCGCTCGTGCGCGCCGCGGCCGCCGCCGAAGAGCCGTTTGTTCTGACGCTGCCCAATCTGTTTCACCTCGCAACCGACGTGGAAGCGACGCTCGCCTCAACGGTTTCCGTGCTTTCGCTCGTCGCCGAACTGCACCCGACCGCCGCTGTTGCCGGAACCCCAACGGATGCCGCGATGCAGCTGATCGCAAGGCTCGAACCGTTCGACCGCGGGCGCTACGCGGGGCCCGTTGGGTGGGTCAACGCGAACGGCGATGGCGAGTTTGCGATCGCGCTGCGCTGTGCGTCATTTGATAGCGAGACGTCTCTGGTCGCTTTCGCGGGAGCCGGAATCGTCGCCGAAAGCGACCCGGAAGAAGAGTTGCTCGAAACGCGTGTGAAGTTTCGGCCGATCGTCGACGCGCTCGCGTAGCTGGGCGCTGGGCGCGGACTTATCGCGGCAGCGGAACCTCGATCAACTGCGGCCCCGGCGCCGCGCTCAGCAGCGTGTCAAGCTGCGCGCGCGTCGTCGCCTGTGCGTACTGCCAGCCGTATGCCTCAGCAAGCGCGGCGAACCCGGCGTTGTGCGGGGTGTAAAACGCCCGATCGAAACCTTCCGGCCGCCCCTCGGCAACCTCGAGCGAATCGAAAATCGTGCCACCGCGATCGTTCGCAACGATCAGCTGAATACGCGGATGCGGCTCGCCGTCTGGCAGCAAGAGTGCGCCAACATCGTGCAGCAGCGCCAAATCCCCCAGCAACACCCGTGTCGTACCCAGTGCGCCCTCGGCTTGGCTCGCGAGCGCGATGCCGATTGCGGTTGCAATGGTCCCGTCGATACCCGCCAACCCGCGGTTGGCGTGCACAACCACTTTCTTGCCCGGGAGCACCTGGTCGGCGACGCGGATCATCCGCGACGCACCAAACACCAGCCGGTCGTGCGGCCATGTGGCGCGCCATGCGGCATCCGCTACCAGCTGCCGGGTCAACGGCTCACGCACAACACCCAACTCGGTGCGCATCGCCTGCGCCCGAGTGAGCGGATCGTGCGAATGCAACGCGTCGCTGTCGGGTGCGGGAGCGCTGAAGTCGACCGCGTTCGCGCGGCCGTGGGTGAGCCAGGCGCCGAGCCACTCACGGTCGGCCTCGCCGGGCTCAATGTCTACTGCGGCGGCCGCTGTGGTCTGATGATTGAGGTTTACTCGCTCGCCGGGGCCATCAACGGCGATGACGTCGATGTCGCTGCGGCTGAGCGCGCGGGTGACCTCGCGGCTGAGCGTCGGGTGCCCGAAAACAACCGCCCGCTCGATGCGGCCGCCAAGTTGCGGATCATTCAGGGCCGCACGGTAACCGGCGATGAGGTTGCGGCCATAGCGGGCGTTGCTTGTGACTTCGGCGATGAGTGGGGCGTGTGCTTCGTGCGCGAACTGTTCCGCTGCGGGGCCAGCGTCGGCCCCGGCGATCACGATTGTGCGCGGGCCGCGGGGCAGAAAGACCCGCGCGGCCGGCGCCAGGCCAGCCGCGGCCGGCGCGGCCGGCGCGGCCGAGGCGTCTGCCGAAGCCGGGTCTACGCCGAAATCGGGGCCAAACTCAGGAGACGCCGCCACTTCGTGAGCAGAACGCCCGCCAACGGCCGCCACTTCCTGAGTTTGGGCAGATTCGGCATCCACCCCCAGACCAGCCGCGCCCGTCCCCTGGCCGGCAGCGGCCAGACCACCCGGCGCGGGCCCTACTTCGAAATTGGGGCCAAACTCAGGAGACGCCGCCACTTCGCGGGCAGAACGCCCGCCAACGGCCGCCACTTCCTGAGTTTGGGCAGATTTTGAAAGAAGCCCGGCGGCGGAAGACTCGCCCGAAAGCGGCTCGCGGTACGGCAAGTTGAGGTGTGCTGGCCCGGCTGGGTAGGCGGATGCCGCGGCAAACGCCGCGCGGCCGGCCGCGGCCGCCTCGGCGGCGGCGGCTCCCGGCGCGGGCCCTACTTCGAAATTGGGGCCAAACTCAGGAGACGTCGCCACTTCGCGCGCAGAACGGCCGCCAACCGCCGCCGCTTCCTGAGTTTGGGCAGATTTTGAAAGAAGGCCGGCGGCGTCATCGGATGCCGCCACAGCTGGCACCTCGGCAGCACCGGGCGTGAGCACTGCGCCGACCCACTTCGCAACACCGGTGAAGACGCCCGGCTGATCGGTTGTCTGGTTCGCCCCCACCCCCAGCAGTTCGGGTGGGCGGTCAGCGGTCAGCAACAGGAGTCCGACACCCGCATGCCGAGCCTCAAGTGCGGCCGGAACGAGGTTTGCAACCGCGGTTCCGCTCGTGCAAATAACCGCAACCGGTCGGCGCTGTTCGCGCGCAATCCCCAGTGCGGTAAACCCGGCGACGCGCTCATCGATGCGCACGTGTACCCGCAAGAAGCCGGCTCGTTCGAGGTTCAGCGCCGCCAACGCGAGCGCTTGCGATCGCGAGCCGGGCGAGAGCAAAACATCCGTGAGCCCCTCGTCGACAAGCGCGGCCAAAAGCGCATCGGCCGCATCTTGCGCGGGGCTCTTAGCCACCGTTTTTCTCGGCGTCAGGGGCGGCATCAGGGGTGGCGTCAGGGTCAGCGTCGGAGTCTGCGCCGCCCTCGAGGCGCTCGCGTTCCTTCGCCTCTTCTTCGTCGAGCTGCCGCAATTGCTCTTCGAGGTCGGCAATGCGTGCATCAGTTTCTTCTTGCACGCGTGCGCGGCGTTCTTCCTCGGCCGCAGAAATCTTGGTGGCGTGCCCGACCGCAACGCTCGGCTCGATCATGTTGCCCTTGCGTGTGCGACCAATCATGAACCAGAGGATGCCGCCGACAACGGGCAGCAAGATCGTGATCGCCATCCACACCGGCTTGCTGACACCACGGTGTCTGGTTGCAGGCTGCGCAGAGCAATCGGCAATCGAATAGATCCAAAACAGCGCACCGACAACGCTGAGGATGATCAAACCGCGGGTCATGCTTCAACTCTACGCTGACAGCATAGGGACCTGCTGGAACAACCCGAGCACGGGTACAGGAGCCTTCGACGCGACGGCGAGAGTCGAACTCGCTAAGAAACATGGCTATGAAACCTGAACCCGGCACCGGCCGGTCGCCGCGATACTTCGACAGTAACTGCCACGTCTGACACGGGCCAATGTTTTACCCCAGGTTTCTCTGAGTGCCGGTTTCTTACACTAGAGGGGTGAACACTGCACGCTCTTGGATCGTCTACGTAACCCTGCGACTGGCGGTCTTTTTGATTCCGCTCGGCCTGATGCTGTTGATCCCGGTCTTCCGTGACTTCTGGTGGGTTGCCGTCATCTTCGCAACCCTCATCGGCGCGGCACTGTCGTATATTTTCTTGCCGAAGCGCCTGGCTGCGGCATCCGAGACACTGCACGAAGCGGATGTTGCCCGTCAGTCGCGCCGCAAGCAGACCGTCACCGAAGAAGACATCGAAGACGCAATCGCCGAACAACTCGGCGAGCAGTAACGAGCCAGAGTTAGCGCACCCACGCCCAGAAGAGGATCAGCGCCCACACCAGGTCGGCGATTGAAATGAGCGCGAGCACGGGGATGAGTTCGCGGGGCTCGCGGTACATCCAGACGATGAACAGCGTCGGGAACACGAGCAGGGCCACCAGCAGAACGAGCCACACAACCGGCCACAGCATGGCAAGCCAGATCGCGATCGCGAACGGGATGAGCACCACGATCGTGAAGAGCACCTGTGTGCCGCGTTTGCCGATCAGCGTGCTGAGGGTGCGTTTGCCGACGAGTTTGTCGGTTTCGATGTCGCGCAGGTTGTTGGCGAGCAAGACGGCGACGGCGAAGCATCCGACGCCGACCGCGGCGAACCATGCCGCTTGCGGAACCGTACCGACGGCAACGAAGGTTGTGCCGATCGTTGCGACCAGCCCGAAGAAGACGAAAACGAACACTTCGCCGAGCCCCGCGTAACCGTAGGGGCGTTTGCCGCCCGTGTAGAACCAGGCTGCGGCGATGCACGCGAGGCCCACGGCGATGAACCACCAGTGCCCCGTGCGGATCGTGATTGCCAGCCCGGCGAGTGCCGCGAGCGCGAAGAACGCCAGCCCCACGGCAAGAACAGTCTTGGGTTTGACGGCTCCCGAAGCGGTGAGACGACGGGGCGCTTGGCCGGTAATCGTGGCGCGGTGTGCATCGGTGCCGCGGATGCCGTCAGAGTAATCGTTCGTGAAGTTCACGCCGATCTGCAAGCAAATGGCGACTGCGGCACACGCGAGACCGAGCGCCCAGTGGATTTGCCCATCGACCGTTGCGGCAGCACCAACACCGGCGATAACGGGAGCCAGTGCGATCGGAAGTGTGCGCGGACGCGCCGCCGAAATCCACGACCCAAACGTTGCCTTCGGAATGACGGGGGCCGTCGCCTTTTTCCTCGGCTGCGTCATCGGTTTGTCGTGATGTGCCGGTTTACGGTGCTTCTTTGCTTGAGATTTCGCCACGAGACGATCTTACGGTGCGATCTCAGCGCCACCACGACACACAACGCAACGCACTGGGCACGTCGGGTGAGAAAACATAGGCTAGAGCGGTGGCTCGCTCCTTTGCATCCGATAACTACTCCGGTGTTCACCCCGATGTGCTCGCGGCGATCGCCGCCGTGAACAACGACCATGACACCGCGTACGGTGACGACCAGACAACCGCCACCCTGCAAACGACGATCAGCGAGTTGCTCGACCACGAGGTCACGGTGCTGCCGGTTTTTACGGGAACGGCCGCGAACGTCACCGCCCTGCAAGCGATGCAACCGCGATGGGGCGCTGTCGTGTGTGCCGAAGACGCCCACATCAATGTTGACGAGGGTGGGGCTCCCGAGCGTGTTGGTGGGATGAAGCTGCTGACAGTCGCGACCCCCGATGGCAAACTCACGCCCGATCTCGTCGCCCAGCACGCACACTCGTTCGGTGACGTGCACCGCGCGCAACCGGCCGTGCTCTCGGTGACACAAGCGACCGAACTTGGCACGGTTTACACGCCCGATGAGCTTGCCGCGCTCGCCGAGGACGCGCACGATTTGGGGCTCAGCGTGCACCTTGACGGAGCCCGGCTGGCCAACGCAGCCGCTTCACTGGGCGTTTCGTTGCGCGCGCTCACGGTCGACGCGGGTGTTGACGTGTTCAGCCTCGGCGGCACGAAAAATGGTGGCCTCGGCGCCGAGGCGATCGTGATTGTGAACCCGGATGCCGCGGCGGGCACCGACTACCTGCGCAAAACAAACATGCAGCTCGCCTCGAAGATGCGGTTTATTTCCGCGCAGTTGCTCGCGCTGTATGGCACGGATTTGTGGCTCGAGAACGCCCGACACGCCAACGCCATGGCCGCTCGGCTTCGCGCCGCACTCGAGGGGGCGGTCGAGTTCACGCAAGAAACACAAGCCAACGCCGTCTTCGCCCGGGTCGATGTGGCTCGAGCTGACCGGGCCCGCAAAAAGTTTGGGTTCTACAACTGGAACGAACCGATCGATGGCGTCGCCGAAGTGCGGTTGATGTGTTCGTTCGACACAACACCCGACGAGGTTGATGACCTCGCATTCCTCCTCGGCGGCAAACCGTGACAAGCCTTCCGGCCGCGATCATCACCGGCGCATCGCGCGGTATCGGCCGCGAAATTGTGCTCGCGCTTGCCGAAGCGGGCGCACCGGTTGGGTTGATCGCGCGCGACCGCGAACGCATCACCCGCACCGCAAGCGAAATCAACGACGCCGGTGGTGTGGCCGCATGGTTTTCAGCGGATGTCACTGACACCGCAACAATGGCAACTGCGATGAGCACCCTCATCAACCAGCTGGGCGCTCCCGTGACACTGCTCGTGAACAATGCCGGGCAGATCGACGAAGAAGTGCCGCTGTGGGAAGCCAACCCCGACCAGTGGCGCCGTGTCGTCGAGACGAATCTTTTGGGATCGTTCAACGCCTCCCGCGCACTGATCCCACACATGCTCACCGCTGGCGGCGGTCGTGTCATCGACATGACGTCGGGTGCGGGCGCCGACGATTGGGCCGTCGCAAGCGCCTACACCGCATCGAAAGCAGCCGTTTTTCGCAACGTCGGCGGCATCCATGAGGCCGGGTTCTCGCGCGGCCTGCGCTCGTTCGCGATCGCACCCGGGGTGGTCTCCACCGACATGACTCGCGGCATGAAAGCGCATGAGGGCCGCACGGAGTTCACGCCCGTTTCGCGCACAACCGAGCTCATCGTCGCAATTCACCGCGGCGAACTCGACGCTTGGTCGGGAAAGTATTTGCGCGCAACAACCGATTCACCCGCCTCGCTCGCCGCTCGCGTTGCTGAGCACGGGGCGCCCTCGGCAACCGCGCGCCGGTTGGCGATTACGCCGTGGGGCGACGACGACCCGATGCTTGAGTCGGCATCTTCGCGCTAGGTGCCTGCCGCTAGCGCAGCAGTCCGAGGTGGGCGAGCGCATGGCGCAGCAGTGCGCCGCGGCCGCCTTCCATTTCGAGGCCGAGGGCATCGGATGCGGCATCCGATGGTTCATACCAGGTGACCTCAAGCGCGTCTTGGCGTGGTTCGCACTCACCCGCAACCGGCACAATGAAGGCGAGCGAAACGGCGTGCTGCCGGTCGTCGTGGAACGGTGAAACTCCCGGAATCGGGAAGTACTCGGCAACCGTGAACGGTACGGGGCTCGGCGGCAATTGCGGAAACGCCATCGGACCGAGATCGTTTTCGAGGTGTCGGAAGAGCGCGTCGCGCACGGTTTCGCCGTACCGCACACGACCCGAAACGATTGTGCGCACCATCTCACCAACCGGCGTTGCCCGCAGCAAAACACCAATCTGCGTGACCGTGCCGGTGCCGTCAGTGCGTACCGGAACCGCCTCGACATACAGCATCGGGATGCGGCGACGAATCTCGGTGAGCTCGACATCGCTGAGCCACGCGGGGTTCCCAACCGGGTCACTACCGAGTGACGCCGGTACCGGTGGCAAATCGCCTTCGGGGTCTGGATCTGGTGTGCGAACAGCCATGATGCTGGGTGCTTTCTTTCTGAGACAGGTGTGACCTGCACGTATGACAAAACGCTACCAGTGCACCCCCACTGTGCCGAGACTCTTTTCGAGAAGATGCAGCGAGCACGAGCGCGCACGAATAACGCGGGGCCGGATGTCGCAGGTGCGCGGCAGAATGGGGACATGAGCGATTTGCGAATCAACGAAGAGTTCACCAACTGGCGTCGCGTCGAAAACCCCCACGCGACGATCGTGCTGCTGCACGGCTACGGGGCCGACGAGCACGACCTGTTCGGGCTCGTGCCGTATTTGCCCGACGACGTTTCGGTTGCCGCGGTTGCCGCTCCGCTGGCTCCGCCGTTTCCGATGCCGGGTCGCAGTTGGTACGTCATTGAAGCGTCGCTCGATGTGGCGTCGCGCAGCAGCGCGGGAGTCACGGATGCCGCGCACGCCCTGCTCGCATGGTTGAGCGAAAACACTGCGCCGGGGCATCCGATTGCACTCATGGGCTTTTCGCAGGGCGGTGCGGTCTCACTGCAGGCGCTTCGCATTGCGCCCGAGCGCTTCGGCGCGGTCGTGAACCTGAGCGGGTTCGCAGCTCCCGGTGGGCTCGAAAACGACCCCGCGCTGCGCGAGCTGAAACCGCTCGTGTTCTGGGGCCGCGGTGCGCGTGACGAAGTTATTCCGCAAGCGCTCATTGAGCACACGGCAGTGTGGCTCCCCGAGCACGCGACGCTTTCGGGGCGGGTGTATCAGGGGCTCACACACTCGATCTCTGAGCAAGAGCTTGCCGATGTGCGGCGCTTTCTTGACGATTGGCTTGCAACCCTGCAGTGACCCAAGACATCCTCGAGCGCTTCACCCCGGCCACGCAAGACTGGTTTCGTGGGGCCTTTGCTGCGCCAACTGGGGCTCAGCGAAACGCGTGGCAGGCGATCTCAACGGGCAAGAACGCACTCGTTGTTGCCCCGACGGGTTCCGGCAAAACGCTCGCGGCGTTCTTGTGGGCACTCGATCAAGTCTTTCGTGAGAAAACGGATGCCCCCGACTCAAAGCGGCGCACGACGATTCTTTACATTTCGCCGCTCAAAGCGCTCGGCGTTGACGTTGAACGAAACTTGCGCTCGCCCCTGATCGGCATCGGCCACGCTGCCAAACGCCTCGGTCTTGAGGCACCCGAAATCGCCGTGGGTGTGCGCAGCGGTGACACGCCCCCGCAAGAGCGACGCCGACTCGTCTCGAACCCGCCCGACATCCTCATCACAACGCCCGAGTCGCTGTATTTGATGCTCACGAGCCGCGCTGCCGAGACCCTGGGGCACGTGCACACGGTCATCATCGACGAGGTACACGCGGTTGCGGCGACGAAACGTGGTGCGCACTTGGCGGTCTCGCTCGAACGCCTCGACGACCTGCTCGAAGCGCCCGCGCAACGCATTGGGCTCAGCGCCACCGTGCGTCCGATCGACGAGGTGGCACGATTCTTGGGCGGTGCGGCACCCGTCGAAATTGTTGCCCCGAAAGCATCAAAGGCATTTGACTTGCGGGTCGTTGTGCCGATTGAGGATCTCGCCGCCCCACCATCGTCAGGCACCAGCGACGACCCGTTCGCCAACCCCGAAATGACCGGGTCGGTGTGGCCGCACGTTGAAGAAGCCATCGTTGATCGCATCCTGCAGCACTCGTCGACGATCGTTTTCGCGAACTCACGCCGGCTGGCCGAGCGGCTGACGGGGCGGTTGAACGAGATTTACGCAGAGCGGGTCTCTGCGGGTGCCCTTCGTCAAGCTCAGGGACCAGACGCCTCCGCAGAAGAGAGCCGGTCCCTGAGCGAGCCGCAGGCGAGACGAAGGGCGGCGGATGCCACGACGCCAGCCCAGATGATGGGGCAATCGGGCACGACTGCCGGAGCCGAACCGGTACTCGCGAAAGCACACCACGGCTCGGTCTCGAAAGAGCAGCGCGCAATCGTTGAAGAAGAACTCAAAACCGGCACGCTGCGCTGCGTTGTGGCAACCAGCAGCCTCGAACTCGGTATCGACATGGGCGCCGTCGACCTTGTCATCCAGGTCGAATCACCGCCGTCGGCTGCGTCCGGGTTGCAACGCATCGGTCGGGCCGGGCACCAAGTGGGCGAAACGAGCCGGGCGGCACTGTTTCCAAAGCACCGCGCCGATGTGCTGCACACCGCGGTTGTGACCGAGCGGATGTTGCACGGCCAAATCGAATCGCTCACGGTACCGAAAAATCCGCTCGACATTCTCGCGCAGCAAACCGTTGCCGCTGCTGCCCTCAACCCGCTCGATGTTGAGGCGTGGTACGAAACTGTCAAACGTTCCGCGCCGTTTGCGACCCTGCCGCGCAGTGCGTATGAGGCGACGCTGGATTTGATTGCGGGGCGGTTTCCGAGTGAGGAGTTCGCCGAGTTGCGGCCACGCGTGGTGTGGGATCGTGACGCGGGAACCCTCACTGGGCGCCCCGGCGCACAGCGCATCGCCGTCACAAGCGGCGGCACGATTCCCGACCGCGGCCTGTTCGGTGTTTTTATCGCCGGCGCCGACCCGAAGGCGGGGCCGACGCGGGTTGGTGAACTCGACGAAGAAATGGTTTACGAATCTCGCGTCGGGGATGTGTTCACCCTCGGCACGACGTCTTGGAAGATCGTTGAGATAACGCACGATCGGGTCAACGTCGTGCCGGCGTTTGGGCAGCCGGCGCGGGTTCCGTTCTGGCACGGTGACGGGCTCGGCAGGCCCTTCCAGCTCGGTGCGGCGCTCGGCAAGTTCACGCGCGAAATTGCGGCATCCGATCCCGATAAAGCGAAAGCCCGACTCGCTGATGCGGGCCTCGACGATTTTGCGCAGGGCAATCTGCTCGCCTATCTCGCCGAGCAGATCGAAGCCGTCGGCACCCTGCCGACCGACAAAACGCTCGTCGTTGAGCGGGGGCACGACGAAGTCGGCGACTGGCGCATCATTTTGCACTCCCCGTTCGGGCAAACCGTGCACGCCCCGTGGGCGCTCGCGGTCAGCACCCGCATTCGCGAGCGGCTCGGCGTTGACGGCTCGGCGGTGGCAAGCGACGACGGCATCATCGTGCGCGTGCCCGACGCCGACACCGAACCGCCCGGCGCCGAACTGTTCGTTTTCGACCCCGACGAACTCGAGCAAATCGTCACCGCCGAAGTGGGCGGCTCTGCCCTGTTCGCAGGGCGTTTTCGTGAGGCGGCGGCACGTGCGCTGCTCATGCCGCGCATGAACCCGGGCAAGCGGATGCCGCTGTGGCAACAGCGCCAACGCTCAGCGCAATTGCTCGAAGTGGCGCAGAAGTTCCCGACGTTTCCGATCATTCTTGAGACACTGCGCGAAGTGTTGCAAGACGTGTACGACCTCCCCGCACTTCGCGGGTTGCTCGCGTCGATCAATGACCGGCGCATCCGATTGGTTGAAACCACAACCCCGCAGCCTTCGCCGTTCGCTCGCGATTTGCTGTTCGGATACATCGGGGCGTTCATGTACGAGGGTGATTCACCGCTCGCAGAACGCCGCGCCGCCGCCCTCTCGGTCGACCCGGCACTGCTGAGTGAACTGCTCGGCACGGTCGAGCAGCGCGAACTGCTCGACCCGGATGTCATCGCTCAGTTCGAAGCTGATGCGCAGCGGTTAACACCCGACCGGCGTATGCGCGGCGTCGAAGGTGTCGCCGACGGGTTGCGGATGCTGGGCCCACTTTCGATCGACGAGGTCGCGCTTCGGTTGTTGGGCGAGAACCACGAAACTGTGCCCCGGTCGTTGAGCGAGGGAGGCGAAGCCGACCGAGACGAAACGCGGCACCCCGAGCAGGATCCGCCTCCCGCAGCAACCCACCAATTCGCAGCTCAAACACTCGCCGAACTCGTACGCACCAAACGCGTCATCGAAGTCACGATTGCGGGCGAGCAACGCTTCGCCGCAATTGAAGACGCGGGTCGCTTGCGAGACGCGCTCGGAACCGCGCTCCCGGTGGGTGTTCCGGTGGCGTTTCTGGAGCCGTTTCCTGACCCGCTCGGCGACCTCATCGCCCGCTACGCGCGCACGCACGCGCCGTTTCCGGCGTCACAAATCGCGGCACGCTACGGCATTGGCGAGGCCGTCGCCCGGCACACCCTGCAACGTCTCGAGCACCAAGGCCGACTCTCAAGCGGCTTTTTCTTACCCGTCGCCACGGGGCCGACCGGTGAACTCGAATGGGTCGACGCTGAAGTGCTGCGAAAGCTGCGGATGCGCTCGCTCGCTGCGATTCGCGGCAGTGTTGAACCGGTCACGCCAGCAACGTACGCCCGTTTCTTGCCCGCCTGGCAACACCTCGAACAACCCGTCGAAGGCATTGACGGGTGCTTGCTCGTCATCGAGCAACTCGCCGGGGTTCCGATACCGGCAAGCGCGTGGGAAAGCCTCGTGTTGCCATCCCGGGTGCGCGACTACTCCCCCGCGATGCTCGATGAACTCACCAGCACGGGCGAAGTTGTTTGGGCCGGGCACGGCACACTCCCGGGTCGGGACGGGTGGGTTTCACTGCATCCCGCCGAGCTTGCCGAATTGACGTTGCCGCTGGCATCCGATGATTTTGAGCCCTCAGGGCTCGAAGCCCAACTACTTGATGTTTTGCTGCGCGGCGGCGCGTATTTCACGGCGCAATTGGCGGCGATGATTGACGCCCCGAGCGAGCAGGCGACGGCCGAAGCACTCTTTCAGCTGTCGTTTTCGGGCCGGGTCACAAACGACACGTTTGCGCCCGTGCGTGCGCTGCTCGGCGACGGTTCGCAAGCGCACAAAACCAAACGTCGGGCGCCGCGCTCGCGAACCTACCGCGGCGTGACGTTGCAACCGGCCGCAACCCGGGCGCCGAGCACTGCGGGGCGCTGGTCGGCGCTTCCGGTGCTGGATACGGATGTCACTCGCCGCGCGACCGTGACCGCTGGGCTCTTGCTCGACCGCTACGGTGTTGTGACCCGCGGCAGTGTGCAAGCCGAAGGCGTTGAGGGCGGTTTCGCGCAGGTGTACCGCATGCTTTCCGGATTTGAAACAGCCGGCCACTGCCGCCGCGGGTACGTTATCGAGGGGCTCGGCGGGGCACAGTTTGCCGCTTCAACAACGGTTGATCGACTGCGCGGATACGCCGGTCTGCCCGACCCCGCGCCGCTGCAAGCGCGCACCCTCGCCGCAACCGACCCCGCGAATCCGTATGGTGCAGCGCTCCCGTGGCCGACGCGCGAAAAAGGACACCGCCCGGGGCGCAAAGCGGGCGGACTCGTGGTACTCGTAGACGGCGAGCTCGCGCTTTACGTCGAACGCGGCGGCAAGACAACACTTGCGTTCACCGCTGACGAGGCACTGCTTGCAGCCGCCACGCGCAGCCTCGCCGAAACCGCGCAAAAACGCCACCTGCAGCCGATTACAATCGAGACGGTCGAAGGGCAGACGGTTTTCGGCACCCCGCTGGAGCAGGCGCTCATCACGGCTGGTTTTGTACACACCCCCCGCGGGCTGATCTTTCGCCCGCCACCGCGCTAATCGGCCCGCCCCGCTGCGGTCCACAGTCACAAAATCCGATTTTTCACGGCCAATTGTCGTCCACCATTGGACACCGGGTGCTAAAGGTGAAAAACTAGCAAGGTTGACTTGGAATAGAAGCGCCCTTTTGCACGTTTCACTGTTCCAGAGACCCGGAGGCTGACGTGAGCAAGAACTATGTAGACATTGAGTTCGACGACGGAAGCGTGCTGCGCTACCGCAAACACGTGAACGGTCGTGGCCTGGTCGCAAATGGTGCGAAGGTACACGCCGAGGCGTTTGTCGCACCCAATGCATACATCGAACCCGGCGCCCAGGTTGGTGCCGGTGTGAGCGTTGGTACGGGTGCGTGGATCGAAGCTGGCGCAATTGTTGCCCCCGGCGTACAGATTGAATCCGGTGCCCACATCGGTCGCGACGCCCGAATCGGCGAAGACGTGACGGTTGGTGTGCGCGCACGCCTTGGCACCGCAGCAATCGTGCTGCCCGGAACGCAACTCCCGGCCGATGTGACAATCGCCCCCGGATCAAAGGTTGTCCCAACCGAGCGCGGTTACGCCGTCGCAGCCTAACGCCTCGTGTCCGAGCCGTTTCGCTGGGGCATTGTTCCCGGTGCGACCCCCGGCAAGTGGGTTGACACATTCAAAGAGCGGATGCCGCGGCGTCCGCTCGAACTTGTGCACCTGACCGTGCCCGAACAGTACGACGCACTCATGGCGCGGGGCGTTGACGTGGCGCTCGCGCGCTTACCGCTCGACGACCAAGACCTGCACCAGATTCGGCTGTACGAAGAACTGCCGGTTGTCGTCGCGAATCGTGAATCGCACCTGCTTGCGGCTGACGAACTGACGTGGGCAGACCTCGAGGGCGAGGTCTTGCTGCAGATCAACGACGGTGTCTTCGAGAATCTCCCCACTGAGGGTCTTGAGCTCGGTGCGCAGCTTGAAACCGCGGCGGATGCCATCGCAACCGTCGGCGCGGGGGTCGGCATTGCGATTGTGCCGATGTCGATCGCGCGGGCAAACCAGCGCAAAGACACCGAATACCGGGTGCTGACGGACGGGCCCACCTCGCAGGTTGTTTTGGCCTGGCCGAAAGACAATCCGCACGAACTGGTCGATACTGTCATCGGTATTGTGCGCGGCCGCACCGCCCGCTCGAGTCGCGGCTGAGACATCCCGCCCCGCCAAAACGGGAGTGATCTGCAGAACGGGAGCTGCTGCATCCGCCTTTTACCTCCCGTTCTGCAGATTGCTCCCGTTCTGCCGCACGCGGTGCGCGCGTAGGCTCTACGTATGACCAAACCCCTGCTGACCTTCCCCACCGAAACCACCGGCTGGCTGTCGTTCATCGACGACCACGCGGCCGAGGCGATTGCCGATATTGCCGCAGCGGATGCCGCAATCAAAGCCGGCACGCTCGATGTGGGCGGGGCTCTCGACGCACTCAACAACGCCTACGCGGCAGGCAAATCGGCACTCAGCCGCGTGCACCTCGTCAGCGAAACCCACCCTGATCCTGCCGTGCGCACCGCAGCTGAAACCCAAGTGCAAACGCTTGAGTCGCTTCTCGCGGCCCGCGCCCTCGACGTCGACCTGTTCGCCGCGATCGAGAAGTTCGAGCCCGATGCCGCCTCGCTCCCGGCAAACCAGCAGCGGTTGCTTACGGTCACACTGCGCGACTTCCGCCGTGCCGGTGTTGCCCTCCCCGAGGCTGAGCGCAAGATCAAACAGGCGCAAGACGACCGCATGACTGAGTTGACGTTGGAGTTTGGTCGCAACATCCGCGACGGAAAACTTGAGCTCAAGGTTGCCCCGGAAGAACTCGTCGGCATGCCACAAGACTTCATCGACGCGCACCCCGTCGACGAGAACGGGCTCGTAACGCTCACAACCGACTACCCCGACCTCATGCCGATTCGGGAATATGCAACCAACCGCGACCTGCGCACAAAGCTTGTGCACACGGCCAACCAGCTGGCCTACCCGGCAAACGAGTCGGTGCTAAAAGAGTTGCTGCAATTGCGCCGCGAGCAAGCGGCCCTGCTCGGATACGCGTCGTGGCCCGACTACGAAGTCGAAACCCGCATGATCGGCTCCGGGGCGGCGATTGAACGATTCCTCGGTGATGTCGACGCCGCGTCGGCGCAGGCTGCGGATGTCGAGTACCCGGTGTTGCTCGAGCGCCTCAAGCTCGACGACCCGGAAGCCGAGGATGTTTTGGCATCCGATTTCTTCTACCTGCTCGGTGTGCTGCGCAACGAACTGTACGGTGTTGACGCGCAAGCAGTGCGGTCGTACTTGACGTACGACCGGGTGCTGCCGGGCGTTTTGGACACCACCACGAAACTGCTCGGCATCGATTTTGTGCCCGCCGAAATCGTCACGTGGCACGAAGACGTGCGCTCATACGAAGTGCACAAGAACGGTGAGCTGATTGGGCGCGTGCACCTGGACATGCACCCGCGCGACGGCAAGTACAACCACGCCGCGTGCTTCCCACTCTCGCCGGGCGTGACCGACGTGAGCCTGCCGGAGGCCGCGCTGCTGTGCAACTTCTCGCGCGGACTCATGACGCACGATGAGGTCACGACGTTCTTCCACGAGTTCGGCCACCTCGTGCACGAGATTCTGGGTACGCAACCGATCGCGCAGCAAAGCGGCATTGAAACCGAGTGGGACTTCGTCGAAGCCCCCAGCCAAATGCTCGAAGAGTGGGCGTGGGACACCGACGTGCTGCAAACGTTCGCGATCAGCGCCGACGGCGAGCCAATTCCGGCCGAGCTGGTTGAAAAAATGGTTGCCGCCGACAAGTTCGGCCGCGCCCTCGCGACGCGTCGCCAGCTGGGGCTTGCGCACGTCTCATACTGGTTGCACGCGCAAGAAACGGATGACCTGCAGGGCACGGTCGAGCGTCTGCTCAACAATGCGTCACCTGTTCGATCACTTCCCGATTCGCACTTCTACGCATCGTTTGGTCACCTCACCGGGTACGGCTCGGCGTACTACACCTACCAGTGGTCGCTCGTGATCGCACGCGACTTGCTGTCGAAGTTCGACGGCGACCAGTTCAACACAGCCGTTGCCGAGGCGTACCGCACGAAGATTCTCGAAAAGGGTGGCTCAGCGGATGCCGCCGTGCTCGTCGAAGACTTCTTGGGGCGCGCGTACAACACCGACGCGTATCGCGAGTATCTCGGGGCGTAACGTCTCAGGCGGCGAGTGCGCTGGCCGAATAGGCTAGACGCATGGCCGATCTTGTGTTTTTCGCTGCCCGTCCCGAGCGTGACGCGGCCGACGGCGAATACGACTCGTTTCTCGAATCGCTCGACGCTTCACCCGAGCAGCTTGACTACGTCTCGTTGCTCGACGGCCCCGTCACGGCCGAGCAACTCAGCACCTATCGCGGCGTAATGGTCGGCGGTTCGCCGTTCAATTTCACGGATGTCGAAAAAACGGCCGAGCAATTGTTGACTGAGCGCAACATCCAATTCATTGCTGATCACGCACTCGAGACCAACAGCTACGCGTTTTTCTCGTGCTACGGAATCGGTGTTGTCGCAGCCCACTTGGGCGGCGAAGTCAGCGACGCCCACGTCGAAAAGGCCCTCACGCCCACAATCGCGGTGACAGCGGATGCCGCATCCGACCCCGTTTTCGACGCCTTGCCGGCGGAGTTCATCGGCCTGGGCGCGCACCACGAGAGCGTTGAGCGCCTCCCCGAAGGTGCCGTGCTACTTGCGGCAAGCAAAGACTGCGCGCAGGCGTATCGCATCGGCGACAACATTTATGCGACACAGTTTCACCCCGAGCTGACCGGAACAGCATTCGCCCGACGCATGGGCGTGTATCGCAAGCACGGGTACTTTTCTGACGAAGAGTATGACGAGCTGGCCGCGCAAGTCAGCGCGGTTGACGCACCGCACCCCGCAGACATTTTGCGCGGGTTCGCGGCTTTGGCGCTTGGCGACTGACAAAATAGAACGATGCTCGCAAACGACACCGCTCGACTGCTGATTTCCTGCGACGACCAACCTGGGATCGTCGCCGCAATTGCAACGATGCTCGCCGAACACGGCGCCAACATTATTTCGCTCGATCAACACTCGACCGAGCCTGATGACGGTCACTTCTTCCAGCGCACCGTGATTCACCTCGAGGGGCTCGATGCGAAGCGTCCCGCGCTTGAGGCGTCGATTGCACAGGTTGCCGAGAAGTTCGGTATGGAATGGAAGCTCACCGACGCAAGCAAACCCAAACGCGTCGCGATTTTCGTTTCGAAGTACGACCACGCGCTGCTTGAGCTGCTGTGGCGGGCGAAGCGTGGCGAACTTGATGTCGACGTGACGATGGTCGTTTCAAACCACCCGGATTTGGCCGCGGATGTACGCCAGTTTGGTGTTCCGTTCGTGCACATTCCCTCGGGTTCTGGCCCAGAGGCGAAAGCTGAAATGGAGCGTCGCCAACTTGAACTCGTGCAGGGCAACGTTGACCTCATCGTGCTTGCCCGCTACATGCAGATTCTGAGCAACGACTTTCTTGCCGCGCTCGAGGTGCCGGTTATCAACATCCACCACTCGTTCTTGCCCGCGTTCATTGGCGCAAACCCCTACGCACGTGCGAAAGCTCGCGGCGTCAAGCTCATCGGCGCGACGGCACACTACGCGACGGCAGACCTTGACGAGGGCCCGATCATCGAGCAAGACGTCACACGCGTGACGCACGCCGAAGACGCCGCCGAGCTGCAGCGCCGCGGCGCCGACGTCGAGCGCGCCGTGCTCGCCCGGGCCGTCAAATGGCACAGCGAAGACCGCGTCATCGTGCACGGAAGCTACACAGTCATCCTCTAGCCGGCGCCGGCGACCGCGGCGAAGGCCGCATACAGCTCGGCGTTGACCTCACGCATGAGCTCGGCCGAGGGTTTGAGCAGCCGCCGATCGTACGTAAAGAGGCCGTTTGATTCGGTCTCGACATCGCTGACTTGCGTGTACACGCACGCACGCAAACCGTGTGCGACAAGGGGAATCAGTTGCGCCCGCCACAGGTCGTCAAGACCCTCGTTCAGCTTCGACGTGTCGCTGTGAAACTTGTACCCGAACTTGCCCGAAGCTTCCCACATGTGCCCAGGAGCGGCAAGATTGTGGCCGCCAAACTCGCTCACGAAGTACGGCCGCCGGTCTTTCGCCGGTGGCTTCTTCAGGCGCAGCTTGTACCGGTGCCGCGAGCGGAAATCGCCACCGCCCTGGTCGTACCAACCCGACGCCGCATCGATGAGCCGGCTCGAATCGAGCCCCCGCAAGACGCCCTCCAGACGGTCGGTGTCATACTGGCCCCACGCTTCGTTGAAGAGCGTCCAGCACACGACTGACGCGTGCGGGTCGAGCAGGCGCACGGTGTTTGCGACATCCGCTTCGAACTCAGCCCGGTTCGTTTTGCTCGATCGCCCCGCCGCCGCGAGCGCCCCACGCGACGTGTCATCGAAGTGCTGATCGAGCACCTGAATGGCCGCGGACTGGTTGATGCTGACGCGCGGTTTACCGCCGTTGACGATGTCTTGAATGATCAAGATGCCAAGCCGGTCAGCGTGGTCGTAAAAGCGACGGCTTTCGAGTTTGATGTGTTTGCGCACGCTGTTGAAGCCGAGCGCTTTCAGCTGCTCGAGGTCAAAAATCAACGCGGCATCGGATGGCGCGGTCAGCCCCGACTCGGGCCAGTAGCCCTGGTCGAGCACCGAGTTGATGAAGATCGGCTCACCGTTGAGCAACACGAAGTCTCGTTCGCCAGCTGCCACACCGACCCCGGGCGCGGGCCCAAGCTCGACGGTGCGCACACCGGCCCACGACTGCACAGTGTCGCCACCCGCCGTGATCGACAGGGCGTAACGGTAGGGGTCGGCAACACTCCACAGGCGCGGGCTTTCGAGCGCGACCGGAATCGGATGCCCCGCAGCTCCCGTCACAGTGAGCTCGCCACCGTCGGGAAGCGCCACCGCAACCGTCACCTCGCCAGGCGCCCCGCCCGACGCCCCGCCCGACGCATCAGTTTCGACGAGCACATCAAAGCCGCCCCGATCGGCGTGCGTGTGCGCCGTGACATACGTGATCGCAGTGTTCGGCAGCGGCTCCGCCCACACTGAGCCCCAAATGCCCGACGTTGCGGTGTACCAAATGCCACCCGGGGTGTCACTCTGCTTGCCGTATTGCTGCCCGCCGCCGGGGCCGGGGTCGTGCACAACGACGACGATTTCGAGCTCTGCGGCAGTACCGGCGTCGATTGTGAACGGCTCGTAGCCGCCCCGGTGGACGCCGCGTTTCGCGCCGTTGACCCAAACGCTCGCCTCGTAGTCGACCGCTTCGAAGTTCAAAGCGACCCGACGCCCCTGCCACGCAGGCGGCACTGCGAAAACCCGCCGGTACACGAGGTGTTCATCGGCTGCGAGCAGGCGGGTGACGCCCGACGCGACCGTTTCGATTGCGAACGGCACCGTGATTGAACCCTCATATCCCTGGGGTTCGGGCGCTTCGTCTCCGGCTCCGCCTCCGCTCAACGACCGAATCGCGTACTCCCACGCTCCGTTGAGGCTCGCCCACTCGCTGCGCTCAAGCATCGGCCGCGGGTACTCCGGCAGCGGATGCTCGGCGCCAATCGCGGCATCCGCCCACGGTGTGCGCAAACTCGTCGCGTGTGGCACGCGCGGCGAGCGCTGCTGTTTCGAACCCATCTCCTGAGCGTACTGCGGCGCACCCAGCCGAAAAAGATCAGTCGAGAAAGAGTGCCCGCAAACGCCGTGTGGTAAACAGCACACCGACCACGATCATGACAACAAAATAGAGCACGTGCCACCACATGTCGGGTGAGAGCACACCGGTTGTGAACCCGCGAATGAGCTCGACGCCGTGCCACAGCGGGAAGGCCATGATGATGTGCTGCACCCACTCGGGGTACACCGTGATCGGGTAGAAGGTTGCCGAGAACAAGAACATTGGCAGCAGCACGAAGCTGATCCAGTCCATCTGCTGGAAGGTCTTCATATAGCTCGTGACGCCCATGCCAAGGCTTGCGAACCCGAACGCGATCAGCAAGACCGCAGGCAGGGCGAGGATTGCCGTCCACGACAGGTTGAGGCCAAAAACCTGCATGATGATCATGAACCCGCACGCGTAAATGAGCCCGCGCAGCATCGCATACAGAATCTCACCCAGTGCAACATCGAGCGGCCCGAGTGACGTCGCAAGCATGCCCTCGTACAGCTTGCCGTAGTTGAGTTTGAAGAACACGTTCCACGTCGAGTCGTAGATTGCGCCGTTCATCGCCGAAACGGCCAGCAGGGCGGGGGCGATGTAGGCGGCGTATGAAACATCCGCCCCACCGGTTGTTTGCACACTGCCAATGAGTGCACCCAGGCCAATGCCCATTGAAGCGAGATAGAGCACGGGTTCGAAAAAGCCCGAGAGCACCACGATCCAGCTCGACGAGCGCGCGGCGATCAGCCCGCGCAGCACAACCGCGAGTGGGTTTCCTGCCCAGAGTGCGCGCACGCTGCCGGCGCGGCGAGCGGATGTTTCAACCACCGCGCTCATTGGCCAAGCCGTTTCGCGAAGATACGGCGCGCAAGCATAAGACCGGCGACGAGCAGCAACAACAGGTACGCGACGTGCACCGTGAGTATGAGCGGTGAGATGTCTTTGCCATAGAGCGCCCAACGGCCGAGCTCGGCCGAGTGCCACAGTGGCGAGATCCACCCGATCCACTGCAACCACAGCGGCAGCACCGCGAGCGGATAGAAGGTTCCCGAGAATAAGAACATCGGCATGAACACGAAGCGCTGCACGAGGGCGAATTGGCCCTTATCGTCTTGGATCGACGAGGCGTATGCCATCAACGGAACACCGAATGCGAGCCCCGCGAGCACCCCGATCGGGATGCACAGCCATGCGGTTGCCCAGTTGACAACACCCTCGTGTAAAACAGCGAAGAAGATGAGGATGAACGCAAAAAACAGTGTGACGGTCAGCAGAACTCGGGCGCTCACACCGAGCACAACACCGTTGGCGATCTGTGCGGGTTTGATTGGCGAAGCGCTGAACCCATAGAAGTAGCGACGCCATTTGAAGCCGGCCATGATCGGGTAGGTGAACTCTTCGGTCGCATCCGATATTGCCGCCGACATCAGCAGTGCCGGTGCAACAAACACCAGATATGGCACAAGCTCGCCGCCGTCATCGATGGGCGCCGAGATGAGCGCGGCAAGACCGAGCGCGAGGCCAAGCAAGTAGATGACCGGTTGGCCGAGACCGACAACAAGCAGCGTCCACCCATACGCACGCATCGCGCGGATGATGTGCTCGGCAACATACAGCGTGCCAAACCGGCGGGGCTTTTTGCCCCACTGGAGTGCTTCGTCGCGCAGCTCGCCAAGGGTCGCGACGGCTGCGGCATCCGATCGGGACGGCAGGTTCATTCGATGAGCGACCTTCCCGTGAGGCGCAAGAAGACGTCTTCGAGGCTTGAGCGACGCACCAGCGAGGTTTTCGGTTCGAGCCCGCGGGCGGTGACAGCCTCCAGCGCAGCCTCACCATCGGCGGCGTAAATGAGGATGCGATCGGGCAGCACATCGACGCGGTCGCCGATATCAGCGAGTTGTTTCGCGACCTGTTCGTTCTTGTCAGAGCCGAAGCGCACCTCAAGCACTTCGCGGCTCGAATGGTCTTTGATGAGCGAGGCTGGGGTTCCCTCGGCCATGATCTTGCCTTCGTCGACAACGATGAGGCGGTCGCAGAGCTGCTCGGCTTCGTCCATGTAGTGGGTTGTCAAAACGAGCGTTGTGCCCTGCTCTTTCAGCCGGAAGAGTCGATCCCACAGCACGTGTCGGGCTTGCGGATCAAGCCCCGTCGTTGGTTCGTCGAGCAGCAAAATGCGCGGGTCGTTGATGAGGCCGCGCGCGATCGTGAGGCGACGTTTCATGCCGCCAGAGAGTTGATCGACCTTGTGTTTGGCCTTCTCTTCGAGGTTTGCGAACCGCAAGAGTTCTTCGGCCTTCTCATGGCAGACGCTTGCTGGCAGGCCAAAGTAGCGACCGTAAATGTAGAGGTTCTCGCGCACGTTCAGTTCGCCGTCGAGGTTGTCTTGCTGTGGCACAACGCCCAGCCGCGAACGAATCTCGGGGCCATACTCGTTCGGGTCAAGCCCCAGAATCTGCAGGTCACCGCTCGTGCGCGTCGAGACCGCGCCGATCATCTTCATCGTCGTGCTCTTGCCGGCCCCGTTCGGGCCAAGAAGCCCAAACGATTCGCCCGGTTCAACCGTGAACGAAAGCCCGTCAACCGCAACGAAATCGGGCTTGCCTTTCACCTTGTAGGTTTTGACAAGCTCACGAGCATTGATCACTGGTTCAGCCACCGGATAAGCCTATTCGCGTTCCCGCCTGCCCGGCCGCCCCCTGCCTTCCCGAGAGTGGTCAGCTTTGGCCCCTGAAACGGGCGAATCAGGCGGTTTCGGGCCCAAAAAGGGGCCAAAGCTGACCACTCTTCTCAGAGGATGGAGATTCGGGCAGGGAATAGGCTTGAAGAATGCCGAAAAACATCACGCAGGCCGCCCGCGACCACGCAAACGCCCTCGCCGAATTCGTCACCGAAAGCCCCTCGAGCTACCACGCTGCCGAAACCGTCGCCCGCACCCTCGAAGCGGCCGGCTTCACACGCCTTGACGAGTCTGCCGCGTGGCCCGCACAACCCGGCGGCAAGTTTGTTGTCGTGCGCGACGGTGCCGTCATCGCCTGGACGGTACCCGCGGATGCCACCACAACCACCCCGGCAAACATCCTCGGCACCCACACCGACTCCCCCGGGTTCAAACTCAAACCCAACGTTGAGTCGGTCACCAACGGCTGGCGTCAGGCATCTGTCGAAGTCTATGGCGGACCAATTCTGAGCTCATGGTTCGACCGCGAACTGCGCGCCGCCGGACGCCTTGCACTCGCCGACGGCAGTGTTGCGCTGGCGGCAACCGGGCCGCTCTTGCGGGTTCCGAACCTTGCCATTCACCTCGGCCGCGATCCCGAAATCGACAAACAGGCCCACACGTCACCCGTGTGGGCGCTCGCCAGCGACGAGTCTGCCTCGCTGCTGGGCGAATTGGCGGCATCCGCTGGTGTTGCCGTCGAGAGCGTGCAGGGCTGGGATGTGTTCTTGGCGGATGCCACCCCGGGTCAAATCTTCGGTTTCGGCGACGCGTTTTTCGCAAGCGGCCGGCTCGACAACCTCGCGTCGACCTTCGCCGGGGTCGCCGCCCTCGAAACACACGCTGCGGTAACCGCCGCAGCGAACGCGCCCATCGCCATGTTCGGAGCCTTCGATCACGAAGAGCTCGGCTCGGCCTCACGCTCGGGCGCGGCGGGGCCGTTCTTGGAAGACATTCTCGACCGCATCTACGCCGACCTCGGAGCATCCGTTGAAGACCGAAAGCGTGCCACGGCCGAATCGTGGCACCTTTCGAGCGACGTTGGCCACAGCGTGCACCCGAACTTTGTCGGCAAGCACGACCCGAACGTCAAACCCGTGCTCGGCTCGGGCCCGATTCTGAAAATCAACGCCAACCAACGGTACGCAACTGACGCTCCGGGGGCGGCAGCGTGGCACGGTTGGGCGGCCGCAGCCGGTGTCGCAGTGCAAGACTTTGTGTCAAACAACTCGGTACCGTGCGGGTCGACCATCGGACCAATCACCGCGACCCGGTTGGGCATTCGCACGATTGACGTCGGTATCCCGATTCTGTCGATGCACTCGGCACGCGAGCTCGCTGGCGTCACTGACCTCCACGACCTCGCACTCATCGTCGAGCGCTTCTTCGCCGGCCGCTAGGGCGCTACCGGAGCGGGTCGAACGGGGCAATTTGGTGCGCCGTCTCGCCCGTCGCGATCAGCTGCGCCAAATAGCGTCCGGTTGCGGGGCCCAAAACGATCCCCCACATTCCGTGCCCACCAGCAACGTACACGCCCGGTGCCTTCGTCGCGCCCACAAGCGGTAACCCGTCGGGTGTGACCGGCCTCGAGCCGACCCACTCGTCTTGCCGCTGCTGCAAATCAACACCGTTGAGCAGATGCTCTGCCTTCTTGATGATCGCTTGCACGCGGCGCTCTTGGAACTGCTCGTCTGGGCCGCGGAACTCCATCGTTCCGGCCACTCGTAACCGGCCCTGGTAGGGCGTGCACGCGATGCGTGTAAACGGAAAATACATCGGATGATCCAACGGGTGCTCCGACGGCGACGTAAACGAGTATCCGCGCCCGGCCTGCACTTTCGTGCGAACGCCAAAGCGGCGGGCGAGAGTCGGGAGCCATGCACCGGTTGCGATGATGACGGCATCCGCCTCGAGCGTCTCACCGCTTGCCAGCGTCACGCTCGCACCCGGGGCGATGCTCACAACTTCAGCGTCCGTGCGAATCGAACCGCCGCGTGCGACAACCGCGTCAGCGACGGCCTCCACAAACGGCCCCGGCTCGATAAAGCGTTGCCCGTCGAGGCGGTACACCAAACCCAAATCGGCGTTCATGGCGGGCGCCAGCTCGCGCACTTCGGTCTTCGTCAGTTTCGTCAGCGGAACCTCTTGCCCGTGTCTGCGCACCCCGTCGGCCGCTTTCAGAAAGTTGCGGGCCTGGTCAGCGTGTTCAAAGGCGACAATGAACGGACCCGGTGTGGTCTTCGACCGCACATCACTGTTGGTGAGCTCGTCGAATGCGTCGAGCGCGACCTTGTCGATCGGTGTGAGCCCAGCCATGGTGCGATCCCACTGACGCGGGGTGCCATGCGCTGCGAATCGGGTCAGAAAGCCCCACAGCTTCGGATCCACACGGAACGGAAAATGCAGCGCGGCGTCGGGGTCGAGCAGCATTTTCGGCCCGCTCGTGAAGATCGACGTGTCGGCAAGCGGCATTGCTTCAGCCGGTGCGATCCAGCCGGCGTTGCCCCACGATGAACCCGCCGCAACGCCTTTGCGGTCGAGCACCGTCACCTCCCAATCGCGCTCTTGCAAATGCCAGGCTGTTGCCAGCCCGACCATTCCCGCACCGATAACTATTGCTTTCACAGCAGCTCCATCCTTCGTTGAACGGCCACATTGGCGGCGGATGTTCGCGCACGATCGTGCGCGAACCCCTAAACAAACGTCGTTTTGGGACGTTTGAGGTATGTATAAACTGCGCCCGCAATTGCAGCGACGCCACCGATTGCGAGGATGACGAACGCAGGCCCCACGAACCAGCCATTGCTTGCTGCGGCGATGATGTTGCCGATTGCGGTAAACAGCGCGAGCGCACCGGCGAGCGCACCAAGAATCGCGCCGGTCGTCATGGCACCGCGGGTGCGCATAATCCACACCACAACCGAGGTCACAAGCAGGAACAGCCACGAGAACATGACTCCGTTCAGCGGCACGTCAAGGTCAGCCAGATCGACGCTGCGACCGTTCACCGATGCGGCGACAAAGCCCGAGCTGAACAGCACAACAAATGAGCTGACGAACATGATGATCGGACCCATCGCGCTGCCTTTGGCTTTGCGAGTGCGTTGCTGGCCGGCGACATACTGCATGTTGCCCGGTGGGTATTGACCTGGCGCGTACTGGCCCGGGGGAAATTGCCCCTGCGGGTACTGTCCGGCGGGGTATTGTCCTGGTGCATACCCGGGATACTGCCCTTGCGGCTGGGCGGTGTAGTCGGGCTGCGCCGTGTAGTCGGGCTGGGCGGTGTAGTCGGGTTGGGCTTGGGGCACCGGTTGCACCTGCGGTGCAGGCTGAACCTGCGGCACAGACAGATCGGGAGCTGCGAATCCGGGCACGTCAGGCTGCACAGCAGCCACGGGTTGCTCGGTCTGTGCGACATCCGCACTCTGCGGCTGCGCTTGCGCAAACGCCTGCGGGGTCGCAGCCTGCTGCTGCGCAATCCACGCGTTGAGTGCCTCATAGGTGTTCGGATGCTGCACCACCAGCGGCCACAAATCGGGTCGGTTTTGCGCAACCGTGTGTAACGCAAAGGCGTCAAGATTGGGGTTGGCCAATTCGGCTGCGGTGACAGTACGCGGATCGATGCTCACAAGCGCTCCAGGTCGGGTGCCGCTCGGCGGCGGTTGCGGGTTCGATCCGATCATACGCCCGGGCAGCCCGGCCCTTCGCCCCCGTCACGCGAGTTGTCGCTTGATTGCGACGTTTCGTGTGACGGGGGCGAAGAATGAGCGACAGTGGCGCCGACCTGGCCGGCCCGCTCCGACGCTAAATTCCCCGGTGGAGTCCGAGCCGGAATCCGACGCCGAGGGCAGCGACAACGGATGCCGCAAAAACCCACCCGGAAAGCCCCGACGCATGAATGCCCGACAGGAAGACACCGATCGAGCAGCCCAGGCCAATCGTGGCGCCCCACCCCAACAGCGCTCCGCCGAACACTGCGGTCGCCGAACCACGCACGGTGAGAGGTTCAATCTTGAACCGTCGCCCCGGCAAAGCAGCCGCGAGTGAGCCGACCACGATGCCGATGATGAGCCATCCGTTTTCGGTAATCGTTTCGACGACGAGCGCGATGCAGCCAGCAAGTGAACCGTCAAGGCCGATCAGCGTTGACGGCAGCAGTTCGGCGCCATCAAGCGTTGTGCGTGTGAGGCTCGAGAGCTGTGCGGTCACCCCCAGGGGGCCGACCTTAAGGTAGTAGAGCACCGAGGCGATGCCGACGAGCCCACCGGTCAGCAGTGCCGGCCACCGTTTGAAGAACACGGTGCGGCGCACTTCGGTTGCCGTGACGTCGTACGCCGCTCGGGCAGCAACCGGCGGGTTCCACTTCAACAAGAACACGCCAATCCCGGCGAGAATCGCGAGTTGAAACAGGACCGCGACGAGATAACCAGCGCCCGCGGGAAGCCAGGGTGCGGGTGCTTTGAGGATGAACGTCGATGCAATCGGATTCCACGTGAGAAAACCGAACGCGAAGCCCAAAAGCGACCCACCCAGTGCGGGGATTGCCCGCAACGAGCCTTCGCCCAGCCGGTAGAGGTGCCCGGCGATGCATCCGCCCGAGATAACCACACCGAGACCGAACGCGAAACCGGCGAATACGAGCGCGAGCGAAACCGGTCCGACAAACGCCCCGGGCGCCACGTCGCCAGGTGATGGCGAAGGCAGTCGCATCGAGAACACGATCGCGTAGCCGACGATGCCAACGGCCAGCGCGGTCAAAATCGAATAGAGCCCCCGCGAGTTCTTCTTCTCAAAGAAGTCACGAAAAATGCAGAAGAAGCAAAAACGCCCGCGCTCGAAGAGGATGCCGAGCGCCGCACCGGTCAACAGCGCGAAGGCTGCCGTAGGTCCCGTGCCTGGGCCGCGTTGGGAATCCAGCACTGCCGCCGCAGCCAGCAGCAGGATTGCCAGCCCAACGGCAAGGCTTGTGCGAATCGTGTCGCCGCGAGTCCACCCCAGCGCACGCGGACTCCCGCCGTCACCCGGTGGGGTGACGGCGGGAGTCGAAGCGACAACGGTGGGCGAACTCACTCGCCGTTCCAGAGGCCGCTGAATCCGCCACTGGCCTCAAGCGTCGGGTTCGAGACGGGCACACCAACGGAGTTGCCCCATTCGGTCCACGATCCGTCGTACAGCTTCACGTCGTAGCCGAGCAGCTGGCTCAGCGCGTACCACGTGTGGCTCGCACGCTCACCGATGCGGCAGTAGACATAGATCGGCTGCGAACCGTCGATGCCGAGCGCGGCGTAGTGGGCGCGGATGTCGTCGACACTCTTGAAGGTGCCATCGCCACCATCCGCTTGCTGGTTCACGATCTGACCCCACGGTGCGTTGATCGCACCGGGAATGTGACCCCACTTCGCTGCAGCTTCGGCATCGAAGCCTTCAGCAACACCGATCTCGCCGTTGAACTCTTGCGGGCCGCGGATGTCGATGATGACACCGGGTGCTTGACCGGTTGCAACCGCGAGAACCTCGGGCTGGAAAGCGCGCACCGACGAGTTCGGGGCGAGTGCTTCCCACGTGCCCTGTGCCGGGGTGGGTGCGTTCGGGCTCAGTTCGCGACCTTCAGCTTCCCAGGCTGCGCGGCCACCGTCGAGCAGGCGCACGTCTTCGAAACCGTAAAGCTTGAAGACCCACGCGCCGTACGATGCGAACCAGTTGTTTGCGTCGCCATAAATGACAACCGTGCTGTCGGGGTTGACGCCAGCTGATTGTGCAAGCGCAGTAAAGGAATCACGGTCGACAATGTCGCGCTGAAGGCGCTCAACGAAATCGCGGTACCAAACGAATTCAACCGCACCGGGGACGTGTCCAATGTCGTAGCCCGTAAGCGTGCTGTTCGAGCGACCCTCGCTCACTTCGATGACGACAACATTGGGGTCGGCCAAGTTGGCGGCGAGCCATTCGGTCGTGACGGTGGGGTTTTCTTGGTGCACGACGCCGCGAGCTTCGCCGTATGCGACGCCTGTGCCGCTCGCAGCCAAAGCCGCGCCCTCATCGGTCGTGCTGGTGGCAGCGGATGCCGTGTTGCCACCAATGCTGTTCGAAACCAAAACACCGCCGGTCACACCGAGTGCGGTTGCGGCCAACAGCGCGACAGCTGCGACCCAGGGTTTGCGCTTTTCGGTTGTGACCGTCTCGGGCACGTTGATCGGCCCGGTGTGGTCTTTCTTCTCTTCGGTAATGGTCATTTCTTGCCTCTCAGGTGCTTTCTGGGGGGTACATTTTTGTCAGCTCGTGCGTGAGCAACTGATACGACCCTGACGTGCCGTTTGGCATGGGCCAAAGTTCGTGACGTTGGATTTCGCCACATTCTGAAACACTTACCGTCGCGGCATCCGCCCCCACACCCGCTGCTTTGGCTGCTGCGCCGATAATGGAGTCATGGCAATGCGTTCTCCGCTCGAGCCCCGCGACGGCGTTGGCGCCACGAGATTGCGCGTGCCACAAACCGGGTCTTGGGCGACGATCGCCGAGTACGTTGTTGAGCGATTCGGCCACCTCGACCCCGAAGCGCTGCTGAACCGCTTCGATCGCGGCGGGGTGGTTAACGCCGACGGGCAGGCGCTGTCGAGAGACACGATTCTCGGTTCCGAGACTTTCGTTTGGTATTACCGTGATCCGCCGGTTGAGCGTGAGATCCCCTTCGAGCCCGAGATTTTGCACCACGACAATGACCTGCTCGTGGTCGACAAACCGCACTTTTTGCCCACCACACCGGCGGGCAAGTTTCTGCAAAACACCGCCCTGGTGCGACTGCGAAACCGGCTCGGCAACGACGACCTCACCCCCATTCACCGCCTCGACAGGCACACCGCCGGCATCGTGCTGTTCTCGACCCGACCCGAAACTCGCGGCGCCTATCAAACACTGTTTGCACGCCGCGAAGTGCAAAAAACATACGAGGCGATCACGGCCAAGCCCGCCGATTGGCGGCGCGAACCCCCAGCGTTTGCGGGGCAAACGTTGCCGATCACGGTGCACTCACACATTCGCAAGCAGCGCGGTGTGCTGCGCGTGCAAACGATCGAAAACGAGCCGCCAAACGCGGAAACTCGTATCGACCTCATCGCAGAACTCCCCGCAGCCCTGCACCTCAAACTCGAACCTCACACCGGCCAAATGCACCAGTTGCGTGTGCACCTCGCAGGCCTCGGTGCGGGCATCATGAACGACCCGTTCTACCCTGTTTTGCTCGACGAAGCGCCCGATGATTTCGACCGACCGTTGCAGTTGCTTGCTCGCGGCATCCGCTTCATGGATCCGCTCAAGAATGACCCACGAGAATTCGTCAGCCAACGGGTGCTTTCCGGTGCGATACTTGCCCGGTGAACATCAACCTTCCTCAACACCCCGACGTTGCGATTTGGCGCCCGCCAACGGCCGACGACATCGATTTACTGCTGCAAATTCAGGTGGCAGCGGATGCCGTAGACCACCCAACCTGGATCACCCCGCGGTCTGATTTCACCGACTCGTTCGAGGCGAGCTACATCGATCACTCGCGCGATTCGCTCATCGGCCTCGCTGCCGATGGCACCCCGATTGTGCACGGCAGTGCCTTTTTGAATCCGTCACGTGAGAGCAAACTCGTCTCGAGTGTGTTTGGTGCCGTGCACCCCCAGTGGCGACGCCGCGGCATTGGCACGGCGCTCATGCCGTGGGCTGTGGCACGAGCGCGCGAACAGATTCAGGGCGTCGGAGTCGATCTGCCCGCCGAGATCAAAACGTACGCCGAAGCGGTCGATGTTGGCAAACAGCGCCTGAGTGAGCACTTCGGGTTCACCGCTGAGCGTTGGTTCACCACAATGGAGCGCGACCTCGCCCTGCCCGTCGAGCACCGCGAAGCTCCCACCGGAATCAGCGTTGTCAATTACGACGCATCACGTGCGCTGGATGCACTCGAGGCGCGAAACGATTCTTTCCGCGACCACTGGGGAAGCCTGCCAACAACCGAAGAAAACTGGCGACAGTTTGTCGACGGCGAGTTTTTGCGACCCGATCTGACGTTTCTCGCACTCGACGGCGACCAGGTTGTCGCGATCTGCATGACCTCGGTCATCGAAGACGACTGGGCGGCCCTCGGCGCCTCGCACTCATACATCGACCTCATTGGCGTCGTGCGCTCGCACCGCGGGCAAGGACTCGCACCACTGGTGATTTCGCGATCGCTTGAGGCATCCGCTGCCGCCGGTTTAGAACGCGTCGTGCTCGACGTCGACACCGCAAGCCAAACCGGAGCCAACACGCTCTACGAGCGGCTGGGCTTCGCACCGACCGCGCAAACCATCGCCTACGTTCAGCACGTCTAGCTCGCCCCGTCAAAACGGGAGTGATCTGCAAGACGGGAAGCGTGAATCGGATGCCGCAGCTCCCACGATGCAGATCACTCCCGTTTTGCGAACTGGCTCACGCACACGGAAGTGCGTGTTTCAGCTACGCGTCGTCGGGCTCGGGCTCACGACGACCCGCGGGGATCTCGTGCGGCTTGTACCGGGGCAGACGTGAAGCTGGGATGATCGCGATCGCACTGACACCCGCGAGCACCAAAAGCCCAAGCTTGAGCGCACGCAGACGTTCTTCTTCGTTCAGCTGAACGGCTTCGGCAACCTGCGCTTCGGTCGCGTCAGTTTCAGAAAGCACCCGCTCGAGTTCGGCGTTCGAGACGAAGTTCACACTGTCGAGATCAACCTGCGCGATGAGTTCTTCCGGAAGCTCCGGGTGCTCGATCACAGCGCGTCCGATGCCGACGCTCAAGAGTGACACCAGCAACGCGCCGACCATGGCGGTACCGACCGCAGAAGCGAGGTTTTGCGTGCTGCCCCGAATGGAGCCGACGTCTCCGGCGAGCTCCGCAGGAGACGAGGTGACCAGCACGTTGAACACGAGGGTGACAAGCGCGCCCTGGCCAATACCGAACACGATCAGGCCGATGATCGTCGGGAAGGTCTCCCAGTTGTTCGTTACGACAAACGAGAGCCAGATCAGCGCGACTGTTGTCATGACGAACGCCGTGATAGCGATCGTGCGCGGCGGGAATCGCTTGTAGAACCGCACGATGAGCGTTGCGGTGATGAACACCGTGAGGTTGAACGGCATCATCGCGAGCGAGGTCTCAAACGGCGTGCGACCCTGCACGATCTGAATGTACATCGGCACTGTGAAGTTCAAGGCAGCTTCGAGCGCAACCACAATGAACATCGCGTACACCGCTGCGCGCTCGCGTGACGAACGCAAAACCGAAAGGTCAACCAGTTGCGGCTTGCCTTCCCGTTTGCGACGGTTCGTCCAGGCGAAGAACTGCTGACCGAGAATGATGCCGACCACGATCAAAATCGGCGCCGGGGAAACACCCAAAATGTCGAACGGTGCAGCCGAGCTGGCATAGAACGCACCCCAGCCGTTGAGGTTGTTGAAGCCGAACGTGAGCGACATGATCGCGAGACCGATGAGCACCGCCGCAAAAACGTCGATCTTCACGCTCGGGTCACCCTGGCTGGAGCGAAGGGTGAAGCTGAAGAAAAACACAACGACCGCGAGGACGAACACGATAACGAAGACGGGGCGCCACCCAACCAGCGTGCCGAGCGTGCCACCGATCAAGAAGGCGGTGATACCCGAGAGCGCACGAGCCGATCCGAGGGATCCGATCGCCGTTGCCTGTTGATCGCCCGAGTAGTTTTCGGCGATCAACGCAACCAGCGACGGCACGATGACAGCCGCGGATGCCCCAGCGAGCGCCTGCCCGGCAATTGCCCATTGCACGGTCGGCGAGAAGATCATCATCAACGCGGAACCGGCGAAGAAAACCACCACGATGCGGAAGACGGTGACCCACCCGACACGCTGCCCAAGCTTCGCCCCCGTCATCACGAGTGCTGCAACAACAAGCCCGTAAACAACAATCGTCGTGCTCGCTGTTGTCGGCGGCACACCAAAGTCGTTGACCATACCGCCAATCGAAATCGGGAGGGCGGCGACGTTGAACGACATCAAGATTTGCGCGAGAAACAGGCCGACCATGGGCATCCATGATCGCTTTTCTCCCTGGCTGTGGGTGACTTCTTCAACTGTGCTCATGATGCTGCCAATCCGAAGTGAGGTACTGCTTTTGATGCGAAGAGGTTCAGGCCGAGGCCTCGCGAAAGATACGCGATTGCGCGCTGGCCGCGCACACTGTTTCCAGCGGAGTTCAAGCGCGGCGAGAACGCGCCCACCGCACCCTTGCCTGGCACGACGGCCACTATGCCACCGGCAACTCCGGACTTTGCGGGAAGGCCGATCTCGAACAACCACTCGCCACTGCGCTCATACATGCCACTGCTGGCAAGCATGGCGAGCGTGTCTTGACAAACTTCCGCTGAAACGACCTGTTCATCAGTGATCGGGTTCACACCGCCATCCGCGAGCGTCGCACCCATCACCGCAAGATCGTGCGCGGTGACAAGCAACGAACACTGGCGCGTATAAATATCGACCATCTCGAGTGGGTCGGCATCGAGGCGACCATAGCTTTCGAGCAGGCGAGCAAGCGCTTTATTTCGGGTGTTCGTTGCCATCTCGGAGGCGTAGACCTCTCCGTCCATGACGAGTTGTCGCCCCGCAAAGGCAGAGAGCCCGCTGCGGATGAGCTCCCACTGTTCGGCCGGCGTTTCCCCCGGCATGAGGGCGGTCGTCGCGATCGCGCCTGCGTTTACCATCGGGTTCATGGGGTGACCGTCGTTGAGTTCTAGCGCCATGACCGAGTTGAATGGCAGACCGGTGTTGTTGACACCGACCCGCTCTTTCACGACTTCGTGCCCGTACTTCTCGCACACAAGCGCGTAGACAAACGCTTTCGAAACCGACTGGATCGAGAAGGCGTGATCGCTGTCACCGATATCGTGCGATGCGCCGGTCACAGCCATCACCGAGAGGCCGAAGAGTGCGGGGTCAGCCGCGGCGAGGATCGGAATGTAGTCTGCTACCTCGCCATCGTCGAGCCCACGGTAGCGCTCGTACGCGGCGGCACTCAGGTCTTCGACTTGCTGCCAGCTTGGCAGCTCCCCGGTAAAGGCTTGTTGGCCGATACCGTCTGACTCTGACGTGATCATGTCACCCCTCGTCGTTTGCCTTCTCACCATGTTTCCACATGAGCGCCCGCACCAATTGGAGTCCGCCGAGCAACAGCAACGAGGCGCCCATCCATAGCCAAAGCACCGACGCGAACATTGGCGAGAACAGCAACACCACACCCAGGGCTAGGCTGCACAGCGCGAAGATCAGTGTTGGCACTTTGTGTTGCGCCGAACCGAGCGTCATCAGCGCAAGCAACCCCTCGGCAAGCCACAGAATACCGACGAGCACGCCAATCAACGTGAAAATCGCGGTCGTGGTTGCGTTGAGTTTGGTGAGTGCGAACACACCGAGCACAACGAAAAACAGGCCGACAATGATGTGGCCGATTCGAGCCCATTTCGTCAATGAATCACTCAACCAACCGAGCACAACATAGATCAACCCACCGATAACCGCATACGCTGCGATCATCCCGGTGACAACGACTGCTGTGTGATCGGGCCAAATCAGGATGAGCAAACCAATGACGGCGGCGACAATACCGCTGACGGCCAAGCCCAGGCGGAACGAGCTGGATTGCGAACGGATGAAAGCCGGAGTAGCCATCAATACACCTTTCAGAGCGTCTGATTGTGAGTCTATGCCAACCAGTTGCGGGCTGCCGTTACCAACGCGGCAACACCGATTTGCAGTGTTGGATCAGGAAGCGGGGCAAAGAACGGTGAGTGATTCGATGGCAGGCTCGCCACAATTCGCGCGATCTCTTCGACCGTCGTTGCTCCGGCGAAGTGCGATGGGTCAGCGCCACCGAGTAACCAGTACGCACACTGCGCTCCGGACTCCTCAGCGAAGATTCCAACATCCTCACTGCCTGTCACAGCCCCCGGGTCAACGACCATCACCTGCGGCAGGGCCGCCCCAAACGCGTCACGCAACGAAGCCATCGCTTCAGCGTCATTCGCAACCGCCGGGAACGACTCAACGAGGTTTACGTCTGGCTCCTGTGGCGCGTCAGCAGCTTGCGCCTCTGCTTTCGCGAGACGCTCAATACCCGCAAGCACGTTCTCGCGCACGTGCGTATCGAAAGTACGCACACTGAGCTGCAGCTTTGCACTGTCAGGGATGATGTTGGGCGCGGTGCCCGCGTGCAACGAACCGACGGTGACAACCGCGGTATCGCTGCCGGCGATCTCTCGCGAAACGATGCTCTGCAGTCGCACGACAAGCGAGGATGCCATCAGCACCGGATCAACCGTTGTCTCCGGGCGGGAGCCATGGCCACCCTTGCCATGCATTGTGATGTCGAGTGAATCAGAGGCCGCAAACGCCACCCCGGCGCGCGCACCAATAACCCCGGCGGGAAGAGGTGCCACGTGTTGGCCGAGCACAATTTCGGGCTTGCCAAACCGCTCGAACAAGCCATCCGCAACCATCGCCCGAGCGCCCTGGCCAAGCTCTTCAGCAGGCTGGAAAACAAGCAGCAGCTTGCCTTGCCAAGCCGTGTCAGCCGCGAGCGTGTAGGCCGCACCGATAAGACACGTGGTGTGCACATCGTGACCACACGCGTGCATGACGGGGGTTTCGGTTCCATCCGGCAACACCGCAGTTTGGGTCGAGGCGTAGTCGAGCCCGGTGGCCTCCTGTACGGGCAGCGCATCCATGTCTGCACGCAGCAGCACCGTTGGCCCCTCACCACGCTCGAGCACGCCAACCACACCGGTGCCACCAACCTCGGTGGTCACCGCATAGCCTGCAGCCGCAAGGTGATCGGCAACGATGCCCGCAGTGCGAGTCTCGTGAAAACCGAGCTCGGGGTGCGCGTGGAGATCGGTATACGTGGCCACAAGATCGAACGGTGCAGCAGACATAATACGTACCTCTCGGAGCAAAAGCGGATGCCGCGAACCGCGTGAAGAACCCGGCGTGCGGCATCAGTTTATCTGTGCCACACCCTTGTGTACACCGCACCGGCGCGCTGGCGATACTCCGATAACATAAGCGCATGAGCGCCGCCGATCTCGCTATCGAAGCGAAGTCTCCGGGCACTGTCTGGCGATGGCCGCTCGGTGCCGTGCTGAGCCTCACACCGTTCGTCTGCGCAACGCTTTTTCTCACCGGCGCAGAGGCGGGGCTCATTTATCAGGGCCTGCTCGTGGCGTTTGTTTCACTGACTTCGGGGCCTCGCACGGCGCTACGATCATCGATCAGCGTTGCTGGGGTCGTCTTCTTTGGACTGCTGCTCAGCAGCACCCCGTGGGCGGCAGCGGTCTATATGGTGGCGCTTGGGCTCGTCGTTGCTTGGTCGTACCGCGCCGGGTGGCAGCTCGCAGCAACCTACGTTGTCACGCAGGGCGCCCTGGCCGCAGTCGCGGCCCCCAGGCATCCTTCATGTCCGACCGACCAGCATCCTCGCTCGCCTCAGCATCCGTGGCAGCAGCGATCGTGTTGGCCAGCGCATTGTGGGTCACCCTCGTCGGCTACCTGCTGCTGCATGACCTGCCCCCACTCCCAGAGACCACGGCAACCCCGCGGGAACAACTGTTGTTCACGATCGCGTTGTGCCTAAGTTTGGGTGTCGCAACCTACGTGATGATGGCGTATTCGACCGGCAATAACTCCTGGTGGGTGCTGCTCACGATCATGGTGGTGCTTGCCCCCGGGCAAGGCCACACGGTGCGCCGAGCCATCGAGCGTTCTGGCGGCACGGTGCTGGGCGGACTCGTTGCAATGCTGTTGGTGCGACTCATCGACAGCCAGATCGCGCTCACCGTGATCGGAGTCGTCGCAGCCATTGCCACGCTCGTCACGTTCATCGCCGCGCCTTACTGGACGTTTGCGTTCACGTTGACCATCGCAATCGTGTTGCTCATGCTCCCAACCGACCAAGCCATCCCGAATACCTACGAGCGCATGCGATACACCGTGCTCACCGCGCTGGCGGTTGTGGCCCTGGGAGCCTTGATTACTTTCATCGCAAATCGAATGCGCCCCGAGCCTCGATGACGCTATCGGCCACCTGACGAGCCTCCGCCGCCGCCACCACCAGACGAGCCTCCCCCGGATGAGCCGCCCCCAGACGAGTCGCTTGGCGACGATGCGGATGCCCCGACCGAACGCGTGAACGAACGCATTGTGGTCGACATCCCCCGGGCCGGGTCCGTGTCGATCCACTCGGCACGGTAGTGGGCAGTTTCGTAGGCGACGTCGAGCACCTTGCCCCAACTCTTTTCCTGACCAAACAGAATCGCGTACGGCAACAGGCGTTCATACAGGTGCACGACCTGCATGCCGCCCTCACGGTAGCGTTCCGCGCCCGTGGCCGACTGGAACATTTGCAGCCGCTCGGTATCGGCGGCGCCAATGAACGCGCGCAGCCCTTCGAGTTGTGCCGCAGCCGCGGCGCCCGCGGGCGTGTGTACGGTGAGCTTACGGCCCGAAATCATCGACCAGACCCATGCGAACACGCCAATAATCACACTGAACCACAGCACCTCGCTGGCAGCATTGCCGCCCGCGATCGCCCCAAAAATCGCCGTGCCCACGGCGATGAGCACGAACACAAGCGAAATACGACTGATCGTTCGCGCCGCAGGGCTGCGCCGTTTCTCAAGCAGACCTCGTTCAATTGCAACCGCTGAGACCTCAGCATCAAGCAGCCGCATACGCTCCGCAAGCAGCGTGTCGTGTTTTTCCATGGTGAGTGACGTTTCACCCTGAAACAGTTCTTGCAGCATCCGTTTATCGAGTGGATCCGCGGCTTTGGCAGGGTCGAGCAAATGCAACACCGGATCCGCTTTTTCTGCGGGATCTTCAATGCGCAGCGCCCACGAAACCGCCAAATGCACAATCTGCGCGGCAACGACGCTGCGCGTTCTCGGCACCAGCTTTTGCGCAAGCAGCGGCGGTAGCGCTCCGGGAACCGCCCATGGCACACCCACCTCGCCCAGTGGCACGCGGGCCTTTCGACGCGTACGGGCAGCTGCAAACGCCGCAGCAAACGTGCTGACAACCGCGGCCCCAGCCGCGGCAGCCGCAGTGCCCGGCGCAACGTTATTGACCTGGCGTGCGAATGGCTGCGCAATGGTGCCCTCGGTGAATCCGACCGCAAGCGTGACGCCGTCACCGGCGCCACGATGGCCGGAAGCGAGCGTGAACCTGGCCGAACCGTCAGGCAGCGTATCGACCGCATTGACCGCACACGGAGCGGAAGAGCCCGCATACCCTTGGTAACACGACCAGTCACCGGTGAGCGCAGCAGCAAGTTCCGGTGCGAACGTCACGTTTGCCTCAAAATGCTCAATTGCCTGACTCGAATCCAACGGCAAGATATTCCAGTAGAACTCGTCATTGCCCAAATCGCCGCCAGTGATCATCACGTCTTGCATCGAGTACTCGATCACATAGGTTGTCAGCCCGTGCACGAAGTCATCGGTGCCGAGCAACAACAGCAGTTCGCCACTTTCGCGTTCGGTTGTGTAATGCACCGGGGCGCCGCGCTCGTCAGTTATTGACAGCACCGTCACGTTCAGGTCGGCCCCCCGAAAGCGCGTTGGTAGGCCACGGATGATGCCGCGATTCTGGTCATACTCGGGAAACCGCGCCACGAGCATCTCGGTGACGTGTGCGAGCGACCTTCCCTCGTCACTCAGCGTCACTTCGTAGTCGGAGCGCCACGATTCGTACGAAAAGTCATTGACATCCGCCGCCGCAATGCCGGGAACAAACAACGCCCCCACAGCAACAAGCACCGACAGCGCCACCCTCGCCAACAAACGTCGACCCTGTTTCATATTTCGAGACTAGTTGACTCACTGCGGGCCTGACTGCGGCAGTGACGGAACCGAAACCCACGCGATGCTACGCATCGCTCGTTCAAATCCCGCAGCACAACAAAAATGTGTTGAGCCCCAGCAAAAGCTGGGGCTCAACACATTGGCGGTGACGGTGGGGCCACCGGGGCCACTCCAGCCATCGCTACGCGATGCCCGGAGCCTCCGGCCCCGTCGGAACCGAAACCCACGCGATGCTACGCATCGCTCGTTCAAATCCCGCACCTCAGTCGGCAGGTAGCAAAAATGCCCCGCCTTATGGCGGGGCATTTTCACTACGCGGTGACGGTGGGATTTGAACCCGCGCGAGTGTGGTCGGCGGGGTCGTTTTACCGCGTCTTTTCGCGGTTTTTGGTTCACCTTGGATTACTGAAAAGTGCTCAAATTGGGGGCGTTTGTTATCACCGTGTTATCACGGCCAGCAGGCCATGAGTACAGCGCTCGTACTGGCGGATGCCGGGAAGCGTGAGAACGGGCGGTGGAAGCGAAACGCACTCACTTCTATAAGCGAAGATTCTCGTTTATCTTCTGCGTGGAAGAAGTCGCTGGAACAGGCAGGGCAGGTTCTCGATCATGCCCCCGATCTTGCCAACGCGGTAGTCAATGCTGACATGGCGCTCGATGCCGCGTTCAAAGAGGCTGAGAAACGTCGTGATGCTGAGCGCCAACTGTTGGCCGACCCGGGGCTTGCAAGAGTGAGCCCGGCCCCGGATGACTCAACGGGGCCGGGCTTGACGCTGGGCGAGTCTCAGAGCCGTTAGGAGAAGCTCTCGTCGTCCATCCTTTCCGCGATTCCCGGTAACTTCATTCAAAAACCCGGGGCGGTGAGGTTGACGCCAAACTTATGCGGCTTTGCGCCGGTAGTTGTCAAGAATCATGCGCTCGACGAGGCTGAAGCCTTCGAACACGGTTTTGCGCACGCTGCCGTCGTCGACTGACACGCTGACCAGTCCACTCGGGTTCTGTGTCAACCGTGCCGTTGCTGAGACGATCACAGCTGCGAGGGCGTCGTCTGGCCCGACGAAGAGGTCGAAGCCAACCCCGCGAGTGTGAGCTTTCACCCATGCGGTGATGACGGGCAGGTGTTGCTCGGCCAGGGCGAGCGTAGAGCTATCGCTGCCCTGGCCGAGAAATGCCGCGACGTCTGACGCGGATGGGGCACTCATTAGAGGTTGATGCCCTTGAGGATGACGACCGCTTCAGGGTTGAGGGGTTGCGCGTCGTAACGTGCGATCACTCGGATGGCCTGCTGGTCGTAGTCGCCGAACGTCTGGTCGAGAATCTTGACGCTCGGTGCCATGTCGCGCGCGACGGCGATCTGGCTGAAGTCGGCAAGCACGGCCTGAGTTTTCTGGTTCGGCGAAGAGCCGGTTACCGGAATGCGGTCGGTGATTACGACCTGCGAACCGAAGAGGCGGAAGACGCCGTCCTGCGTCGGGTCGGGGGTCAGCTGGTAACGGTTTTCGCCGTCTTTCAGCTTGCGAATTGCGGTGAACGTTTCCGGTCGCAAGAGCCACTTCAGGTTGGCGATGTTGACGTTACCCGACAACGCTTTGCCCCATGCGTCGAGCAGGGCGTCGAGGCTGATTGCGCCGACGGTGGCGACTTCCTGCGTGCCGGTGTAGTTCAGAATGCCGGTGGGCGTTACCTGCGGGTCAGGGATGCCCGGTACGGTCTCGGTCGGCGCTGCGCCAGCGATGAAAGCGTGGTCGAGCTTGGCTGCGACGTCGGCAACAAGTCGCTGTTGAATCGCTGACTCGAGCGAGACGACCGACTGGCGGGCGAGTTCGTTCGAGAAGCGGGTGAGTGTCTTCACTGACTTGATCGTCGACGGCAGCAGAGTTACCTCGTCGAAGGTGACGTCGTCGTTTGTGATTTGCTCGTTTTCGCCAACCCAGTCGGGCGTGGTTGCGCCGCCGAGCTTCGGGATGCGAACGGGGCTGCCGTCGGTGTCGAAGATGCGGGGCCCGCAAGACAAGAAGACTGATGCGGCTTCGAGGGGCTGAACGAGGATGCGCTGAACTTGCTCAGCGGTGAGTTCTGATGCGTTTTGTGTTGATACGGCCATGGTTGGCTCCAATCGTGAAAGAGCGCGAGTGCGCTGGTTGATGTTTCACGTTCGGAGTCAGTCCGACGACGTAGGGGGCAGAGAATCAGTCTCTACCCCCTGAGTATACCCCCCGGGGGTATCTATCGGCGGAGTGAGTCGCTTCGGCGAATGTATCCGAAGCTCATGGCGATATGCTCGAGCGCTTTGCGAATCATCTGAAGTTCCGCAAGCTGCGCTTGCATGGCGTCCTCGACCTTGTTGTCGGTCATGATGCGTTCCCCCGAAGGATTGCACCGAGGCTGAACGTGTCAGAGGTCGGTGTTACACCTTGGCCAATATCGCCAACGGGCCGACGTGAGCCAAGGTGCGGCTTGGCCTGCAGGAGCGCGTCGATTGCCGTTGTGAGCGCGTCGGAATCGGTCAGGTGCGTTTCGTCGAACGCGAGGTCGGTTGCGTCTTGTAGGCGGCCTGTGGCGGCCACAATCGCATTGTGGAGCCGAGTGGCGAGGTCGTCACGATCTTCGGCGCGCTGCCGATATTTGGCGTTCTCGTCACGAAGGTTCTCAACGTATTTGCGAGGGAAAACTTCGGGGTCAGTGTTGTCGTCATCGGGCTCGGTGACGGGCTCAACAACTTCGTCGACAACGTCTTCGACTTCGGCCTCAGGGGTTTGTTGCTCGGTCATTTATTGTTCCTTTCGAATGGGGCGTTGCGTGCAATCGCAACCGGTGTGAGTGGGCATGGGGTGATCTTTTGGCCAGACTTTGCCGTCACGATGCCACCAACGGCACAGTTGGCAAGCATCCGGTGAGAGTTGACGGGTCCAACCGTCGACGGGGGCTGCGGCCATTGCTTTGCCGAACGCGGTTTGTGCGGCCTGTAGCGGGGCGTTGTGCGCCAGCCGAGCAACACGCATGTTGCGGTCGCCTCCCTCGAGCACGGTTGCGACGGCTTCGGGATAGAGGGATGCCCTGAAGTCTCGGAGCCCCAACGGGGTCGCAACCTTGTTGTTGAGTCGGGTCAACTCCCCCGCGAAAGCCATGTCGCCGACGGTTGCAGCTCGAGCCCCCGCAACAACGAGGATGGCGAGCAACAACCGTGCAAGCTGGTCGTCGTCAATCAGACCTTCGTCATGCCGGTCGAGGGCTGCGAGGGCGTCTGCGCGGGTTTTGTCGCGTAGCCGGGTGATTGTGTCCTGGTAGCTCATTCGGCCCCCTCAGCGACGAGAAACGCGCTCAGGTCGGCCCCCATCTTGTCGAGGGCTTCAGCACGGCGCGCGTCGGTAATTTGGCTGATCTCGGTGGGGCTGTAGCCGAGGGGGTTTGCCAGCAGTGATGCCAACGGAACACCAATCGACGAGAGCTTCAGTGCGGCATCCGCAAGCTGGCCGGGGGTGCGGGTTTCGGGTGAAGCCCAAACGGTTTCGAAGTCGTGCGGGTTTACGCCGTCACGAACCCGAACGATCAGGTCGGCGACGTGAGCCCATGCACGACCGAAAGTGCGCTGTTTCCCAGTGACTTTCGCGACAAGGGATGCTTCAGCGCTGCGGATTGCGTCGGCGCTTGGCGGCTGGTCGCCGTTCAAGCCAAGGTAGTGCGGCGGCAACCCTGACACGGCCCCGATCTGCTGCGTGATCGTCGCGACGAGGTCGCTGTATCCGTCGAGGCGTGCACCGTCGAATTGGCCGAACTTCGTGTCGGGGTTCTCGGATTGCCACACGCGGGATGCTTCGGAACTGAACGGGTTGATTGGAGCGCCTTCGGCATCTTCCATGATTTCCAACCCGGTCACCCAACGACGTGGGCGTGCGAAGTACTCGCTCGAGACCATGCTGTCGGCGGCAACCTTGTTGAGCGCGTCACTGAGGTCGAGAATGTCAGTCATCTCGCTCGAGCCCTGAACGTCAAGCAGTCGGGCCCGGTTGATCAGTGGCACGACCGGAACTTCACCGAGGGGGTTCACGATTGTTTCAACAACACTCAGGGCGTTCTCTTTGCCCCGGTAGCGGGTGATCTTGTCGGCCTCGTACACGACCGCGTAATGCGTCTTATCGTCCTTCCAACGCTTCACAGCAGCCGTCACGGCCCCGGTCGCGGGGTCATGCGCTGCGATCATCTGCCGGGCCGACTCGACCGTCACGAGGGGGTCGCCAGCAGCGTTCGCCCAGACGACAACATATGCGCGGCCATAGGTGAGCGAATCGACGTGCGCCAGGTGGCTGCCGGTGTCGAGGTCGTTGCGCTGCCACGCACGCCAGAGCGCTTCGTCGGCGACGTCCTGACCAACGGGTCGAAAGCCGGTCACTTTGAGGCGTTCCGCAACCGAGTTGACCAACAAGCGCGGATAGTTCACCGACAACGCTTTCAGTCGACCGTCGAGGGCTTCACGGCTCTTTGCGCTGAGAAACGCTGCGGCCTGACGGCCCTCGAAGTAGGCGTCGAGCTGCGCGAGTTGAGACTGCGACTCGTCGAGTCGTTTGCTGAGGGTTTCGAGAATTGTGCTGGTTACCATGAAGCAACACGTCCTTTCGTTTTTTTGCCGTGCCAAGCAGCACGGTCGAATGCGACTGCGCCGTCGATTTTGCGGGGGCTGTTGCGTTTGTCTTTCGAGACAATCGCGCCCACGGCTGTTTGCGTGGCGACGGTTTGTGCAACATGCAGCGAGAGCACCTCGTCGCCGTCGTGCGTCATCGTGCCGTCCATGACTGCGGCATACAACCGGTCTGTTGCTGGCCCCATACGTTCACGGCGACCGGTGTTGTACTCGAGCACCTTGCGCTGACCGTGACGTTTTGACCAGTCCTCAATCTCGCTGCGCCAACCCCAAGGGTCACAAGCGAGCTCGATGACGTCGTAGCGGGCGAAGCAGTCGTCGACCGCTGCCGTGACGTCTGAACGTGGCACACGCCAACCGGGTTGGCCCGGGTTCGCCCATATCTTGATCGGTTGGATAAACCCGTCCAACGTGCAAGCAATAAGCGCGGTCGAGTCACCGGATGCTGAACCGTCGAAGCCGAGCGTGATCTTTTCGCCAGGTTGCAGAGCCCGCTCGACGGCGCGTTTATCCCACACACCGAACGGGAGCCAAGAGTCCTGCGAACCAACCCATTGGCCGAGCCGGTAACGCCTGAACGCTGTTTCACGCATGGTTCGCGCGACACTGAGCATGCCGTCGGCGGTGAGGAAGTCACCAAGAGCGGGGTTTGCAATCGCCCAGGCTGTTTCGTCGAAAATGTCGCAACCGTCGGGAGCGGCGAACTCTTTGAAGAAGAAGCTCTTGTCCTTCCCAGTGCGGCCATATTTGACGAGGTCGAACATGACACTCTCGGAACTATCCGACGGGGTCGAAATTGCCAACGTCAAAGACTCAGGGCGTTTACCCGCAACCGATGTCGCGGCCTCCCAGTCGTCGCGGCTGACGGTGTGCAACTCGTCGACGATCAGCAGCGACGGGTCAGCACCTTGGAGCGCGGCCACCGTCGAAGCTGCCGCGTACATTTCGCCACCGCTGTGCGGAACTTTGATGCTGTATTGCAAAACGTGAGCCCGCTCGGCAAGCTCAGGGCTTTGCTCAATCATCCGTTGCGCCGTCTTCACAGCGATGCGTGCAACCGTCTCGGTGCCGGCCACGACCATGACGCTCGGCGCGAGAGTTCCCGAAGCAAACAACTCGTACAGCGCAAGTGCTGCCGCAAGGGTCGTCTTGCCGTTACCACGCGGCAAAGACACAAGCCCAGTGCGCGGTCGACCCGACTCAGGGAACAACCCCTTCACGAGCTCAAGCTGCCAGTCTCGAAGCTCAAACGGTTCCCCCGCGCCCACACCCTTCGGCACGCGCACAAACTCCCTCACGAAGCGCTCAAGACGTCGCCAACCCGGGGGCGGCCAGTCAGTAAAGTCCAACGGCTCAGCCGTAATCGCGCCTTTTGCACCAGCACGCGCCATCATGCACCCCCTAAATGAGAACCATTCTCAGATTGTGACAATTTATCTGCCATCCGCCGGGGGTCCTTTGGCCCTTCGTCGGCCCCTTCTCCCCACGTCTCTCGTTCGCCGTTGCGTGCTGGCCCGCGTTTGATGTTGCAGGTGATGCAGACGACGTCGACGTCTCGGAGTGTTCTTGCTGGCCAGCGAAGGTGATCGGCTGTGAGGTTGTCTTTCGTGCCGCAATCTGAACACCAAGGTTGCAACTTGCGTGCGCGTGTTGAGAGTCGAGTCCAATCGTTGTTATATCCGCGTTGGTGACGTGATGCTTTACCGGGTTGCTCTCGAGGATGTTCTGAGCATCGCCCTGTTTCGCAGGGCTCCCCACAACCGGAGTGGGTGCATAGGCGTAGTACCTGGTACGGCTCGGTCATGGCATCCCCCTGGCTGTAGCGCGTGCATGTTGCTTTGAATGTGTCGTCGTCGAAGAATTCGACGCTGTATGGATGGTCTAAGGGTTCAGCTAAGGGTTCTATTAAGGGTTTAGGTGACTCTCTGTCACTACCCCGGTGACTCTGTGTCACTACCCCTAGTGACTCTGTGTCACTACCCCTAGTGACTCTGTGACACCTATGGTCTGAGTCTCGGATGGGGGTAACGGGGTAGTTATCCACAACCATTAGTGACTCTCTGTCACTACCCCTACGCTGCGGCATAGCCTGACATCTCCTCGTCGTACTTCAACCAGTGCGGGGTCGTGTCATAGGTGACGTTGCCGTTATGGTCGAAGGTCTTTTCGGCAACGACTGGCAGGTGCTTCGCGCAAACCGATCTGGAATCGTACCCAGGAAGGCAGTAGCGGTTCGTGAGCTTGCCACCATGGTCAGCACGGACCCATGGCTCAACCTGAACAAGGCCTTCTTCTTCGAGCACCTGAATGGCGCGGATGACGGTCCGTCGGCTCAGGGCGGTTTCGTTGGCGAGTCGTTCGATGCTTGGCCAGGCTCGGTGAACATCTTCGTTGTAGTGGTCGCCGATCATGACGAGCACGAATTTTTGGGGTGACGATAAACCGTTCCATGTGAGCGCCCAGCGATATGCCTCCATGCTCATAAGGTTCCTTTCGAATGTGCACACCGTTGAATAAAGTTGGGTTCGGGGGCCCGACGCGAACGCCGAGCCCCCAGGGGTCAATCGTCGAGCTGCCGAAGCTGGTCGTCGGTTCCAGGCGGTCGACGCACGGTTCGCGCTTGCTCGAGTGCTATGAGCGCGTGAAGAATCGCGTTCACGACATCCATTGCGTTGTCGGGGTGTATCCGAATCATCTCGACGTCGTCGGCGGTGAGTAGCTCAATCCATGGGCTGTTGTCTTCGGTGTAGTGCCCGGCTGCGATCGTGACCGAGTCGTAGCGGGCGTCTGGGGCGTGGTTCGCGGTGATTGTCATTAGTTCACCTCTGCCCAAAACTGCGTTGAATCGTGATTGATCTTGAGGCTGTCTCGATGGAACTGCTCGGGGTGGCCTTGTGGCAGAGCGCAAGACTTCGCTTCGGGGTGCCGCGCAGTCTTTGGCGCTTGTTGGCCGCATACACCGTCACCCGCGTCAACCGGAATTTCTGTGCCGCATGAGTGGCAGAGCGTGGGCCGAGCTTTCACTTCTTCGACGTATCGCTCGACGCGGGCAACTTCGGCCTGTAGTTGCTCGAGGCGCGTGTAGAGCCTCGATACCGGAACGCTGAGGCTGCGGGCACGCTCGGCCAATTCACCGACGCTCATGTCGTCGAGGAAGCTGCTGGTAAAGCCGTTGTAGTCGGAGACTGCGGGCTCGGTGGCTGTAAGATTGTTCATGATCTGATTTCCTAACTGGTTGTTGGTTGTCGGTTTGTTGCCCTCGTCAAGTTGCTGCTTGGCGGGGGCTTTCTGTTTGGCTTGAGTCATTACGCAACCTCGGCGGTTGTGGTTCGCTCGGAGCCTTCGAGCCACGCGATCACGTCGGATCGGCGGTAGATCACCACGCGGGGCATGGGCTTCAGGAACTTCGGCCCGATGCCTTTGAATCGCAGCTGCGCGAGGTTGGCCTTTGTCATGCCTGGCACGATTTCGCAGACTTGCTCGGGCTTCAGGTATGGCGCGAGGGTTGGGCTTTCCATGTTTACACCTTTCTGGTTTGATGACTTCAGACTAACATGGTTTATGCAGCGTGGCTTGGCCGCGCCACGCCGATTTGGTTTATTCTTGATTTATGGGAGTCCATGACGACGAAATAGCGCGCCGAATCAAGGGGGCACGGGAAGCCGCGCCCATGTCACAAGAGGAACTAGCCGCGCGTGTTGCCGCACGGCTCGGCACACCAGAGAACCGCGACGCGAGCTTCAGGCAACAAACCATTTACAAGATCGAGCAAGGCAGACGACGGGTGCTCGCTGCCGAGTTGATAGCTATCGCTCAGGCGCTCGACACTTCCCCCGCTGCGTTGCTCGGGCTCGACGAAGAGCGCACGCCGGTTGTTGCTGCGGGCGCACGGTTCGAAGAGGCTCGACGCAACCTTGAAACGTCGGCGATGGCATACGGCGAAGCCATGGTGTCGCTGGCGAGGGTTGCAGATAACGCTGAGCAGCTGCACGAGGTCGACAAGGGTTTCGTGAGTGGGCCTTTGTTGCGGCAGACGCCGGGGGCGATTGCGAGCGGCGACGTGGCGATTGCGATGGAAGTTTCGACGCCGAGCCCGCGCGGGCCTTTGACTGAGGCGGTGCTGAAGGCGATGAAGGCTGAGAAGGAACGCCTGAACGATGGGTAGCGTTCACCCTTACACGTTGAAGAGCGGGGCGAAGCGTTATCTCGTTTCTTACCGTGGCGCGGATAATCGGCAGGTTATGAAGCGCGGTTTCGTGCGGAAAAAAGACGCGGAAGATTTCGAGGCGAGCGTCACCGTGGCGAAGCGTGACGGGGTGCTGGTTGCGCCGTCGAAGGGTCGTAGGACCGTTGACGACGTCGGCGAAGCGTGGCTGAAGTCACAGAAGCCGGTTATGAAGCCGTCGGCCTGGCGGTCGCTCGAGTCGGCCTGGCGGGTGCATGTTCGCCCGAAGTGGGGGCGTCGGGCTGTTGGGGGTATTGAGCAAGACGAGGTTCAAGATTGGGTTTCAGACCTCGCGGCGAAGAAGAGCGCAACAACGGTGTTGCGGGCCCACGGTGTTCTTGTGGCAATCCTCGACCGGGCGAAGCTGCCGGTCAATAAAGCGCGGGGCGTGACGTTGCCACGCAAAACGGATAAGCCCCGGGTTTACCTGACGCACGCTCAGGTCACACGGCTCGCTGAAGAGTCCACACAACCCGATCTTGTCTACTTCCTGGCCTATACGGGTTTGCGTTGGGGTGAAGCGACGGGGCTGCGGGTGAAGCATGTCGACGTCGAGCGACGCCGCGTGACGGTCGAAGAGAACGCGGTCATGGTGAACGGCGAGGTCATCGTCGGCACGCCAAAGACGCATGAGCGACGTTCGGTGCCGTATCCGCGTTTCTTGGCCCCGGTGATGGAGGCGCGCACGAAAGACCGGTCGCGTGACGCTCTCGTCTTCCACATGGGCGCGCGTCACATGAACTTGCCGAACTCGCAAAACGGTTGGCTTCAAGCTGCGGTTGATCGGCTTCAGGCGGCCGACGTGAAGGCGGCAGAGGAACGCGGCGACGTCGACTGTGATGTTTTCCCGCGTGTGACGCCGCACGACTTCAGACATACAGCGGCATCGTTGGCGATCAGTGCCGGGGCGAACGTAAAAGCGGTGCAGCGGATGCTCGGCCATAAGACGGCGGCGATGACGTTGGATACTTATGGCGCGCTGTTTGAAGACGACCTTGACGACGTCGCGGATGCTTTAGATCGTGCTCGACTTTTGTGAAGTGTTATCACCGGCTGTTATCACGGCATGAAAAAGCCCCGCATTTCCTTAGTTTCCCTTGGAATTACGGGGCTGTTTCGTGGCGGTGACGGTGGGATTTGAACCCACGGTAGGGGTGAACCTACACAACATTTCGAGTGTTGCACCTTCGGCCGCTCGGACACGTCACCGTGGGATAGTTTACGACACCAATGCGCCGCGCGCGAATCGCCTCAGTGCTGGGCCGATCCTCAGCCGGCACACCGTAAAATTGGGCATCGTGCCCACCACTAAAAAGACACCCGCAAAGCAAGCACCGCGCGTCACAATTGTCACTCGTACAAAAGACCGCGCAATCCTGCTGCAACGCGCTCTCGATGACGTGCTCGATCAGACGTTCACCGACTGGCGCCTAATCATCGTCAACGACGGCGGAGCATCCGCTCCCGTCGATGCCCTCCTCGAAGAACGCAAAGACCGTTTCAGCGGTCGCGCTGAAGCGATCCACGTTTCCGGCGGCACCGGCTCGATGGAAGCAGCCGCCAACCTCGGTGCACAAAAAGCCGACGGCGACTTCGTTGTCGTGCACGACGACGACGACACGTGGGACCCACAGTTCCTCGAACTCATGGTGCGCGCGCTCGACGAAGCCCCAGAAGCTGTCGCCGCGACCGCTCGCACCGAAGTGATCATCGAAAAGCTCGACGGCAACACCGTAAACGAGCTCAGCCGTGGCCCATGGGTTCCACCGGGTGAGCAAATCACCCTCTACGACCTGCTGCCCACCAACCGCTTCGTGCCGATCTCGCTGCTCGTACGTCGCAAGGTGTACGACGAAATCGGATGGTACGACCCGGCGCTACTCGCGGTCGGCGACTGGGAATTCCACTTGCGCCTCGTACAGCACGGCAAGGTGCTCTACGTCGGTGAGCGGCCGCTGGCGTTTTGGCACCAGCGTCCACACGCGAACGGCTCGCATTCGAACAGCCTCTTCGCCGGCGGGAAAGACCACCTGCAGTTTGACCGCCTCGTGCGCGACCGCGAACTGCAAGCGTACGTCGACAAGAACGGTATCGGCGGACTGCTGTACCTGTCGAAATACATCGAAGAAACCGTACGGTACTACTCGTTCCAAGAAACCGTTCGCCGAGCAATGTCGCGCAGCAAGCAAGCGCTTTTGCGTCCGTTCCGGCGCAAGTCGTAGCATCCGATAGATCTGAGGGATACACAGTGTCACAGCGCGTTGCCGCAGTCGTCGTTACCTACAACCGGCTCGAAAAACTCAAAACCGTGCTCAGTAGCTTGCTGGGCCAAACCACGCCAGCTGCGTGGATCGTCGTCGTCGACAATGCGTCAACGGATGGCACAAAAGAATATCTGCAATCGCTCGACGAGCCATCGCTCGACATCACGTACCTCACCGAAAACACCGGTGGTGCGGGCGGTTTCGCGACCGGCATGAAGCGCGGTTACGAACTGGGCGCCGACTTCGTGTGGGTTATGGATGACGACTGCTACCCATATCCCGACGCGCTCGAGAAGCTTGTCGCGGGTTTCAACGGAGCAAAACAGATTCAAGGCGGACTGCCGTGGGCGTGCTCACTCATCATGCACAAAGAAGATGAGATCGCCGAGATGAACATCGCGCCCGCAGACTGGAAGTGGGCGGGACTGCTCGTAAAAGGGCAACAGGCCGTTCCCGTGCACACGTGCTCGTTTGTTTCGGCGCTGTACCCTCGAGAGACCCTCGAGCGCATCGGACTGCCGATGCGCGAATACTTCATCTGGTTCGACGATGCTGCCTACGCAAAAATGGCGATCAATGGCATCGGCCCCGGCGTGTGCGTGCTCGACTCGCGTGCGTACCACGACACCCCAACAAACTACGCACCCGACTTCTCAACGATCGACGAAGCGACGCTGTGGAAGTTCGAATACGGTGCTCGCAACGAAGCCTCCTACCACTTGCACCACGAGTCACTCATGGCATATTTGCGCTTCTTTGCCCGGGTGCAGATTCTGATGCACCGCGGACGGGTTCCCTGGAGCATCCGTAACAAAATCACCGGTCGACTCTTCGCCGGCATCGGTTTCAATCCGAAACCCGAGCAGGTGACACCGCACGAAACCACCGTCGCCCCGGCTTGACGGTCGGAACGGCCGTTGCCGTAGAGTCGTTGTCATGCCAACGAACATCATCGCAAAGCTGCGAGAGCTGATTCAGGGCGTTCGATCGGCGAACGCAACAGCCGAAAGCAATGCTGCCCAGCTCCAGGGCGCACGCGATGACACCGCTGATTTTCGTAAGTGGACGTCGGAAGAGCTCGCCGGCACCCGAGACGACATCGCCGACTTTCGCAAATGGGTTTCGGAGATGTTCGAAACCATAGCGGCTGATCACGAAACGGTGCGAAATGTCGCCCTCGCCGCAAACAACTTGGCGGCTCACACGACCCGCCGACTCGGACTGCGAACCAACCCCACCCGCGTCGTGTTCCTGGTGCACAATGACGCAGTTTGGGCGAGCCTCGACGAACTATATTTGTTGATGCTTGGGGCATCCGATTTTGACCCGATCGTGGTTTCAATCCCGCAGCACTACGGTGGCTTCGGCGGTGCCCGAGGTGAACAACACACGCACGAGGCGCTCGTCGAGCTTGGTATCTCACACTTACGGCTCACCGACGCTGCAGTTGACTCTGCCGACGACCTGCTACGGGCGCTCGACCCTGACATCGTGATTCGGCAAAGCCAGTGGGACAAAGATGTGCCCGAGCAATTCAGCACGACATCGCTCGCATGGACTCGGCCCATTCTCGTGCCATACGAAATGGTCAACATCGTCACCAACACGGTCGAGGATGCTGCGCACACCAACACAGCACTCGACACCGCATGGCACCGTGCGTGCTGGCTCGTGTTCGTAGCAAACGACGAGGCGCTGCAATCAGCCCAGCGTGCCCCGCTGCTGGGCGGACGCCAATTCCGGGTCGCGGGTCACCCGAAAGCCGACTACCTGCGCGCGACCCAGCCGCACTGGCCGATCAAATCGGATGCCACGGCGCCCCGCGTGCTTTGGTCAGCGCACCACTCGATCCTGTCGAACTGGAACGACTTCGGTACGTTCCCGGCTGTGTGCGACGAAATGCTCGCGTGGGCGATCAGCCGCCCCGATGTGGAGTTTGTTTTTACGTATCATCCGCTGCTGTTGGAGACGTTCGCCCGCGAACAAAGCCCCCTCACACCCGAGGCGTTCGAAGCGTGGCTTGCGCGGTGGCAAGACCTACCAAACACGGGCGTCTGGCACGGCTACTATGCGGCGCCGCTGGCCGCGAGCGATGTTGTTGTTACCGATTCGCCGAGCATGATGATCGAAGCGCAAGTCGCAGGCAAACCGATCATTTGGCTTGATCGCGCCGGCCACATCGCGTTCAACGAAGCCGGGCAGCAGTTCGCACAGGGCGCGCATCACGTGACTGACGTCGCTGGTGTCGTGGCTGCCTTCAACGCGTTGCAAGACGGCGACCCGCTCGCCGAAGTTCAGCGCGCGAATGCTGAGAATGCGTTCGGCTCGCCCGGCGCCGCCGAACGCATTCTTGCCACCATTCGTGACGAGATTGCGCGCGAGCGCGCCGCGGTGGAGCGATAGAGACTACGACGCGACAGTCGCACCCTCACGCAATCGCACGATGCGATCGATCGTGCCAGCTGGCGGATCAACGTGCGAAATGAGCAACACGCTCTTGCCGTGTGCGGCGTCAAGCATGTCGCGCATGAGCGCATCGGATGTTTCCGCATCCACCCCGGCGGTGGGCTCATCGAGCACGAGCACGTCGAAGTCACGCAACAGCGCGCGGGCGAGTGCGATGCGCTGCGCCTGGCCACCGGAGACAAGGGCGCCGCGTTCACCGACGCGCGCGTCGAGCCCGCCACGCTGATCGGCCCACGTTTTCAGTCCCACGCGTTCAAGCACCTGGAGCAGTTCTGCATCGGCGGCCTGGTCACTCGCGAAGAGCAGGTTTTGCCGGATGTCGAGGTCGAACAGCCACGGTTGCTGTTCGCACAGACCAATTGTTTTGCGCACGTCATCGCCGAGGGCTTCGATCGGTACGCCGCCAACGGTGTACTCACCCGCGCGCGGGCTCAAGAACCCAACCAGAACATTCGCGAGGCTCGATTTGCCGGCACCACTCGGGCCCTGCACAAGCACTCGTTCGCCGGGTGCAAGGTCAAGGTCAACACACTTGAGGGCGGAGGTTTGATTCGGCCAGTCAGCGGCAACTCCCCGCAAGCGCAGCGCGGGCGCCGACGTTGTTTCCGGGGTGCTCGATGCGACGGCCGAGCCGGCCGGAGCATCCGATTGCCCGGTTACAACTTCGGTGCCGGTCGGGGCCACAACTGCAGCCAACTGCTCGGCCGAAGCGCGAACACTGCGCCATGCCGAAGCGGCTGGCGGCACACCACCGAAGACTTCAAAAACCACCATCGGCACGAGCACAACAACCGCGAGCGCGGGTGGGTCGGTCAGCGCCAGCTGAGGAGCGGCGGCCAGCAAAGCAAGAACGGATGCTGCACCAGCCCCGAGCGAAACAACCGCCGCCGCGAGCGCGCCGGTCAGCGCACTTCGTGTTGTGACTCGCCGGAGTTCGGCGTCGGCAGCTTTCAGGCGCGTGCGCCACTCAGACTGCACACCGAATGCGCGTAGCACTTCGGCCGAGCCAAGCGAGTCGACCGTGAGGGCGGCAAGTTCAGCTCGGGCCGGAGAAATGGCGCGTTCGGCGCGAGCCCCGTAAATCCATGCGGCCCACACGGCGACGGCTCCTGTGATGAGCAGACACGCGAGCAGCGTGAGCCCGGCTCGCCAATCGATCATGCTCACCACGACAACCGCGATGATGCTGGTGACTGCACCGACGGCAAGCGGCTGCACAACTCGCAACGGCAGGTTCTGCAGGTTGTCGACGTCGTCGATAACGGCGGAAAGCACTTCGCCGCGGCGCTTCCCGCCGAGTCCGCCCGGCGCTTGGGGAATCAACGCTTGCAAGACCCCCGCACGAACATCGGCCAGCTGGTGCAGCGCAGCGTCATGGCTGGCGAGACGTTCGAGATACCGCGTCACGGCTCTCGTCACGGCAAAAAATCGCACGCCAACAACCGCGATGCTCAACGGCACGAGCGTGTCAACGATGCTCGCCTTCACGATGAGCCACGCGCTGACGCCAAGCAGACACACCCCCGCAAGCGCAGACACCGTACCCCAAATGAGGCCCGGTAAAAAGCGACGCCACGACGGCATCGCGAGGCGCAAGATCTGTTCAGGGGTCGTTTGGCTAGACATCCGCGGCCCCTGCCACAACGGGTGCAAGCTGCACGATCTGGTCGGCGATGTGGCCTGCCGAATCACGGTGCGAAATCAGCAGCACGGTTGCACCCTGGTCGGCGATTGCGCGTACGTTCGACCAGAGTTGCGCCTCGGTTTCGGGGTCGAGCGCAGCGGATGGCTCATCGAGGGCCAGCACGGTAGCGCGCCCGGCGAGCAGAAAGTGCAGCGCGCGGGCAACGGCAACACGTTGCGCCTGGCCGCCCGAAAGCCCGGCCCCCTGTGCGCCCAGCTCGGTTGCGGGGTCAAGCTCGCTGGCGCCAGCCTGTTCGAGCGCACGCACAACCAAATCGTCACTTGTGCCTTCGGCGCCGAGCGAAACGTTGTCGGCGATCGTGCCCGCGATGAGTCCTGGGCGCTGACCCGCCCAGGCGATCGCGTCGGCCGGGGCAACCGAAATCGTGCCACGGTAGGGCGCGAAGCCGAGAAGCGCCGCGAACAGGCTCGACTTTCCTGCACCGGAGGGCCCAGAAATCAGCGTCACAGTGCCGGGTTTTGCTGTGAACGAAACCGGTGCGAGCGGCTGGCCGTCACGCTCGACGGCGACTTCGTCGAAACGCACTTCAGCGCCAGCTTCAGACTCGGCATCCGAAACGCTCCCCAAAGCCAACGCGGGTGGTGCCACGCCCTCGGCCGCTTCGAGCACTTCGAAGATTCCCTCCGTCGCGGCAACGCCCTCGGCCGCCGCGTGAAACTGCACCCCCACCTGGCGCACCGGCAAGAACGCATCCGGTACAAGCAACAGCACAAACAATCCAACAACGAGCGCCAGATCGCCCGAAAGCAGCCGGAACCCGATCGAAACCGCAACGAGCGCGACCGCGATCGACGAAAGCAACTCAAGCGCAAACCCCGAAGCGAACGACAGCCGCAAGACCTTCATGGTTTCGCGTCGGTAATCATCGGCAGCAGATCGGATGCCCCCGACAGCCTTTGCTTCGCGGCCGAACACGCGCAGCGTCGAAAGGCCCTGCACCGTGTCAGCGAAGCGTGCCGCAAGCTGCTGCAGAATCGAGAACTGCTTTTCCTGCGCCGTACGTGTTGTCATCCCAATGAGCACCATGAACAGCGGAATCAGCGGCAACGTGATCGCAACCGTCAACCCACTCGGCCAATCGGTCAACCAGATAACCGCAGCGATAACCGGCACCGTCACAGCTGTTGAGATGAGCGACGGAATGTACTTCGCAAAATACGGCTCGAGCGCTTCGAGGCCGCGCGTCGCGGTCACCGCGAGCGCGGCATCCGACTTGTTTGCCAACCACCCCGGTCCCAGTTTCTCGACCGCATCGAACAGTTCGTCACGCAAGCTTGCGCACGTCGCCGCGGCAGCCCGCACCCCAAGGAATTCGTTGAGCCACAGCAGCCCCGCACGCGCAAGCACCGCAACACACAACAAACCGATCGTCCGCGGTTGCAAACGCGACTCGAACGCCGAGGTCAATGCGTCGGTCAGCAGCCACGCGATCGCAACAATAACCGCCGTCTGCGCGAGAGCAATCAGCGCGGATGCCACGAGGTACCCGCGCACCGCGGGAACGCGGCGTACCAGTCGCGGATCAAGCGGTTTCATATTTCAACCTCACCAGCAGCCCAGGTGGCGTCGCAACGACAAAGGTGCACTGGCGGCAGGTCCCCCAACCCGCCGCCAGTGGTCTAGTGTGCAGCGTCTTGCAGTTCGGCTGCGGCCTGCAACTCGGTGCGCGTGATGCGCTTGCGGAATACCCAATACGTCCACGCCTGGTATGCCAGCACGAGCGGCATTGAAAGCACGGCGACCCACGTCATGATTGTGAGCGTGTAGTGCGTCGAGGATGCGTTGTCGATCGTGAGCGAGAAGGCTGGGTCGATCGTTGAGGGCAGCACGTACGGGAACAGTGCGCTCCACAGCATCGCAACAGCGGCAATCATCATGCCAACACCCGAAGCAAACGCGAACCCGTCGCGGTCGCGCAACGTGAACAGCACGAGGCCGATGAGGCACACGGCTGCGATCACACCGAGCGCGATCACAAGCCACAGCAGCGGCGCTTCGCGACCGGCGGCGATAACGATCGTCCACACCACGAACGCAGCCGCGATCACGATAACCGGCAGCGCGACTTTGCGCAGGAGTGCTGCAGCATCCGCCCGCAATTGCCCATCGGTCTTGAGGCGAATGAACGCCAGCCCGTGCACGAACATCAGCCCAACCAGGGTGAGGCCACCGAGCAAACCGTACGGGTTCAGCAGGGTAAACAAGGTACCGGTGTAGATGTGGTTCGCATCAAGTGGTACGCCGCGAACGATGTTTGCGAATGCAACACCCCACAGCAGGGCTGGCAGCAGCGAGCCCCAGAAAATCATCTTGTCGAACGCGCCGCGCCACTCGGGTGAGCGGCCCTGGTGGCGGTACTCAAACGAAACACCGCGCGCGATGAGCGCCACAAGAATCAACAACAACGCCAGGTAGAAGCCGCTAAACAGCGACGCATACCACTCGGGGAACGACGCGAACAAACACGCACCCGCGACAATCAACCAGGTCTCGTTGAGGTCCCACACGGGGCCGATTGTGTTGATCACCTGACGACGAGTGAGGTCATCTTTCTTGCCGAGGAACGGCAGCGCCATGCCGACACCAAAATCGAATCCGTCGAGCACGAAGTACCCGATGAAGAAGAATCCGACAATCCAAAACCAGAGAAATGAAAGTTCCATTACCTGCTCACTTCCTAGTAGACAACCGACGGCACTTGGCCGACACCGTTGCCAGTTGAATCGGAATCAGAATCGGATGCCCCTGCTGGCACCTCGCTCACGTCAGGGCCCTTCTGCACAGCCTTGACGATGAGGCGCCACTCGACAACTGCGAGCGCACCGTAGACGAGCGTGAATGCGATCAGCGAAATGAGCACTTCGACACCGCTCACGCCCGGCGAGACGCCGTCGCGAGTGGACATGAGCCCGAACACGATCCACGGTTGACGGCCCAGCTCGGTAAAGACCCAACCAAAGATGTTGGCGAACAGGGTGAGCGGGAAGCTCCAGATCGCAACCTTCCACATCCACTTTGCCGGTGGGTTCTTGGCGTTCTGGCGCGTGACCCACAGACCTACCGCAGCGATGACGGTTGAGAGGATGCCCAGACCCATCATCCAGCGGAAGCTCCAGTACGTTACCCAAAGCGTCGGGGCGAAGTCGGTAATGCCGGTGTCAGCGTAGGTAACCAGGTACTCGGCGTTCAGGTCGTTAATGCCGTGCACACAGCCGTCCAAGCTGTGGGTCGACAGGATCGAGAGCAAATACGGAACTCGAATACTGAACAGGTCGCTCTTGCCGTCGGGCGTTCCAAGGGTAAAGAGGCTGAACGAAGCATCCTTTCCACAAACAGTGTTGAAGGTTGCTTCTGCTGCGGCCATCTTCATTGGCTGGCTGTTGTACATCGCAATACCCAGTGCGTCACCGGAAATGACCACGAGCACCATCGAGATGATCATTGACCAGAGGCCGAACTTCAGCGCCGGACGCAGCGTGTCAACAAACTGACCGCGCGAGATGTGCCATGCGGCTGCGGCGATAACCACGGCCGCAGCGACCATCCACGCACCGAAAATCGTGTGCGGGAAGGCTGCGAGCGCTACCGGGTTCGTAAGCAGTGCCGGGAAATCAACCAGCTCAGCACGGTTGGTTTCTGCGTTGTAGGTGTACCCGATTGGGTTTTGCATAAACGCGTTGGCGGCGATGATGAAGTAGGCCGAAAGGGTCGTACCAATTGCGACCGCCCAAATCGTCATCAGGTGCACTTTGGGTGAGAGCTTGTTCCATCCGAAGATCCACAAACCAATGAAGGTCGCTTCAAGGAAAAACGCCAGGAGCCCCTCGAATGCCAGCGGTGCACCAAAGACGTCACCGACGAAACGGGAGTAGTCAGACCAGTTCATGCCGAACTGGAACTCCTGCACGATACCGGTGACAACACCCATCGCGAAGTTAATGAGGAAGAGCTTGCCGAAAAAGCGCGTCAGGTGCAGGTATTCAAGCTTGCCGGTGCGCACCCAGGCGGTTTGAAAAATCGCTGCGACGAGCGACATGCCAATCGTCAGCGGAACAAACAGATAGTGGTAAACCGTCGTCAAGCCGAATTGCCAGCGCGCGAGCGCGAGCGGATCAAGCCACTCCATGTTTCGTTCTTTCTGCAGCATCCGCTGCGGGTCGTTTTGTCAGCGTCAGCTGCACAGTGCAATCAGTTTGGTTCTTGGATTCGCAAACAAAATCGGTTTGCAACGGGCCACCGGCTGCGGCCATGACGCCGTCCATGAGCCCCAAGTGCACGCTGCACAGCGTGCCGCGGTGCTCGGGGTCGGATGACGCGTGCGGGCACGGCGACAAGTCAAGGGTGAGGTGTTCTTCGTCGACGATGGGCGCAAACCCCGACTCTTCGAGGTGCTCGACGAGCGCATCAAGTTGGTGTTCGGATGCTTCATCAAGCTCGTGTGCTGTACCCGGAAAGAGCTTGCGCAAAGTATCGCCGCGCACGGCAGCCGCGGCCGCTTTGCGTGTGGCGACCTCGCTGGGTTCAGCTTGCACACCGTCGGCGGCACTGTAGAACATGCGCGGACGGCCACGCGTCTTGCGGTTCTCGACCTCGGAGACAACATAGCCGCCATCGATGAGCCGTTGAATATGCTCACGAACCGTGTTCGGGTGGAGCCCTGTCACTTCGCACAGGTCGTTAATCGTCGCTTTCGAGCTCTGCTGCAGCTCGTGCAGAATCTGCACTCGCGAGTAGCTCGAGATAGGCGAATAGGTCGGGCGCGTAGCCATACAACGAGTTTTTCACGGCTCGCTGACACGCGGGTCAAACCGAGCCGTGAATAATCCCTTCGACGAGCTCGCTGCCGCGGAGAATCCTCACTGTGGCGGATAGATTTCGCTGAATCCTCCGCGAGGATGGGGTTTCTCCGCGAGGATGGCGGGGCGGATGTTGCGGTGTCAGTGCTCGAAGCTAGATTTGGTGCATGGCCTCAAAACGAACCACACCACAACTCGGCTACGTGTGTAGTGAGTGCGGTTGGCAAGCCGCAAAATGGGTCGGCCGCTGTGGCGAGTGCCAGCAGTGGGGAACCGTCGCCGAAGTCGGGCTCAAGCCCGAATCACGCAGCGTCGCCCCGGTTACCCCAACACAACGCGCAGTTCCGATTACCCAAATCAGCACGAAAGATTCCCCACGGCGTTCGTCGGGTGTTGCCGAATTCGACCGGGTGCTTGGCGGCGGACTCGTACCGGGGGCGGTCATTTTGCTCAGCGGCGAGCCAGGCGTCGGCAAATCAACGCTGCTGCTCGAGGTTGCTTCACGCTCGGCTCAGACCGGCGAAACGGTGCTGTACGTTTCGGCCGAAGAATCGCTCGCGCAAGTGCGTCTGCGTGCCGAGCGCACCGGCGCCCTGCACGACAGCCTGTTTTTGGCGAGCGAAACCGATTTGGCCACAATCCTGGGGCATATCGACGACGTCGCCCCACAACTGATCATCGTCGACTCGGTGCAGACGGTTACGTCGAGCATGATCGACTCGGCCGCGGGCATGCCCGCCCAAGTGCGCGACGTTGCCGCAACACTTTTGCGTGTCGCGAAAGACCGGGGGGTTGCGCTGATCCTCGTCGGGCACGTCACAAAAGACGGCCAGGTCGCGGGTCCGCGCATGCTCGAGCACCTCGTCGATGTTGTCTGCCACTTCGAAGGCGACCGGCAAACAAGTCTGCGGTTCTTGCGCACGCTCAAGAACCGGTTCGGCCCAACCGACGAAATCGGATGCTTCGAAAACACCGGCACCGGAATTGTCGAGGTTCCCGACCCATCCGCGCTGTTTCTTTCGCACGGTGAAGCCACCCCAGGCACGTGTGTGGCAATCGCACTTGAGGGGCGCCGCGCACTGCCGGTTGAGATTCAGGCTCTTGTCGTGTCAAACACGGCCCCGAACCCGCGGCGCGTCGTCAATGGGCTCGATTCGTCTCGTGTCGCGATGGTGCTCGCTATTCTCGAGCGGCGCGGACACATCAAGCTCAGCGATAAAGATGTTTATGTCTCAACGGTTGGCGGTGTGAAACTCACCGAGCCAGCAGCCGACTTGGCAATCGCCCTCGCACTCGCGAGCGCAACCAGCGATCGAGCGATACCGCGCGACCTCGCCGCAATCGGTGAGCTGAGCCTCGCGGGCGAAATTCGCCCCGTCACCCAGTCCGCGCAGCGCCGCCAAGAGGCGACACGCTTGGGCTACAAGCGCCTCGTTGATGACCAGCTCAAGACGCTTGTCACCGCAATCGCTGAGGTACGGCAAGCTGCGCAGAACTGAACCCGGCGTGGGATCCACGACCCGACGCGGGAGACAAATACGCTAGAAAAATGTCAACCCCAACTGGGTCTGGGTCCAGGCGACAACAGCAGCGCCCCCAGACGTCTGATACCGGCAGCGTCCGCACGGTAAATACTGGCGCAACGCGCACGGTTTCACGTCGGGTCTATCGGCGACGCCGCATCGTTGCCGGCGTATTGCTGTTGCTGGCACTGGCGCTCATCGGCGCGGCGGCGTGGGGTATTTGGAAAGCGTCACAACCGAGCCAAGGCGGTCAGACCCCGACGCCGAGCGGAAGCACATTGCCGATTGTCACCGAACACCCCCGCACGGGCGAGACGATTCCCCCGGCACTGCAGGTAACCCCTGCGCCCTCATCAGCGGTTCCGCCAAAGTGCGGCGCGGATGATGTTCACATCGAGGCGCTGACGAGCGCAACCGACTTTGGCCCCGGCGCCCCAGCCGAGCTCGGCATCCAAGTCACCAGCCAAATCGGCACCGCGTGTTCGATCAACATCGGCACGGCAACGCAGTCATTCACGATCAGCTCGGGTAACGACGTGTGGTGGCGCTCAACCGACTGCCAGGTCGGGCCATCCGACCAAATCGTCACGCTTGAACCCGGTCAAGTTGTGCGCACCGATCCGCTGTTGCAGTGGGATCGGATGCGTTCGAGCGCAGAAACGTGCACCGGCGGCGACCGTGAGCAAGCCCCCGCGGGCTTCTACCGCCTGGATGTTGGCATCGCCAATCTTCCGGCCGACAAGCCTGCTGATTTCGGAGTCTGGAACGAGTAGCCCGCGATAGCCTTGAAGTATGAACAAGGAGTATCGTTCAGAGGCACTCGCGCAAGCGCTTGAGAAGAACGATGCCGCGGGCGTGGCCCTTGCGTTGCGACACGGCAACACAATCGTGCCGCTCATGAAACACGGCGAGAGCGACAATCCGCTCGCCCAGGGGGTTGTGTGGACGTACCGCGACCCGAAGACCGGAAAACTCGCACTGTTGTTGTTCAGCGACGCGAAGAATAAGCCGGCAAATCTCCCCAAGGGTGTGGGGATCTACTCCCCCGAGTGGCTGAAGAACTTCTTATCGGATCATTTCGACAAGATCGAAACGGTGTTCATCGACATCGCCGGCCCGCACCCGATGCAGGCATCCCCGGCCGAACTGTTGAAGGTGCTCGAGCGATAGGCGCTCTTCCACTCTCGCGGAGAATCTCCACCCTGGCGGAGAATACTGCGGATTCTTTCCGCGAGGATGAGCTTTCTCCGCGAGATTGACCCACCCTAGAGAAGCTTGATCATGCGCGTATTGCCGAGCGTGTTCGGCTTGACGTGCGCGAGATCCAGAAACTCAGCGATGCCCTCATCGGGGCTCACGAGCAATTGCGAATAGACTTCGGGGTCGACAATCGCCTCGCCGATCGGTTCGAAGCCGTGCTTACCAAAAAATCCGGTTTCAAACGTCAGACAGAACAGTCGCTGCAGTGCGAGCGTGCGAGCATCCTTCACGAGTTGCTCAACAATACGGTGCCCAACACCCTTGTGTAAGAAGTCGTCACGCACAATCAGCGAACGGATTTCACCGAGATCTTCCCACATGACGTGCAGGGCCCCGCATCCGATCACTTCGCCGTTAACTTCGGCAACAACAAACTGCTGCACTGACTCATACAGCACAACCAGGCTGCGGCCAAGCAGGATGCGCTTGTGCACGAGCGGCTGCATGAGACGCGAAATAGCGCGCACGTCAGTAGCCAGCGCCGGTCGGATCACGCAATCTTGCACAACAGAAGCCTACGACGGTCGCGGTATTTTTGCGGTCGCACAACGATTTCTCAGGTCGATTCGTTACCTTCGTTGAGTGATCCTTCTTCGACGTGAGCCCCTCAAGCTGCGCCGGCAACCCCTCAGCACTGTTCTTGCAAGTGCGTTTTGCGGTGCTTCAGCCTTGGCCCTTGGGGCATCGGTTTTCATCGTCGCAGAAGGCTTGAGCGAACGCACTGCAATCGTCGCCTCCGAAGCCGAACCACTCGCGCTCGTCGTCGCCTCGCAGCCCGAAGCCTCTACCGCCGAACAGTTACGCGGCGCAATGGGGAGTGCGGCAAGTGCCAAGTCCACATTTGACGCAGACGTCGCCGCATCCGAGGTCGTAGCATTTGTGCCCGAAGTCGTTGTGCCGACCGACTGGCGCGAGCAGGCAGAAGCAGCCGCGATCGAAGCCGAAGCGGTGTTGGCAAGCCACACTGATGCAAAACTTGCGCTCGAGCAGCACCTCGTGAACGCCATCACGACATTGCGCAACATTGAAGAAAAGCACTTTTTCGATGCTGTTCTCGCAGTCGAAGCCGCCCGCGACGCAGTTGTTGCGGATGCCGAAAACTTCCGCGCCTGGGTTGCTGACGAGGCCGCAGGCTCGTGGCAAACCGGCGCAAATGTTGACGCCCAGCTCGCCTATATGCGCCAGTACGCAACCGAATACAACACAGCAGAGTTCGGTGACTTCAACGCCTCCGGCGGCGACTGCGCCAACTTCGTTAGTCAGGGGCTTTTGGCCCGTGGTTGGGCCATGGATGACGCTTGGGCATCATTCGGTCGCAGTGATGCGACATCCGCTTGGGTGTATGTTCCGGCGCTCGACAATTATCTTTCGTCGCTTGGCATTCCTTCGTCGGGGCTCGACAACCTCGACCGGTTGCGGGTTGGCGACGTTGGTATTTTCGACTGGGGCGAAGACGGTTCCGGCCGCGACCACACCATGACGGTTTCGCGCATCGATTACACCGATGACGGACCCATCGTGTACTTCGCAAGCCACAACACTGACGGCGCCGAACGCGAGCTCATGTACTCGCTCTACGAAGAGCACAGCGACTCAACCGCCTGGTTCTACCACCTGCCCGGCTAACTCGTGTCTTGCGCGCGCCACGTGGCACGCTAAGTTATGAGGGTGCCACAACGCCGATTCGCCTCGCCTGCGGCATTTGCGGGCGGCATTGTCGGGGCACTCATCCTGGTCGAGATCGTCAGCGGTGTGCTGCAAACCTTCTATTTGCCGCTTGTCACCCCCATCGCGCGGGTCCTGGGGATCAATGACGCCGATTGGAACTGGTTCGAGGCCGCCCAAACACTTGTAGCCGCGGTAACACTGCCAATGCTGGCACGCTTGGGCGACCTTTTCGGCCACAAGAAAGTGTTGCTGTTCACGATCGGTATCGTCGCGGCCGCCACGTGGGCCGTCGCTTTCGCAGGCGGGTTCTGGTCGTTCATGGTTGCGTGGGCGCTGCAAGCGTTTATTGCCGTGTGGCTGCCGCTAGAAATCGCGCTCGTCTTCGACCGCGGCCGGCGCACCGGTCACGCAGCATCCGCAACCCGCAAAGCCGCGGGCATTTTGGTTGTCGGCCTGGAGGTCGGCGCAATCTCGGCGGCCCTGCTGGGTGGTCGGATGTTTTCGTGGCTCGGCGGATCAGCCGCCCTGCACGACGCGCTCATTTCGGGCGTAAACCCGGCAAGCGTTGAGGCGGTCACACGAGCTTTGACCCTGACGCTGACGGTTCCGGCGGCGGTCGTGACCCTGGTATTTTTTGCGGTGCTGTTCTTGGTTCCGGAATCTGAACCGCACAGTGCAGCACGAGCACTTGACGGTCGCGGACTTGCAATGCTCGCAACCATTCTGCTGATCATCATGGGCGGACTCGTGCTCGTGCGCTTCACCGGCGCGGGCGATTGGCGAGTGTGGGCGCTGTTTGCTCTGGGGGTTGCACTCATCCCCCTGTTTGTCCGGCAAGAGCTGCGCGCGGCAACACCCGCAATCGACATCCGTGTTCTGCGTTCGCGCGAGATGTGGCCAATTCAGCTCGCTGCTGCGCTCTTGGGCGTTTCAATGCTCGGCGGGCAGGTACCCGTCGTCGCATACTTGGGCACGAAACCAGAACTCGTTGGGTACGGTTTCGGTCTTGACTCCGCTGGCGTCTCGCTCATGATTGGTACCCAAGTGCTCATGATGGGCATCTCGGCAGTATTCTTCGCGCGAACCGTGCAACGCTTCGGCGCGCGCAACACGCTCGTGGTCGGCGCGAGCCTCATGGCCCTGCAAGCAGTGCTCTTCTTAGTCTTTACGCACTCGCTCGCTGGGTGGGTTGTTGCGATTGTGCTGGGCGGCGCCGGCGGGGGCATGGTCGTTGCCGGAACACCAGCGGTTGCGGCATCCGCTGCCCCCGCAGGCCAAACCGGCATCGCAAGCGGCATGACCAACCTGTTCCGCACAATCGGTGGGGCACTGGGCTCGGCCGTGTTTGCCCTCGCACTTGGCGCGGGCGACACCGGAACAACCGCCTCACCACTTGCCGGCTACATCACGGTGTGGATCATCGCCGCGATCGCAACAACGGCTGGCGCGATCGCGCTGTCGTTCTTGCCCCCGTCGAGCTTGCGCGACGCCGACGAGCTTGCGCTCGAGGGAATCACCCCTTAACCCACTGTTCCGGTCTGCCGCACTACCGTTTTCGCGAAGAAAACTGGAAGTGCGACAGACCGGAACGGTGAAAGCGGATGCTACTCGGCAAGCATCTCGGGCGTTGCCGAGATCGACGGTACCGTGCTGACGCCAACGGCAACCTTCTCGCCGCGCGGGCCGTGTGTGAAGGCGAACTTGCCATCGACCACATCAACCACAACGTGATCGCCGAGGTTGAGCGCGCCCTCGAGAATCTTCTCGGAAAGACGGTCTTCAACCTCACGCTGCATCGCGCGACGCAGCGGCCGGGCACCCAGCGCCGGGTCGAAACCAATCTCGATGAGACGGTCTTTTGCGGCATCCGTCAACTCAACCGTCATGTCACGGTCAAGCAAACGCTCGCCCAGACGCTTCGCAAACAGCGAGACAATCTGGCGCAGTTCATCTTTCGACAGCTGCGGGAAGACGATGATGTCGTCGACACGGTTGAGGAACTCAGGCTTGAAGTTTCGCTTGAGCTCTTCGTCAACCTTGCCCTTCATGCGCTCGTACGTGGTTTGCGAGTTGCCCTCGATCTGGAAGCCGACCGGACCACCGGCGATCGCCGACGAACCGAGGTTGGTCGTCATGATGATCACGGTGTTCTTGAAGTCAACAATTCGACCCTGACCATCGGTCAGACGACCCTCTTCGAGGATCTGCAAGAGCGAGTTGAAGATGTCGGGGTGAGCCTTCTCGATCTCGTCGAACAGCACAACCGAGAATGGCTTGCGGCGCACCTTTTCAGTGAGCTGGCCACCCTCTTCGAACCCGACGAACCCGGGAGGGGCACCGAACAGACGGCTGACCGTGTGCTTCTCACCAAACTCACTCATATCGAGTGCGATGAGGGCACTCTCGTCGTCGAACAAGAACTCCGCGAGGGCCTTCGCAAGCTCGGTCTTACCAACACCCGTGGGGCCGGCAAAAATGAACGAACCGCTGGGGCGCTTGGGGTCTTTCAGGCCGGCACGCTGACGACGGATCGTCTTCGCGAGCGCCGAAATGGCCTCTTCCTGCCCGATAACGCGCTGGTGCAACGCCTTTTCCATGAACACCAAGCGAGCGGATTCTTCTTCCGTCAGCTTGAACACCGGAATACCGGTTGCCTGGGCAAGCACCTCAGCGATGAGCCCCTCGTCGACAACGCCAGGCTTGTTGACATCGCCCGACCGCCACTCTTTCTCCAGACGCAAACGCTCACCCAAGAGACGCTTTTCTTCATCACGCAGCGATGCTGCTTTTTCGAAGTCTTGGTCTTCAGAAGCCTGCTCTTTTTGCTCGCGGACAGCCGCGATCTTGTCGTCGAGCTCACGCAACTCCGGCGGGCTCGAGAGGATGCTCAAGCGCAAGCGAGCACCGGCCTCATCAATCAAGTCGATTGCCTTGTCAGGCAAGAAGCGGTCTTGCACGTAACGGTCAGCCAAGTTTGCAGCGGCAACGATTGCGGCATCCGTAATCTGCACCTTGTGGTGTGCTTCGTAACGGTCGCGCAATCCCTTGAGGATGTTGATCGCGTGCGGCAAGCTGGGCTCTTGTACGTGCACCGGCTGGAAACGACGCTCAAGCGCTGCGTCTTTCTCGAAGTGCTTGCGGTACTCGTCGAGGGTCGTCGCGCCAATCGTCTGCAGTTCGCCGCGAGCCAAAAGGGGCTTGAGGATACTGGCGGCATCGATTGCGCCCTCAGCCGCTCCAGCACCAACAAGCGTGTGAATCTCGTCGATGAAGACGATGATGTCACCGCGCGTGCGGATCTCTTTCGTGACCTTCTTCAGGCGCTCTTCAAAGTCACCGCGGTAACGGCTACCAGCGATAAGGCTGCCGAGGTCGAGCGAGTAGAGGTGCTTGTCTTTGAGCGTCTCGGGCACTTCACCCTTGACGATTGCCTGCGCAAGCCCTTCAACAACGGCCGTCTTTCCAACACCAGGCTCACCAATGAGCACGGGGTTGTTCTTTGAGCGACGGCTCAAAATCTGCATGAGGCGCTCAGCCTCTTTTTCGCGCCCGATAACCGGGTCGAGCTTGCCTTCGCGCGCGGCAAGTGTGAGGTTGCGACCGAACTGGTCGAGCACTGCCGATCCGGTCGAACCGCCAACCTGCTCGTGTTGCGGGCCACCACTGGCGACACCCGCGGTCTCACGACCGGGCGCGGCACCGCCGGAAATGACCTGAATCACCTGCTGGCGTACCTTGTTGAGGTCAGCGCCGAGTGCAACAAGCACCTGTGCGGCAACGCCCTCACCCTCACGAATGAGGCCCAAGAGAATGTGCTCGGTGCCAATGTAGTTGTGCCCCAGCTGCAACGCTTCGCGCAAGCTCAGCTCGAGCACCTTCTTCGCGCGCGGCGTGAAGGGGATGTGGCCGGTCGGCTGCTGCTGCCCCTGACCGATCATGTCTTGTACTTGCTCACGCACGGCCTCGAGCGAAATGCCCATTGCAACAAGGCTCGTCGCAGCGGCACCCTCACCCTCGTGGATGAGACCCAGCAGAATGTGCTCGGTGCCGATGTAGTTGTGGTTGAGCATCTTGGCTTCTTCTTGCGCCAAGACAACAACCCGACGTGCCCGGTCAGTGAATCTCTCAAACATTGCTCGCTCCTTCGTGCGCGGGCTGGGGCCGCTTTTTGGGTGCGACTCTTCGCCCAATTCGAGCGTAACCATCGGATGGCACTCATGTGCCGATGTTCGCCATCGGCTTAGTTCGGTGCGAGCAACTCCAACGTCTGCTCGCGAGCGGTCGAGGCATCGAGCGGTTCGTTCTCGTATGCGCCCGAGATCGGCGAAATCATCACTTCATCGACGCCATACCGGTCGGCGTATTCCGCCAAACGTGCTTTGACCTCGTCGGGAGTACCGATGAACCACTTTTCGGCCATCTTGCGTTGGAGTTCGATGCCGGCTGTCGCGCCTTCAGCAGCGTTCAACGCCAGCGCCTGGTCAATCGACTCTTGCGGGCCGAGCGGACGCCCGGTGCGCAGCTTCACCATCGAGCGCATGTGCGGCAGTGCACGCTCAAACGCCTCCTCAGTCGTCGGCGCAACCGAAGCGTTCGCGGTCAGGAACGTTTGCGGCGCGGGCCTGCTCTCTGACGGCACAAACGTCGCCCGGTAGGTCGAAAGTGCGTGCTCGAGACCTTCCCCACCGAAGTGTGCGGCAAACACGTACGGCAGTCCGAGCTTCGCGGCAAGCACCGCTGAATAATCGCTCGAACCCAACAACCACAGTTCGGGCTCGGACTGTGCAGCAGGGGTCGCCCGCACGACGTACTCCTCACCGTTTGTGAATTGCAAGGTAGCTCCGGCAGGGCTCGTCAACGCCAAAATCTCTTCGATATGCCGTGGAAACTGCTCGACCTCACTCGTTGCGCCACTGCGACGCAGCAACTGCGTGATAACCGGGTCACTCCCGGGCGCGCGACCGATCCCCAAGTCAATGCGTCCCGGCGCGAGCGCCTCAAGTGACGCGAACTGTTCGGCCACGACCAGCGGTGCGTGATTCGGCAGCATGACCCCGCCTGAGCCGAGCCGAATGCGCTCGGTGCGCGCTGCTGCGGCTGCAATAAGCACGGGTGGGCTCGACGACGCGATGGCCGGCATGTTGTGATGCTCGGCAAACCAGTAGCGGTGGTAGCCCGCGGCATCCGCTTGCTGCACGAGCCGCATCGACGCGGCAACCGCCTCGCGCGACGACTGGCCTGTGCGAACGGGAATCAGATCAAGCACCGAAAGTTTCAGTGTCACAGTGGATGCAACTTCCGCTGGCGCGGACGTATTCCATCGGATGCCGCAGGCCTACAAATTATCGAGGGCGTACTGCACTTCTTCAGGGGTGAACTGTATGTAGCTCTCGAGCAGGTGATCCCGGATTTGATCGAGAGACCACCCCGGGTAGACCTCTTGCACTTCGCGGGCCGACTCGAGCGCATTCTGCATGAAGTCTGCCTGCAAATTCGCAAGCGCATACTGCACTTCGTCAGGCTCAAAAGCTCCCTGCTGTGGGTGCGCAAGTGCGTCTTGAATCTGCAGGAAACTCATGTGCCCGTAGTCAGACAGGCTCTGCGCGAAGTTCAGCGCGTTCTGGTTCCAGTCGCCTTGCACATTGTCAATTGCATACTGCGCGGCCTCGGGTGTGAAGACATCGCCCGTGTAGCCCTGGACAAGAAACTCGTAAATCATCGCTTTGCTCATGTCGCCGTATTCAGCGAGCACTTGCGCGTTTTCGAGCGCCTCATCTTTATCGTCGGGGTCAACAGTGCTCGACGTCGGCTGCGGCAGTGGCGAGGGGGGGACGACGCTCGAGCTTGAGCTCGACGTGTTTGAGCCGGTGCGCACGGGGTCGGGGCGGTTGAAGAAGAAAAACAGAATGATCGCAAGCGCGATGAGCGAGCCAATGAGCGCGATCTTGAGGGTCGGATTCCTTACGAACGCTTGGTTGAACCGCACGAGTGCTGGCTGGCCCGCGGATGTTTCCTGCTTGCGCTGCTGTGCTGCTGCTTTCCGCGTCGCGGCTGGTTGCGTGGGCGTTGCGGGCTTGGTGGCGGCCACGGCTGGCACAACACTCTCGGGCAGACCACTGCTGGCAACCGCCCCCAGTTGCGCTTTTGGAATCGGCGGAATCAGCGCCCGATCGGATGCCGCAGGCGGGTCAAATACCGAAGCAATCGTTTCGACGGGTGGCGCATCCTCGGCATCCGGAATCTCTTCCGGCGGCGCAGGAACCGGCGGAATGGGCGCAGCCGGTGCGGCGGGCGATACAAGCGGCCTCGTGTGGGCTGTCCACTGTGTTCCGTCCCACCAGCGCAAGTTGCCGACGTTGTCGTCGTACCACCCGGGTTGTGCGCTCATGAGTCAGTTTCGTCAGCCGACCATGCCGACTCGCGGTCGGGTTCGCCCGAAAGCAACCCCCGTAACCAGTCGCGTGCATCCGCGAAAATTCCGTCGGCATAGCGGTCTGGGTATTGCACTGCGGTTTTGTCCGCGCGCGGGTATGAACCTAAGAACGTGACTTTGGGGCTGAATCGGCGCACACCCAGAAGAGCGTCTGCCATGCGTTCGTCGTTGATGTGCCCGTTTGCATCGATCACAAACCGGTAGCGGCCAAGTTCGTCACCGATTGGGCGTGATTCGATGAGCGACAGGTTGATGCCGCGCGTGGCGAATTGCTCGAGCAGTTCGAGCAGGGTTCCGGCGCGATCGGTCGGCAATTCGACGATCAGACTCGTCTTGTCGGCACCGGTCGCGGGCGGCGGCGGCGCGTTGCGGGTGACAAGCACGAATCGGGTGACGGCATTCGGGTTGTCACCAATGTTCTCGGCAAGCACTTCGACGTTGTGGTGCACGGCCACGCCCGGGGCGGCGATTGCAGCATCCGCTGGCGTCGTGCCATCAAGCACCGACAGCGCGGATGCGACGTTGCTCGCGGCCGGAATCTGCTCGTGCTCAGGCAAGTGCTTCGTCAGCCAGTTTTGCGACTGAGCGTACGCGACGGGGTGGGCCGTGATTGTCTTGACGTCTTCGAGCTTCGTGCCAGGCTTCGCCACGAGAATGAAGTTGACCGGCACGAGGTATTCGCCCGCGATACGGAAGTTTGGGCGCTCAGCCAAGGCGTCTTGCGTCGTCGAAACACCGCCCTCAATCGAGTTTTCGATCGCGATGACGGCGCCGTCGCTGATGCCGGTGGCAACATCATCGAGCGCTTGACCCACGTTGTGCACCGGTCGCCACGTTTGGCCCGCAGCGTCGGCAACTTGCGCGAGCGCTTGCTCGGTGAAAGTGCCGGCCGGGCCGAGGTAACTATAGGTGCGTTGCGTCACTCGTCAAGACTACCGTGGGCTGCTTTGACGCCCGCTTTGTGCTGGCAACGCCACGCGGCATCCGCCCTGTGCCGTTGACCCATACACTTTCCCCGCCGCCACGCAGTTTCTCGGCGAGAAAGTGTATGGCGGCGGGGAAAGTGCGCGGGTCAATCGGATGCCTCGGGCGAGCGAGCGCCCAAGCGTGCTCAGGCGCCAACCAGTACCGACTTCTTCGCGCGGCGCAGTTCGTGCAGCAGCGGTTCGGTGTAGCCGCTCGGCTGCGACGTACCCTCAACGATCAACCGTCGAGCAGCGTCGAACGCGATGCGGTCGCCACCAAGCAGCGGTTCATACAGCGCGTCACCAGCGTTTTGCTGGTCAACAACGAGTGCGAGGCGCTCGAGGGCTTCGTCGATTTGCGGCAGCGAAACAACACCGTGTGCAAGCCAGTTCGCCAGCAACTGGCTCGAGATGCGCAGCGTCGCGCGGTCTTCCATCAGACCGATGTCGTGAATGTCGGGCACCTTGCTGCATCCGACACCCTGGTCAACCCAGCGCACAACGTAACCCAAAATCGACTGCACGTTGTTGTCGACTTCTTCTGCGACAACCTCGTCGGTCAGCTCGCCCGGTGCGGCAAGCGGCGGGGTCAGCAACACCTCGAGGCTATTGGCTGCGAGCGGGGCCAGGCCAGCGCGAATCTCGAACGGGTTGTCTTGGTGGTAGTGCAGCGCATGCAGGGTCGCAGCTGTCGGCGACGGAACCCACGCGGTCGACGCACCCGAGCGCGGGTGCCCACCCTTTTGCTCGATCATGTCGGCCATGAGGTCAGGCATCGCCCACATTCCCTTACCGATTTGCGCCTTGCCATCAAGGCCCATGTCGATACCGATTGCGACGTTGCGGCGCTCGTATTCGGCAAGCCACGGCTCGCTCTTGATGCCACCCTTGGGCTTGAACGGGCCAGCAAGCATCGAGGTGTGAATCTCATCCCCCGTGCGGTCAAGGAACCCGGTGTTGATGAAAACAACGCGATCGGATGCCGCCGCAATCGCCGCCGCGAGGTTGGCCGACGTGCGACGCTCCTCGTCCATGATGCCAACCTTGAGCGTCGCGGGAGTCAACCCGTAGAGCGCTTCAACGCGCGCAAACAGTTCTGCGGCGAAGGCGACCTCGTCGGGACCGTGCATCTTGGGCTTCACGATGTACATCGACGGTTTTGCAACGCGTGAGTTGCGAGCGGGCGCGGCACCCTTGAGTTCGGGCAGCGAGCCGAGGGTTGTGAAGATCGCGTCGAGAATGCCTTCGGGCACCTCGTTGCCATCACGGTCGAGCACTGCGGGCGTTGTCATGAGGTGGCCTACGTTGCGCACGAAAAGCAGGCTTCGACCCGGCAGAACGACCTCGCCGCCGCCCGGAGCCGTGTAAACACGGTCTTCGTTGAGGGTGCGGGTGAACGTCTTCCCTGCTTTTGAAACTTCTTCGGCGAGCGTGCCGTCGATGAGGCCACGCCAGTTGCGGTAACCGAGGGCTTTGTCTTCCGCGTCGACAGCCGCGACGGAGTCTTCCAGGTCCATGATCGTCGAAAGCGCCGACTCCAGGATGATGTCTTGCACGCCTGCCGCGTCGCTCTGGCCGATGTTGCCAGAGCGGTCGATCTGAATGTCAACGTGCAGGCCGTTGTGCACGAGCAGGATCGAGTTCGGGGCGTCCGATGCACCGGTGAACCCAACGAATGCTGCCGGCTCGGCAAGGCCCGCGGTCGAACCGTCGGCGAAGGTTGCAGCCAAGACACCGTCGGCAACCGTGAACGCCGTGACATCGGTGTGAGAGCCAGCCGTCAGCTTGAAGTTTGCGTCGAGAAACGCCTTGCCGCGACGAATGACCTCGGCGCCGCGCACCGGGTTGTAGGCACGGGCCGGGGCGAGGTCGCCGTCTTGCGAGATCGCGTCGGTGCCGTAGAGGGCGTCATAGAGCGAACCCCAACGCGCGTTTGCCGCGTTGATGGCAAAGCGCGCGTTCAAGAGCGGCACAACGAGTTGTGGGCCGGCGAGCGTTGCAAGTTCTGGGTCGACGTTTTCGGTCGTGATCTGCATGCCTTCGGGCTGGGGCACAAGGTAGCCAATTTCACGCAAGAACGCGATGTACTGTTCCGAGTCCGGCTGGCCGGGGTTTGCCCGGTGGTAGTCGTCGATCGCGGTCTGCAAGCGGTCGCGCTCGGCAAGCAGGGCCGCGTTCTTCGGGGCGAGGTCGTGCACGATCTCGCTCACACCGACCCAAAACGCATCGACGTCGAGGCCCAGTTTCGCGAGTGATTCCTCGGCGAACTCGGCGATTTCGTTGCCAACGGTCAGATCATTGCGGTGCGTTTCGCTCATTATGTGTCCTACGGTTATCGGATGCTTCACTCCACCGTATGACGGGGTTTGGGTATCTTCTGGCCAAATCCCGTGTGAAGCATGCCCGCAAGGTCACGGAAACAGAAGAACCGCTGTTCTTTCGCCCCATCTGCTCAAGGAGCGACGGGTCTGGCTAGTGCGTGACACCCCGTCGAGACGAGGTGTCAACGACGCGGAACCGCGCAGCCCAAACCGTCAAGACACCGATCAACAAAACCGCAGCCGCAATCGCAACGATATACACAGTGACCGCCCCATAGCCCCCAACAATATGTGGATTCAAGAACGGGTAGGGATACCACCATGGATCACCCGTCACTGGGTTTGTGGTGCGCGTACCACGGATGAGCGTGTACACAATCCATACGACCGGAAACAGCACGATGAGCCACAGGGTGCTCCACTTGACACTGCGCCGACGTGGAGCAAACAACACTTCGAGCAACATCAGCACTGGCCCGACAACGTGTAAAACTTCGTTTGCCCACAGCACGGTCACACCCTGCGGAAGCTCTACGCCCCGCAAGAGTACGTTGTAGACCAGACCTGTGACGATCATGTAGGTGGCCGCCAAGACAAGCATGACCTGAATCCAGTACGGCACCATTTCTTCATCACGGTGTCGGAGCGCCCATACGCCCGCAACCAGCAACGCGATGGCAGCAAAGACGTTCGACTCGATCGTGAAGAAGCTGAAGAAGTTCATCACGACCGTCGGGATATCTGCAGGCGTATTTTTGATGCCGTTGCCAAGCGTCACGCTGAACTGGTGCGTAACGGCCGCGAGTATTGTGAGCGCGCCCAGAATTCGAACAATGGCCCAAACTGTAACGCGAGTCTTCACGTGTCCTGCCTCTCGTATTGCTTGCACCAGCATACGAGGTTGCGCAAGAATATGGCGCGGACACAACACAAGCGGCAGACTGGAGTTATGACTTCACGAGCCGGCCAACCTGCACAGCCCGAAGACCTGATTGACGTCGAGGCCCTGATCGCCGCCTACTACGACGCCAAGCCCGATCCTGCGGTTGCCTCTGAACGCGTTGCGTTCGGCACGAGCGGACACCGCGGTTCGGCACTGAGTCGCAGCTTCAATGAAGACCATATCTTGGCGACAACCCAGGCGATTGTTGACTATCGTCGCGAACAGGGCATCACGGGTCCGGTTTTTCTTGGCCGTGACACGCACGCACTCTCCCTTCCCGCAGAACGCACTGCGATCGAAGTGCTCGTCGCAAACAACGTGCCACTCTTGGTTGACGCGCGCGACTCGTGGGTACCGACCCCGGCACTCAGCCACGCGATCCTCACCTACAACCAGGGCAAGACCGGCGATGACCCATCGCGCGCCGACGGCATCGTCGTTACCCCAAGCCACAACCCGCCCCGAGACGGTGGCTTCAAATACAACCCGCCGCACGGCGGCCCCGCTGACACCGACGCAACCGGTTGGATCGCTGACCGCGCCAACGCCTACCTCGAAAACGGTATGGAAGGTGTTGCGCGTGTGACGTACACCGACATCGATCGTGCTTCGCTGGGTACGTATGACTTCCGCGAGGCGTACGTTGCCGACCTGATAAACGTCATCGATATCGACGCGATTCGCACCGCCGGAGTGCGGCTTGGTGCACACCCGTTGGGTGGGGCATCCGTTGATTACTGGCAGCTCATCGCCGAAAAGTACAACCTCAACCTCACCGTGCTCGGCCCCGGCGTTGACCCAACCTGGCGCTTCATGACGCTCGACTGGGACGAAAAGATTCGGATGGATCCGTCGTCACCCAACGCGATGGCTGCCCTTGTTGCGCAGGCCACGAGCGCCAGCGACTTCGATGTGCTCACCGGCAACGATGCCGACGCCGACCGGCACGGCATCGTCACCCCTGACGCCGGGCTCATGAACCCCAACCACTACCTTGCGGTGGCAATCGCATACCTGTTCACGCATCGCCCGAACTGGCCAGCGAATGCCGCAGTCGGCAAGACGCTCGTTTCAAGCATGATCATCGACAAAGTCACCGCCGATCTCGGGCGAGAACTGCTCGAAGTTCCAGTGGGTTTCAAGTGGTTTGTGCCGGGCTTACTCGATGGATCGGTCGCGTTTGGTGGCGAAGAATCGGCGGGCGCATCGTTCTTGCGCCGCGACGGTGCGGTGTGGTCGACCGATAAAGACGGCATCATTCTGGCGTTACTGGCAGCTGAAATCATCGCAGTAGCCGGCAAGAGCCCATCAGAGCTCTACCGCGAACTCGAAGCGAACTATGGCGCCAGCGCGTATGCGCGCGTTGATGCACCGGCAACGCCAGAGCAAAAGAAGAAGCTGGCGGCGCTTTCGCCCGAGGCGGTTGCAGCATCCGATCTCGCCGGCGATGCGATTACCGCGAAGCTCTCGCACGCACCCGGAAACGGCGCCGCGATTGGTGGGCTCAAAGTACAAACGGATGCCGCGTGGTTCGCTGCCCGCCCATCGGGCACCGAAGACGTCTACAAGCTCTACGCCGAATCCCTCAAGGGCCCCGAGCACCTCGCCGAAGTGCAGGCCGAAGCCCGGCAGGTCGTCGCCGACGCCCTCGGCGACTGACCCTGGCCCCCAGCATGAGATTGACCCACGCAGTTTCCCCGACGCCACGCAGTTTCTCGGCGAGAAAGCGTATGGCGGCGGGGAGACTGCGAGGGTCGATGTGTGAATCGGATGCCGCATCCGCCGGGGCGCCCTCTGTGTCTTAACTCCTGAAAAGCTGGCCCTCCGCGACGGTTTCCAACGCGAGCCCACTCGAGGTCAGGAGTTAGGGGCGGCAACCGGCAGTCGGGCCGGCGACCCTGCTCTCGGCGCCAACCCTGCCCGAACTCAGGAAACACCGGCCCTTCGCGACCGCTGCCGCCGTGAGCGCGCCCCGCTTCCTGAGTTCGGGCACCAAACCGGCAGCCGCCCGCGCCCGCGTCGCACGACCAACGCCAGTAGGCTGAAGGCATGACTTGGCTTGTTACCGGCGGTGCCGGCTACATCGGATCTCACGTTGTTCGCGCGCTGCAAGAAGCGGGCCTCACCCCGGTTGTGCTCGACGATCTCTCCAGCGGCCACGAGAGCTTCGTGCCCGCCGACGTCACCTTCATCAAAGGCTCGATCCTCGACCGTGAGCTCGTCAGCAAAACGCTTCGCGAAAACGAGGTCGAAGGCGTCATCCACGTGGCCGGTTACAAGTACGCCGGCGAATCGGTCAAAAGGCCGCTGCACACGTACGAGCAAAACGTTGAAGGCACCCGCGTGCTGCTCGACGCCATGACCGAAAACAACATTGGCAGCATCGTGTTCTCGTCGTCGGCTGCCGTCTATGGCACACCCGATGTTGAACTCGTAGTCGAAGACACCCCCAAGTCGCCCGCGAGCCCGTATGGCGAGTCAAAGCTCATCGGCGAGTGGCTCATCCGTGACTCGTCGGTGGCGCGTGCAGCATCCGATACTCCCCTGCGCTACACAAACCTGCGCTACTTCAACGTTGTCGGCTCCGGCTACGACGACCTGTATGACTCAAGCCCGCACAACCTGTTTCCGATCGTGTTCGAGAAACTCATCGCGGGCGAAACCCCCCGCATCAACGGCGACGACTACAACACCCCCGATGGCACCAACGTGCGCGACTACGTGCACGTGAAGGATTTAGCGGATGCCCACGTGGTGGCCGCGCAACGTTTGGCCGCGGGCGAGACGCTCGAGCCCGCCTACAACCTCGGTTCGCAAAACGGTCTGAGCGTGCGCGAAATCATGGACGCCATGGTGCGCGGCACCGGAATCGACTTCGTTGCCGAGATCGGCCCTCGTCGCCCCGGTGACCCCGACCGCATCGTTGCAACCGGTGAGCTCGCGGCGCGCGATTTGGGTTGGCGCAACAGCTACACGGTCGACGAAATGGTCGCCTCGGGCTGGACCGCGCGACAAAACGCCTAGCTTCGGCTGCGGCCGACGTCGCCGGCGCTGCCGGCACTGCTGCTGCTCAAACTCAGGAAAACAGGTGCGCAGGCGCCAGGACCGCGCGCGAAGTGCCGACGCTTCCTGAGTTTGGGCAGGATGGTGCGACTATGGCCGCCGCTGCGGCACTGCTTACCGACGCGGGAACGTGCGATCAAGCCACGCCAGCAAGTCGGCGTAGACCTGTTCCCGGTCGAGCTCATTGAAGATCTCGTGCCGGTCTTCGGGGTAGACCAAGACGGTCACATCATCAAAACCAGAGCGGGTCTTGTAGGCATCCGCAAGCTTGTGATTGCTCACCGAGCCGCCAACGGAATCGTCGCGGCCAACCATCAGCAGAATCGGAAACGCGCCGCCGATCTCGTCTGCCAAGCCGCGCGCCGGACGCCCGTACAGCTTCGCCGCGTTGATCGGGCCAAACAATTTCAAAAGCGGTGTCTCGGTCGTCAGCGGATCGTCGTGGAACGCCTGCCACACCGCCGGGTCTCGCGAGAGCCACTCGAGTCCGTCAGCGTCGGGCCCGGCCCACTTGGCATTGAGCGGCTTCGCGTTGAGGTGCTGCGGTGTGCGGTAGGCACTGCCCGAGAGAATCATGGCCGAATACGCTGTCGGATGCTCATTCAACAGCATTTGCGAAAGAAAGCTGCCCCACGAGTGCCCGAGCAGAATGAGCGGCAGATCCGGGTTTTCGGCATGGATGATCTCGCTCAACTGCCAAACTGCGCGTAGTGCAGCATCGAGGCCACCCGCACCAAGTCTGCCAAGCTTCGACGCGTCGCCATGATGTTGCTGCATGCCCGTGCGGCCGTGGCCGCGGTGGTCGTCAGCGTAAACGATGAATCCGGCATCCGTGAGCTTCTGGATCACTTCGCCATAACGACCCGAGTGCTCACCAACACCGTGCAGCAGCTGGATAACACCGCGCACCTCACCTTTGGCTTCATACCGGTCGTAAACAATCTTGACGCCGTGGGTGTCGGTGAACTCAGCCGTTTGAACCATAGGTGCCACTGTACTGGCACGAAAGGCCGAGCGCATCTGAGAGGCGTAGACTCGAAGGGTTGTAAAGGTGGCTAAATGAGTTCGATGTTCCGATCGTTCGGATCGTTCAATTACCGTGTCTGGTTCATCGGAGCACTTGTATCGAACATTGGCGGATGGCTGCAAAACACCGCCCTCAGCTGGGTCGTTCTGACTGAGCTGACCGATAACGACGCCGCCGCCATGGGCATCACGATGGCGATTTCGTTCGGCCCGGCACTGTTGTTGGTCGGCCCCACCGGCTGGGTGGCCGACAGATTCGACCGTCGCCGCATCATGATGATCACGCAAGTGCTCATGATTGTGATTTCACTCACGATCGGCACGCTCTTGCTGAACGGGTTGATGACCCTCCCCCTGATGTACGTTTTCGCGCTCATCTCGGGAACCGTGACGGCCTTCGATAACCCCGCCCGGCAAGCGTTTGTCAGCGACCTGGTCAACAAGGAACATGCCGCAAACGCTGTTGCGCTCAACGCTGCATCGTTCAACGTCGCCCGCATGATCGGTCCGGCCGTTGCCGGCCTTTTGGTGGTCGTCATCGGAAGCGGTTGGGTGTTCTACTTCACTGCCGGCGCCTTCTTGGCACTCATCACCTCGCTCATTCTGATTCGTCCAGACGAGCTCGTGCCACGGCCAAAACGCGCCGCGGACGACGGTGGCATTGCTGGCGGCATCCGCTACATCAAGGGTCGCCCCGACTTGGTCGTCGTGTTCATCATGGTGTTCTTGATCAGCGCGTTCGGTATGAACTTCCCGATTTTCGCCTCAACGATGGCGTTGCACTTCGGTCGCGATGCCGACGGGTACGGGCTGCTCTCATCGATTCTCGCGATCGGATCGGTTGTTGGCGCACTCATGGCAGCGCGCAGATCCCGGGCGATGGTGCGCGTTGTCGTGCTTGCCGCGGGCGGGTTCGGGGTCGCAGCCGTGATTTCGGCGGCGATGCCAACCTACTGGACCTACGCATTTACGCTGGTCTTCACCGGATTCGCCGTCGTCACGATGCTCACGACAGCAAACGGTTACATCCAGACAACAACCGACGCGCATTTCCGCGGGCGTGTGCTGGCGCTCTACAGCGCGATCCTGCTCGGCGCAACGCCGATCGGAGCACCGCTTGTGGGATGGGTTGTTAACGCAGCCGGCCCCCGCGTGGGTATCCTCGTTGGCGCGACTGGCGGCTTGCTCGCATTCGCGATCGGCGGGATCTGGATGCTGCGCTCGGGTCGGATGCACCGCGAGGGCCGCTTCCGCGTCACGGTCGACCCAACGATCACGCTCGACACGATAGATCTCGACGACGAGCTTGGGGAGCCAGACGCGCCCGATGCACCAGTGCGGTAACACCTGCCTGGCGGAGGTTGTCCACCCTCGCGGAGAATCTTGGGCAAACCATCCGCCACACGAGACATTCTCCGCGAGAGCGAAGCGGATGCGTCAGCCCGCGCGCTGCTCGAGCACGACCTGCAGCTGCTGCACTGCCCAATCGAGTTCGGTCGCGCGGATGACGAGCGGCGGCGCAATGCGAATCGTCTGTCCGTGCGTGTCTTTCACGAGCACACCACGCTGGAGAAGCGCCTCGGAGATCTCGCGCCCCGTGCCGTACGCCGGGTCGATGTCGAGGCCGCACCACAGGCCCGCGATGCGGACTTCGGTGACCCCGTGGCCCAGCAGCGGTTCGAGTTGACCGCGCAAGTGCTCGCCCAGCTCTCGCGCGCGCTGTTGATACTTGCCGGTTTGCAGTTCGGCAACAACGGCCCTGCCGATTGCCGCGGCGAGCGGGTTTCCACCGAACGTAGACCCGTGCTGACCCGGTTGCAAAACGCCCAAAATATCTTCGTTTGCAACAACCGCCGAGACGGGCACAATGCCACCACCGAGGGCTTTTCCGAGCACATACATGTCGGGCACAACGCCCTCGCGGTCGCACGCGAATGTTTCGCCCACGCGCCCGAGGCCCGACTGAATCTCATCGGCAATGAACAGCACGTTGTGCTCAGACGTGAGGTAACGCAAGCGCCGCAAGAACCCCTCGGGCGGAATGATGACGCCACTTTCGCCCTGAATCGGCTCGATCAAAACCGCAGCGGTGTTGGGCGTTATCGCGTTCGCGATCGCGTCAAGATCGCCGTACGGAACCGAAATAAACCCGGGCGCGAACGGCCCAAAGTCGGCTCGGGCTGAAGCATCGCTCGAGAACCCAACGATCGTGGTCGTGCGGCCGTGAAAGTTGCCGTCGGCAACGATAATTTCAGCCTTGTCGGGCGCCACACCACGCACCCGATACGCCCAGGCCCGAGCCACCTTGATGGCTGTTTCGATCGCTTCGGCACCCGTGTTCATCGGCAGCACCATGTCTTTTCCACACAGTTCAGCAAGTGCGGTAGCGAACGGTTCGAGCTGGTCGTTGTTGAAGGCACGGCTCGTGAGCGTCAGCTTGCCGAGCTGCTCGCGCGCAACCGCAACGAGTGTCGGGTTCGCGTGACCGAAGTTCACCGCCGAGTAGGCAGCGAGCAGGTCGAGGTAGCGGCGGCCTGCGGCATCCGTCACCCACGCTCCCTCACCAGATGAAATCTCTACCGGCAGCGGGTTGTAGTTCTGCGCGAGGTGGCTCGTCATCATGCTTTCCCACGCAATTCGAGCGTGCAGCACTTAATGCCGCCGCCGCCGAGCAGCAATTCGCTCAGGTCAACGAGCACGGGGTTGTAGCCGCGCTCACGCAGCTGCGCGTGAAAACCGGTCGCGCGCGGGCTGACGAAAACGTTGCGCCCATCGGATGACGAGTTCAACCCAAACACGGCGCCGTCTTCATCGCTGACCTTGATCGCGTCAGGAAACAGCTCTTCGAGCAGCGCTTGCGATGCGTCGTCGAACGCGTGCGGCAGATACGCGATCGTCGGTTTTTCGCCGGGGGCGACGACCGGGTCGAGAATCGTCAGTGCCGTGTCAAGGTGGTAAAAACGCGGGTCAACAAGCGTAAGCGTGACAACCTGCTTGCCGAAAACGCGACCGACCTCACCGTGGCTGTCGCCCGTTGAGCGAAAACCCGTTCCCCCCAGAATGATGTCGCCGGCGAGCAAGAAATCACCCTCACCCTCTTGGATCTCTTGCGGAACAACGACCTCGAAACCGTTGTCGCGGAACCACTGCTCGAACGCCGGCTCTTCACCCTGACGCTCTTTGTAGTAAAACTTCGGCGGGTACGCGACACCGTCGATCACAAACCCACCGTTTGCGGTGTAGACCATGTCGGGGAAACCCTCGAGCTGGTCGATGAGTTCAACATCGTGGCCATGCGCCAGATACGCGTCGTAGAGGGTTTGCCACTGCGCCACAGCCTTGGCAGTGTCGGTGTTTTCGTCTGGATGCATCCAGGGATTAATCGAGTACGAAACCGTGAAGTAATCCGGCTTGCACATCAAGTAACGGCGCTTGTGGGCCGTGCGGGCAGGAGGGGTAACCATGGGCGATCCTTTTCAGTCACACGCGTGGCGGACGCTGTCCAGGGGCCAGGCTGTTGCCCTCACGTGGGGGCTGTAGCGCGGGCACGCCGTGTCTATTCTGCCACGTCAAAAGCGCAGAAGGCGTTCAATTTTTGGCGAGCTCGGTCCAGTTACTCGCCACTTGCTCGCGCGTTGAACCCAGCCGCGACTCTTGCGACCACTCGTGCACCCAGGCGGGAACTTCATCCGGGATATCCCCGAAGGCTTCGCGCAATTCTTCCACCGAAACCGTGCCGCCCGACTTCTTCAAAAATCGTGCACGCGTGATGAGTTCGGCGTAAATCTCGCCGTTGCGCACGAAGCGCTGACCGAGCACAACCGCGCGCTCATCGGTACCGAGGAGGCGCGTTTCAACTTCGAAGCGCTCCCAGAGGTTCAGCGACTTCCGGTACTGCACACTCCCCTGCGCCACAACCGGGTACCAGCTGCGTGCATTCAGCTGAGCCATGACGCCGCTTCGCACGAGCAGATCAAACCGGCCAACGTCGGCCACCGAAAGATACCGCCCGTTGTTCATGTGCATGAGCAGATCAATATCGGTTGGCAGGGTCGTCATCTTCACAACCGAAACGCTCGTCATGGGCACATCGCCATCACGCCGTTTCAGCCAGTTCGACCGGATCATGATCCAGATCGTGCGCCATATGAGGTTCATTCGATCTAGCGTATTACCGTTCGAGCACGTCACCTGTGCGCTTGCCGAGCCAACGCCCGAAAGCGGGGCTTGCTGCCAGGCGCCATCCGATCACGAAGGCGACGAGCGCCAGGGCGAACATGACGGTGCCGGCCCATGCGGCGGCACCGGTTGTGGCAGCGGATGCCGCAAACATATGGTTCAAGTTTGCTTGCCACCCGGTGAGGAGAACCAACCCAACGTGCACGATGACGAACCCAATGAAGACGAGCATGACCGGGTAGTGCCAGCGTTCGGCGGTTTGGTAAGGCACAAGCTTGTCGAGCGTTTCGTTGTTCTTTGGCCACAGTGTGCTCAGGCGCCAGCCGGTGATTGCTGCCAGTGGCGCAACGATGAAGACGATCGCGAAGTAGCTGAGTTGTTGCATTGCGTTGTATCCAGTCCACGAGTCGTGAACGGGCCAATCCAGACTTGCGTATTGCATAAACGCACTGAGTGCGTTGGGGAAGACTTCCCAACTTGTCGGCACAATGCGCGTCCAGTGGCCGGTTGCAAACAGCAGCACCACGAAGATCACGCCGTTGGCCAGCCACGCGATATCGGTCACCAAGTGTGTGTGGATGTTCAGCGGCATCCGTTTGCGCTTGTTCTTGGTCGAAACCCAGAACGCACGCGGGCGCTTGCCGGATTGCTTTTGCTGGCGCGCGATGATGCCGGTGCGCACGAGGAGGATGAGAAAGAAGCTGTTGAGAAAGTGTGTCCAAGCAGCCCACCCGGTCACACCCGTCGGCGCCCAATCGGGGGCGGGATATGTGCCGGGGTAGCGTTCAAAGAATGGCGCAAAAGCATCGAAGTCGACGATGAAGCGGGCTGCGGCGACGCCTGACAGTGCCAGCATCCCTGCGGCCGCAGCCGCTGCGATCGCGCTGAGCACCTGTGGCCAAGCGGGGCGCGGTTTCACTGCGCGCTTTGCGGGGCCGGATGTCATGCCTTAAGTCTGCCAGCCCGCAGTCACCCCGGCAGCTTTTGCGCCCGGTTGCGTGCCCAAACTCAGGAAGCGGGGTGCCTTCGCGGCGCAGCCGGCCGCGAACAGCCGGCACTTCCTGAGTTTGGGCACGACGGCGGTTGACAAAACGGCCGGCTTCGGCAGAGCAGTACGTTGGTCGACAGCCGAGGTCGCGGCTTACTCAGAACCTGGTTGCGTGCCCAAACTCAGGAAGCGGGGTGCCTTCGCGGCGCAGCCGGTCGCGAACAGCCGGCACTTCCTGAGTTTGGGCACGACGGCGGCTAACAAGGCAGCGGATGCCGAGTCGCTACGCGATCGCGCGCCGCATCGGGAACCACCCGATGACCGCGAGCACCACGGCAGCAAGCAGCCCCCAGGCGGCAAGCCCTACAGCGCCAAGATTCGAAATTGTGCGCCAGACATCTGGCCATGCGCTCTGCCACGTCACGAGCGCGATGAGGCCGACCAGCACCAAGGCAAAACCGAAGATCAACGTCATCATCGGAATCTGCCCGTAGCCCTTGAAAATAACGGCGAAGAAGTATCCGATGACGAAGAACAGCATCGCGAGCGAGAAGTACACGAATGCGGCTCCGAGCGGGCCTTTTACCCAAATCCAGTCGAGGTAGAACATCCGCCCGCCGGTGCCGAGACCGTTCGTCGCCTGCTCGATGAGGCCGCCAATGACAAAGATGACCGCAAGCGCCGCTGCCGTCAGCACGGCTGTCAAGAGGGTGCCAAGGTAGAACTCTCGTCGGGTGATCGAGAGCGCCTGCGAAAACGGGAATGTGCGGGTCAATGCCAAGATCGCAACCGCCGAGAAGTACCACAGCGGCGCTTGCGCTCCGCCGCCATACATGGGGCCATCACTCGGAACCGCCAGATAAATCAGGTACGAGATCACAACTGCGATCCCCAGAATCAGCAGCGGAGCCCAGATGAACGTCTCTTTATTCATCAGTTGCAAGCGCACAACTTTGAGAATTCTCATGATGCTGCTCCTTCATATTCGTGTGCCTGCGCTTCACGCGCCGAGGCTTCTTTTTGGGTCAAGCGCACAACCAGCTGCTGCAACGGCACGGTTGTCACTTCAAGATCGGATGCCGCAAGCTCAGCCCGCTCTTCAGCGCTCAGTCGCCCGTAGACGGTGACGGATGCAACGCGGCCAAGTTCTTCGCGGTGCAGGATCTCACGTCCGGCGGCCCAGCGGTCGACGGCATCCGCCTGACCCACAACCGAAATAGCACGCCCACGCAAAGTCTCGGTGTCTTCGTTGAGCAAAATGCGGCCATGATCGATGAGCACGACCCGCTCGATGAGGTTCGCTATTTCGTCGATCAGGTGACTCGACAGCACGATCGTGCGGGGGTGCTCGACGTAGTCTTCGAGCAACCGGTCGTAGAACAGCTGCCGGGCAACCGCGTCAAGGCCGAGGTAGGGCTCGTCAAAGAAGGTCAGCGGCGCGCGGGCAGCGAGGCCGATAATCACGCCAAGCATCGACAGCTGGCCGCGCGAGAGTTTCTTCGCACGCGTCTTCAGCGGTAAGCCGAAGTCGGCCACGAGTTGGTCTGCGAAGGCCTGATCCCAATTCGGGAAGAACAGTGCCGCCATCTGCAGTGCCTGGCCAGCACGTGCGTCGTCGGGATACTGCTGGCTCTCGCGAACGAACGAAATCTGACTGAGTACCTTGATGTTTTCGTACGGTTCTCCGCCGAAAATCTGCACGGCGCCCGAGGTGGCAAAGTTTTGTGCCGTCATGATCGACATGAGCGTGGTTTTGCCGGCACCGTTTCGGCCGAGCAAACCGTAGATGACGTTTTCTTCAAGATCGAGCGAAACGTCGTCGAGTGCGACGACATCTTTGTAGCGCTTTGTGAGGTTCTTGACCTGCGCGACGGTAGTCATTTCGAGCCCTTCTGCTGGAGTTCTTGGGTTGCGGATGCCTCAGCGACAAGCCGCGTCAGCTCGTCGGCGCTGAGTCCAATTGCGTGTGCTTCGGCAATGAGCGGAGTGATGTACTTCGCCGAAAACACGGCCTGGCGTTCAGTGCGAATTTGCTGCGGTGCGCCGGGGGCGACAAACATGCCAACACCGCGGCGTTTGTAGAGCGTGCCTTTTTCGGTGAGCATTTGCAGCCCTTTCTGCGCGGTCGCCGGATTGATGCGGTGAAAGGCGGCGAGTTCGTTGGTCGACGGCACTTGGGTGTCTTCGGGGTAGACACCGCGCAAAATCTCATCCTCAATCTGCTCTGCGATTTGGATGAAGAGTGGCCGTTCGTTATCGAACACGTGACCTCCTTGGTTCATTACTCCACTAATGAACCATTAAACACAGCGTGTGTCAAGTGCTCTGCGGCAGTACCCTGAAGATATGACCATTCGCGCCGCCGTCATCACCGTCTCTGACCGTTGCGCCGCCGGGGAGCGAGCGGATGTTGCAGGCCCCCTCGCCGTAGAGATTCTGCGCGCGAGCGGATTCGAGTGCGCCGACGCATCCGTCGTGCCCGATGGCGCCGACAGTGTCGAAGCAGCCTTGCGTGCCGCGCTGCAAACGGATGCTCAGCTGATCGTGACAACCGGCGGTACCGGCATCACACCACGCGACCTGACCCCCGAAGGCACCGCCCGGGTCATCGAACGACTCGTGCCAGGAATCAACGAAGCGCTCCGCAGTAGCGCACCACTTGAGGCACCCGGTGCGCTGCTCAGTCGCGGCATTTCAGGCGTCACCGGCACAGCGCTCATTGTCAATTTGCCGGGCTCACCGAAGGCTGTGAACGAATCGATGTCGCTCGTGATCAACATGGCAAAACACGCTGTTGACCAACTGGGCGGAGGCGACCACTCATGAGCGTGAAAATCGCACGGATCAGTGCCGAACCGCTCGACCTCAGCGAGCACCTCGATGCGATCGAGCACCCTGAAATGGGGGCCACGACAACGTTCGTGGGCCGCGTCCGCAATCACGACCCCGACGCAAACGATGACGTCATCGCACTCGAATACACCGCACATCCCGACGCCGAAACAACGCTGCACGGCATCGCTGAGGCTGCCGCCGCCAAGCATCAAGACGAGGTGCTGATCGCCGTCAGTCACCGCATCGGACGCCTGAGTGTCGGCGACGCAGCCGTTGTCATCGCGGTCGCCTCCCCGCACCGCGATGACGCCTTCGTGGCGTGCCGCGACATCATCGAAACCATCAAACGTGAACTGCCGGTGTGGAAACGGCAGATCGAAGCGGATGGCACAACCGCCTGGAAAGGCATCGGCGGGTAGCGCGGGTAGCGCGGCCAGCTACCCTCCCGCGAACGGCGGCAGCACGTCGACAGTTTCGGTGCCGACCAGCGCGAAGCCTTCATCGACACGGGCTCCGTCAACGAGCACCGCGCAGCGGTCAAGGAGTGCCGCGAGCGCCGGGATCCCGGCCAGTTCCGCACGGAGTTGACCGAGGGTTGCGGCATCCGATTGTTGCTCGTCAACACCCGCGGCTTCCGCGGCTGCAGCGAAAAAGCGCACGCGGGTCATCGCTCGGGTTCACCCCATGTGACAGCCAGCTCTGTTATCGCGGCAAGTGCGTCGCGCGCATCGGCGTCGCTGCCGCCCGCGAGACCCGCGGCGAGGCCCGCAATGTACGCGCTCACGGGTGCGGCGGGCCGCAGCACGCCGTTCGCAACGTCGCGTGCAAGGTCAAGCACGAGGGCCACCGGCACCTGGTCGTCGGTCAGGCCAAAGCGTTCGCGCACATGACCAACCCACTCATCCAACGCCTCAGGCGGTAACGTTCGATCACTCATGATGTTTCCTTCAGCTCGGCCCGCACGCGTTCGAGATCGGCGGGGGTATCAAAGTCCGTTGTGGTTCCATCCTCATCCAGGATGAACGCAGTTGCGAGTGTGCCGAGCACAGCTCGAGCGGATGCGTCAGCCAACGCCCCCGCGTGCGCGAGCGCCCCACGCAACGCGGCCACGTTGTAGCGTCCCGCAAGCCATTGGGGGTGATCGTCAGCACGCAGAACACACGCCTCATACCCCGGCGAAATCGGGTGACTGAGTGCTGCGAGCACTCGTTCGGGGTATGCGAGATCCCCCGCGAGAATGAGCACTTCGCGCGCGGTATCGGGCAGCGCCGCGACCCCGGTTGCGATTGCCGCGGCGGGCCCCGAGAATGGCGGATCTTCGCGCACCCACGTCAACGCAAGCGTGTCATCGAGCACGGGCCCAACCGCAATAACCGTGTCGCACTGCAACGCTGCCGCGGCGGCCGTGCGCGCAAGTACCGACGAGCCGCCAAACTCAACGAGTGGTTTGATGACACCACCGATTCGGCTCGCCCGACCGCCCACCAAAACGATCGCGGCAAGGTGCGGGTTTACTCCTCCGGGCGTGTCCATGATCCGCTTCGTCCACCGGTTTTTGCGGTGATGCGCACGTTGTCGATACTCGCCGAACGATCGACACCCTTGATCATGTCAACGATCGCGAGGGCTGCAACCGAAACCGCGGTGAGGGCTTCCATTTCAACACCGGTGCGATCAGCGGTACGCACCGTGGCTTCGATCTCGACCCCAACATCCGTTATCTTCAGGTCGACGGCTGCGCCGTGCACCCCGATAACGTGTGCGAGCGGCAGCAGCTCGGGGGTCTTCTTTGCCGCCTGGATACCCGAAATGCGCGCAACAGCAAGCACATCGCCCTTTGGTATCGCCCCGTCACGCAACAGCGCGATCGTCTCCGGGGCTGCGCGCACGAGGCCCCGAGCCGTTGCTGCACGAACGGTGGGGGTCTTTTCGGTCACGTCGACCATACGTGCGTTGCCGGCGGAATCGAGGTGGGTAAAGCTCATATCAGCTCCATAATTTCGAGGGGTTCGCCAGCACCGACGGCGTCGGTTTCGGCTGGCACGATCGCGTAGGCCGTTGCGGTTGCGAGCCCAACAGCCAAGTGCGAGCCGCCCGTTGTCGCTGGTCGAACGCATGGCGCCGGGGTAGACCGGTCGATCACAACTGGCAAGTACTGACGGCGGCCGGGCGCCGAAGTGAACGCGGATGCCGCAGGGAGCACCATTGTCGGCCGGTGAATCTCGCGTGCGCCTTGCATGCGCAGCATGGCGGGGCGCACAAAAACTTCAAACGATACCGCGACGCTTACCGGGTTACCGGGGAGACCAAACAGGAGTATGCCGTCTTCAGTCACCCCGAAACCTTGCGGTTTGCCCGGTTGCATCGCAACCTTGCCAAACTCCATCGCATCACCGAGGCTCTGCCGCACAACCTCGTATGCACCAGCGCTCACCCCGCCCGAAAAAATCACGATGTTCGCGCCAAGCCGCTGAGCGTCGGCGATTGCCTCAGCCGGGCCATCACCTTCGTCGTCAACGACGCGCTGCAGAACAACCGCGCCACCAGATTCTGCAACGAGCCCAGCTAAGAGGATGCCGTTGGATTCGGGAATCTGTCCGTGCGCGAGCGGCTCCCCCGGCGCGACCAGTTCGGTACCGGTTGAGATGATCGCAACCCGCGGCTGCGCGGAGACACTCACCTGAGCAATGCCGGCCGCAGCAAGGGCCGCGAGCTGGCGCGGGCCCAAGACAGTACCCGGTCCAAGGACGGTGCCACCAATCGCGATGTCTTCACCGGCACGTCGGATGTGACTTGCCGGTTTTTTGGGTGCGTGCAGCACGACGGCGGTCGTGAGTGAATCATCGAGACCGCCGAGGGTGTCTTCAAACGGCACGATCGCGGTGGCATCCGTTGGTACCGGCGCCCCCGTCATGATTCGCGCGGTTTCCCCGGATGAAATCGGAGGATTGAGCGAAGTGCCCGCTGGCAGGTCTGCCACGACGCGCAACGTGACGGGCGCCTCGGGTGATGCCGATGCAACGTCGTCGTAGCGCGCGGCGAAGCCGTCCATTGCTGAGTTGTCAAAGGGGGGAACAGCGGATGCCGCAACCGCCGCTTCGCGCAAGATCCTCCCCCGAGCTGCTGCGAGCGGAAGCTGCTCGGTCGGCAAGGCGCGAACGCTCGCCAGCACCATTTCGAGTTGTTCTTCGACGGTGCGCATCGTCAGGCCAGTGCCTTTCCGACAGCGTCCATGCCCCCCGCGAGCACGACGGCGTTGATGCCATTCGCGTGCAGCGCTTCGGCGGCGCGAAGTGCCCGAATGCCCATGTGACACACGACAACAACACGCTCGCCAACGGATGCAATTGCGGCGGGATCAGCGAGCACTTCGGCGAGCGGAACGTGCCGCGCCCCAACAATCATCCCGCCGGCAACCTCAAAATCTTCACGCACGTCAAGGATGACCGAACCATCGTTGAGTGCGTCTTCCAGGTCGGCAACCGTAATGTGTTCGATCACAGCGCGTGCAGCACTCGCTACCGAAGCAGTGGCCGTCTCCGCGCCAACGACCGACCGACTCGGTCGCAGCGGCAGTGTGTCGTATTTCGCGCGCAACGCATCAATCACAAGCACCCGCCCAAACAGCGGCTCGCCGATCCCGGCGATGAGCTTGATTGCCTCCATCGAAAGCACCGAACCGACCTGCAAGACCAGTGCCCCCAGCACCCCCACGGCCGCGCAGCTTGGCAATTCGCCAACGCTCTCGGGTGGATACAGATCCGCAAGCACGATCGGTTCGACCCCCTCGGGCGGCCGCGACCAAAAGACTGTCACCTGTGCGGCGAATTCTTGCACGACACCCCACACGAGCGGAACGCCCAGTTCTTCGCACGCTGCGGCAACGAGCGTGCGAGTTTCGAAGGTATCTGTACCGTCAATGACAACATCAGCGGCTGCAAGCAGATCGGATGCATTGGCACCGGTCAATCGCTCACAAACCGCGTGCACGCGCACCGCCGGGGCAAGCTCTGCCGCTACCCGCACCGCGCTTTCAACTTTCGGTGCGCCGATGTCGGCGATGCGGTGCATGACCTGGCGTTGCAAATTCGACAGCTCGACCGTGTCGTCGTCGATGACGGTGAGCTGGCCCACTCCAGCGGCCGCGAGCGCGAGAACGGCAGGCGCCCCGAGTCCCCCGGCACCGACGATTGCGACGTGTGCGCCCGCGAGCCGACGCTGCCCAACCTCGCCGAAACCGGCGAGCACGGCATGGCGCCCGGTGCGCTCGGCCTCGTGCGCATCAAGGTGCGCAACGGGTTCAACCAGTGGGGGCAACCTCATACTTTGAGCGTAGTCTGCGCACGCTCACGCAACTCCGTGCATATTCGCCCGTTCCTGCCCCCTACCAAATGGTGCGAATTCCGTGCACCCTTTCGAATGCCGGGTCATTCGTGAGCAGTGGCAGCGACTCGATCATCGCTTGCGCCGCGAGCATCCGGTCGAAAGGGTCACGGTGCTCCCACGGGAATGATCCACTCAAAAGTGCGTGCTCGTCCGTAATCGGCAATCGCTCGGTGCCGAGCCGAGTGAGATGTCTCTCGTAGGCCGCGACGAGGACATCGGCTTCCGGGAGTTTCCCCAGACGCTGCTTCGTCGAGATCTCCCATGCTGAAGCAGCGGATACGACGAGCACTGCGTCCTTGTCCGAGATGATTCGGCGTGCTTCGGTGCCCAGTGTGTCGGGTGCTGTCAGCGCCCAAAGCAGTGCGTGTGTGTCAAGCAAAAAGCGAACCATCAGCCCTCCCAAGCAGTGAGCTCTTCTTCTGGGAGCCCCTCAAGGAAGTCATCGGGCACTTGGTAGGAGACAAAGCCAAATTCGCGTTCACCACCATCGCGCAGCGGAACGAGGCGCGCAATGGCACGATCACCACGCGCAATGATGAACTCCTCACCGTGTTCCGTTGCGGCAAGAAGGGCCGAAAGATTCGTCTTCGCGTACTGCACTTTCACCGTCTTCATTTCCTCAGCGTACGTGCTTGGTCTATCTTGGTCAACCATATTGACTAAGCTCAGCGACTATTCGAAGCGATCAGACCCACCGACCCGAGCAGTGAACGCAGATTCGGAATAAGAACGGTTAAAAATCCGATATTGCGGAAAGTTGCGAGCTATCGTCGAAAACATGACAACCTATCGCATTGCCGAAGCCGCGAGCCTGCTCGGCGTCAGTGACGACACCGTGCGCCGTTGGATCGAACAAGGTGCCCTTCCGGTGACGGGTGCAACGCCAGCTGAAATACCGGGCGTCGCCCTCGCTGAGCATGCTGTGCGACTCGCCGAGACACCCGCAGACCCCACGTCGATGCACTCGAGCGCCCGCAACCGGTTCACCGGCATCGTCACACGCGTTCAAATCGACGGTGTCATGGCGCAGATCGACATTCAGGCGGGCCCCCACCGAGTCGTCTCGCTGCTCTCGGCCGAGGCGGCCCGCGAACTCGGCCTCGAACCTGGGTCACTCGCGGTCGCGTCGGTCAAAGCAACACACGTCGTCATCGAGACTCCGAAAGGCAACTGAAATGAAACTCCGCACCGTCGCCGCGCTTGCGGCAATGGCCATCCTGCTCACGGGCTGCTCCACTTCGTCGAGCACGCAGACGCCGACCGCATCCGCAACAACGGGCGCATCGGCCACGCCAACGGTGTCTGAGACGGCCACCCCGCCCACCGTCACTGGTGGGGTCACAATCTACGCAGCCGCATCCTTGCGTGCCGCATTCGATGAAATCGCTGCCGAATTTGCCGCCGAGAACCCCGGCGTGACCGTCAACCCGATCGTTTACGACGGCTCCAGCACGCTCGTGACGCAACTGCTTGAGGGCGCGCAGGCTGACGTGCTTGCAACCGCGGCCGAAAAGAATATGGCGGATGCCGCAGAACTCGCACCAAACCCACAACTGTTCGCCACGAACACCCTCGTGGTCGCAACCCCCGCCGACAACCCCGGTAATGTCACCACGCTTGCTGACTTGGCAACGGCTGTCACGGTGCTGTGCGCACCAGACGTGCCGTGTGGCGCCGCATCCGAAAAGCTCCTCGCGGCCCAGGGCGTGACCGTAACCCCGGCGAGCCTCGAGCAAAACGTCACCGCCGTCCTTGTGAAGGTCGCTGAGGGCGAAGCGGATGCCGGCCTGGTCTATGCAACCGACGTGATCGGTGAACAAGACGTCGCAAGCTTTGTGCCTGACGGCGCGGCCGATGTGATCAACAAGTACCCGATCGCAGTACTTGAAGGCGCATCCGATGCCGGAAAAGCCTTCGTCGAGTTCGTCCTCTCAGACACCGGGCAAGCAATTCTCGCGAGCTACGGCTTTGGGTCGCCCAGGAACTAACCGAAAACACGCATGATAACCGCCACCAAGCAGCGTGCCAATAGCGCAGAGACACCACCGTTTCTGTTGCTTGCCCCCGCGCTGCTTGGTGTCGCGTTGCTTGTGCTGCCGCTTGTTGCACTGGTAACACGGGCATCGTGGTCGACGCTGTGGAGTGACATCACCTCGCCTGAAGCCCTCGACGCGCTCAGGCTTTCGCTTTCGAGCGCCGCCCTGGCAACCGTCTTGTGCCTTGTGCTGGGCCTGCCGCTCGCACTACTCATTGCGCGCTCGGGGCCTCGCACGGCGGCGCTGCTTCGCACGCTCGTCGCGGTGCCGCTCGTGCTGCCACCGCTTGTCGGCGGCGTCGCCCTGCTGTACCTCTTTGGTCGCACGAGCCCACTCGGCGGCGTGCTCAACGACCTGTGGGGCATGACGCTGCCGTTCTCGTTTGTTGCCGTCGTGCTCGCTCAGTCGTTTGTTGCTATGCCGTTCTTGGTGCTCTCGATTGAGGCCGCTGTACAGGGCGCCGGCAATCGTTTTGAGCGCACCGCGGCGACGCTCGGCAGTGGCCCGTGGCGCACCCTGTGGCATGTGACCCTGCCGATCGCCGCACCCGGCATCATCACGGGGATCATCCTGTGTTTTGCCCGCGCGCTCGGCGAGTTTGGCGCAACCGCCTTGTTTGCCGGAAACCAACCGGGCAAAACCCAAACGATGCCGCTGGCGATTTACACCGCATTCAACGGTGGCGGTACCGGCCGCGGCGCCGCCGTTGCCCTTTCGCTGCTGCTGCTGTTTACCGCACTGCTCGTACTCTTGCTGGTTCGTGCCTGGCGACCGGGGGCCCTCAAATGAGCACGTCCGTCAGCGCCCACGTTGTTGTGAGGCACGCTGACCTCGACATCAACCTCGACATCGCTGGCGGTGAGGTCGTTGCAATCATGGGGCCCAGTGGCGCCGGGAAGACAACGTTGCTCGAAGCAATCGCCGGTCTTGTGCGCCTCGATGATGGCACGATCAGCTTCGACGGCACCCCAATCGCCAGCGCAGCGATGCACACTCCGCCATCCGGGCGCGGCGTCGGCCTCCTGGGTCAAGATGCGCTGCTGTTTCCGCACATGACCGCGAGCGAGAACATCGAGTTCGCGGCGCGTGCATCGGGCCAGTCTCGCGACGAGGCGCGCAACGCGGCATCCGATTGGCTGGCCCGAATGGGGCTCCCCGATTTTGGTGCTCGCCGCGTGCGTCAGCTTTCCGGCGGACAAGCCCAGCGCATCGCCCTGGCTCGAGCACTCGCAGCGCGCCCGCGTCTGCTGCTGCTCGATGAGCCCTTCTCCTCGCTCGATGTTGAAGCCGCGGCGAGCCTGCGCCAGACCGTGCACGAGCACATTACCGGAACAACGACCATGGTCGTCTCACACACGGCAGCGGATGCCCAGGCGCTTGCCGATCGCTTGATCATTCTCGAGCGTGGCAAGATCACCCAACAGGGCACGGTCGATGAGGTGCTGGGAGCGCCCGCCACAAGCTTTGCGGCGGCCGTCGCGGCATCCGTGTAGCCGAAAGGCGAGACTGCCCGCACAGGCCTACGGCTTGCGCAACCGCTTCGGGTCGGGCGTTTCGATCGGCTCCCAGCCACGCTTCGGCGCGTGTGCGCCCTGAATGTTATCGCGCGAGCGGTAGACAACGTAGGGCCGGAACAGGTAGCCAACCGGCGCCGAGAACACGTGCACGAGGCGCGTAAACGGCCACAGCGCAAAGAGCAAGAATGCCGTGATGACGTGCAACTGGAACAGTAGCGGTACACCCTCCATGAGTTCAGGTTTCGGCTGGAAGTACAGCAGGCTTCGAACCCATGGCGAGATTGTTTCGCGGTAGTGGAATCCTGCTCCAACGACCTGGTAGACAACCGTCGCAGCCGTGCCGAAAAACAGCGTGAGGCCCAGCATGACGTACATGAATTTGTCCATCGGCGTTGTTGCCAAAAACACCGCGGCTGTCGTGCGGCGGCGGAAAATCAAAATACCAAGCCCGGTGAGCGTCAGTACCGCAGCGAAGGTTCCGAGCGCGGTCGCAGCAATGTGGTAGATGTGTTCGTTGACGCCAATCGCATACAACCACTCGCGCGGAATCAGCAGGCCAACAACGTGGCCGGCAATAACCATCAGGATGCCGAAGTGGAACATTGGCGAACCCCACCGCAGCAGTTTGCTCTCGTACGTTTGCGAAGAGCGAGTCGTCCAACCGAACTTGTCGTAACGATAGCGCCAGATATGGCCAACAATGAAGATCGCCATGCACGCGTAGGGCAGTGCGACCCAGAGCAGTGTATTTCGCATTTCAACGATCCTCTCGAGGCTGGAACGGCGGCAGGTTACCGAGGAAGCTCAACCCGACTGTTTCGGTCGGCGGCCCCTCGTTCACGAGCGCAAAGACTCGCTCTTGCGTTGCCCGGTCGACCTTCGGCAGCGAGAGTGTAACCGCGCGCATCAGGTGCGCCCACGGGCTTTTCATCGTCTCAAGCGCCGCGCGCAAAACTTCGATGCCCTCCTGGTGCGAGGTCAACAGCGCCGCGGCAATCGCATCATCCGATCTCGCCGAAAACTCCAGCACGGCGGGCAAAAAGTCGGGCAATTCGTCAGCCTCAAACTCCCACCCCGCAGCCCGATACGCTTCAAGAAACGTCACCAGGGCGGTACCGCGTCGCCGCGTGTCGCCCGTTGCAAAGTAGCTCAAATACAGCGAGCACTTTCGTTTGAGGTCGAAGGTCGTGACATACAACTGCTGGAGTTCGGATGCCCCAAAGCGCTGTGCCTCATCAATGAACTCAGTCAGCGGCGCGGCAATCGGCAGCGGCAGCTCGGCAGCATGATCGCGGAGTACGGGCAATCGGGCAAACCAGGTCTCACTCGGGTAGTCGAGTAGGAGCGAGGTAAGCATGTGCGTTGCTGAACGCTCTTGCACCGTCAACTTCACGGGCGTCAACGGCGCTGGCAGCGAGCGCTGCGGCGTGACTCGGGCAGGTCGCTGAGCGACCAGATCGGCGGCGATTGTGCTCATGATTTGCCGTCCTTGCCCTTACCAGTTTCACGAATCTCACCCATCGTTTCCGGCGGGAACAGCCCGTCGGGGCTGCCGTTGCCATCCCAATTCAGCAGGTTGACCCGGCCCGGTGTTGATGGGTGGTCGGCAGTTTGCCGATCTTGCAGAGCGTGGAAGGTCTCGACGGTTGCTGGGACCATCCGCCCCGACGCCGCGCCAAATGGGCCACCCGTTGCGCCGCCCATCCCGGGGCCACCGTCATAGTCGAGCGAGCACGCCATCTCTTCGAGCTCGTGCGCGCGTTCACTGTGTGCCGACGGGATAACGTAACGCTCTTCGTACTTGGCGATTGCCAGCAGTCGATACATTTCTTCGACCTGGGCGCCCGTCATACCAACGGCCTCGGCGATTCGCTCATCGCGCCCCTCATCGAGGTTGATTCCGCGCATATACGAACGCATCGCAGCAAGCTTGCGCAACGACTCATCTACCGGCCCAACGTCACCGGCGGTAAACAGCTCAGCGAGGTATTCGATCGGAATGCGCAGCTTGTCGATTGCCGCAAACAGTGTGCGTGCGTCTTCACCATCGTTGCCCGATCCGGTAACAACATCGACGACGGGCGACAGCGGCGGGATGTACCAAACCATCGGCATCGTGCGGTACTCCGGGTGCAACGGCAGCGCGACCTTGTAGTCCATGATGAGCTTGTAAATCGGGCTCTGCTGGGCCGCTTCGATCCAGTCATCTTGGATGCCATCACGACGTGCCTGCTCAATAATTGCCGGGTCGTGCGGGTCGAGAATGATCGAGCGCTGTGCGTCGAGCAAGTCGTGTTCGTTTTCGGTTGCAGCAGCGGATGCCACGGCATCGGCGTCATACAAGATGAGCCCCAAATACCGCAGCCGGCCCACGCACGTTTCCGAGCACACGGTTGGCAAACCGACCTCGATGCGCGGATAACACATCGTGCACTTCTCGGCCTTGCCGGTCTTGTGGTTGAAGTAGACCTTCTTGT
>CAZTUC010000006.1:51976-111735 GCA_964616805.1 uncultured Microbacterium sp. | reverse complement strand
GCCCCTGAGTGTTTTACTCGGGGCGGGCCGCTTGCCTATGCGTTGGGCGTCAGACCTTGACTGATGTCCGGCCGCGCGCGTACAGTGCAACTCCGCCACCCGAAAGCAGGAGGACTGCCAGCAACGCAATCACCAGCGAAAACTCCGAACCCGTATCCGAGAGTTTTCCACCGGGCTTATTTTCCTCGGCACCCGGCTGCGTTGAGTCGGGGGTCGAGGTGGTTGTGGGACCAGGGGTCGGCTCCGGGTCAACAGGGGTCGGCTCCGGGTCAACAGGGGTCGGCTCCGGGTCAACAGGGGTCGGCTCGGGGTCGACAGGCGTTGGCTCCGGGTCAACAGGCGTTGGCTCGGGGTCGACAGGCGTTGGCTCCGGGTCAACAGGGGTCGGCTCGGGGTCGACAGGCGTTGGCTCCGGGTCCACAGGGGTCGGCTCCACGACTGCTGCCGGCAGGGTGCCGGTGCGCATAGCCTCCGAGGTGAAGCCGTCAGCGAACCACCACACGGGGCGCTCACCATCAACCCCGAGAGAGGCACCTGCTGTTGCGAAGCCTTCGTTGTTGATGTTCGGCAGACCTGCCGGCGGGGCGTAGTGCGCCACGTCTGGCGTAGCCGTACCGTTCAGCGTGACTTCAGCGGTTTTGCCGGAGCATCCGTCGTCGCACATGACCCACAGCGAGTCGCGTACGGTGTCGTAGTCGAGCGCCATCGCAGCTGGCAACCCGGCGTCAACCACCGCAACCTGCCCAGCCGAGTCACCGAGCCCGCGTGCTGTAGCGGGTCGCCCAACATCGAGCGCTGCAATCTGCACGGCCGAGCCGTCGAGTGCAAGGGCGAAGACGTAAACCTGGCCGTCGTCCTCCATCGCGATGAAGAACAACCCAGTGCCCGGGTATGCAGCCGACTGGTAGGGCTCGCCGGTGTTTTCATCAATGATTTTGCCCTCGAGCGCAGTGTTTGGGATCCACTCAATTGCTTCTCCACCGAGGTTGGCGCCCACCGTGGGCAGCAGATCCGTGAGGTCCCACTCGACGGATGCTACGAGGTCACCCTCGGCAGAATCCGGGTCGACCATCAACACGGTGTTCTGGTTGACACCCTTGGCGCTGTTGTCACGCTCAGCAATGATGTAAACGTTGCCGTCATCGTCGACCGTGATGCCTTCTGCGTCAGGGCCAGCAGCGCCTGGGTTGCCTGCGTCACGCTGGTAGCGCACGCGTTTGCCGTTTTCCCAACCGGGTGCGAACACAACCGATCCGTCAGCGGATGCCACCAGCTTCCAGATCGTACCGGTGCCGTTGTCGACTGCCCAGAGGTACCCACCGTCGGCGGTTTCTTGAAAGTCGAGGCCCGAGCTGTCTGCAAGGAACATGGGCGCATTATCAACGACACGAACTTCAGCTGAGCCTGGCCACGACTGAACCGCGATCTCACCGGGGCAGATATTCGCTGCGCCCTTCGTCGGTTCCGTGGTAACCGCGAACGGCCCGTTCGTGTCTGGGCAGCGACCCCATGTGGTGGCCACGTGACCCGCACCCCATGTGGTCGAGTCAATCAGAACGTCGTCTTCGAAGAGACGCACAGCGTCGCCGCCGCCGAGCCCGAAGCCAAGTTCGTCACGTTCGATCACGAGGTAGCCGCGCGCTGCGATTTCAGTACCGGCTGGAATCGCGTAAGCGTGAGTATCGTCGTCATCCTTCACGACAATCCCCGACACGTCGAGCACGTCGTCGGTGGGGTTGACGAGTTCTACCCAGTCATCGGGCGAGCCACCATCAGATTCAACCTCGTTGATGCGAACCGGGTTGCCGCACGCGTTTGAAAGGCCCTTTGTGCGCGTTTCGAGGTCGGTGAAATCACCGACACCGTTCGGGCAGCGACCCCACGAGGCCGTCGCGTGTGCGCTGTAGGTGTGCTCGTCGACCGTGCTGCCGTATGCGTCACGCAGAGTGACGGTGTCACCGTTACCAAGGCCAAAGCTGAATTCGCTCGGCTGGTCGAAGACGAAGTAGGCACCCGGTGCAAGGGTTGTCCCATCAGCCAGCGGCGTGACCTCACCAGCGTGGCCGAAGGGGTCGTTGTCCATGACTGTCCAGCCCGAGATGTCAACCGCGGATGCCCCGATGTTGATGACCTCTACCCAGTCGGTTGCGTCACCGTTTGAGACGATCTCGTTGATCGCGACGGTCGGAGGCACGCAGTCGTTCGCGGCACCGGGAGTTGCATAGGCGAGCGTGAACGGGCCGACACCATCAGGGCAGCGTGCGAGAGTGGCGGCGATTTCGTCACCGTCGATGTTGGCGTGGCCTTCCCACGCACCGGTGCGGTCAACCAGTGCGCCCTTCGAGTCGAACAGGCGAATCTCATCGGCACTACCGATGGCAATCGCTGACCCAAAGCTTGCCTCAGCACCACCGACGATACCGACGGTGTCCGAATCAACAACAAGGAATTCGCCAGCGGTGATTTCGCTGCCAGGCAGGAAAGCCCAGCGGTGATCATCCGAATTGTCGCGAATCTCGTAGCCACTGATGTCGAAGGTTTCGCTGCCAGGGTTGTAGAGCTCAACCCAGTCGGCAGGACCCGAATCGACTTCGTTCAGCACGATCGAGCCGGGCTGCGTGGGCACCGAGCAGTCGTTTGCAGCACCGGGCGTGGCAGTGGTCGCGGGTGCCCACTCCCCTGTGCCATCGGGGCAGCGTGCGAACGTTGCGATCGGCGACGTGTTCTCATATTTCAGGTCGTCGATAAGTTTGTCGGTCGCGTCGTACAGGCGCACGTGGTCACCCTTGCCGAGACCGAAATCGAAGTGTTCGTCTTGCACGAAGACAAAGAACTGCCCCGGCTCGAGTTTGAGTCCATCGGGTGCTGAACCAGAGCGGGTGTCATTGTCGTCGCGCATCTTGTACCCGGTGAGATCGACAGTCTCGGTGCCGGCGTTGTAGATTTCTACCCGGTCGGTGAAACCCGAGATCTCGTCGTAGATAACCTCGTTGAGCACGATGGCGGGTGCTGCTGGCTCAGGAATGGGCGCAGTCTCGAACACGTTCACGGCGCCCTTGGTGTCGTGGGCGGTGACTGCCCATGCGCCGGCATCCGTCAAACCCCAGGTTGTTGCAGCGTGACCGTCCCACGTGGTGGTGTCAACGAGCGCACCACCGGGAGCGAACAGACGCACCGAGTCATTGCCACCCAAGCCGTAATCGAAATCGCCCACACCCTTGTCAACCTCGTCGATGACGAGGTATGCGCCAGGTGCAACAATGCTTCCAGCCGGGAAGGTGTACGGGTTCTTGTCGCTGTTGTCTTGCACGACGAAACCCGTGAGATCCACGGGTGCGTCAGAGGCGTTGTAGAACTCAATCCAGTCGCCAGGCGTGCCGCCATTCGACTCGACTTCGTTAATGCGAACACCAAATGGTTCGTCGGCGGTAACGGACGGGGCGGCGACGAGAACGCCAAGGCTGAGCACTACAGCTGAGGTAGCTGCGAATGCACGCTTCAAACGGGGCATGAGGCTCCTTACAGGAATCGGACGCGCCCATCTGACCAGCCCCCGGTGAAGCGCCGCTATCGCGAGGGTTACCGAACGGTAAACATCGCTCGTTGCCTTCGCCCTCCTGCACCACATCCTTTGGCTGGAGGGCACGTGGGGTCAGCGTTTGGTCCGGTGACTCATCGGATATGTTGAGGTATGGCATTTCCCGTTGACGAAGCAGCAATCGAACGCGCTGAACAGCAGCTAGGCCGCAGCCTCCCGCCGGCGCTCCGTGAGCGTTTGATGCGTGACAACGGTGGAGAGATCAAAGCCGACGGTGACGTTTGGAAGCTTCACCCTGTCTTCGACAACACTGACCGCAAACGTTCGTCGCGCACCGCCAGTCATCTCATCCGCGAAACGAAATCCGCCCGCGAAGGCTGGCACGGCTTCCCCGAAGCTGCGGTCGCTATCGCCGAAGGAAGCAATGGAGACTTGATCATCCTGCTCCCCGAATCCGAAGAATATCACCTCTGGTTGCACGAAACCGGCACCCACTCGCCCGTCCACATCGATTTCGAATCGGGTGCGCGTCACGGGTAGAGACACCGCCACAGAGACCTCGCCGACACACATCGGCTGAAGAGCGAAAGCGCTCTCTGCGCACGCGTACTCAGTCGATGTTCGAGAGCTTCGACGGCCACCAAATTGCTCGCCCAATGTCGTATGCGAGTGCAGGTACCAGCAGCGTGCGAACAACGAAGGTGTCAAGCAGCACGCCGAAAGCGACGATGAAGGCCAGCTGCACGAGGAACAGGATCGGCAGTACCGCGAGCGCCGCGAATGTTGCCGCGAGCACGAGTCCCGCCGACGTTATGACTCCCCCGGTGACCGCGAGCCCCCGAAGCACACCTTGCCTTGTGCCGTGCGTGAGCGATTCTTCGCGCACGCGTGTCATGAGGAAGATGTTGTAGTCAATGCCAAGCGCGACAAGGAAGATGAAACCGTACAGCGGAACTGCGGGATCCGCGCCCGGGAACTCAAAGATGCCGTTGAACACCACCGCTGCGACGCCCATCGCGGTACCGAACGACAGCACCGTGGTGAGAATGAGCAGCACTGGGGCAAGTATCGAGCGCAACAGCAGCATCAGAATCAGCAGGATGACGCCCAGCACAACGGGGATGATGAGCGCTCGATCGTGGATCGATGCTTGGTTGGTGTCCAGTGCCGTCGCGGTAACCCCGCCGACAAGCGCGCTGGGTGCTGCATCCGCGAACGCCTCCCTGAGCTCGAGCACCGTTTGGGATGCAGGCTCCGAGTCTGCGGCATCGTTCAGCGTGCCCTGCAGCAAGACCCGCCCGTCGGCCACCGTCGGGTCGGGGGCCGGAGTACCCGGTGGGCCGACGGCAACGATGCCGTCTTCAGTCACCACAGCAGAACCGCTCAAAGAATCCGCAGCAACCACCGAAACGCTCTCGATTCCGTCGTTCATCAGGAGCACTGCAACGGCAGCGTCCATCTCGGCCTGATCGACGACGATCTGCACCGGGCTTCCAGCGCCACCAGGAAAGTGCTCACCGAGGGCCTTCTGGCCATCACGGGCCTCCGACTGCCCAATCACCAACGCCGATTGCGGCACGCCAGACGCGTTCAATTGCGTGATGCCAAGCGCACCAATGGCAAGCACAATGGTTGTGACGACCCAAATGGTTCGCGGTCGGCGACTGATGAGCCCCGCCAGCCCGACCCAGAGACCCTTCGCCGGCATCCCATCCTCGGCGCGGACGACTTCGGGCTCGTATTGAGGGCGGCGCGGCCAGAACGCAGCGCGACCGAAAGCGAACAGCAGTGCGGGCAGCAATGTGAGCGCAGAAAGCATCGCGAAAACGATGCCGATGGACGCGACCGGGCCAAGGCTACTGTTGGACTTCAAGTCGCTCAGCAACAAGCACATGAGACCCGCGATCACCGTGCCACCAGACGCGAGGATCGGCTCGAACGCACCCTTGATCGCCGCGATAATGGCGGCACCTTTGTCTTGATTCACGCGCAACGTTTCACGGTAGCGAGCGACGAGCAAAAGCGAATAGTCGGTCGCGGCACCGATGACGAGGATGAACAGGATGCCCTGTGTCTGACCGCTGAGCAAGAGCAGCTCCCATTTCGCCAGCCACCAAACGGTCAGCAGTGCGGCACACAGTGCGAAGAGGCTGGTCGCGAGAACTGCGACGGGAAGCAAAAACGATCGGTAAACAAGAATCAGGATGATGAAGACCGCGATGAGCGCAACGCCAAGGAGCAGCCCGTCGATGCCCGAGAACGCTGCGACCAAGTCGGCTGTGAAGCCCGCGGGGCCCGTGATGAAGACGCTGATGCCCTCGGGTGCGGATGCTCGCAAACCGTCACTGAGGGTTGACACCGTTTCCTCGATGTCACCATCGGCATCAACGGCTAGGAATGCCTGAGCCGCCAGGCCATCCTCAGAGGAAATGAGCGGCGATGCCTCAGCACCGCTACCGTCGGCTCGCAGTGCCTCTTGCAGGGCATCGCCAAGCAGCGCAAGCTGATCCTCGCTGAGAACGACATCGCTCGTGAAGACGACGATTGCGGGAATTGCGTTGGAATCCGTGAAATCAGGCAGCAGCGCCCGCACCTGGGTTGCCTCTGCAGACTCGGGAAGGTAGCTCGTCTGATCGTTGGATGAGACTTCAGACACCCTGCCAAAGTATGGGCCGCCGATGGCCGCCGCCGCGAACCACACCACGATAAGCACTGCGGGCAGGAATATCCGCAACCAGCGCTTCGCCCTGCTTGGTGCCACACGCTCAGCAAGGGCGTCATCCCGGTCTTCAACTTTGCTTGCTCTGCTCACGAAGCTCACCATCCGATCTCTAGCTTTCAATAATGCTAGCCTAGCTAATAACTAGAGACGTTGATAACTGAGAGTTCGGTAGCATGTGACCATGTCGAAGCGCGATGAAGACGTAGCCGCGGTTTCGTCGCGCCTGTACGACGTCGAACAAAACGACCCGAACTCGGTGCTCATCGACCGTTCGCAGCTGTCGCCTGAGGATGTTCAGGGCGCGACGAGGGTTATGGCGGCGCTTGGCCGCCTGCGGGATGCCGAGCAGCTGCTTTCTGAGGCCTCCGAGCGATACATGAAGCTTGGCCGCTCCGACATGCGGGCACTCCACTTCCTGATCGTTGCGCAGCATACGAACACTGTCGTCACGCCCAGCGCGATCGCCACCCATCTCGGTATTTCCACCGCATCGACCACAAAGCTTCTCGACCGACTCGAGGCTGCCGGCCACATTGTGCGGGCGGCACACCCCAGCGACCGTCGAGCACTCGCCATCACCATCACTGACGAGACACGCGAAGCGGCGATGCAAACGGTTGGTCGGCTGCAAGCACAGCGTTTTCACGCCGCAGCGGGCCTGACTACTGAAGAGCAGTCGCTTGTCGTTCGTTTCCTCGACGACATGACAGATCGCATTGCCGTGCGAAACGAGTCGTGGACTGACGCCTCGGCACAGCCGGGTTAACGACCGCCGGCCGGGTCGTCGGCCAACAATTCACGCACCCGCGGCACGACCTCGGTGCCAAACAGTTCGATGCACCGCCGCAGGTGCACGTGCGGCATCGTCGCGACGGTGTACTTGAGGTCGAATCGATCGGGGCGGATGACACGAATCACGTCAGCGATGCGCCTTGCGACAGTCTCGGGGCTGCCGCCCATCATGGCTCCGTGTTCAAACTCTGCCCGCATCTGCTCGCGACCGATTGAATAGCGCTCCCCTCCACGACCGATCGCGTTTTGCGCATGCTCGTACACCAGCTCGAAGGCTTCTTCGTCGGTCGGCGCAACAAAACCCAACAGCTGCACAGCTGCCGGTTGCATCGGCTTCCCCTGCTCGACAAGAGCGCGCCGGTAGAAGTCAAGAACCGGGGCGAAACGAGCCGGCGGCCCGCCGATAATTGCGACGATATACGGCAGCCCGTAATGCGCGGCACGCAGTGCTGACTCGGGGTTACCACCCGACCCAACCCAGGTAGACAGACCATTCTCGGTGCGCGGATACACATTCGCGCCATCCAGCGCCGCACGGTGCTTCCCACTCCAGGTCGTCGTACCCTCTGCCCGGAGCGCGGCAAACAGTTCGAGCTTCTCATCGAACAACGAGTCATAGTCGTTCAGGTCATCGCCAAAGAGCGTGAACGACTCGGTGAACGACCCACGCCCCAAGACGGCGTCAGCGCGACCGTTCGAGATTGCATCAAGGGTCGAAAACCGCTGAAAGACTCGCACCGGGTCATCGGTGCTGAGCACCGTGACTGCCGACGCGAGGCGGATTCGTGAGGTTCGTGCCGCGATTGCTGCCAGCACTGTTTCGGGCGAAGAAATCGCGTAGTCAGGGCGGTGGTGCTCCCCCACGGCGAAGCTGTCGAGCCCGACCTCTTCGGCGAGCACCCCCTCCGCCACAACATCGCGAATGACCTGCGCTTGCGTATTCATGCGACCGTCAACATCGTGCGACAACTCGCCGAACGTACCAACACCGAACGTGATGTTCGACAACTCCATCGTGCTCCTCAAACTTCTCTTCGCGTTCACGTTCGACATGTGAGACCGCGTCCGCTCACAGCCCAGGGCCGGAGCGGACGCGGCAGATCAGCATTGCCTACTCCGTGGCGTCAGCCCAGCTCCAGATGTCATCACCGCGAAGCGTGACATCCGCGCCACCATCGTCATAAATAACCTGACCGGCCATGTGCGTGTTTTCGACACTCGTCAGCCAGATCAGCAACTCAGCGATTGACTCCGGGCTCTGGTGGTAGTTCAGCGGCATTGGCACAGCAGCGTCAACCATGGCCGCGCTCTCAGGAGTAGCCAGGAGATCTGCCGTCATCGGGGTGATAACGGTGCCGGGTGCCACTGCGTTGAGCGGAATACCCGCACCTGCCCACGCTGGCGTGATCGACTCCCGACGAACCCAACGCGAAAGCGCACGCTTCGACGACGGGTAGACAACGTACCCGGTCATCGGGTCGTCAGAAAGGAAGGAAGTCGCGATCTCTACAGCGCGCGCCTCATCGCCGGCAAGAGCCGCGTCAACCATCTCGGGCGAATTCGGCTGCAGCGAAGCCATTGATGAGACGACGACGGCACGCGGCGCATCCGAACGTCCCAACGCCGGCAAAAGCGCCTCGAGGAGCTCGGTGACACCGAAGTAGTTGACAGAGATTGTTAAGGGGATCGGAGCAGAGATTCCAGCGCACGCGATGACGGCATCAATCGTGCCCCCAGCAAGGTCGATTGCGGCGGCGGCTGCCTGCTGCCGTCCGTCGCCGGTCGACAGGTCTGCTTCGATGTCGGCATTCTTCAGGTCAATGCCGATGACCCGGGCACCACGTTCCGTCAGGAGCCGGGCGGTGGTTGCGCCGATACCCGACGCTGAGCCCGTGACGACGTATGTGCGTGACATGGTTTTCTCCTTTTTGACTCCGAATGAAGAGTCGTATTTATCTGGATCGGCGAGGGTCCCCCGCCAAGTCATTTACCCGCGCTCAGTTCGACAACGAACCGCGGAGCCGACGTCATCAAAGCGCGTGCATCTGCTGCTTCCAGCTTGCCATGCAGCGGCGGACCAGCGGAAGAATATCTGCACAATTTGGCCGAATTCGCCGCTGGCAGAATCCCAGCTGACAACCGGTCACCACACAACCGCGCGCGCACTCGCTCAAGGCAAGCAGGTCTTGCGCGCTACGCTTGAGCCAGGAAACACAAACGCACTGCGAAGGGGGTGACGATGACAGAACAGGCACCAGTATTCGACGTTTCGCTCGACGAGTTTGAGCAACTCGTCGCCGATGAATTCGACCTGCTCCCCCAAGACATGCTCGACCAGCTCGAGAACGTCGTGTTCATCATCGAAGACACCCCCGAAGCCAGCGATTCGTTTGACGACGAAGACCGTTTCGCGCACTATGAGGGTGTCGCGATCACCGAACGTGGCCAGTACGGCTTTGGTGAACTGCCCGATCAGATCGTGATCTACCGCACAACGCACGTTGCAGCGTGTGCATCGGTAGAAGAGTTACGCGACGAGATTCACACGACGCTTGTGCACGAAATCGGACACTACTTTGGCCTTGACGATGAGCGCCTGCACGAATTGGGGTGGGCGTGATGTCAACCGTTGCCCCCGTCGAGCAAGAAGAACTCGTCACGATCGAGAACCCGTTCAAATCGTGGAACCTCATCGTGTGGGACGACCCAATCAACCTCATGACCTACGTCGAACGCGTCTTCATGACCCACTTCGGGTACTCGCGCCCCAAAGCGAACCGGCTCATGCTCGAGGTGCACAACCACGGCAAATCCGTCGTGGCACATGGCCTGCGCGAACCGATGGAAGCCCACGCGCTCGCCTTGCAAGCGTACGGTTTGTGGGCCACCGTGCAGCAGGGTGACGCATGAGCGACGACCGAATCGTTGTGTTTGTCCTCCCCACGATCGAGGCGAACTATCTGGCGGGCCTCATCCGCGAGTTCGTCATGCTCATTGAGGCAGCACCAACCGAATCGGATGCCGCACTCGACCGGCTCGCTCCCCCGGTGTATCCCGATGATGCCGAAGCATCCGCCGAACTGCACCGGCTCACCGCAAGCGACACACTGACCAAGCGGATGTCTGACGCACACGTTGTGCTCGCTGCCCTCGCCCCGCACCTCTACGGTGACGAAGACCCGCCTGAGCTCAGCGACGACGAGTTGGAGACCGCGAAAATCGCGATCGCTCCCGGCGAGATCGACCCGTGGCTGCGCACGTTGACCGCGCTGCGGATCGTCATCGCAAACCGCATTGGCATTGACGAAAGCGGCGAACCCGAAGACCCCGAAGATCAGCGCGTCGGCGTTTACGACTGGTTGGGCTTCCGGCTCGAAGGGTTACTTCGCGCGGTCGCGTGAGACGTCTGCTGTTTCGCTGTGAGACTTGCCGCTCGTGTGACAGGCATGCCGCCGAACTTGTCTGCGGCACTGTCGAGCACGGTGTCGACGGCACGCCAGTGTTCGTCTTCGTCCCAGAGCCCAAACGCACCGCTTGCGACGCCCAACTGTTCAGCGCGTACCCCGATCAGGCGAATCGGTTCGTGTGTCGGCAGGGTCGCGAACAACTCGCGCGCCGCAGCAGCAATCCGCTGCCCAACATTGCTTGGCTCAGGCAGCGTCATTGAGCGGGACAGCGTGGTGAAATCAGCCAACCGCACCTTGATGGCGACACGCCTAGCCGAAAGACCCCCAGCGCGCAGCCGCTTCGCAACCCGGTCGGCAAGCCGCACAATTTCGCCATCAACGACGCGCGGGTCGGTCACATCAACCGAAAACGTCTCTTCGTGACTGATGCTCTTTTCAACGCGCACGGTTGTGACGGCGCGGTCGTCGATGCCCTCCGCGAGAGCACGAACGTGTCGGGCTCCCGCCGGGCCGAGGGCGCGCTCGAGAGTCGCCACGCTCGCTGAACGAATATCGGCGATCGTGACGATATTGCGGCGCCGCAATTCATCAACCGCGCGAGACCCAACACCCCAAATTGCGCTCGCCGGCAACGGTGCCAAGAACTCGCGGGTGTGTGTGACCGGAACAACCAACAACCCGTTCGGTTTCGACATCGTCGAGGCGATCTTCGCAACATGCTTCGTCGCGGCCACCCCCACACTGCAGGTCAAGCCTGTTTCAGCGAGCACCTTATCGCGAACCGCTCGCGCCACCATCGCGGGGCTTCCCCACAGTCGGCGCGCGCCCGCGACATCCAGAAACGCCTCATCGATCGAAAGCTGCTCAACAAGCGGGGTGAAGCTCTCGAGCACCGCCATCACCTTCGCCGATTCTTCTTGGAACCGCGAATAGGGTGGCGAAACCACTTCGGCCTGCGGGCACAATTGCAACGCCCGCCCCACCGGCATTGCTGAACGCACCCCAAACCGACGCGCCTCATATGACGCGCTCGAAACCACTGAGCGCGGATGCCTCGACCCAATAATCACGGGCTTTCCCGCAAGGGAGGGATCATCCAGCACCGCGACAGCAGCGAAAAACGCGTCCATGTCGACGTGCAGGATGTTCGCCCCACTGTCGTCAGCATCGGGCGCGGACGTCAGGCGCGCCGAACCATCGGTTCGACTCACTTTGACCTCCGAAACTCAGTTACTGTGCAGCGCGCTCAAGCACGAGTTCGCGCACGCGTGCAGCATCCGCTTGGCCCTTCATGGCCTTCATGACCGCGCCAATAACCGCACCGGCCGCTTGCACCTTGCCGTCTTGAATCTTCTGCAACACGTCGGGCTGGGCGGCGAGAGCCTCGTCGATCGCGGCGATGAGTGCGCCGTCGTCAGAAACAACCGCGAGCCCACGCGAATCAACAACCTCTTGCGGGGTGCCTTCGCCAGCGATGACACCTTCGAGTACCTGACGTGCAAGCTTGTCGGTGAGCGTGCCGTCGTCGATGAGGCCCTGCAAAGCAACAACGTTCTCGACCGACACGAGATCTTCGGGCGAGACACCATCCACGTTGGCGATGCGACTGATTTCGCCCGTCCACCACTTGCGCGCGGCCGCCGGCGTTGTGCCAGCAGCAATCGTTTCTTCCACCACATCGATGAGCCCTGCGTTTCGGATGTCGCGGAACTCCAAATCGGTGAAGCCCCACTCCTCTTTCAGCCGGCGGCGGCGTGCAACCGGTTGCTCGGGCAGTGTGGCACGCAATTCTTCGACGAGTTCTGCGCTGGGGCGCACCGGAAGCAGGTCAGGCTCTGGGAAATAGCGGTAGTCATCAGCGTCAGACTTCGGACGCCCCGGCGATGTTTCACCGGTGTCTTCATGCCAGTGGCGCGTTTCTTGCGTAATCGTGCCGCCCGCAGCCAGAATCGCGGCCTGGCGCTGGATCTCGTAACGCACCGCCCGCTCAACCGAACGCATCGAGTTGACGTTCTTCGTCTCCGTGCGCGTACCGAGCTTTTCTTGCCCGCGCGGGCGCAACGAAACGTTCGCGTCACAGCGCAAGTTTCCGCGCTCCAGACGAGCCTCAGAAACACCAAGTGCGCGAGCAATGTCACGAACAGTCTGGATGAACGCATTCGCGATTTCGCCGGCGCGCTCTTCAGCGCCGTAGATGATCTTCGTGACGATCTCAACGAGCGGAACACCCGCACGGTTGTAGTCAACGAGCGAGTACTCGGCGCCCTGAATGCGGCCAGTTGCGCCACCCATGTGGGTGAGTTTGCCGGCGTCTTCTTCCATGTGCGCGCGCTCGATCGGAATATCGATGAGCGTGCCGTCTTCGAGTTCAATCTGCACCGAGCCGTCGTACGCGATCGGGTCTTCGTACTGCGAGATTTGGTAGTTTTTGCCCAGGTCAGGGTAGAAATAGTTTTTGCGCGCGAACGAGCTTGTTTCGGCAATCTTGCAGCCGAGGGCAAGCCCCAAGCGAATCGCCGAACGAACACCCTGCTCGTTGACAACCGGCAGCGAACCGGGAAGCCCCAGGTCGACCGCGGCGATCAGCGTGTTGGGTTCAGCGTCGTGAAACTCGGAGTTGGCCGGGTTCGGGGCATCCGAAAACATCTTCGTGCGCGTGTTGAGTTCAACGTGGATCTCGAAACCGAGCACCGGCTCGAAAAGCTCAAGCGCCTTGTCGAAGTCCATCAGTTCTGCGGCAGCCATTATCGTGCCTTTCCGGTCAGCTCGGGTGCTTTCGCAAGCAGCGGGCCACCCCATGAATCTTCAAGAATCGCCTCGAGCGCGGCGCCCACACGGTACAACCGAGCATCTTCGAACAGCGGCGCCAAGAACTGGATGCCAACCGGCAGACCATCATCAGCACTCAGGCCAGACGGAATCGAAATCCCCGGAATACCGGCGAGGTTCGCGGGAATCGTCGTGACGTCGTTGAGGTACATCGTCAGCGGGTCATCCAACTGTTCACCAAGCTTGAACGCCGTCGTCGGGGCAGTGGGCGTGGCAATCACGTCAACCGACTCAAACGCACGGTTGAAGTCTTGCTGAATGAGGGTTCGAACCTTTTGTGCACTGCCGTAGTAGGCGTCGTAGTACCCGGCCGAAAGCGCATAGGTACCGAGAATGATGCGGCGTTTTACCTCATCACCAAAACCAGCCTCACGTGTTGCAGACATGACATCTTCAACCGTGCCACCTGGCACGTCGACACGCAGGCCGAACCGCACCGAGTCGAACTTCGCAAGGTTCGACGAAGCCTCCGCGGGAAGAATCAAGTAGTACGCCGCAACACCGTACTCAACGTGCGGGGTCGAGATATCGACGATCTCCGCGCCGTGTGCGGCAAGGGTTGCAAGTGCCTCACGGAACGAGCCCGCAACGCCCGGCGCGAAGCCTGCGTCGGGCAGCTCTTTGATGACACCAACGCGCAAACCCTTCAGCACGCCACCGGTGGCGCCCTCGCGCGCAGCATCCGCAAACGACGGCCACTCGCGCTGGAGCGACGTCGAATCACGCGGGTCGTGCCCACCAATCACATCGTGCAACAGGCCAGCATCGAGCACCGTGCGTGTGACGGGGCCAACCTGGTCAAGGCTCGAAGCCAACGCAATCGAACCAAAACGACTCACGGCACCATACGTGGGCTTGACACCAACCGTGCCAGTGACGTGCGCGGGCTGACGAATCGAACCACCCGTGTCGGAACCAAGCGCGAGCGGAGCCTCAAACGCGGCAACCGCCGCCGACGAGCCACCACCCGAGCCGCCAGGAATACGCTCAAGATCCCACGGGTTCTTTGTCGGGCCGTATGCGGAGTGCTCGGTCGACGAGCCCATCGCGAACTCGTCCATGTTTGTCTTGCCAAGCGCAACGAGGCCAGCGGCGCGAGCGCGCGCAACAACCGTCGCATCAACCGGCGAACGGTAGCCCTCAAGAATTTTCGAACCGCTCGTGGTGGGCTGATCAACCGTGACCAAAACGTCTTTGATCGCCAGCGGAACACCAGCGAGCTCGCCAAGCGTTTCGCCTGAAGCGCGACGCGAGTCGATATCGGATGCCACCGCCAACGCCTGCTCGTTGACGTGCAAAAACGCGTGCACATCGCCGTCGACCGCGGCAATACGGTCGAGGTGTGCCTGGGTTGCTTCAACACTGGAAACCTCGCCAGCACGCAACTTCGCGGCAAGCTGTGCCGCGCTCAAACGAATCAGTTCGCTCACTGTTCTTCTCCCAAAATTGCGGTAACCCGGAAGCGACCGTCGAACGCATCGGGTGCATTCTGCAATACCTGCTCTTGCGTGAGCGTTTCACCCACCTCATCGGGGCGGAAGATATTGGAGAGCGCAACCGGGTGCGATGTGGCCGCAACATCGGCCTTTGCAACCTCGGAAACCTTCGCAATGTTGTCGACGATTGCATCCAGCTGGCCGGTGAGGCGCTGCACTTCGTCGTCGGTTAAAGCAATACGCGAGAGCACGCCCAAATGGCGCACAAGATCAGGAGTAATCTCAGACACCACTCCAGTTTAGTCGGCTGATCTGACACCGACTCGGACACAGCGAGCCTGCAGGGCCGACCTAGCATCACAAATTAGAATCACTTCTGGTTTGTGCGCATTTTGCAATCCAACTTTGTCCCCGGACACCAACATGCGCCACAGCAACGTGAGGAGTGATGTGCATGCCGCAATGGTTGTCGCACGCCATCAAGCCCGCGCTGTGCGTCGCGCTCGCACTGATCGTCGGCTTCGTTGTCACCCCGACGGCGGCCCCCCTGGGACCCACCGCCTCACTCGCATCGCCGATCGGGTTGGTTGCGCAAGCCAACCCAGACGTTGGGGTTGTGACATCCGATATTGAATGCGCAGACGTTGATCACTGCTGGCAAACCTTCGACCACGCACTTGTGACCTGGTCGGCCGAGACAGGTGCACACGCTGTTCCGGCCGGACCCGTACTTTCGATGTACACCGTCGCCGGGGGCCCCGAAGGCCGCTTCGGGTTTGCCACCCAAGCGGCACGCCAACACATCGGTGGCCAGTCGCAACACTTCGCCGAAGGTGGCATCTTCACGACCAGCACCGCCGCCCTCGAGGTCGTTGACGCTGTGTGGGATGTGTACCAGCAAAACGGCACCGAAAACGGCCCCATGGGCTACCCAATCACCAACACGTACGACGATCCCAGCGGTATCTCACTACAACGCTTCACCAACGGTGTTATGCAATTGGGGGAAACCCCGATTCCGATTTGGGGTTCAATCGCCGAGCTCTACACCGCAAAATGGACCGACGAGGGCTCACGCTTGGGCCTCGCCACAAGCGCACCCCGCACAATCACCGTGGGCGAAGAAACCGGGCTCGCGCAAGCATTTACCCATGCGCTCGTGTACTCGACCGGCAAATTCGGCACGCACACCGTGAGTGGTCGCATGCTCGAGCGCTACACCGAACGTGGACTCGAAACCTCTCCCCTAGGTGTGCCGCGTTCCCCGGCAGTCACCGTCACAGGAGGCGAGTCACAAGACTTTGCCGGTGGCACCGCATACCTCAGCAGCGCCAGCGGCGAGATGTTCCCGATGATGTACGGCGACATCCGCGACCGCTACAACGCACTTGGCGGTATCGAGTCTCCCCTCGGTTTCCCCACATCCGACCGCACCGCAATCGATGACAACTTCTACCAGCGTTTCGACAACGGCATCCTCTTCTGGGTACCAGATCGCGGCGCCATGATGATCGACACCGTCGCATTCGAAGAATGGCTCCGCCGGCCCGCGGCGCTCGGCCTGCCGACCCAAGACTCGTGGACCGATGACCGTGGCGCGCACACGAAATTCGATGTGCGTGAGGTGATCGCCTCCGACGGCAACCTCTACTCCGCCGAAGGTGTTGGACCAAGCACCGCGGTGCTCATTTGCGACTCGCAGTGCAACGTTGAAAACTCGTGGCTTGACCAAGGCGCCCGCATCGCCGGATACACCTCAGTTGTCAAGCGCGGGTACGGTGGCGCGGGGTACAGCGTAGCTCCACCCGCACTGACAACATCCGTCGCCAACGCTGTGCTCGGAAACGAAGTCATGCTGCCGGCGGGCGACCCCGGTGTGGTGATTCTCTCGCTGGGTGGCAACGACGCAACGCAAGGCATCAGCGACGCGCAGCTCAAAGAAGACGCCCGCCGCCTCATGTTGCGCGTACAAGAGCTCTACCCTGACACACCCATGGTCGTCAACGGCGTCCTCAGCCGCGACGACGCCGGACACGCACGCAGACGCGCCGTCGACAAAATCATCATCGACGTTGCAAAGTCGCTCGGGATCCGCACCGTTTCGCTTTCCGGGTGGGGCACGAAAGAGAAGCTCGAGTTCGCCGATAACGTGCACGTCACAACAAAAGGTCACGGGCAAATGGGCACCGCCTACGGGCCTGCACTGAGAAACGCACTCGGGCGATAGCGGATGCTGCGGCATCCGATATCGCCGCACCGTGCGTTTTCGCAAGTGACCGGCATTTTTCCAGGCGCACACCGGTAGAATTGCAAAGTGAATAATACAGAACTGGGCTTCGCCGAACTTGGGCTAACTGACCCCCTCCTTTCAACCGTTCGCGACCTTGGTTACGAGACTCCTTCGCCGATTCAGGCTGCGACAATTCCGGTGCTTCTGCAGGGTCGCGACGTTGTCGGCATGGCACAAACCGGAACCGGCAAAACTGCCGCGTTCGCGTTGCCCGTGCTCGAGCAACTCGAGCAGTCCACGAAGTCGGGGCGGGCACCACAAGCACTCGTGCTCGCACCAACCCGCGAACTTGCCCTGCAGGTCTGTGAAGCCTTCGAGGCATACTCCGCCAAACAACCCGGCGTACACGTTTTGCCTGTTTACGGTGGCCAGGCGTATGGCACCCAGCTCTCCGCGCTTCGTCGCGGTGTTGACATCATCGTCGGAACGCCCGGTCGCATCATGGACCACATGGCAAAAGGCACCCTTGACCTTTCGCAATTGAGCTTCTTGGTTCTCGACGAAGCCGACGAAATGCTCAAAATGGGCTTCGCTGAAGACGTCGAGCAGATTCTGGCCGAAACGCCCGACGACAAGCAGGTCGCCCTGTTCTCGGCAACCATGCCGCCGACGATTCGCCGTCTCGCGCAGCAGTACTTGAACGACCCTGAAGAGATTCAGATCCAGTCGAAGACCACCACGAACGCCAACATCACGCAGCGCTTCTTGATTGTTTCGTACCAGCAGAAGGTCGACGCCCTCACACGTATCCTCGAGGTCGAAAACTTCGACGGCATGATCATCTTCGTGCGCACCAAGAACGAAACCGAAACCCTCGCCGAGAAACTGCGCGCGCGTGGCTACTCGGCCGCCGCAATCAACGGTGACGTACCCCAAGCGCAGCGTGAGCGCAGTGTTGAGCAGCTCAAGAACGGCAAACTCGACATCCTGGTCGCAACGGATGTCGCCGCCCGTGGTCTTGACGTTGAACGTATTTCACACGTCGTCAACTTCGACATCCCCACCGACACCGAATCATACGTGCACCGCATCGGCCGCACGGGGCGTGCCGGCCGCACCGGTGACGCAATCAGCTTTGTCACCCCGCGCGAACGCTATCTGCTGGGCCACATCGAAAAAGCCACCCGCCAGGCACCCGTGCAAATGCAGCTGCCGACAACCGACGACGTCAACACGACACGTTTGGCACGCTTCGACGACGCGATCACGACCGCACTTGCTGAAACAGCCGCGATCGACGAATTCCGCGACATCGTGGCACACTATGTGCGCAACCACGACGTGCCAGAAGCGGATGTTGCAGCGGCCCTCGCCGTTGTTGCACAGGGTGGTACTCCCCTGCTGCTCGACGCCCAGAACGACAAGCTCGCTGCGGCTTTGAAGTCTGACGACCGCCCGCAAAAAGAGCGCAAGCAACGAGACTCCGACGGCGCCCCCAGACAGCGCCGCAGCAAGGGCGACTTCGCGGCCTACCGCATTGAAGTTGGCCGCCGCAACCGGGTGGAACCGCGTCAAATCGTCGGCGCCCTCGCGAACGAGGGTGGGTTCAGCCGCGATGACTTCGGCTCGATCAACATCCGCCCCGATTTCACGATCGTTGAGCTGCCCGCCAACATCGACCCGGCTGTGCTCGCACGCCTGCAAAACACCCGCGTAGCCGGACGACCGATCGAGATCAAGCCTGACCGCGGCCCACGCGGAGGCGGTCAGAAACGCTCATACGACGACCGCCCCAAGAAGTCGTACGACTACGGACCGAAGAAGTCGTACGACGACGGGCCGAAGAAGAAGCCGCGTCACAAGAAGCACGACTAACGCTTCTTTGACGACTGTTCAACCTCGCGGAGATTACCCATTCTCGCGGAAGATTTTGGCGATTTAATCCGCGAAATTGGGCTTTCTCCGCGAGAGTGGATGCTTCTAGACGTGGCGTCGCTTCGCCGCTGCCCGCGCGATGTCGGCGGAGGAAAGTAGACTCGGCATGTGGCCGAATCTGCACAAACCCCCGTCTCGTTCGATGCCGCGCAAGAGCGGGCACAATGGCTGACCGAACGCATTCTCGACGCACGTGACGCATACTATGGCGGCGACAATTCGATCGTCGACGACGCCGTATACGACGAGTGGATGCGCGAGCTCGAACAGCTCGAAACCGCCTACCCCGAACTGCAAGGCCAAGATTCACCGACCCTTTCGGTCGCAGCCGCTCGCAACTCACTCTTCGCCCCCGTCGAGCACGCCGAACCGATGTACAGCCTCGACAACGTTTTCTCACTCGACGAGTTCGCAGCCTGGGCGGCCCGGGTCGAGCGCGATGCCGGCGCTGTCACCTACCTGTGCGAGCTGAAAATCGACGGCCTTGCGCTCAATCTTCGCTACGAAAACGGCACACTCGTTTCAGCTGCCACACGCGGTGATGGTCGCGTGGGTGAAGACGTCACCGAAAACGCACTGCAAATCAGCGGCATTCCGCGCACGCTTGCCGGGTCGGGGCATCCGCCCCTCGTCGAGATTCGCGGCGAAGTGTTCTTCACAACCGAAGACTTCGCCGAGCTCAACGCTCTGCAACAGGCAGCCGGCGATCGGCTCTTTGCGAACCCACGCAACGCTGCGAGTGGTTCGCTGCGGCAAAAAGCCGAGGGCAAGAACGCCAAACAACTCGAGGCGATGCACAATCGGCTTTCGCGGTTGCGGCTCACCGTGCACGGAATCGGTGCCTGGCAGCATCCGCCGCTTGCTTCCCAGAGCGAAACATACGCGTTGTTGGCCTCGTGGGGTCTGCCAACGAGCGAGTACTTCAAAGTTGTCGATGCAGCGGATGCCGCGATCGCATTCATCGAGTACTACGGCGAGAATCGACACAGCGTTGTGCACGAAATTGACGGCATTGTTGTCAAAGTCGACGATCTCGCGGTGCAGGCCGAGCTTGGGTTCACCTCGCGCGCACCCCGCTGGGCAATTGCCTACAAGTATCCACCCGAGCAGGTCAGTACGAAGCTGCTCGACATTGTTGTCTCGGTTGGTCGTACCGGGCGAGCGACGCCGTACGCTGTCATGCAGCCGGTGCGGGTTGCCGGCAGCGTTGTGCGGCAGGCCACGCTGCACAATCAAGACGTTGTCAAAGCCAAGGGCGTGCTGATCGGCGACACGATCGTCATCCGCAAAGCCGGCGATGTCATTCCCGAAGTGCTGGGGCCCGTCATCGAAAAACGTGACGGCAGCGAATACCCGTTCGTCATGCCAAAAACCTGCCCGGAGTGCGGTGCTGAGCTGCGATCAATGCGCAAGGGTGACATTGACCTCCGCTGCCCAAACGCCTACACATGCCCGGCACAAGTGCGCGGACGCGTCGAGCACATCGGATCGCGTGGAGCACTCGACGTTGAGGGGCTCGGCGAGGTTTCTGCCGCAGCGCTCACACAGCCCGTCGTCCCCGAAGTACCACCGCTTGTGACCGAGGCCGCCCTGTTTGAGCTCACGACAGAGGATCTCTTCGGCATCGACGTGATTGTGCGCGATAGCGAGACCGGGCTGCCGAAACTGCTCGACGACGGCTCGTTTGATACGCGTTCACCCTTTCGTCGCAAGCGCAAGAAAACCGAACTCTTTGAGGCGGACGCGACCTTCGACGGCGACGCGGAGTTCATTGTTTCGAAGGCGGCAATCGAACTCATCACCAATCTTGAGCTGTCAAAGCAGAAAGATCTGTGGCGGTTCTTGGTTGCGCTCAACATCCGCAACGTCGGCCCCGTCGCAGCGCGTGCACTTGCGCAATGGTTCGGGTCGCTCGACGCGATTCGGGCGGCAAGCAGTGAAGAACTCGCGGCCGTCGAAGGCGTTGGGCCGATCATTGCAGACTCGATCGTCGAGTGGCTCGCGGTCGAGTGGCACATTGAAATCATCGAACGCTGGACTGTAGCAGGCGTGCCGTTCCATATTCCGGGGCACCCGGGCCCGGGCGGGCTTGTCGTCGAAGGTGGCGTGCTTGATGGCCTGACCATCGTCGCGACCGGCACCCTCGACGGCTACACCCGTGACAGCGCTCAAGAAGCAATCATCAAGGCCGGCGGAAAACCCGCATCAAGCGTTTCGAAAAAGACCGACTACGTTGCGGCCGGGCCTGGCGCCGGTTCAAAGCTCGCGAAGGCTGAAGCACTCGGTGTTCCGGTGCTGGATGCAGCGCAATTCCACGTTCTTGTCACCGAAGGGCCTGCGGCCCTGGGGTTTTAGGATCCTGAGGCTCTAGACGCCGACGGGAACGGCAGAAACCGTTTTGTCGATCGTGAACTGGCCGAGCACACGCGTGCCGCGGTAAATCACCGCGGTCTGCCCGGGAGCAACACCGTCAAGCGGTGTCTCGGGCGCAACACGAACACCATCGGATGCCACGTACGCCCGCGCAGCAACCGGCTCAGCATGCGCGCGAATCTGCACGTGGCAGTCGAACTCGACATCCGCTGGTGCCGCTCCCGCCCACGAGAACCGTTCACCAGAAATCTCGGCGATCGCAAGCGCTTCTTTCGGGCCAACAACAACCGTGTTCGAAACGGGGCGCACCTCAAGCACGAACCGCGGCTTGCCATCTGCCGCTGGAACACCAAGCTTCAATCCGCGCCGTTGCCCGACCGTAAACGCGTGTGCACCTTCGTGCTGACCGACGACCGACCCGTCGCGATCAACGATGTCGCCCTGCGCCGTGCCAACCTTTTCGGCCAACCAGCCGCGGGTGTCACCATCGGGAATGAAACAAATATCGTGGCTGTCGGGCTTTTGCGCAACCGACAATCCGCGCGCCTCAGCCTCGGCACGCACCAACGCCTTCGAGGGCGTCGAACCAAGCGGGAAATACGTGTGCTTCAGCTGCTCAGCTGTCAGCACGCCCAGCACATACGACTGATCTTTCGCGTTGTCGGCCGCACGGTGCAGTTCGAGCCCCTCGGCGCCGTCGACAAGAATCGCGTAGTGGCCAGTGCACACCGCATCAAAACCGAGCTCAATCGCGCGCTCGAGCAACGCGGCAAACTTGATCTTCTCGTTGCAGCGCATGCACGGGTTGGGCGTACGCCCAGCCTCATATTCGTTGATGAAGTCGGCGATGACATCTTCACGGAAGCGTTCCGAGAAATCCCACACGTAAAACGGGATGCCCAGCAGGTCTGCCGCACGGCGCGCATCAAGGGCATCCTCAATCGTGCAACACCCGCGGCTGCCCGCGCGAAGCGTTCCACCGGCGCGCGAAAGCGCCAGGTGCACACCAACCACATCGTGACCAGCCTCAACGGCGCGCGCAGCGGCCACAGCGGAGTCAACCCCGCCACTCATCGCCGCCAAAATACGCATTCGACTATTTTACCCGGCGCAGGTGGGCGTCAGCCGTGACCGGCGATCTGGGGCTTACGAACGAGCGTACGCGTCGGCGATGTGAGCCAAAAGCGCATCGACATCGGCGTCGGTCGAGGTGCGACCGAGTGTGAAGCGCAGTGCGCTTCGAGCTTCGGGTTCTGAGCGCCCCGCGGCGAGCACCACATGGCTCGGCTCGGCAGCACCAGCCTGACACGCAGCCCCCGTTGAAACCGCAACCTGGTGGGTATCAAGCACAAACTGCATACTCTCGTTGACCGCCCCCGGAAACAGTGCGTGTACCGTGCCCGGCAGTGTGTACCCGGGTGCGCCCATGATCACCGCAGCAGGAACAGTCGAGCGGATGCCGTCTGCCAACCGATCACGCAAAAGCGTCAGCCGCTCTGCCTCAGCGGCAAGCTCAGCGATAGCCTCCGTCGCTGCCGCTGCGAAGGCCGCAGCGCCCGCGATATCTTGCGTGCCGGCACGCAGCGTGCGCTGTGCCGCACCACCATGGATTTGCGGGTCGAGTTTTGCCGTGCGCTGCACGACAAGTGCTCCGATACCCACCGGCCCACCCAATTTGTGCGCCGCAACGCTCATCGCAACAAGGCCGGAACGGGGCGCGGCTGTACCGCGCAACGATGCGAACGAGACAGGGATGTGCCCGAAAGCAGCAACCGCGTCAAGGTGCAACGCCACACCGCCTTCGGCGGCGAGCTGCGCGATTTCAGCGACAGGGTTGATCGAACCGGTTTCGTTGTTGGCCACAAGCGCTGTTGCCAGACCCGCGCGACCTGCTGCGATCGCGAGTGCAGCAGCAAAAGCATCCGTTTCAATTTGGCCGTACTGGTTGATGGGTGCGGGCACCACGACTGCTCCCCCGCGCTGCAACGCAGCAACACTTTCGAGCGTCGCGTGATGCTCGCCATCGGGCAACACGATAGCGTTCGCGCCACGCGCACGGGCGGCATACAAGCCTTTAAGTGCAAGGTTGATCGATTCGGTTCCGCCCGACGTGAAGACAACCTCAATCGGTTCGCAATCCAGCGCCGCGGCGAGTTGTTCGCGCGAGTCTTCCAACACCCGGCGTGCCGTTTGCCCCGCTGTGTGCGTCGAAGCGGGGTTTCCAACGATCGACGCCGCGGCAAGCCAAGCTTCCCGGGCACTCTCGCGCAGGGGTGTCGTGGCGGCGTGGTCGAGATAGTGCACGTCTCTAGTCTGCCGGGTTTCGCAGCGCTCGGCACCGCCTCCCACGCGCTTGACGCACCAGTTTCATCTGACAGCAAAACACCCCGTACGCTTTTGCGTATGAGCCTGCTCTCAAGTGCATATGACGATCTGGGTGTTCGAGTGTATGAGGGTGGCGGCACATTACGCGTCTTCTCGGCGAACGCTGAGCGCATAACGGTGACGTTTTACGACGAGCACGATCAAGACTGGCCGATCGAAACACTCGACCTGACCCGTACCGAGAACAGTGTTTGGCAAATCGACTCCCCCAACCTCACGGCCGGAACCTCGTACGCGCTGCACGCCCACGGCCCCGCTGAGCTCCCGCACGCGTTCAACAGTCAGCGGGCACTCATCGACCCGTATGCGCGTGGCCTCAAACACAGCTTCAGCGAGGGGCAATGGCGCTCGGTCGTCGTCGACGACGCGTTCGATTGGGGCTCTGCGCAAAAGCCGAACACCCCCTGGGCGAACACCGTCATCTACGAAGCACACGTCAAAGGTCTGACGAAGCGTCACCCAAAGGTGCCCACTGCGCTGCATGGCACCTACGCCGGTGCGGCACACGAGGCCATGATCGAACACTACAAAGCCCTCGGCATTACCGCGCTCGAGTTCTTGCCCGTGCACGCGTTCACAACCGAGCCATGGATCTTGCAGCATCAACGCAGCAACTATTGGGGTTACAACACGCTCGGGTTTTTCGCGCCGCACGCCTTGTACGCCACAAAAGCTGCCCGGCGCGAAGGCCCCGCCGCAGTCTTGCGTGAGTTCAAGGGCATGGTCAAGCTCTTGCACGAGGCCGGCATCGAAGTCATCCTCGACGTTGTTTACAACCACACCTCTGAAGGTTCACCCGATGGCCCGACAACGTCGCTGCGCGGTCTCGACAACGCCAGCTACTACCGCCACGCCGAAGACGGGCAATACATCGACACAACAGGGTGTGGCAACTCGGTCAACACCTCGACGGATGCCGCAGCCCGCCTCGTTCTCGACTCGGTGCGCTACTGGGCAACCGAGTGCCAGGTTGACGGCTTCCGCTTCGACCTTGCGAGCGAGTTGGCCCGCGATGGGCAGCATAACTTCACCCCTGAGCATCCGCTTTTGCAAGCACTCAAGGATGACCCGCAATTGCAGGGCGTCAAGCTCATCGCCGAACCGTGGGACGTTGGTGCTGGCGGTTGGCAAACGGGCAACTTTCCGAGCGGATGGCACGAATGGAACGACCGCTACCGTGACCGGGTGCGCAACTTTTGGTTGAGCGACATCGACTACGCCCGTCGTGCTTCGACCAGCCCGGCCGGTATTGGCGGTTTCGCAACACGTTTGTCGGGGTCGTCGAACACCTTCACCGCTGATCGCGGCCCGCTTGCGAGCATCAACTTCGTGACCGCGCACGACGGGTTCACGCTGCATGACCTGGTCAGCTACAACGTCAAGCACAACGAAAACAACGGCGAGCACAACCGTGACGGCACCGACAACAACCGCTCGTTCAACCACGGCATTGAAGGTGAAACCACCGACCCGATCATTCTCGCCGTGCGCCGGAAAGCCATGCGCAATCTGCTGGGCACACTGTTGCTCTCCGCCGGAGTTCCGATGCTGATCGCAGGTGACGAAATCGGGCGTTCGCAAAACGGGAACAACAACCCGTATAACCACGATTCCGTCCTCACCTGGCTGCCGTGGACTGTTGACGAATGGCAAGAACACCTGCGCGGGCACGTACAAACGCTCATCCGATTGCGCAGCGAAAACGCGGCCTTGCGGCCCGACCGATTTGCTGTGCTCGGCGAGCACACCCCGGGCGCAAGTCAGCTCGACTGGTTCGACCCAACAGGTGAGCCCATCTCGGTCGAACTGTGGCAAGACCCCGCGCACCGCACGCTGCAATACCTTGCCGCTGAGCAAGTGCCCGTGGCAGACGGCACCCCCACTCGCGACCCCAATCGCGTGCTGCTGATCGTGCACGGCATCGAAAGCCCAGAGCAAATCACTCTGCCGCACGCCGAGGGCGTCGCGCGATACGTGTCGCTCTGGTCGAGCGCCGATGAGGTTGCTCACACGCACACAGCGACGTTTGCCCCCGGAGATGTCGTAACAATTGCGGGCACGTCGATGCACCTCTTGCGCGCCGAGGGCTAGATTGTTGCTGTGGCTACAAAGCAGAGCGCAAAGACTGATCCACCGTTTCGCAGCGCGAGCGAAATCCCCGTACGAACCGCCGGCAGCACACGCGAGTATGCAGCACTGACAACTCGGCTCCCGTTGCTTGACACCCGGCCCGACGCGCCAGGCGACTACACGCCAAAGGCATTCGCAGGCGAGGTCGTACCGTTCAGCGTTGTTTCGTTTCGCGAAGGCCACGATCTCATTGGGGTGCAGGTGCGCCTCGTTGATCCTGAAGGCGACGTGTCGCTGCACCGTTTACACCCCCTCAACGATGGCACCGACAGGTGGACGGCAAACATCCAACCCCTCGCCGAAGGTGATTGGGGTTTCCGTTTCGAAGCGTTCGCCGACGACTTTGCGACGTGGGCGCACGCCGCCGAAGTGAAAATTGCTGCCGGCGTTGACGTGCAACTCATGAAAGACACCGGCGCTGTGCTGTTTGAGCGCGCAGCCCGCGACGCCGATCGTCCCAAGGCTGAAGCCACAAAGCTGAAGCGGGCAGCGACAAGCTTGCGCAAGTCATCGGATGCCGCAGCTATCAAGACCGCAACGGACCCGGCCCTCGCGGAGCTGTTTTGGCACCGCCCAGTGCTCGATGCGCAAACCCTGTTCTCGGTTTCGGAACCAAACCGCCTCCGCGTCGAACCAGAACGCGCCGGCGTCGCCGCCTGGTATGAGTTCTTCCCGCGGTCTGAAGGCGCCAAAAAGTTCAAAAACGGCACAGTCAAAACTGGGACGTTCCGCACCGCGATCAAGTCGCTCGACCGGGTTGCCGATGGCGGGTACGACGTCATTTACCTGCCCCCGATTCATCCGATCGGCGAAGTCAACCGAAAAGGCCCCAACAACACCCTTGTCACGAGCCCTGGCGACCCCGGCTCACCGTGGGCGATCGGTTCGGCCGCTGGCGGTCACGACACGGTGCACCCAGATTTGGGCACGCTGAAGGATTTTCAGGCGTTTGTGCGGGCAGCCAACAAGCATGGTCTCGACGTCGCGCTCGATCTTGCGTTACAAGCCGCCCCTGACCACCCGTGGGTCGAAGCCCACCCGGAATGGTTCACGACGCTGCCCGATGGCTCAATTGCGTATGCCGAAAACCCGCCGAAGAAGTATCAGGACATCTACCCGCTGAACTTCGACAACGACCCCGAAGGCATTTTTGCGGAAATGCTGCGGGTTGTGCGGTTCTGGATTCACCAGGGCGTGAAGACCTTTCGGGTTGATAACCCGCACACCAAGCCCACCCAGTTCTGGGAACGTCTCATCGGTGACATCAACGCCGAATACCCTGAGGTGATTTTCCTCGCTGAAGCGTTCACGCGCCCCGCGGTTGTTTTGACGCTTGCCGCGGCAGGTTTTCAGCAGAGCTATTCGTATTTCACGTGGCGCAACACGAAAGCTGAACTCGAAGAGTTTTTCACCTGGGTCAGTACCGAAACGGCCGACTTCATGCGCCCCAATGTGTTCATGACAACGCCCGATATTTTGCACGCCTACCTTTCCGATGGTGGGCGCCCCGCGCACCGCATTCGCGCCGCGATTGCCGCAACCGCGAGCCCCCTCTACGGCACGTACGCCGGTTATGAACTGAACGAGCACATCCAACGCCCGGGTGCGGAAGAGCATATCGACAGCGAGAAGTACGAGTACAAAGTGCGCGATTTCGCGGGCGCTGTGGCGGATGGCTCGTCAATCGCTCCAGAGCTCGCGCTGCTCAACGACATCCGCCGCGCACACCCCGCACTGCGGCAATTACGAAACTTCACGCTGCACACAAGCAACAGTGACGATATTTTCGTGTTCTCAAAGCACATTGATGCTGCCTTCACGGCCGACGGAACAGCCGACACGATCATCGTTGTCATCAACCTCAACCCGCACGAAGCACGCGAAGCCAACGTGTACCTCGACCAGACTGCCTGGGGCAGCGAACCGGGTGCCCGCTTTGCCGTGCATGAATTGCTCACCGGTGACACGTACGAGTGGGGCGACGACAACTACGTACGCCTCGACCCGCAGCACTACCCGATGCACATTTTGCACGTACAGAACCCAAAGGATGCCTCGTGAGCACATCGCAACTTCTTGGCGAACTTGACCTGCACCTCATCACCGAGGGCCGTCACGAGCGACTGTGGGACGTCTTGGGCGCACACCCCACGAAGCACAACGGTCGACTGGGCGTCGCGTTTGCGGTGTGGGCGCCGAATGCGAAAGAAGTGCAGGTTGCGGGCTCCTTCAACGATTGGGATGGCGCACGCGGGCGGATGACACGCCTCGGCGGCAGTGGTGTGTGGGAGACCTTCATCCCCGGCGTCAAAGTCGGCGCGACCTACAAGTACAAAGTGCAAGCCCCTGACGGCGCGTGGCGAGACAAAGCCGACCCGATGGCACAGTTTTCTGAAGTGCCACCGGCGACAGCATCCGTTGTCACCAAGTCGAAGTACCGTTGGGGTGACTCGGCGTGGCTGAACAAGCGCGCCGCAGGCGGGCCCCACGCCGAACCGGTTTCGATCTACGAGTTGCATCTGGGATCGTGGCGCCGCGGCGAAAATGGCCAGCCCCTCGGCTACCGCGATGTGACCGAACCGCTCATCGAATACGTCAAGAACCTCGGCTTCACCCACGTCGAATTCATGCCGCTCGCCGAACACCCGTTTGGCGGCTCGTGGGGCTACCAAGTCACGGGGTATTACTCCCCCACAAGCAGATTCGGTACCCCTGACGATTTGCGGTACATGATCGACCGGCTGCACCGTGCCGGGATTGGCGTCATTCTCGATTGGGTGCCGGGACACTTTCCGAAAGACAACTTCGCGCTCGCCCGCTTCGACGGCACACCCCTGTACGAGCACCCTGACCCGCGCCGCGGCGAGCACCAAGAATGGGGCACATACGTCTTCAACTACGGCCGCCATGAGGTTCGCAACTTCCTCGTCGCCAATGCCCTGTACTGGATTGACCAGTTTCACATTGATGGTTTACGGGTCGATGCGGTCGCCTCAATGCTGTACCTCGACTACGCGCGAAACGACGGCGAATGGGAACCCAACATTCACGGAGGCCATGAAAACCTCGAAGCGGTCGCGTTCTTGCAAGAAACCAATGCAACCGTCTACAAAGACCACCCGGGCGTCATGATGATCGCCGAAGAATCCACCTCGTACCCGGGAGTCACAGCCCCAACCGATCAAAACGGTCTCGGCTTCGGATTCAAATGGAACATGGGATGGATGAACGACTCGCTGCGCTACATCAGCCGGGATCCGATCTACCGTTCACACCACGAGGGTGAAGTGACCTTTTCGTTTGTGTATGCGTTTAGCGAGAACTACGTACTACCGATCAGCCACGACGAAGTCGTGCACGGCAAAGGCACGCTTATTTCGCGCATGCCGGGCGGCCACGAGCAACAGCTTGCTGGAGCCCGCGGATTCTTGGGATACATGTGGGCGCACCCCGGCAAGAACCTGCTGTTCATGGGGCAAGAGCTCGGTCAGTATCACGAGTGGAACCACGACACCGAAGTCGATTGGGGCTGCCTGCAAGACCCGCGCCACGTGGGCCTGCACGACACCGTCGCGGCCCTCAACCGCGTCTACCAGCACACGCCAGCGCTGTGGCAACGCGACCACGACGCGACTGCGTTCATGCGCTTGGGTGCCCCCAGCTGGAACCCTTCGGTCGTTGCATTCGCCCGCCAAGACGATGAAGGACGATTCCTTACATCGCTGACCAACTTCTCCGGCTCCGGTATCGACCTCGACCTTGAACTGCCCGCGGGCGGAACGTGGCACGAGGTTTTGAATACGGATGCCACCGAACTCGGTGGTTCAGGTGCAGGAAATCTCGGCAGCGTCACCACGAAGTCTGAGCACGACACGCTCGCGCGCGTTCATGTGCCCGCCTTGGCAACCGTGTGGCTGCGCCACAAAGCGGTTTGATAAGCCGGTTCTAGAACAGCAGCGACGCCAAGCGCTTGCGTGCACTCGCAACACGCGGGTCTGCCCCACCGATCAGTTCGAACAGCTCGAGCAACCGCACGCGTAACTCGTTTTGCTCGTCGGCGCCGAGTGACGGGTACAGCTCAAGCAAGCGTCCGAAGGCGTCATCAACGTGCCCACCGGCGACATCGAGGTCGGCAACAGCAAGCTGCGCGGTGAGTGAACCCGGTGCCGCAGCGGCAGCCGCACGAGCCGCCTGCAAATCGGCGCCGTCGACACGTTGCAAGAGCTTCACCTGCGCGAGCCCAGCTTTCGCATCGTCGTCGCGAGGGTTTTCTTTCAGCGCCTGTTCGTATGCGGCAACAGCTCCCGCGTAATCCCCCTGGTCAAGCGCATCGAACGCGGCCTGATGCAGCGGCGGCAGCGGCGGTTCCGCGTTTGGGTCTGATCCCGCAGCAGGCAACTGGCCCGCAACGCCGTTGTCGGCCGCGACCTGCAGAAACTGACTCAAAACGGGCGTGACCTCAGTCGGATCCGTTGGCCCGTTGAACAGCGGCACCGGTTGCCCGGCAACGAGGCCGAGCACAAACGGCAACGCCTGCACGCCAAAGCCTTGAACGAGTTGCGGGTTGGTTGCAACATCCGCCTTCGCGAGCGCAATACGACCCTCAGCACCCAAGACGATTTGCTCGAGGGTTGCAATGAGTGAAGAACTGGCAGCATCGTTCGGTGAATACACGGCGATAACGACAGGGACCGTTTTCGACATGTCCAGCGCAGTCTGTGTCGATGCATCGGTGATGTCGAAGACCCAATTGATGCTTGCCGGCGTCGATTGTTGCGACGGCAAACGCGAAAGGTCAAACGCGCCTCGAAGGGCGCCTGGGTTGATCTCGCTCACTGTTACTCTTACTCTTCCTCGCTGGCAGGCTTTTCGATCTCGACAATACTCTGCAGGTACTCGTCTTTTGCGAGCAGGGCGATCTTGTTTCCCGAAACCGCACTCGGTACCGAGAAGAACAATTGCATGCCGTAAACGGTACGCACGCCACCTTCGATCTCGTCTTTGCCTGTCAACGCCTGCACCGCGGGGCTGCCGCTCGTACGAATAACCGCATCGTCATCAGTCGTGAGATACTCTTCGGTCTCTTGCAGGCCAAACGCCACGATCGCGCCACTCTCCCACGTGCTCAACGCAATCGGAGTGTTCTCGCTCGCAGACGTCACCCACGAATACGCCGAGGTCGTGTCGGCGTCGTCAGCAACAAGCTGCGCGTTTGCGGCGTCACGCTTGTCGCGAATCGACTGTGCGAATGCCAGCGCGTTGTCGTCGAAGCTTCCGTAGTATTCGGATGCCTCACCGTTGTCGATCACGTCGGCAAACGCCGCCCCGACCAACTCCGGGCCAAGTGCGAACAGCGTCAGCCCCGGTGGGATCAACGACGCACCCGTCCAGTCCGGCGGCAGTTTCGGAACCTGCACACCCGCGATGAATTCGGCACGGTACGAAACCTTGTAGTTCGACCACGGATCGTCCTGCGTCATCGTCATGACAACGGGCGCATCCGTTTCGGTTGCGCCAGCAACGGCGACCAGGGCTGTGCGTGGCCACGCATCGTTTGCTTGCGGCAGCAAAACCTTCACGTCGGTTGTTGGCAGCAATGGTGGCACTGTGCGCTCCGGCAATGCTGCCTTGAGCGCATACAGTGATTTGCGTTCGAGCAGCGCTTCACCCGAAAGCCGCTCAGCGGCAATGTCACCACTGTTCGCTTCATCCGCTTCTAGCGAGCGCAGCGCGACACGATCAAGAATGCGGGCAGCCTGCGAGGCGATCAGGGCCGGTTCGCTTGTTGCTTCGGCGGGAGTCTCAGTTACTGTCGGCGTGGGTGTTGGGGCCGGCTGCGGCCACAATTGCGGGCTGCAACCAGCCGTCACCAGAATCGTTGCAGCGACGGGCAACGCAATGAGTGACGTGATCGCGCGGCGACCCGACGACGGAAGTGCCTTTTTCTGTCCCGAACCACCCGACGTTGGCTGACCGGGCCCCTTGCGCCGAGGCCCCAAACCACGCTTGCGCTCGATGTACTCGCGAATCGCCAGAATCACCCCGAGCAACAAGAAAATGCTGCCGGCAACCAGCAACGGCCCCGCCCACGGCTTGTTGTACGTAATGGGCCAGCTAATCACGATGTTCTCGGGTGCCGGTTCAACACCGTCAGTAGCCAACAGCACGCTGACATCATCCGGCAAATCTTGTTCGAACACCCAACGGTCGGGTTCTGAGAACTCAGCCAGCCACAAATCGGATCCTGCCGGGCTCGGCATCGTCTCGGGTGCTTCGGTGACACCAGCGGGGGTTTCGGTTGCGGTGACAACCTTGACCTGCAGGGCCGTACCGTTCGCGTCAACGGGGGGCAAAATCTGATTGTAGCTGGCCGTGGCCAGCCACGCTTCAATGTCGCTCGTGCGACCAATCGCAGCGAAAACGGTGCCGTCGGTGCGCACATCGAGTGTGTGCTCGCCAGGCTTTGCACTCAAAGCCTCACTGCTGAGCACGGTGTACGGCGAAGCGGATGAGGTCGCGGCCGTCATCGTCACTTGATGTGGGCGGTCAACGAGGGCAGCATCGGCAAAGCCGAGACCAATGCACAACGCACCAAGAATGAAGCTGACAACAGCCCAAAGTAAACGCACGAAACTCTTCCCTCTGCAGGTTTTGATAAACCTGTGCACACTGAGCCGTGATTCCGGCCCACTCCTGCGTCTCAGAATACCGACTCAGACCGTGCAAACCCTGGGCGAAAGTGGGGTAAAGGCTGGGATTGTTCGATGCAAACCCATGACGCCGGTAGAGTTACACGCAACCCGCAAAAGGAGCCCAATGAAGATCTACCAACCCTTTCGCACAGCGTTTGTTGCAACGCTCGGCGTCGGCTTGGGTATTGTGCTCATCACCGCGATCGGGTCGATCTCGTCGATCCTGCTCTACATCGGGCTCGCGCTGTTTCTCGCACTCGGTGTTGAGCCACTCGTTCGGTTTCTGGAACGGCACAGTTTCAAGCGTTGGGTGGCTGTTCTTGCGAGCGTATTGCTCCTCCTGGCTGTCTTTGCTGGCATCGCGCTCATTGTTCTTCCCGTGCTCGTGCAACAGGTCACGCAATTGGTCAACCGTGCTATCGAATGGTCCCGCGACCCAACCGTGCTCGACGGGGCGCAACAGTGGCTGCAAGACGCATTCCCTGGCCTTGACGCCGGTCGTGTGCTCGACGAGGCACAAAGCTGGGCGCTGACCAACCTCACCTCAATCGCACAGGGCGTTATTGGTGCCGGCGTTGGCCTGGTGAACTTGCTCGTCGGTACGTTCATCGTTGGCGTTTTGACCGTGTATTTCGTTGCCGCGATGCCGTCGCTGCGTCACGGGCTCGCGCAATTGGTACCAGCCTCGAACCGCGTTCGCTTCACCGCAATAACCGACCAGGTCACCGACTCGGTGGGTCACTATGTGATGGGCCAGTTGACGATGGCTGCCATCAGCGGACTCTACAGCCTCATTGTGTTGTCAATTCTCGGCGCACCCTACCCGGCGGTGCTGGCGGTGCTTGCCTTCTGTTTCTCGCTCATCCCGCTCGTGGGTACGATCACCGGGTCAACACTCATTGTGCTGTTGTGCATGCTGCCCGGCAGCGATGTCAACATCATCGTGCTCATCATTTGCTACCTCGCGTACTTGCCCGCCGAAGGTTACCTGTTCGGCCCACGCATCATGTCACGCGCGGTTTCAGTTCCAGCTGGTGTCATCGTTGTTGCCGCCCTCATTGGTGGCGCGCTGATGGGTCCCTTGGGTGCGCTCGTGGCAATCCCCACGGCAGCGAGTGCCATGCTGATCTACCGCCAGGTTGTCGTGCCACGCATGAACGCGATATAGCGCCGACTACTGCACCTTTTGCAAGATCTCCACGGTGGCATCAAGTAACGCATCCACTTGCGCCTCGTTGTAGCCGCCATGCTTCATGGTGAAGGCCACTGAGCGCACCTGATCAGCTTCAAGCGGTGTTGCGCTCAGCAAGAATGCGGCGATGCGGTCGCAAACCGCATCAACTTCCTCCGGGGCATAACCCCACGTGAGTTTGCCGACGCGTTTGAAGCGTTGCAGCGCGGGACGACGAACATGCGCAAGCACAACACGCGACTCTTCGCGTGCAGCATCGAGCAAAGCATCCGCCCCGCCCTCGGCCAAAGCAACCTGCTTCGCACGCTCGGCAAGCGTATCTTCGAGGCGCGCGAGGGCTGCATCGACAACGGTGATCTGGTACCCGCCACGACGCACCGGAAAGGAGACTTCGCGAACAGTGCGTGGCGTGAAGCTGTCATCGCGCTCATTAAACGCCGTGCGAGCCTCAGCCAAGAATTGCTCCACGGCAACCTTCTGATAGCCCTTTTTATGCCACGGCTCGGTCGGCAATGCGGCGGGTGTGTCGTCGCTCATGCGCCCACGAGTGGATTGAACAATTGCATCAGCGCAAATGTTGCCAAGATCGAAAACAGCAGACTGTCGAGGCGGTCAAGCAACCCGCCATGGCCCGGGAACCATGAGCTCATGTCTTTGACCCCCAAGTCGCGCTTGATCATCGACTCGGACAGATCGCCAACCGTTGCCGTCAACAAAATGACAACACCAAACACGACACCCGCCCAGATCGGCAGCTGCAACATGAAAACCAAAAGCAAGGTTGCGGCAAGGGTTGCCGCAACTGCGGCACCGGCGAAGCCTTCCCAGGTCTTGTTCGGGCTGATGCGCGGCGTCATCTTGTGCTTCCCAAACATCAATCCGGTCGCGTACGCTGCAACGTCGGCAGAAACCACGGTGACAAGCATCGCAATGAGCCACTGTACGCCGTTCTCACCGCGCACGATCAGCACGGCAAATGTGAGCAAAAGCGGCACATACGCCTGCACCAGGATGCCAACGATTGCATCGATCAGCACAGCGCCATATGTGCGGCCGTCGCTGTGGATCATTTGCACAACAAGTCGCCACACCAAAACCAGCGCAACGCCCGCAAAAAATGCCAACCACGCCAAGCTTCGCGAACCGAACGCCGCAGCGGTGACCATCCCGGCCGCACCGATCAACTGCGGGATGAGGTCAATCCGACGCCCAGATTCGCGCAACGCGATGACGATCTCGGTCACCCCGAGCAGGGCAGCAAGCAGAACAACGACCCAAAAAGCTTGTGGCAACCAAATGAGCGTCGCCAAAACGGAAACACCAATCACCGCACCAAACACGATCGCCATCAGCAGATCGCGACCAGTGCGCTCTTTGATCTTTTCGTTTACCTGATCGAACTGGTCAATCGCGTGATCGACTTGGTGTCGAAGTTCATCGCGCGTTGCCCGAGCCCAATCTCCCGGATCGTGAGGGTCAGACATCGGTCTCACACCTCGAGCAGTTCAGCCTCTTTGTGCTTGAGCGCTTCGTCGATCAGGTCAACGTGGGTACGCGTCAAAGCATCAAGCTCTTTTTCGCCACGGGCAATATCATCATCGCTCACTTCGCCCTTGAGCGATTCGAGGTCTTCTTTTGCTTTGCGGCGGATGCCACGCAAGTGCACCTTGGCATCTTCACCCTTGGTGCGCACAAGCTTCACGTACTCTTTGCGACGATCTTGCGTGAGCTCTGGCATTGTGAGGCGAATCAGATTGCCATCGTTCGTAGGGTTCGCACCCAGGTTCGGCATTTCACGCAAGGCATCCTCAATCGCCTTGAGTGCGGACTTGTCGTACGGCGTGATGACAAGCGTGCGAGCCTCGGGCGCGTTCATTGACGCGAGCTGCGCGAGCGGTGTTGGCGTGCCGTAGTAGTCAACCTGCACCTTTTGGAACATTTGCGGGTTCGCCCGACCGGTTCGCACCGTGGCGAAGTCTTCTTTTGCACCCTCGACGGCACGCGCCATCTTGCTGCTGGTTTCTGCGAGAACTTCCGCGATCACGGGTGCTCCTTTACGTTGAGGTTTCGTTTAGTCTATTGCGCCGCGGCCAAAACCTACGGCGTGACAAGCGTGCCGATCGACTCGCCAAGCAGTGCGCGGGTGATATTGCCGGCTGGCTCCATCCCGAAAACACGCATGTTCATGCCGTTGTCCATGCACAGGCTAAACGCGGTCGAGTCGACAACCTTCAGCCCCCGCTGCAACGCATCCTGGTACGTCACGTGCTCGATACGCTGCGCGTTGGCGTCAACCTTCGGGTCTGCCGTGTACACCGCATCAACACCGTTCTTAGCAACGAGAACCTCGTCGCAACGCACCTCAAGTGCACGCTGAGCGGCAACCGTGTCGGTTGAGAAGTAGGGCAAACCAGCACCGGCACCGAAAATGACAACGCGTCCCTTTTCGAGGTGACGTTCAGCACGAAGCGGCAAGTACGGCTCAGCAACCTGCTGCATCGTAATCGCTGATTGCACACGCGGCACCGCACCAGCCTGCTCAAGGAAGTCTTGCAGGGCAAGCGCGTTCATCACCGTGCCGAGCATCCCCATGTAGTCAGCGCGACCGCGATCCATGCCGCTCTTGCTCAACTCAGCGCCGCGGAAGAAGTTGCCACCACCAACAACAATCGCCACCTCAACCTCTTCGGTTGCCGCAGCAATTTCTTTCGCGATTTGGCTGACAACCTCAGGGTTCACCCCCAATTGGCCACCACCAAAAGCCTCACCCGAGAGCTTCAAAAGAACGCGACGGCGTTTGGGTTCAGTGGTCATACGGATGCTCCTTGTTGACTAGCTTTAGTGGCGACTCTAGCGCGGGTTACGCCGGTTTTGTGTGTGAGAAAAGGGGCCCGGATGAAACATCCGAACCCCTTTTCAAAAATGGTTACGCGCCGACCTTGAAACGGACGAAGTCGGTGACAGTCAAACCAGCGTCTTTTGCAACCTGTGCAACCGAGAGCTTGTTGTCTTTTGCGTAGTCCTGCTCGAGCAGGGCAACCTGCTTGATGAACGCGTTCACGCGGCCTTCAACGATCTTCGGAAGCGCAGCCTCAGGCTTGCCCTCCTCGCGCGAAATCTGCGTAACGATCTCGCGCTCCTTCTCGATCGCGTCAGCGGGAACATCATCGCGCGAAAGGTACGACGGGTTTGCGAACGCGATGTGCTGTGCGATGCTGCGAGCGGTCTCGGCGTCGCCACCGGTGTACGCAACAGCAATACCGATCTGCGGGGGCAGGTCTTTGCTGGTGCGGTGCAGGTAAACCTCGACGTTGTCGCCGGTTACGGTGCGAACCTGACGCAGCTCGACCTTTTCACCGATGATTGCAGCTTCATCAGCGATGAGCTGCTCAACCGTCTGGCCACCAGCGGCAGCTGCGAGTGCGTCTGCAACCGAGTTGGCGTTGACCGCCGAAGCTGCAGCGAGCACGTTGTTCGCAAGCTGACCGAACTTTTCGTTCTTTGCTACGAAGTCGGTCTCGCACGCAAGCTCAAGAAGCGTTACGTTGCCAGCCTGCTCGTCAGCGACGATCAGGCCTTCGCTCGTCGAACGGTCAGCGCGCTTTGCGTTGCCCTTTGCGCCCTTCAGACGCAGAATCTCAACTGCCTTCTCGACGTTGCCTTCGGCTTCTTCGAGAGCATTCTTGGTGTCAACCATGCCGGTACCCAGCTGTTCGCGCAGCGCCTTGATGTCAGCAATAGTGAAGTTTGCCATGTGTGGCTACTTTCTGTTTTGGTTCGTGTCTCTTCAGAAAAACGGATGCTTGTGGAATTACTCGGCAGCAGCTTCTTCGGCAGCGGCATCCGCTACCTCAGCAACAGCTTCCTCAGCAACAGCTTCCTCAGCGGCAGCTTCTGCAACAACCTCTTCGGTTGCAGCTTCGGCCTGGCCAGCCTCAAGCAGTTCCTTTTCCCACTCAGCAAGCGGCTCAACGTCTGCACCAGCCTCGGGGCTGTGCTTCTGCTGCAGGCCCTCAGCGGCTGCGTCAGCAATGATGCGCGTCAGCAGACCGACCGAACGGATTGCGTCGTCGTTGCCGGGGATCGGGTACTGGAAGTCGTCGGGGTCAGCGTTCGTGTCGAGGATGCCGATAACCGGGATACCCAGCTTCTTGGCTTCGTCAATCGCGAGACGCTCACGCTTTGCGTCAACAACCCACAGCGCCGAAGGGGTCTTCGACATGTTGCGGATACCACCGAGCGACTTGTGCAGTTTGTCGAGCTCACGCTTCTTCAGCAGCAGCTCTTTCTTGGTGAAGCCCGAAGCTGCCGGGTCGTCGTAGTTGATCTCTTCGAGCTCTTTCATGCGAGCAAGACGCTTCGAAACGGTCTGGAAGTTGGTCAGCAGACCACCCAACCAGCGCTGGTTTACGTAGGGCTGGCCAACGCGCGTTGCCTGTTCTGCAACGATCTCTTGTGCCTGCTTCTTCGTACCAACGAAAAGAACCGTGCCGCCACGAGCGACCGTCTCTTTGACGAAGTCGTATGCCGAGTCGATGTAACCCAGCGACTGCTGCAGGTCGATGATGTGGATGCCGCTGCGCTCGGTCAGAATGAAGCGCTTAACTTTCGGGTTCCACCGGCGGGTCTGGTGACCGAAGTGAACGCCGCTGTCGAGCAGCTGGCGAATGGTAACAACAGCCATGACTGTCACTCCTGATTTCTGGCGCGCGAAGCGCCGTTGTGGTTTTGTTTGACTCGGTTGAGCCGATCCTGGCGCCCGGCACAAATCCACCTTCGAAAAGGACCAACGGATTTCTTGCCACGGTTGAACGCTGTGGGCGCGCGAAGTCACCTGTTTCCAGGTGCTGTTCAATCGTACCACTCTCAACCCACAACCCGGTGTCTTGATGAGTTTTGCCGCGATCAGTCGAATAGGCCACTTTCGCGGCGCAGGCGCCAGTGTTTTGCGCAACGATCAGAGCATGAAAATTCCCGACCTTCGCCCGACCCTGGCGCTCTGGTTCGCGCTTCTTGCCGCGCTTTTTCTCGGCGGCGCGGCAACGGCTGGGGAGCCCGACTTTTGGCAGTGGCCCGTCGAGCAACGCCGCGAGCTTGCTCGACATTTTGAGCAACCCGAACACGAGTACGCCGCGGGCCATCGCGGTATCAAGATTGTGGCGGATGTTGGGGCATCCGTTTTGTCTCCTGCGGGCGCCACTGTGCTGTTTCGGGGCATGGTTGCCGGCCGAGGTGTTTTGACGATCGAAACAGCAGCCGGGCTGGTGATCACACTCGAACCCATCGACTCGGCGCTGAACCCTGGCGACACTGTGGCCGCAGGAGCGATTGTCGGTGCTGTTTCCACGGGCGGGCCGTCACCGCCGGGCCAATTGCACATTGGTGTGCGGCTGGACGGGCACTACATCGACCCGTTGCCGTTCTTCGGCAAGATTCCACGCGCCGTGCTGCTCCCCTGCTGCTAGGCGTGTCTCGCGGAGAGGTTCCATCGTGGCGGAGTCGGGGAGGAGTTTGCTGCGCACCAGGGCGAAAACTCCGCCACCCGCGCCCGCTCTATGCGCGCGGGTGTGCCAGCTTGTACGCGCTCGCCAGCCGCTCGGCAGAGACGTGCGTGTAGATCTGTGTGGTTGCTGCGCTCGCGTGACCAAGCAGCTCTTGCACAATACGCAAGTCGGCTCCCCCGTCGAGCAAGTGCGTCGCAGCCGTGTGACGCAGCGCGTGCGGGCCAACCGTGTCAACGCCCAGCAGCGGGCCAAGCTCACGCGAGGTCACATCGTAGACAGAGCGCGGATTGATCCGTCCACCACGACTTCCCAAGAAGACAGCTGGGCCCGAATCTTCGCGCACAAGCTTCGGTCGCGCACGGTGCAAGTAGTGCTGCACCGCAAGAGCTGCCGGCGCACCAAAGGGCACAACACGTTCTTTCGAGCCTTTCCCCACAACACGCGCAACACGACGATCCAGGTCGATGTCGTCAACATCAAGGCCACAGAGCTCGGCAACCCGGATGCCCGACGCATACAGCAGCTCAAGCATCGCCAAGTCGCGCACCAGTTCCGGCTCATCGGATGCTTCAGCCCGCTCGGCCAAATGTGCGAGTACCTGCTGCACCGTTTCGGCGCGCGCGGCCTTCGGCAAGGGACGGTGCCGTTTCGGGCTGACAAGCCTCGCCGTGACATCCGCTTCGCACAGTTCGTTATCAAGCGCCCACCCAATAAACGCCCGAGCGCTCGCAATTCGGCGGGCGATCGTCGAACGCGCCATACCGTCTTGCGACGCCTGCCACACCCACTCACGCAGCTCATCGGCCGTAACCTGGGCGACTGTTTTGTCGCCAACGAACAGCAGCAGCGCGTGCAAATCTGACCGGTACGAACGAACCGTTGCAGGCGACAACCGGCGCACGTCACGCGCGTAGCGTTCGTACTGGTCGATTGCCTGATCCAACTGCATACCGTTAAGCGTGTGGCGACACGCGAGAACAGCCGCCAAGGCGCGCCGCTAAAGTAGCGGCATGAGTGCAACGAAGCAACCGGCAGCATCCGATTCTCTTTCCAAAGGCACAATCGCCCGGTATGCGGCCGGCTCGCTGGGCACCGGAGGGTTTGCCACGCTGCCCGGCCTCGTCCTGGTCTACTACCTGACCGACTCGCTCGGGGTAACCGCACTCGCTGCCGGCTTGATCACAACGGCCGCGAAAGTGCTCGACGTTGTTATCGACCCGATTATTGGCCGGTTCAGCGACAGTTCGCGCGCAACAACCGGCAGCCGAAAGCGCCTCATGCTCATCGGTGCCGTTGGCCTGCCAATCGCGTTCATTCTGACGTTCGCCGTGCCGGGCGGGCTCAGCCCGATCGTCGCCGGGTTGTGGGTGCTCATTGCGTTCATGCTCGCCGCGACGTTTTTTAGCCTGTTCCAAGTGCCCTACATTGCGCTGCCGGCGGAGCTCACGACGTCGTACAAAGAACGTACCCGACTGCTCACCATGCGCGTTGTGGTTTTGACGCTCGCAATCTTGCTGTTTGGTGCGGGTGGGCCCGAGATTCGCGGCATGTTTGCGGATGCTCCACTGACTGGTTATCTCGTGATGGCGATCGTGGCGGCGATCGTGCTCGCAATCGGCATGCTGATTGCCACACGGGTTGGCGGTCAGGAATACAGCGTCGTCAACGCCCAGATCGTGCAAGAGGACTCCACGCAGGGTTCATATCGGGCTGCCGTTGCTGTGCTGCGTGACAGCCGACCGTTTCGCGTATTGCTCGGTGCCTACATGTTGCAGGGACTGGCAACCGGCCTCATGCTTGCAGCCGCCCAGTTCGTCGCGCGCTGGCTACTCGACGACGAAGGTGCCGTCACGATTCTGTTTCTCGCGCTCATTGCCCCAGCCCTGTTCGCCGCTCCCCTCTGGCGCACGGTTGCAGACCGCATCGGCAAAGAGCGCGCTTTCCGCTATGCGAGCATGCTGTTCTTGATCGCAACAGCGGCACTCAGTTTCTCGATCGTCAGCCCCGGATGGTGGATGCTCGCCCCGGTAGCAATCGCGGGTGCCGCGTACGCCGGTATGCAAACCCTGCCGATGGCAATGCTGCCCGACGTGATCGCTCACGACAAGGGCGGCCGCGGGGGTGTTTTCAGTGGCGTGTGGACCGCCGGCGAAACCACCGGTATGGCCCTGGGGGCCACCGTTTTGACGCTCGTGCTTGCCGCAACCGGCTACATTGAATCTGTCGCGGGCGTCACCGTCACCCAGCCGCCCGCAGCACTTGCGGGGATCGCAATCGCGTTCAGCGCGCTCCCGGCACTGCTCATGGCGCTGAGTCTCATTTTCATTTCGCGCTACACGCTGCGCGAAACAGACATTGCCGAGGTGCCGCGTGTCTGAACGCTCCACCGCCATCATCAACCGCCTGCGCGAATTGCGCAGCGGTGATGCGCCAACCCACGGTGGGCGCGTGCTCGCATACGTGTACGACTCGGGACTTGCTGAACTCGACGAACTCGCCGAAGCCGCCGCGCAATTGGCACGGCCTCTCAATGGGCTCGACCCCACCGTTTTTCCATCGATCGCAACGATGGAGCGGGAACTCGTCGGATTCGCCAGAACAATGCTGCACGGCGGTCGCGGCGTGACCGGTTCGGTCACCTGCGGCGGTACCGAAAGCTGTCTGCTTGCCGTCAAGACGGCGCGAGATCTGTGGCGCGAGAAAAACCCTGAAGCGACCGGTGTGCGCCCGCGACTGGTCGCCTCAACAACGGTGCACGCCGCCTTCCAGAAGGCCTGCCAACTGTTCGACCTCGAACTTGATCTTGTAGCGTGCACGGCAGATGGTGCCGTTGCGGCATCCGATTTGATCGCGCGGCTCGCATCGGATGTTGCGCTCGTGGTCGTTTCGGCGCCCAACTACCCCGCGGGCTCCATCGACCCCGTCGAAGAGGTCGCCTACGCTGCATCAAAAGCGGGCATTTCGTGCCATGTTGACGCGTGCTTCGGCGGCTTCGTTTTGCCGTGGTGGTCGAAAACTCCGCTCTGGGATTTTCGTGTTGCCGGCGTCACGAGCATCTCGGCCGACCTCCACAAGTTTGGGTATGCCCCGAAAGGCGCCTCGGTGCTGTTGCACAGCACACGCGGCCGTCACCGCAAGCAATACTTTGCCACGACGCGTTGGCCCGGCTACCCCGTCGTCAACCCGACACTTTTGGGGTCTCGCTCGGCCGCATCAACTGCGGCGGCTTGGGCGATAGTGCAGCACCTCGGCGATGCCGGGTACGCAAAGCTGACCGCGGCCATTGAGCGCAGCGCACAGGCCATCATCAACCACGTTCACACGATTGACGGTCTTGTTGTGCTGGGGAACCCGGTCGGCCCGGCTGTCACGCTGGTCGCGGATGCCGCAGCAGCCCCGGCGCAGCGCGTCGATCCACATCATCTGTCGGACGCCATCACCAAGCACGGGTTCAAGATTCAACCCCAGCCAGCGTTCCGGCAGCCAAACGGCGCAGATCTCCCGCGCAGCGCTCATCTGACGATCACCCCGGTGCTTGAGCAACACCTGCCGGAGTTTCTCGCAGCGCTTCGAGCTGCAGCCAACGACGTGCGTGGCAAGCAGCCCGCGAGCGCGAAGGCCGCGCTCGCTGCGATGCGTGTGCTGGGCTTCGACGAGAACCGCGTTCCAAGTCCGCGCGTTGCACATTTGCTGTTGCAAGCCGCCGGTGCCGGGAAGGTCAAACCGAACCAACCCATGGCAGGGCTCATGGCGCTCATCGAGGCCCTGCCGGCGCCGGTTGCGGAAGCGCTCCTGAAAGAGGTTCTCGCGCGCATGACCGACCCTGACTAAACTACCCCTCCGTCGCGCCAAATCGGGAGCAATCTGCAAATACCTAAGCCAAAACCCACCCGTCGGCTCGCACCGTGACTTTGCCTTCCAGTTCGAGCAGTGCCAGCAGGGAGTTCGTGTCGCGTTCACTCAGACCAGAGCGCGCGGCGACGTCTCGTGTTGCGCGCGCGGTGCGTGTGCTCAGGGCATCGAGCACTCGGGTTATCCGCGGATCGGCCGGGGCTGCGAACAGCTCACCGGATCCCTCGCCCAACAGTTCGAGCACATCTGCACCGCTGGTGATACAGGCGGCGTCATACTCGCGCAAGAGCCGGTGACAACCAGCCGATGTTGAGCTCGTCACAGGCCCGGGAACCGCACCGAGCGGGCGTGCGAGTGCAGCCGCGTGCCCAGCCGTGTTGAGTGAGCCACTTCGTTGGCCGGCCTCAACGACGACGGTGGCAGCGGATGCCGCAATTAACCGGTTTCGCGCGAGGAAACGCCATTTCGTGGGTGCCGCCCCGCATGCTGTCTCGCTGTAGATCGCCCCGGTCTGGAGGATTTCGTCGAAGAGTGAACGGTTTCCTTCGGGGTACAGCCGGTCGATCCCGCCTGCAAGGTACGCAACCGTGGCTCCACCCGCCCGTGTCGCGGCCCGGTGCGCTGCGGCATCAATGCCGTAGGCCCCACCAGAAACGATCGTGAGCCCGTGCGAGGTGAGTTGTTCTGCGAGGGTGTGGGCAACCTCGGTTCCGTATCGCGTGGCCGCGCGAGCACCGACGAGTGCGACCGTTGTTGCCGCCAGTGGTGCGCCGGCATGGTTTCCGCGCGCCCACAGCACAAGAGGTGCGTGCGCACCAAGATCGTCTATGCCTACTGGCCAAGCCGCATCACCGGGCAGAACGAGCGCGGCATCCGTTCTATTGGCCGTGCGAAGTGACGCTGCGATGACCCCGACATCGGCGCGGGGCCGAAACCGTGCCGCCGCTTCTTGCAGCGCCCGAGTATTTTGCATCGCTCCCAACGCGGCGGGCCCCGTTTCGGCAACGTGCAGCGCATCAACTGCTCCGAGGCTGGCAACGAGCGCTTTCGCGGTCGAATCCCCCGGTTCAGCGATAACGTTCCATGCCAGCAGTGCAAGGGTCTCCAGTGGCTCGGCATCGGGTCGTAGTCGGGCCGCGAACTCGGTGAGTTCGTCGTGTTCGGCAAGTCGCGCCAGCACAGTGGCGATGGTGTTGTTTCGGTTCATAACACTGCTCCTTTTCGCAAAAACAGCGCCCGCTCCACATGGCCGCTGTCGGGGATTTCGACAGCGTCTAAGTCGCACAGTGTCCATGCCAGACGCAAAACACGGTCAAACCCACGCAGGGTCAGAACACCCCGTTGCATCGCCCGATCAAGCGCCATCGTCGCCGCTCTGGGAATGCGGTGCGGGCCATGCCGCAAGTACGGTCCCGGGATCTCGGCGTTCAGCCGCCAACCCGCTTGCGCCCACCGCGCTGCACTGCGCGCGCGAGCGGCAACCACGCGTGCGCGGCCGTCAGCCGAACTCACCGCGCCGAGCTCACCGGAGAGCACCTCAGGCGAGCTGACCCGGTTCAGCCGTAAATCGATATCAACGCGGTCGCGCAGCGGCCCCGAAAGCTTGTCGCCATAGCGCCGCACCGTCATGGGCGGGCACGTGCACTCACCGCCGCGCACTCCAAACTGCCCGCACGGGCACGGATTGGTGGCGAGCACCAATTGAAACCTGGCCGGAAACGCTGCAACCGCATTCGCCCGGTGAATCTCAATACGACCGGCTTCCAGTGGTTGCCGCAGTGCATCGAGCCCAACGCGCGAAAACTCGGCCGCTTCATCAAGAAACAACACGCCCCGGTGCGCGCGGGCAATCGCACCCGGACGAATACCCCGTGTGCCACCACCAACGAGTGCCGCGATAGACGCCGAATGGTGCGGCGCCTCAAACGGTGCAGTGTGGGTGAGTCGGTTCACCGGTTCACCACTGAGTGAGCGGATGCTGGCAACTTCAACAGCTTCTTCATCACTCAGCGCGGGCAAAACACTCGGGAGTCGACTTGCGAGCATCGTTTTGCCGGCACCCGGCGGACCAGACATGAGCATGTGATGCCCGCCAGCAGCAGCCGCGAGCAAAGCTTCGACGGCTTCAGGTTGGCCGACGACATCCGACAGGTCCAAATGCTCCGGCCGCGGCTCAGCCATCACCACCACGGCAACCGAGTCAAGCAATACCGGATCATCAACGTCGGCCCCGTGCAACCGGGCAGCATGCGCGAGCGTTTCAATCGGATGCACCGTGATGCCCTCGATCAGTTCGGCCTCAGCAACACACTCCGGTGGCACCGCAACGTGCGAAAAGCCCGCTTTGCGCGCGGTGAGCACGGCCGGGAGCACCCCCGGCACCGGCCGCACACGACCGTCCAGCCCCAACTCACCGATGTGAACCATGCGCGCGAGCGAATCACGATCGAGCACGTCGGTGGTTCCCACCGCGGCAAGAGCGATTGCAACATCGAATCCCGAACCTGATTTAGGAACGCTCGCGGGCGACAGATTCACCGTGAGGTGTTGACGCGGGAGGTCAAGCCCAACGTTGCGGGTGGCGTTTTGCACGCGACGGGTGGCTTCGTTCAACGCCTTATCGGGCATGCCGATGAGTGAGAACCCTGGTGTCTGGTGTGTTGTTGCCGCTTCGACTTCGATGACCGTGCCGATCGTTGCGTTGAGTGACACCGCCCACGTTTTTGCCGTGCTCATCGCAGATCTGCCAAGTGTGTGAGTTCGGCGTCAGCACCGGCACCGATGATGCCGATCGCATGCAGCGTCAGGATGAGGCCCCGCGCCCGTTCGGGGTTGGCACGTGACCACTGTGTGCCCAAGCGCCACATCCGTGCGAGTTTGGGAGCATCAATCGCTGAGAGTGGGTCACCGAAAACGGAGGTTCGGCGGGTTTTGACTTCGACGATTGCCAATTCACACCCACGTACGGCGATGATGTCGAGCTCACCCCCGTCGCCACGCCAGTTTCGGGCGACGACGTCGTAGCCGCATTGCTTGAGGTGCTCAGCGGCGTGCTGTTCGCCTTCGCGGCCGAGTTGATCTTTTGCTTTCATACCGGCATCGTGACCGAAACAAACTCGGTCCGCTCGGGCCAAGTACCGCGGGTGACGAAACTCCCGAAAACTTTTCTGAATCGGCACTTGTGGGTAACCCGCCGAACGGCCCCACCCCACGCGTGCCCGAGCAACTTGCGTGTCACACGTGCCCGATATAGTGAAGCTTTCGCCGCAGAATCGCCAAGAAATGTTTTCCTGCTTACCAAGACAGAAACACGCCAGAATGCAAGACAAGCAAGCCCGTTCAGTTCACACTCGCATCGCGCTCGTGACGCTCAGCCTCGTCATCGCGCTGGGATCGTCAACAACGGCAAGCGCGGCTGAACCTACCGAGAGTGCACGTTTCAGTGCGAAAACAGCAGCGATCACGGAAAACGAAGCCCCGGGTGCCGAAGACCACGAACCTGCATCACCTGAAACGCTGAGCCTCGAAGTCTCCAGCGGACAAACACTCAATGCACACGCTGCCACGCTGCCCGGAACAAAGACGGTGCATCGCTTCTGGTCGCCCGTCTATCACTCGCACTTCTACACAATGGACAATGCCGAAGTCGATCGCGTCATGACACGTTGGCCCAACCAGTGGCACTATGAGGGCGCGCGTTTCCAGGCATTCGATAAACCGGTTGCCGGTACCGTTCCGGTGCACCGCTTCTGGAGTGAGCAGTACAAATCACACTTCTACACCACGAGCGCTACCGAAAAAGCGGATGTCATCCGCAAGTGGCCGAAGGTTTGGGCGTATGAAGGTATCGCGTATTACGCATACCTTCCTGACGCGAATCTTGGGACCGCGATCTACCGCTTCTGGAGCGAAAAGGGCAAAGCACATTTCTACACGTCAAGCGCCGCAGAACGCGCTGACGTGAATCGGAGGTGGCCGACCGTGTGGGCGGATGAAGGCGCCCGCATGCGAGTGTCAGATTTTCCGCGTGACGAGTTGCGGGCAGATGCGCGCACCGTCATCATCCTGTGTGATTCCCAGTGCGATGGCAATAGCTGGGGTGAGCAGGGTGCCCGCGCGAATGGCTTCACGAACATCGTTGAGCACTCTGTCGGCGGCATCGGCTACGCCCAAGCCGGTGGATGGGTCGGGATGAGCATGCCCGATGCGATCACCAGCGCACGCATTCGATTGCCGCAAGGCAGTCCGGGGCTCGTCATGCTGACCCTCGGCGGTAACGATGCCGGAAACAACCGAACCGATAGCCAGGTCATCTTCGGTGTGCGCCGCCTCGTTGCGCAAGCGAAGGCGATGTATCCGAACGCCAAGCTCGTCATCAACGGGGTGATGAGCAAGAACGACAGCTCACATGCGCGTCGCCGCCACGTCGACCAGGTCGTCACCCGAGAAGCAACGCGTCTCGGCGTCGCGGCGATTTCAGTGGCTGGCTGGGCATCGAGCTACAACGCACAATTCCTCGACCAAACGCACCTCTCGCAACGCGGTCACGACGCTATCTCAAGGCACTACGCGGCGGCACTTTCTCGAGCACTTGGCCTGAAATCGGTGTCGGCCGACGCATTGTCGAGCATGGCATCGCCGGGGACGCAGGCGAGTGCACCTTCGTCCGAAGAATTGCTGACCACTGCTCTGAGCGACGGCGCATGGGTCGATACAGACCGTGATGGCATCCGCTCCGATGGCGAGCACGGCATCGAAGGCCTCATCATCACGCTGCTGGATTCCGATGGCGCTGTCATTGAGCAGTTCGTGACCGACAGCACCGGGCACCTGCCCGTGGCGGAGATTACATCCCTTGCTGAGCAGCGTGTTTCGATCGACGGCTCCGCCTCTGTGCTCTATGGCCTTGAGCACGTTTCGGGGCTCGGATTCGCCCCCAGCGAGTGGGCACTCGAAGACATCGACGCAGAGTAGATGCGGTCCGCTCGGGCCAAGTACCGCGGGTGACGAAACTCCCGAAAACTTTTCTGAATCGGCACTTGTGGGTAACCCGCATAGGATGGAGGGGTTATGGACGAAGAAGCCTTCGAGGATTACGATCGCGAGCTTGAGCTCTCGCTCTTTCGTGAGTACCGCGACGTCGTGCAGCAGTTCGGCTACGTGGTCGAAACCGAGCGACGCTTCTACCTCGCAAACGAGGTCAACGTGGTACGCCACGACACCGAACACGACTTCTACTTCGAAGTCACGATGAATGATGTGTGGGTGTGGGATATCTATCGCGCTGACCGCTTCGTGAAGTCGGTGCGAGTGCTGACGTTCAAAGACCTCAACGTTGAAGAACTTGTGCACCGCGATTTCGAGTTGCCCACTGAGCTTTCGCTCGACGGCCTCGAATAATCCGCCCAAGGATCAACTAAAACAGCGACTCGGGGGCCAGGTTCCACGACCTGCGGTGGTGTTCGCTGATTCCGCGAACAGCCAGCGCCTCGCGATGCACCGCTGAACCGTAGCCCTTGTTGCGCTCCCACTCGTAAAACGGATACGACTCACCAAGGCGAATCATGAGCTCGTCGCGCGCAACTTTGGCCACAAGCGAGGCGGCAGCAACCGAACCACAATCGCGATCGGCCTTGATGCGTACGTGAATGGGAAATGCGCTGGCACGCACACGCGTCAAATAGTTGTGGTTACCGTCCAGAATCACGGCAACGGGCCCGTCAAGTCTCGCACTCACGGCATCCAATGCCCGCCATGCGGCAAGCCCGAGGGCGGTCGTAATGCCGACACTGTCAATTTCGGCGGGCTCAGACCATCCGATATCGGATGCCGCCGCCCACGCCCCCGCACTGGCCGCCAACGTGGCGCGTTTTTTCTCGGCAACGAGCTTTGAGTCGCGGATTCCGTCGGGGAGCCCAGCGAACAGCTGCTCTGCGCCGACGGCAACCGCACCCACGGCAACCGGGCCGGCTAATGCCCCGCGCCCGACCTCGTCGAGCCCAATAACCCAAGAAACCTCGCGCAAGAGCTCTTGCTCTTGCGCGAGGTTTGGCACGAAGGAAGGCAGAACTTAGCGCTTCTCTTTGATTTTGGCTTTCTTGCCGCGGAGGTCGCGCAAGTAGTACAGCTTCGCACGGCGGACGTCACCGCGGGTGACGAGCTCGATGTGGTCGATGACCGGGCTGTGTACGGGGAAGGTACGCTCAACGCCTACCTGGAAGCTCACCTTACGAACGGTGAACGTCTCGCGTACACCATCGCCCTGACGGCCGATAACGATGCCCTGGAACACCTGCACACGCGAGCGGGTGCCTTCAACGATGTTCACGTGAACCTTGACGGTGTCACCGGGACCGAATGCCGGGATGTCTTGACGCAGCGATGCTGCATCAACCTGGTCGAGAATGTTTGTCATGTTTCTCTCCCTTGCAGTGCGCGCTCAGGTCGACTACAAAAGGTAAATAATTGGTGTGGATTGAAAGTTGTGCCATTCGCAAAAGCGTTCGCGCACCCCTGAGGCGGTACTGCGGGCGGCACAAGTATCTATTCTGACACGTTTGGCGTCTCAAGCAAAATGATGGGCTCGGTGTTGGCCTGTTTGCTTGCTGGGGGGTTTCGCCAACTCCACCCGGCGCGGCTTTCGTCCCACAGTTGGGAAAGACCAACCCACACGGCCCCGAAGAACGCAATGATCGCGCCCGTCATGATCCACGGTTGCCAGATCGACCCCCATGCGAACCCGAACCAGATCGTCAACGCTTGCCAGAGACCGGTTGCGCCAACGTCAAGCCAGGATGATTCACGCGTGTATTGCACGCTCGGCCGGGCTCGCACAAGCAGCCACGTGACGGCGCCTGCGACAAGAACGGATGGCACGGCAACGAAGGCGACGAGAATGAAGCTCCAGCCGGAGCGATCGAAGATGATCCAGCTCAGAAACATCCACACAGGCAGCAAAACCACAGCGAGTGGCAGCCACTTGTAGAAGGCGTTACGAACGATCATGTTCTGATCTTACGCGCCGTAGCTTTGGACTGAGAGAATAGAACCAACGAAGGAGACATATTGATTGAGTTGCGGACGCCCGCCGAGATTGAACAGATGAAGCCCGCAGGGCGTTTTGTTGCCGAAACCCTCGCAACCTTGCGCAGCGAAACCAAAGTTGGCACAAATTTGCTTGACATCGACAAGCATGCCCACGAGCTGATTCGCAAGGCTGGGGCTGAGTCGTGCTACATCGACTACCACCCATCATTCGGTGCGAGCCCGTTCGGCAAAGTCATTTGCACATCGGTCAACGACGCTGTGCTGCATGGGTTGCCGCACGATTACAACCTGCGCGATGGCGATCTCGTATCACTCGATTTTGCCGTTTCGGTTGATGGTTGGGTGTGCGACTCGGCAGTTTCGTTTGTTGTTGGCACGCCGCGTGATGAAGATCTGCGGCTCATCGATACGACGCAGCGCGCGCTTGACGCCGCGATCACAGCCGCCCAGGTGGGGAACAAGATCGGTGACATTTCGGCGGCGATCGCCGAGGTTTGCTACGCCGGGGATTACACGATCAACACCGATTTTGGTGGTCACGGTGTCGGTCGCACCATGCACGGCGACCCACACGTGCCAAACGATGGTCGCGCAGGTCGTGGCGTGCCGTTGCGTGACGGACTTGTTTTGGCGCTTGAGCCGTGGTTGCTTGAATCCACGAACAAGCTTTTCACCGACCCCGACGGATGGACACTGCGCAGCACCGATAGCTCACGTGGCTCGCACTCCGAGCACACGGTTGCCATCACGGCGGCCGGTCCGATTGTTTTGACCGACCGCTCGTTCTTGGGCGTCGACTAACTCGGCAAACGTCGCAAGAACGCAAAAGCGGGGGCGGATGCTTGAAGCATCCGCCCCCGCTTTTTTGCGGTGTTAGTGGTGAACCGGCGGTTCTGCACCGTGACCGGTGAGCTCACGAACTTCCATTTCGGCAGCGAGCTTGGGGTCCTCTGCCTTCGTGGAGGTAACCGAACCCAACCAGCCCAGGAAGAAACCGAGCGGAATCGAGATGATGCCCGGGTTGTTCAGCGGGAACCACGCAAAGTTGACACCCTCACCAAACAGTGACGTTGGTGTCCCCGACATCACCGGCGAGAAGAAGATCAGCAGCAGTGCGGCAGCGAGGCCACCGTACATGCTCCACAGCGCACCGCGCGTGGTGAACTTCTTCCAGTACAGCGAGTACAGAATCGTCGGCAGGTTCGCGGATGCTGCAACAGCGAACGCGAGCGCAACCAAGAACGCAATGTTCTGCCCCTGTACACCAATACCACCGAGAATCGCGATGATACCGAGCACAACCACGGTGTACTTTCCGATGCGCACTTCTGCTTGCGAGTCAGATTTGCCCTTCTTGATGACCGAGCCGTAGATGTCGTGTGCGAACGATGCCGCAGCGGTCAGGGCGAGGCCTGCAACAACCGCGAGGATCGTTGCGAACGCGACCGCGGAGACAACCCCCATGAGCACCGGCCCACCAAGGTGCAGCGCGAGAAGCGGGGCCGCCGAGTTCACGCCGCCAGGTGCGGCCTTGATCTCTTCGGATCCGACCATGGCCCCAGCGCCGTAACCGAGCACGAGGGTGAACAGGTAGAACCCACCGATGAGCCAGATCGCCCACACAACCGACTTGCGTGCTTCTTTTGCCGTCGGAACAGTGTAGAAGCGCATGAGCACGTGCGGCAGACCTGCGGTACCAAGCACGAGTGCGAGACCGAGTGAGACGAAGTCAATCGGCTTTGCCCCGTACTGCAGTCCCGGGTTGAGGATTGCTTCACCCTGCGGTGATGCGGCAACGGCCTGACCAAGCAGCTCCGAGAAGTTGAAGCCGTTCAGCGCCAAGACCCAAATTGTCATGATGAGGGCTGCACCGATCAGCAAGAACGCCTTGATGATCTGCACCCACGTGGTGCCCTTCATGCCACCCACGAGTACGTAGACGATCATGAGGATACCCACGACTGCAACCACGAGGCTTTGACCAGCTTTGTCAGTCACACCAAGCAGCAGTGCAACCAAACCACCGGCGCCGGCCATTTGGGCCAACAGGTAGAAGAAGCACACAGCAAGCGTCGTGAGTGCCGCAGCCATGCGCACGGGACGCTGGCGCAAGCGGAACGAAAGCACGTCAGCCATCGTGAACTTCGCCGTGTTACGCATAAGTTCAGCGACCAACAGCAACGCAACAAGCCACGCAACCAGGAAGCCGATCGAGTAGAGGAAGCCGTCGTAACCGTTGACAGCGATGGCACCACAAATGCCGAGGAACGATGCTGCCGAGAGGTAGTCGCCACTAATCGCAAAACCGTTTTGTGCACCCGAGAAGCCGCGACCACCTGCGTAGTAGTCGGCAGCTGTCTTCGAGTTGCGGCTCGCACGGAAAACGATGAAGAGTGTTACGGCAACGAACGCCAAGAAGATCGAGATGTTGAGCACAGGGTTGTTGTCGGCGAGTGCTCCCTCGCCCGCGGCCAGAACCGGTCCGCCAAGTACAAGCGCGTTCACTGTTGCACCTTTCCAGCCTCGATGTCTTCAAGGTTTGAACGGATGGCCTCAGCCGCCGGGTCAAGCTTCCGGTTCGCGTAGCTGACGTACCACGTGGTAATCGCGAAGGTCGTCACAAACTGCAGCAGACCAAGGATCAAACCGACGTTGACGTTGCCGAAAACCTTGATCGACATGAAGTCGTGCGCGTACGCAGCCAACAAAACGTAGGCCAAGTACCAAACGAAGAAAAATACGGTCAGGGGAAAAACAAACGAGCGTTGCTTTGAGCGCAATTCTTGGAACTCTGCCGAGTTCTGAACTTTCTCATAGTCGATCTCGACGGCGGTCTGCGCCGACTCGGGGGGTGTGGCTACCATAAGGCCTCCTTGCCTTGATGTCCGTGTGGCGTCGATGCCACTGGCGCCGACACTTCGGGTGGAAGTGGCAGCGGGGCTACGTTACTCCGACGAAAAACGCATTTCCATGCATCACACCCGAAAGGAGGTACCCGCGTGTCGCGGGGCAGAGACGAACTATTCGGCGAGCAAGTCGGGTCGGCGTTCGGCCGTGCGTTGCAATTGCTGTTCGTGGCGCCACCGAACGATCTTGGCGTGGTTTCCGCTCAGCAACACTTCCGGTACGTCGCGGCCACGCCACGAAGCGGGTTTTGTATACGAGGGGTATTCCAGCAGACCATCTTCGTGAGACTCTTCAACGAGCGACTCGGGGTTTCCGACAACGCCGGGCACGAGGCGTCCAATAGCTTCGATCATCGCCATTGTGGCGACTTCGCCGCCGTTGAGCACATAATCGCCGAGGCTCATCAGGCGTACTCGCCCCCGCTCAGCTGCGTACTCGAAAACGCGCTCGTCGATGCCTTCGTAACGGCCGCAGCCGAAAACAAGATGGGCCTCACCGGCAAGCTCGCGAGCTTTTGCCTGGGTAAACAACTCCCCCGCTGGTGAGGGAAAAATGATGACGGGATCGGATGCATCCGCAGTCAAATCATCAAGCGCCGCACCCCACGGTTCGGGCTTCATCACCATGCCAGCACCACCGCCGGTTGGGGTGTCGTCGACTGTGCGGTGCCGGTCGTGCGTGTAGTCGCGCAAGTCGTGGATATTGAGGTTCAGCAGCCCAGTTTCACGCGCTTTCCCGAGCAGCGAAAGCTCAAGGCCGTCGAAGTACGACGGGAAAATCGAAACGACGTCGATGCGCATTTAGGCCTCGTCGGCGAGAGCCTCGTCGGCAGTTTGCTCGGGCAAATCGGATGCATCGTCGAGTTCTTCAAAGAGCCCACCGGGTGGGGTGACCTCAACGTAGCCACCGTCGAGGTCGACCGTGGGCACGAACGCCTGCACAAAGGGCACGAGCACTTCCCCAGATTGCGTCGAAACCGCAAGCAAGTCGTGTGCCGGCAAGTGGTCGACCCGAGCCAAAGTACCGACCGAAACACCGTCGCGACGCACGTCTAGGCCGACAAGCTGATGGTCGTACCAAGCGTTTTCGTCGCCAGTGTCGTGAAGTTTTGCCTCGTCAACCCACAAAATTGCGCGCACCAACGATTCGGCCGCGGTGCGGTCGGGCACATCGTCGAAAAACACGACGGAATTGCCATTGAGCACACGGTACTCGCGTACTGTGAGGGTCTTTTCAAACCACGGCGAGTCGTCTGGAACCTGCAGCGTGAACTCGGCACCAGGCACGAAACGTGCCTGCGGGTCATCGGTGTACAGCTCAAGTTTCAGCGCGCCTTTGAGGCCATGCGCTTTGACGAGCCGACCGACTCGCAACCGACGGTCATTCCCGCCGGATGGTTTGGCCGACACTATTCGGCCAGTTCAATACGAACGCGGTTACCGTCGCCAAGCGCGGCAACAACGGTGCGCAGCGCGTTAATGGTGCGACCGCCGCGCCCGATCACCCGTCCACGGTCTGCTGCGTTCACACGAACACGCAGAACCTGGTTTTGCCCCTGACCGGTGGCAAAAACCTCGACGTCGTCGGGATTATCGACGACCCCACGAACAAGGTGATCAAGCGCGGCATCAAGCACGTCGAATTAGCCGTTCTCGACTTCTTCGGCAACCTCAGCGGCAGCCTCGGCAGCTTCTTCAGCAACCTCAGCCGGTGCTTCTTCAGCAACCTCAGCCGGTGCTTCTTCAGCTTTCTTCTCAACCTTGGGCTTGACAACCGACTTCTTTGCGGTGTCTACCGAGAATGCTTCCTTCTCGCCAGCAACCTGAACACGGTTTTCGGTCGAGCCCTCGCCTGAGAACTTGCCCCAGTCGCCAGTGAGCTTCAGCAGTGCAAGAACCTGCTCGGTCGGCTGTGCACCAACGCCGAGCCAGTACTGGGCACGCTCTGAGTCAATCTTGATAACCGAGGGGTTCTCGGTCGGGTGGTAAATACCGATCTCTTCGATGGCACGACCATCGCGCTTGGTGCGCGAGTCGGCAACGACGACACGGTAGAACGGCGCGCGGATTTTACCCATACGCTTGAGGCGGATTTTGACAGCCACGTTTCTCCTGAATGTAATGTGTTTGAGCTTGCGCTCATGACAAATAGCGGTCGTTCGGACAGTGGGGTTCACATCCGACGGAAGCTTAGAAAAGGACACACTCGCCAGATAGAGGGTCGAGCAGAGGCATCCGACCTTCTATTCTGCCACACTGAAGGTGTGACGATCGAATTCGCACCCTCAAAACGGTCAAGTGTCGGGCTTGAGTGGGAACTCATGCTGGTTGATCCGCGCACGGGAGACCTCGTCGGTGAGGCTCCCCAGTTGCTCGAGCGCCTCGGGCCGGCAAGTGCAGAGCGCCGATTCACGATCACGGGCGAGCTGCTCACGAACACGCTCGAGGTGACAAGCGGTGTCGGACACACGGTCGGTGAGGCCGTTCGCGACATCTCTGAATCCCTCGCGCTTGTGCGCACCGAAACCGATCCGCTTGGCATTGACATCATGTCGGCTGGCTCCCACCCGTTCGCGAAATGGTACGAACAGCGCGTGCGCGATAAGACGCGCTACCACCGGCTCATTGACCGCACCCAGTGGTGGGGACGCAACATGATGATTTGGGGCATCCACGTTCACGTCGGCGTTGACGACGTCAAAAAGGTCATGCCGATCATTAACGCGCTGACGTGTTACTTGCCGCACTTGCAGTCGTTGGCCGCATCGAGCCCGTTCTGGGCCGGCGAGCCGACCGGGTACGCATCAAACCGGGCGCTTGTTTTTCAGCAGTTGCCAACGGCAGGTTTACCGTGGCCACTTGAGACGTGGGCCGACTTCGAACGCTACCTTGACGACATGACCCGTACCGGCGTGATGGCGGATGCCACCGAGGTGCGCTGGGATATTCGCCCTGCGCCGCGCTGGGGCACGATCGAAGTGCGTGCGTGTGACGCCATGTCGACGCTCGCTGAGCTTTCTGCGGTTGCCGCGCTCACACAAGCACTCGTTGAGCAATTCTCGCGCGACCTCGATGAAGGAAAGCCGCTCCCCCGTTTGGCGCCGTGGTTGCATCGGGAAAACAAGTGGCGCAGCGCTCGGTACGGGCTTGACGCTGAAGTCATCGTCGATGGTTCGCCAGAGGTGGTGCCGGTTCGGGCGTGTCTTGAGCGTTTGATCGATGAGCTGGCACCGGTGGCATCCGATCTGAATGCGGCAAAAGAGTTCGCCGGGCTGAGTGACATTTTGCAGGCGGGCCCGAGCTATGTTCGCCAACTCGAGGTGGCACTGGAAAACGACGGCGATCTTGTGCCGGTTGTGCACCACTTACTGCGCGAGTTCCGCGAGGGCCCCTACGCCCACTAATACGTGCGGCTAGCGCGCAAAGCCGCTCTCGAGCACGCGCGCGGCGAGTGGCTCATCAAGAACGATCGTGGTGATGTAGCCGGCCCGGAGCGCCGCGATCGTTGCTTCAAGTTTGCTCATCCCCGCAACAATGCACACCCGGCGTGGCACCCGGCGGAAAAGATCAAGGCGTGGGCCGGTCGCTCGTGCGTTCAGCTGGACATCCGCCCACGAGCCATCAGCCCGATAAAACACTGTTGCCAAGTCCCCCACGACATCATCACGTTCGAGGGACTCATAGTCAGTTCGCCCCAAATACCCGCCGACATACACGCGGCTCGGAACCTCGGCCCGCGGCGATCCGAGCGAGAAAACAGCCATGTCCATGCTCGACTGCAACGCCAGCACGCGGCGGATACTCCGCTCACGCCACATCGCATCCTTCGTGCCGGCATCATCAAAGAACGCGGGCACCGGAAAATACTGCACTGCGGCCATAAACGCCGCCCCGAAGCTCTGCATGATTTGTGCAGAGTACTCAACACCACTCGTGCGAGTGTTCCCGGCGCCGTTCAGCTGCACACACGTTGTGCCGTGCGTGCGCTTTTGGGTGAGACGTTGTGCAACAGCACTCATCGTCGACCCCCACGCAACCCCAACCGTCATGTTTGAATCAACAACTTCGTTGAGCACTTGTGCAGCCGCTGCTGCAACCCGATCGAGCTTGTCAATCTCACGCAGACCCGACGAAATCGGCACAACGTGTGCGCGCACAGCATATTGACTTTCCAGGCTGCGTTCGAGAGCTTCATAGCCCCGTGAAGGTGGATTCAAACGGATGTCGACGAGCCCTCGTTCCCGCGCCAGGGCAAGCATTCTTGACACTGTTGAGCGCGAAACCCCCAGGTCGCGGGCAATGGATTCCATCGTGCGCGCATGGCTGTAATACAGCTCGGCGGCATGGAAAACCTCTTCAAGTCGCACTTGTCCCACGTCGATTGCCATTGCGTCTCCTTCGGGCCCGACATCTTAAGTATGCACGTATGTGCAACTCGGTTGCGCACGAATGCGCGAACGTCAAAGCTGGTGGCAGCACCGCACGAAAGGGTCGATGATGACAAGCACGTCAACAAAGAAGTCTGGTGGCCACAAAAAGCAACGCGCAAGCGTCACAGCATTGCGAGAACTCGAACACACCAGTGTTTTGATCATCGGTGGTGGCATCAACGGCATCTCAAGTTTCCGCGATCTCGCCTCCCAGGGCATCGACGTCACCCTAATTGAGCGTCACGATTTCGCCTCCGGCGCATCGTCAGCGTCGAGCCACATGGTGCACGGCGGCATCCGCTACCTCGAAAACGGTGAGTTCCGGCTGGTGCGCGAGGCAGTGCAAGAGCGCAACGATCTCATCAAGACTGCTCCCCACTACGTGCGGCCGCTGCGCACAACAATTCCGATCTTCTCGACGTTCTCGGGCATCGTCAGCGCCCCCATGCGTTTTCTCACGCACAAGTCGGGCAAGCCAAAAGAACGCGGTGCGGCCCTCATCACGGTGGGGCTGGCGATTTACGACTCGTTTGGGCGTGACGGTGGTACGGTTCCGCGGTCGAAGGTGTTCGGTCGCAAGAAGTCGCTCAAGATGCTGCCGAAGCTGCGCCCCAACGTGAAGTACACCGCGACATACTTCGACGCATCAATGCACGACCCGGAACGACTCGCCCTTTCGGTGCTGCTCGATGGTTTGCGCACAGGCCCGCACGCTCGCGCCGTCAACTACGTTGAAGCTGTTGGCCGCACGGCCGCCGGCGTTATCGTGCGTGACACCCTCACCGGTGAAGAATTCACGATCAAATCGGATGTTGTCGTCAATACGTCCGGCCCCTGGACCGACCTCACCAATAAGGCCCTTGGCGTAGACACGCAGTTCATGGGTGGCACGAAGGGGTCGCACATTGTGCTGGACAACCCCGCACTTGTTGCCGCGTGCCGTGGCCGCGAAATCTTCTTTGAGCACGACGACGGTCGCATCGTATTGATCTACCCGCTCAAAGACCGCGTGATGGTCGGTACAACCGACATTCCAGCTGACCCAGCCGAACCGGTGCGCTGTACGGAAGAAGAAGTCGACTACTTCTTTGAGCTTGTCGAGCACGTCTTCCCCACGATTCCGGTTTCCCGCGAGCAGATCGTGTACCGCTTTAGTGGCATCCGCCCCCTTCCGCGCGCCGAAGACACCGCCCCCGGGTTCATCTCACGCGACTACCGCATCGAAGTCGACAACACCCACACGATCCCGATGGTGAGTCTGGTTGGCGGCAAGTGGACCACGTTCCGCGCCGAAGGTGAGGCGATGAGCGACAAGGTCTTGGGCCTGCTGAACAAGCCACGCAAGGTTTCCACGCGCGGATCGGTCATCATCGGCGGCCAGGGGTACCCAAACAACCCCAAGGCTCGCGCATCATGGTTGAGCGCAAATTTGCCCGGTGTCTCCCCCGAGCGGGCCAACGTTCTGCTCGAGCGCTACGGCACCCGCGCCATTGAGGTGCAGCAGTTCATCTCCTCCCACGGCGACGACAAACCCGTCGCCGGAGATGTGCTTTCGACGGCCGAACTGGCATACCAAGTCGAGCACGAATCAGTTGTACACCTGATCGACGTGTTGTTGCGCCGCACGAACATTGCGTTCGTCGGTGGCGCAACACTCGAGATCGTGCAAGAGATTGCGGATGCACTCGCGCCCATCCTCGGATGGACAAAAGCGCAACGCGATACTGAGGTTCGCGAGACCCGCGACAACCTCGTCATAGAGCATGGGTTGAATCTTCCTCCCGTGAAATAAATGCGCTATGCCGCCGGTGTAGCAATAGAAAGGTCAAAGAAGACATGAATTTCCCAGATGCTGTAAATCCTGGAGTGTACTTCCTCAGTGAATTCGTGGGTACCGCGATGCTGGTGCTCCTTGGTTGTGGTGTGGTGGCAAACGTCATCCTTGCCAAGACCAAGGGTCTCGGCGGCGGCACGCTCATGATCAACTGGGGCTGGGGCTTGGCAGTTTTTGCCGGTGTCCTCGTCTCCTCTTACTCAGGGGCGCTCCTGAACCCTGCTGTCGCCATCGGCATGCTCATCGCCGGCAACATCACGTTCGGCATGTTCCTCACGGCAATCGCCGCAGAGCTGCTCGGTGCCATCGTTGGTGCTGTGTTGTGCTGGATCGCGTACCGTCAACACTTCGACACTGAAGAAGACCCCGCAACCAAGCTCGGTGTTTTCTCAACCGGCCCCGCAATCCGTTCCTACGGCCACAACCTCGCAACGGAGATCATCGCGACCTTCGTGCTCGTCTTCGTGATCTTCGGCTTCGCACACTACGGCGACATCAACATCGGCACGCCCGGCGGCCTTGGCG
>CAZTUC010000006.1:0-51966 GCA_964616805.1 uncultured Microbacterium sp. | reverse complement strand
CTTGGCGCGTTGTCGGCTCTTCCGGTTGCTCTTCTCGTTGTCGGTATCGGTGCATCCCTCGGTGGCCCGACCGGCTACGCGATCAACCCAGCTCGTGACCTTGGCCCGCGTATCGCGCACGCACTCTTGCCGATCAAGGGCAAGGGTAGCTCCGACTGGGGCTACTCGTGGGTTCCCGTGGTTGGCCCGCTCATCGGTGGCGCCCTCGCCGCTGTTGCCGCTCCCCTGCTGCTCGTATAAGGCCGGGAGGAAAACACTATGCCTGACTACGTACTCGCAATCGACCAGGGAACCACCTCGTCGCGCGCAATCATTTTCGACAAGCAAGGCAACATCATCTCGACCGGTCAGAAAGAGCATGAGCAAATCATGCCGCAGGCCGGTTGGGTCGAGCACGATCCGCTAGAAATCTGGCAGAACGTGCAAGAAGTCATCGGTCTTGCACTTGCTCGCGCCAATGTCACCCGGCACGACATCGCCGCCATTGGTATCACCAACCAACGCGAAACCGCTGTTGTGTGGAACAAGAACACCGGCAAGCCCGTGTACAACGCGATCGTGTGGCAAGACACCCGTACGCAGCCGATTGTTGACGAGCTTGCGAAAAACGGTGGCGTTGACCGGTTCAAGGACATCGTTGGTTTGCCGCTGGCTACCTACTTCTCGGGCACCAAGATCAAGTGGATTCTCGACAACGTCGAGGGTGCACGTGAGGCGGCCGAGAACGGTGACCTGCTGTTCGGTACAACCGACTGTTGGGTGCTGTGGAACCTCTCGGGTGGCCCCGAAGGTGGCACGCACGCAACGGATGTGACGAACGCGTCGCGCACACTGTTTATGGATCTTGCGACCCTGCAGTGGCGTGACGACATTCTCGAAGCATTCGGTGTGCCGAAGTCAATGCTGCCGGAGATTCGCTCGTCGAGCGAGGTTTACGCCAAGGCTAAAGACTCCTCTCTGCTGCGCGAGACGCCCATTGCGGGCATCCTCGGTGACCAGCAGGCGGCAACCTTTGGTCAGGCGGCGTTCGACAAGGGCGAATCGAAGAACACCTACGGCACCGGTTGCTTCTTGATCTTCAACACCGGAACCGACATCGTCAAGAGCAAGAACGGTTTGCTCACCACGGTTGGGTACAAGATCGGCGACCAGCCCACGCACTACGCACTCGAGGGTTCGATCGCTGTCACCGGTTCGCTCATCCAGTGGTTGCGCGATCAGCTCGGCATCATCAACACCGCCCCCGATGTAGAAAACCTCGCAAAGATGGTTGACGACAACGGTGGCGTGTACATTGTGCCGGCCTTCTCGGGCCTGTTTGCCCCCTACTGGGACCCGACCGCACGCGGTGCGATCGTGGGCCTGACCCGCTTCTCGAACCGTGCACACATCGCACGCGCCGCTTTGGAGGCTGTTGCCTACCAGACGCGCGATGTGCTCGACGCGGTCAACGCAGACGCGGGCGCCGAGTTGACCGAACTCAAGGTCGACGGAGGTATGGTCGCAAACGATGCCCTCATGCAGTTCCAGTCCGACATGTTGGGTGTGCCCGTGGTGCGCCCGGTTGTTGCAGAAACCACCGCGCTTGGCGCCGCATACGCGGCCGGCCTTGCCGTTGGCTTCTGGGCCGACCAAGACGACCTGGCAAAGAACTGGCAAGAAGACAAGCGCTGGGAACCGCAAATCGACCCCGCTGAGCGTGACAAGCTGCTTGCCGAATGGCGTAAGGCTGTCACCAAGTCGCAGGGCTGGGTAGAAAGCTAAACCCGCTAACGCAGAGTGCGCCCCCTCGTTCTTCGAGGGGGCGCACTTTTTTGTGCGTCTGTTGCGGAGTTTGGCTGCTGTGGCGGACGTTTCGGCCGATCCAGTCCGCAGGGTGCGCCTTTCTCCGCCATGCGCGCCCGTTCGGCGACGAGGAGCGCTTAGCCCTTGCCGAACAGCTTCTGAATCTCGGCCAGATCCGCCTCGCTCGGGGCAGCGCCTGCGCCAAGCCCGAAACCTGAACCGGCCGCCGAGCCCTGCGCTTGCTCTTGGCGCTTCTGGTGCTGCAAGTTCACGCCCTTCTTGGCCTTCTTCTTGCGCTTGCTGGCTGCCATGGGCTTACCCATCGGCCCCATGCCTGGAATGTTCGGCGTGCCACCCTTGGCAACGGTGCGCATCATCTTCGCAGCCTGGTCAAAGCGGGTCACGAGCGAGTTCACATCCGTTACCGTCATCCCCGAACCGCGCGCGATACGTGCGCGACGTGAACCGTTCAGCAGCTTCGGGTTGCGACGCTCAGAGGGCGTCATCGAACGGATGATCGCCTCAGTGCGGTCGATTTCACGCTCGTCGAAGTTTTCGAGCTGGTCTTTCATTTGACCCATGCCCGGCAGCATGCCGAGCATCTTCTTCATTGAGCCCATCTTCTTGAGCTGTTGCATTTGCTCAAGGAAGTCTTCGAGCGTGAACTCGTTCTTGGCGATCTTGTCGGCAACCTTGCGGGCCTCGTCTTCATCAAACGCCTGCTGCGCCTGCTCGATGAGGGTCAGAATGTCGCCGAGGTCAAGAATGCGCTTGGCCATACGGTCGGGGTAGAACGGTTCGAGGTCGTCGAGTCCTTCACCGGTTGACGCGTAGATAATCGGGCGACCGGTAACGGATGCCACGGAAAGCGCCGCGCCACCGCGGGCGTCACCGTCGAGCTTGCTCAGTACAACACCCGTGAAATCAACGCCCTCTTGGAAGGCCTTGGCGGTGTTGACGGCGTCTTGACCGATCATCGCGTCGATCACGAACAGCACTTCGTCGGGGTTGGTTGCCTTGCGGATGTTTGACGCCTGCTTCATGAGCTCGGCGTCAACACCCAAGCGGCCGGCGGTGTCGATGATCACAACGTCGTGCTGGGCACGGATGGCTTGATCAACACCGGCCTTGGAAACCTTGACCGGGTCGCCAACACCGTTGCCGGGTTCGGGGGCAAAAACGGTTGCGCCAGCACGCTCACCAACAACGGTCAGCTGGTTCACGGCGTTCGGGCGCTGCAGGTCGGCCGCAACCAGCAGCGGCGTGTGGCCTTCTTTCGCGAGTTGCTTCGCGAGCTTTCCGGCAAAGGTCGTCTTACCCGAACCCTGGAGCCCCGCGAGCATGATGACCGTCGGCGGGTTCTTGGCGAACTCCAGACGGCGGTGCTGACCACCGAGAATCTCGATGAGTTCGTCGTTGACGATCTGCACGACCTGCTGTGCGGGGTTGAGCGCACGGTTCACTTCGTCGCTGAGGGCGCGTTCGCGCACGTTTGCAGTGAACTCTTTTACAACGTCGAGTGCAACGTCAGCTTCGAGCAGGGCGCGCCGGATCTCGCGCACGGTGCCGTCAACATCCGCTGGCGTGAGCTTGCCTTTTGTGCGGAGGTTTTTGAAAGTCTCGGTTAACCGGTCAGAGAGTGTGCCGAACGTAGCCATAGTGCCTTCGATTCTACGCGAGCGCGCCCTGCCCCCAGTCTGCGCGGACCTGCCGCCCCACGAGCCCCCGCCCAACGGGATGTTCAGGTGACAGTTTCTACCATTTTTGGGGCCCAAAAATGGTAGAAACTGTCACCTGAACGCACAAGCCGGGCGCATCCGAACAGGCGTAGGCTTGAACACGATGATCGAGATTCAGCGCGTTGGCTTTATGCCCACCCCCATTCCTTACCAGGATGGGTGGGATTTGCAACGCCGCATTCACGCCGAAGTCGCCGATGGTAGCCGGCCTAGCACGCTGTTGCTCCTCGAACACGAGGCCGTTTACACCGCCGGTAAACGCACTGAGCCCGAAGATCGCCCCACCGATGGCACCCCTGTTATTGATGTTGACCGTGGTGGCAAGATCACCTGGCACGGCCCAGGCCAGTTGGTTGGGTATCCGATTTTCAAGCTTGATGCCCCACTCGACGTTGTTTCACACGTGCGTCGGATGGAAAAACTGCTCATGCGCGTGCTTGCCGACTTCGATGTCGACGGCTATCAGGTTGAGGGCCGTAGTGGTGTCTGGGTTAAGCGTCCGCTACGCGAAGACAAGGTTGCCGCAATTGGCGTGCGAGTTGCTCGCGGCGTGACGATGCACGGGTTCTCGCTCAATTGCGACAATTCGCTGAGCGGCTTCGGTGGCATCGTGCCGTGCGGCATCCGCGACGCCGGCGTCACGACCATGAGCGAGATTCTCGGCCGTGACGTAACCGTGCAAGAAATGCTTCCGGCGATTGAACAGGCGTTCTTGGCCGAATATCAAACCCCAGCTTCCGAAGGAGTAGCCGCATGAGCGGATGCTGCGCCGCCCCCGGTTCAAACCACGACCACGATGCGAAGGCCGCCCCAGAAGGGCGAAAGCTGTTGCGCCTTGAGGTGCGTAACGCCCAGACCCCCATCGAGAAAAAGCCCGAGTGGATTCGCACAAAGGCAAAGATGGGTCCGGAGTACACCTCCTTGCAGAAACTCGTCAAGGGCGAGGGTTTGCACACGGTGTGCCAAGAGGCTGGCTGCCCCAACATTTTCGAGTGCTGGGAAGACCGCGAAGCAACCTTCTTGATCGGCGGCTCACAGTGCACACGTCGGTGCGACTTCTGCCAGATTGACACCGGGAAGCCCGCCGAATACGACACCGATGAACCGCGCCGCGTTGCCGAGAGCGTTCGGCAAATGCAGTTGCGCTACGCAACCGTCACGTCGGTTGCTCGCGACGACCTGCCTGACACCGGCGCGTGGCTGAACGCCGAAACCGTGCGCAAGATCCACGAGCTGAACCCCAACACGGGTGTTGAACTGCTTGCAAACGAGCACAACGCCGACCCCGAGTTCTTGGGCCAGATCTTCGAGGCACGCCCCGAAGTTTTCGCGCACAACGTTGAGACGGTGCCGCGCATTTTCAAGCGCATCCGCCCCGCCTTCAAGTACGAGCGTTCCCTCAACGTGATCACGCAGGGCCACGAGGCTGGCCTCATCACGAAGTCAAACCTCATCCTCGGCATGGGCGAAGAGCCGAACGAGGTTATTCAGGCGCTGCAAGACATCCGTGAGGCTGGCTGCGACATCATCACGATCACGCAGTACTTGCGTCCCTCCCCTCGGCACCACCCGATTGACCGGTGGGTGAAGCCCGACGAGTTCGTCGAGTACAAGACGATCGCCGAAGAAATGGGCTACCTGGGTGTGCTTGCCGGCCCACTGGTGCGTTCTTCATACCGTGCCGGTCGCTTGTGGGCACAATCGATGATTTCAAAGGGTCGCGAGATTCCGGCGCACTTGGCGCACATTGCTGAAGACGCCGACGCCGGCTTTATGCAGGCCGTTTAGCGCGGCATCCGCTGCCCGATGCGGGTGGATCTGCTGAAAGTGACCTGATTTCCGAGAATCGGGGTCACATTGGGCAGATTTGGGTACATCCGGCAGCGGATGCTGCGGCATCCGCTATGCGACGCGGAGTTCGCGGATGGGTTCGCGGCGGCTTGCGACGAGGGCGGGCACGGCTGCGGCCAGCAGTGCGGTGACCAGGGCAAGCACTGACAGCGCGGCGGTGAAGCGCCATCCAGGCAGCGGCGCGCCGGTGAACACCAGCAACGCGACTGCCGCCAAGATACCGATCGCGACACCTACGAGCGCTAGCAGCGCGGTTTGTGCAAGCAACAACGCCACAATGTAGCTGCGGGTTGCGCCCAGTGCGCGTCTGCGGCCATAGTCTTTGCGGCGCATCATCACGAGGCCAAACAGCAAGATTGCAACCAGCGCCCCGGTCAGGCCCAGCAGCGCCAGCACGAGCCCGCGCGAGAAGCTGCCCAATTGCCCTTCAATCAGTGCGCGCAGTTGCGCGAGGGCTTCGCTGGTTTGCACCGAGACTTTGCTGGGGTCATCGGGGGCGAGCACTGACAGCACCGCGTCACTGACCGGCGCAACCAAATCGGGCCGTTCAGCAACAACGACAATGAGCGCGACGGGCGCAGCCTCTGCCTGCCAGTCTTGCGGCACAACAACGAGCGGTTCGAGGTTGCGCAACGCTTCGGGGGTCTCGAGGGAGCCAACAACGGTATATTCGGCACCGTTTCGCAAGCTTATTGCGCCAACCCCGTCTTCCAGCCCGAGCTCGGCGGCGGCCTGCGGCGACGCGTATGCGGCATGCCCCGGCAGAGCAGAATACTCAGGCACACCCAACGCGGCAAGCGACGAAGTGTATACGTACCGAACCGGCACGCGGATGCCGTCGGGCACGGCGGCGTTTGTCGCATCAACCGCGAGCGAGAATGCTCCCGCCCACTCGATGCCGTCAATGTGGTCGATACGTGCCAGCACATCGCTTGTCACCCCTGCGGCGGCTTCGGCCCGCACCGTGATCGAGCGGGTTCCTGCCGAGTCAATCGAGCCGAGCACTGACTGTTCGGCGGCAACCGTGCGCCCCGTTGTCAGCATCACCGCAATGATCATGCCGGCGACCATCAGCAGGGTCAAAACGGATGCCACGGGTTGCGACTTCGCGCTGGCGGCTGCTTCACGAATCAGATCACGCATCACAACCTGATTTCCCGATCGCACGCTGCGGCCACGGCCGGGTCGTGCGTCACGACAATCACCGCGGCCCCCTCGCTCGCGTGCTGTTTCATCGCGTCAACGACGAGTTGCGATGTGGTTTGATCGAGGTTGCCAGTGGGCTCATCAGCGAGCAGTACCTGCGGGTTCGTCAGCAGTGCCCGGCACAGCGCGATGCGTTGGGCTTGCCCGCCGGAGACCTGGTTGGGTTTGCGGTCGGGTGGTACGTCGACTCCGAACCGTTCGAGCAACTCGATCGCGCGATCGCGCACACCGGAACGTTTCTCGCCCCGATACAGCGCCGTTTCGGTCACGTTGTCGAGAACCGTGCGGGTTTGGTCAAGCGCTGCGTCTTGAAACACGAACCCGAAACGGTCGGCGCGCAAGTGGGCGCGCGCGGCATCCGATAACGATGAAACCGCCTCACCACTCATCACAACATCACCCTTGCTCGGATGCAACATCAACCCCAACAGGTACAACAGCGTCGACTTACCGCGGCCCGACGGCCCCGTGAGCGCAGTTGTGGTTCCGCGTTCGAATGCCGCCGACCAACCATCAAGAATCGGCACGCCGGGCACGTATTCGAACGAGACGTCGCGCGCCTCAAGCAACGCCTCGGTCACTGCGCAGCGCCACCATCTTGCGCTGGCACCCGCACCCGCAACCCTTGGTCCATACCTTCGATAACCGACATGCCGCGTGCGTACGCGATCACGGTGACCGGGATACGCTCGCCCGTTTCGGCGACCACCGCCGTTTGCCCGCTTGCATCACTGATGAGCGCCGCGGATGGCACAACCAACCCTTGTGTTTGCGGCACGGTCACCACCTGGGAGGGCAACGAAAAATCACCGGTGACGGGGATCTCATCACACTGATCGCCACACAGCGCACCATCGCCTGTGCCTTCGATACCGACGATGACCGTTCCGGGCATCATCGGGTCGGTTGTGCGCTCGCCCGCAACCGCCGCCCACACAGCGCTCGAAGGTGAGGTGATCTGCACTTCGGTGCCAACCGGAATCATCGCCGACTGAGCTTCAGTAACCGGCATAAACACATCCGGTGAGCCAGCCAGACTCTGCACCACATCCTCACCACCGGTCAGGGCGCTGCCGCGAGCAATCACCTCGGCATCAAGCGTCACACGCGTTGGCAGCGAGGGCACGAAGATCACATCGCCGAGCTCGACAGTGCCAGTGCGGGCAAGGCCGAGGCTTTCTTGCCAGTCGCGGATCGCTTCGACCGTGCCAGCTCCAGCATCACCATCAACCGCCCCAAAGTACATTCCGACATCAGTGAGCAGCTGCTGCAACTGAGCAACATCCGCCCCCCTACTTTCAAACCCGATCGCCCGAAACGCCGGCGTTTCTCCGGATGCCACAACAACCGGCCGCAAATTCACCCGATACAGCACATCACCTTGCGAGACCACGTCCCCGGGCTGCGCCACAACATCGGTAACGATCCCACTGGCTTGGTTGGTGCCAACAGGCGTCGGCTCCCACTTGGCCACAACATTCAACCGCATGCTCGAACCCACCTCGCCCGGCTCAACCGTGACGTACGTGTAAGCCGTTGCCGTGGTCGGATCTTCAACCGGACGCAACACAACCGATGCCGCCCACCCCGCCACCGCCGCGAGCGCGACCAACACCAGGGTGGCCACCGGCCAAACCCAGCCGCGTCGCTTTCGAGTCGAAGTCATCTGGTTAGTCTTCCATGTTTGGTCCGCGGGACTCGGGTCAATTGCAAGTACGCAGTTTCCCCCGCGCTCTGTCGCAACGGATCGCGCTCAAACATAACAGTTCCTATCCTTATGTATGTGCGGCGATATCGCAGAGCATCATAGCCACCCTTCGCCGCGACACTGACCGGCTCAATCTTCGACTGCCACGCTACGCCACGCATACTCCCCATCGGCAAATGCTCGCAGCGAGACAGTGGCCGACGCGGCACGCAGCGCTCCAACCGCCCCGCCACCGCTCACATCCAAAATCGAACCCGTTGTACGGCGCGATTGGTCAGAAATCAGGAATGCCACCGCGTCGGCTACGACATCGGCATCCGCAACGCCGCCAAGCACTGAGTAGCTGCCCATGTGTTCCCGCACTGCGGCGACCTGGAAAGCGGGATGCCCGTTGTCAGTGAACCCCGGCAAAACGCAATTGACTCGCGCGCCAAGCTTCGCCAAAGCCTCAGCCGAGTGTCGCGTGAAAGCTTCCAAAGCGGCCTTACTCATGGCGTAAAGAATGTCATTCGCGCTCGCGATGTGCGTAGCTACTGATGATATATTCACCACGCTGCACCCTGCACCCATATGTTCTGCGAGCCCTTGCGTCACAAACAATGGGGCTCTCGTGTTGATTGCGAAATACTCATCGAACTCTTCTATCGTGGCCGCGCCGAATGAAGGGCCGAGCATAGCTGCCGCGTTGTTGACAACTCCGGCGAGCTCTGAGCCCGGCAGCAAATCGAGCACTTCAGCGACACGGTCGACCAACAAGCGGATTCCCGGCCGTGAGATCAGATCTGCCTGCACTGCCCAGATATAGCCGCCTTTGGCCTCAATCTCATCGATAATCTCTTGTGCATTTTCGTGGCGACTGCGGTATTGCGCGACAATCCCATAGCCATCGGAGGCGAGTCGCCGCACGATGGCGCGTCCAATTCCGCCCGATGCCCCAGTAACGAGCACCAGCCTATTTACTGGTTCCGCCAGTTTCTCATCAGTCATTAACGCATCACCACGTTCCTGCGTGAGCACAAGAGAGTCAATACTGTGGTCGCGACACGGTGCATCCGTTCCGGCGCGTGCTCCCAGTCATTGTCGAACGAGATCGCCTCTTTCGTTCCAATCCCGGCGTTGACGACCACCTCCGTTGCCAGCTCAATGTCGAGGTCTGGGGCAATGGTCCCCTGATGCTTCGCCTCAGCTAGTGTGGCACTCACAAAAGTGGACCAGGTTTGGAACGGATCGAGACGACGTTCAGGAAACAGCTCGCGGGACTCGGAGGCTATGCGCACTCCAGCTCGCACAACAATGTCGCCCGCGAGGTTTTGCCCCACGAGCTGAAATGCTTTTGTGAGTCGCCCAATGGGCTCGTCACGAGCGACCGCCAGCATCACCGCGTGCATGCTGTTGCGCTCATGGTCAAGTACGGCAGCACCTAGAGCGTGGAGATCTGGAAAGGTCTGCACAAGCGTTGCGATGGGTACTCCCGTTTGACGGGCTAAGGCGGGTATCGACGTCGTCACCAAAGGCCGTAGGCTCAGAATTTCGCTCATAACCCGCAAGTATCGATCGCGGGGCACTTCTCTGAATCGTTCTCCCGGGTCGTTGCCACGCTCCTCTGCGCCACTACCAGAAGGCAGCCGTTCCGGCTTCGACACCATCACCTTAGCCCCTCCGTATAGGCGAGCGTGGAGGTGGCATGCGCCCCGTCTGTCGATTGAGATTGCACGGCGACGTCATGCACACGCTGATCTCCGCGCTCGAAGGTGCGATCATGCACGATGCGTGTCGCTGTCGAGAATGAGTCCCGCGCGAGAGTCGAGTTGTTTTGAGTGACGATGCTCATGGAACGCATCCAGAGTGGCCCCGCAGTCGCACGGTTAGTACCCGATACCGCGTATACAAGCGCCTGTGTAAGTTGCCCCATGGTAACCAGATAGTCGATAATCGTCGGCGACGGCCATCCGGCCGCCCCCACACCAACCGGAGCCGTATCCCCAGCCGAATGCGACCAGCGATGCTTGGCGTGCAGCTCACCGCGCTGCAAGTCGAGAGCGACAACATCAGTGGCCGTGAGGGTTTGCTTGAACAACTCACGGTACACGTTTGGCGCATGTGCAATGTGCTCGTCCGCGGACCCCACAAATGAGTTCTCCGATGCCTCGAGTTGGATAGCCACCTTCACACCCCCAACTCGCCCTTGCACCGTATATCCACCGATTCGATGTTCACCGGAAAGCGTCACTGGTACGCATTTGATGTCGTACCAAGGTTCAGCCCCAGCTCTCAGTAGCACCGAGGCCACTCGAAGTCGGCTGTTCTCCAAGGTATCGAGCTCTGGCGATAACAAATCAACGAGTTGTAGCGAAAGCACAATGGCGTCGATCGAGCTGACATGCGCTCGACGAGGGCGCCCGGCACTATCGATCGACCACGATTCAGGATAAGAGAGATGAGCAACCGCCGAGAGGTCACCGTTGATGTTGGAAGTCACATCAAGCGTCGAGCCCACCTCGCGGAACCCGGCACCAAAATAGCGCCCTTGAGCCGGGCCCAACATCTCATCAAGCGAGTCAATCGAGTCGCGAGGTTGTGCGTGAAGTGTCATGAAACTACATTACAGTCCGAAGTTAAATCTATTTGATAGTTTGTCCCCCGGTCGCGGTGCCCGAGCTTCGTTGTAGCGATTGCTACTATGTACGCATGACTTCGAAGCGCCCGGGACGTCCGCTTACCAAAGGCGTCACTGAGGCTTTGCTCCAAGCAGCTGAGCGACTGATGACAGAAAGTGGCTTTTCTGCGTTGACGGTTGACCGGCTCACCACTGAGATCGGCACGACCCGTCCGGCGTTCTACCGCCGCTTCCCCAGCGTGGCACATCTCGCGCTTGAAGTCGTGCGCAATCGCTTCGGTACCGGCGACCCCGTCAACACCGACTCACTCGCAAACGACTTGCTCACTCTGCAGCGCAACGAAGTTGCCATGTTCGCAAACCCGTTGCTTCGAAACAGCTTCTTCGGCTTCCTTGAGGCTGCCCGAACAGATGCGCACCTCCTTGACGCTTATCAGCAGGAATTCGTTGGCCCTCGGCGAGCGAACGTTCGACGGGTCCTGACCGCAGCCGAAGAGCGAGGAGAAATCTCACTCGTTGGCGTCGACGTGGGCTACATCATGGACCTACTCGTCGGGCCGATCCTCGCTCGCGCCTTCCTTCCTTCTGGCGCACTGCTCGACGACACCCTTGCCCGCGAAACTGTAGAAGACGTGCTCAGACGGCTGGGTAGCAATGGCGCAACCGCGTGAGCACTCTTATTTCTCACCGCTTGGACCGACTACCTTATTCTCACTAGTACCTGCATCCGACCGCCGCGAATCCCCAACTCGACCAGTTGGGTTCGCTGTTGGACGCAACTGCACTCGCTGAGTCACGAGTCGGGCTGTCAAGACTCCGGTATGTCAAGGTGCCCGACCACCCCCAGCCCTTCTCGTTGATCACGCCATTTGTGCCCGTGATACGCAACGTCTGACCGCCAGTAGAACTGAGTTCCACATAAGAGTGCATACCCCAGCTACACCCATTCCAACCAAAGCTCTGCGAAACAGCTTGCGCCTGCGAGGCGCCAGCAATTGCAAGCACAACGCCAATGCCAGCGGCAGTGAGCGCACTGAGCTTCTTCTTCGGCCTATTCTTCATGAGGGTTGATCCTTTCATTCAGCTTCGATAGCCTTCCAAATCTATGAAGCAGGTGCCAGTAAACGCCGCTCAAGCAGTGACTACTGATTTTCGGGCCGCGGACACTTCCCAAGCAGGTCGTAATACTCTTGTTCTGTTACCTGCGTGCGGGGGCTGTAGACATTCTCGTATGGGTCCCACGCCCCTTTGGTATCGAGAAAAGCCTGCTCGCTTGGTGCCTCACCCGGGTCGTAGCCCTCTGCGATTAGACAATCCGCCGTTACATGCAGCATCAAGTAGAGCCGCCGCAATTCTGCCGACGTGAACGGCCTCCGCTCTATGGCCGGCTCAAACTCGGCGCGACAAGCAGACATCGCATCACGAAACGCAGTGGCCTGTGTTTGATCGTATTGTGCGGCAACTGCACCGTCCGGTTCAGCCGTTACCAACCAGCCCGCATCTGTCATGCACTTGGCGACGTTGCCCTGCCATTCGTGATCGACCTGAAAGTCGATGGAATCGGCCGTAGGCTGCGGCACGGCTGCTGACGCGCACGATACGAGTGAAACGATGGCCAGTGCAGCTATGCAAGTTGCTACGGCGAAGCGGCTTGAGCGTAGCTTCACCACGAACACCCCGACGTTGCGTAGCTCCACGATGAGGCGCTGGTGTAGGCATACGACCACGCTGAGCTGCGTGTCGGGCTGTTCAGATAATTCGTGCGCACCGTGATGGAATACGGGTGGTACCGGTATTCGTATGCCCCATCGGTGCCGCTGATTTCAAGCTCCTGCGTTCCGCTCGACTTGACTTCCACATAGGCGTGCATACTCCAGCTGCATGTAATCGCACCCCAACTTTGCTGGAGTGCACTAGCAGGGGCAGCAAAGGCAACTGACGCCATAAGCGCTATCGACGCCACAATCGGGCCTCTTCTCGGCCAGCGCGGTTGGTCTCTCATGGCATCCTCCTCAAGGATCGACGGGCAGTGCTGCTGTCGTGGATCAAATTACAGGGATTTCAAAAACAATACAAGCACTCTCGTAAATGTTTAATTTGCCGAATCGACCTCGCCAGCTCGGCCATCCGCACATTGAACAAAGCCCCCCGCGCATTACTATTGGCTATGACGGAGTGTTCCTACTGTGGCGCTCAACCTTCATGTGCGGCATCGGGCCCCAAATCGAAGTGCCAACGTCCGACGGCTACGCCGACGAGCAAAGAGAACGACTCCGCGAACAGCATCTCGCAATGCGACGGACGACAGCAGGTCACGATCGGGGCCCCCGGGATCGAGACGGGACGTTCGAGCCGCGGATCGTGCGTAAGCGCCAACGCTGGTTGAACGGGGTCGATGAGATCGTACTGTCGTTGCATGCGAACGGGTTGACGACTGGTGGAATCAGAGCGCACTCGGCCCATACCTACGTCAGTAAGGAGACGATCTCGAAATTGACCAACAAGGTCTTCGAGGAAGTGAACGAGTGGCCTGTCAGACCGTTGAGCGAGGTCTACGCGGCAATCTTTATTGATGCGATCGTGGTGAAGACCCGTGACGGGCAGGTCGCAAACATTCCCATCTGCGCAGCGATCGGCATCGTCCTGGCCAGTAAGAAAGACGTCCTCGGCCTGCGGCAGCGAGAGGTGGTGAGGGCGAAAATTTCAGGCACCAACGCCATTTGGCGGGCAAAACAAGTGAGGGACGTCGGACGCTTGACAGCCCAGCATATAACAGTTACCGTTACAGATGTAACGTTAGTCACTGCTGTTGTTCAATGAGGAGGAAAAATGCTAACCAATGTGAAGAAAACTATCGGTTCGGGCGTGGTCGCACTGCTGATCGCGGGCGCCGCCGCTGCGACAGCACACGCGACCGTAGAGTACGTCGGCGGTGGGACGTTCGACTACGGAGTGAATTATTGGTCGGGCACGGTCTGGTCCGACTATCATCACCCAAGCAAAGCGCACACCAGTACCGCTTGCAATGCAAGCGACTGCAGTTGGAGCGGCGTCAAGCCTGCAGGCGTTTGGGCACGGGCGACGATTTCGAGCACGCTTGGCGGAAACACCGCATACTGGAACGCGTTCTGAATCTAGATGGTCTCGGCGACCACACGTGGCCGCGCGCGCCGCACAATAGGCCCAAGCGTCGCGATGCGACTGTACGTGCTTTCACTCGTTGTCGCCGCCGTGGTTGCCACAGCGACGGAATGGCTCTTCCTCAACGACCAAGATAGGTACGGTGCTGAGGGAATCGGGTTGTCAATCGCGTTGTGGGACCTCGGCGCGAACGGTACCTCCGCTGACCTTAAGCGTGACCTAACCGACATCGCATCAGATGCAGGTGTGAACATCTACCTGCCGCGACCAATGAACGGTGATGGGCTCAATAACACTGCCTACTTCGTTTTTATCGGTGACGAGAGCTCCTTGCTCGGCGATCCGGCCACCGGTTCGTTCCCAACATTTGGACACATGTACTTTGGCGAACTGAGACCTGGAGTCACACTCGCCGAGGAGCAAGCTGCAGGATCGATCTTTGTTCAGGGATCAGTCTCCGACGCCGAACGCATCATCAACACCTTGACCGCGATGGGAGCGCGTGTCGATTCGCCGCGTGCACCTGCTTCGTTTCACCTGCTCGCCGCGACCTACCCCATGCGCAACGCACTCGGGCCAGCCCTCATCACAGGCTGGTTGGGCTTGCTCGTCGCAACTCTCAATGTGCTAAACCGCCGGTTACACGCTGATGCAATTCGGAAGGCCAATGGTGAAAGGCCTACGAGTATCGGGTTCGACGCCAGTACAACGTTGTTGGTCCCCGCACTGATAGCCTGCGCGATTCCGCTAGCGTTCACCCTGGGATATTCATTCTTGAGTGCGGACGGATACCGCGCCGACCAAGCGGCGATGCTGCTGCCGATACAAGTTGCGTATTTCTTGAGCGCACCGATCGTTGCCCTTGCAATTCGGGTCTCATTTTGGGACACGCTTGGTGTAGGACGCCTCCTGACGGGCGGCGCACCAGACGGCGCTGTGCTTGCCGCTTGTGTTACCGCCTTGGTGTTCGCCAGCACGCTGACCGCGGTGACCGCATCTGGATTCGAAGCGGATACAAGCAGCTTCACCAAGTCACGAGCCCTCGACGAATATTGGGCGCAAAACGCCACTCTCGCGACCCCGGTTCTTGGGTACGCTGGTGCGGCGTCTCAATCGCCTGTTCAACAAGCCGCTCTGGCCTCGGTATTCAAAGGCGAAGAGCGTGAGGGAACGGCTTTCTTGTCAGCGAGCAGGGAGTTTCGTGGTAAAACTGGCAGCACTGTGATCGTCGCAAACAGCAACTTTCTCGCATCTCTTTCGAAGTTCTACCCTGATGTGGGTGCTCTGACCGATGCGTTAGAGTCCGTGCAGGTCGACGCGATACCAGTCATACTGGTACCGCAAAACCTCGCTGAGGACCTGACCACGGTAGAAGCCGAAATCCGGACTTCGCCGATCTTCCGGTCGGGCCCATCGGGTGACGGCGACTTGGGTCCAGTCGATTTTCGCGGAATCCGTTACACGGCCGAGTTGCTTGTGCCGTTACTCGATACGGTGCTTTTGCAGCAAGAGCCCGCATTCGCCGAGGATCCGATTATCGTCGTAGCGGACGCGGCTCACGACGTGTTGAACGACGTTGTTTACATAGGTTCTGGCGCGTACACAAACCAGCAAACGGCACGTGAAGCATTGGAACGCATTGGAGCACTCGAATGGACGCCACGGTTCTACGATCTACAGCACGCTGCTGAACTGAAAGCGAGTAACGATCTTGCCGACTTGTTTACGGCTGGCGCAAGCGTAGCGGTCTCGATACTCGTCTTTTTGCTCGCATGGGTACTCATTTCCGCGATCTACCTTTCGCGACAACGAGTCCGGCTCTTTATCCAGTGGACGACTGGCGCGAGCTTTGGCGCAAAACACGGTCCTCTACTCGTGGGTTGCCTGGCGTGCACTGCATTCACCGCGACCGTTGGGTTCAGCTTCGCGCAAGCTGAACCGTGGATTATGGCCCTCGGTGTCACGGCGCTTGTTGCCATCACTGCCACAGCCGTGCTGGCCGTTTTGTTCACCAAGGGTCGTGCGCAAAACAGAGAGGCACTCTTCGACTCATGATCGATGACCCGAGTTTCGAGCAACCCATGGTTGATGCGCAAGCAATTGAGCTCACGCACCCAGGCCGCACGCTCTGGAAAGATCTGAGCTTCCATGTCCATCCGGGCGAACTCCTCGTTATACGCGGCCAGAGCGGGTCAGGGAAAACAACGCTCTTGCACTGCATTGGCTCGCTGGCCAAATGCACCGCAGGTGGCATATCGGTGTGCGGAAAAGACGTCTCGACGCTGCGGGGGGCCAGGCACAGGCGATTCCTACGCCACGATGTCGGATTCGTGTTCCAGAACGCTGGGCTCGTACCGGCGTGGTCTGTGCGTCGCAACATTGAACTCGCCGGCGTTACCCTAGGTCCGAAGCGGTCACTGTCTGCCGCAGCAGCGCACGCGTTCGATGACTTCGCACTCGCCACTGAGCTTATTGATGTGCCAGCCTATCGACTCAGCGGCGGAGAGCAGCAGCGGGTAGCGCTCATACGTCTCGCGCTTCGGAAGCCGAGGGTCTTGCTGTTAGACGAACCAAGCTCGGCTCTCGATGACGCGAATACGAATCGTCTACTCACATTTATCGATCGCCACCTCGATACGGGTGGTGTGGGTGTTGTCGCGACCCACGATTCTCGGGTGATTGAACGGGCACATCGAGAGCTTCACCTATAGCGCAAATCCAGTGCCGCACCGGGGGGATTACACGAGACGGGTGCCATGCCGCTTCTGCGAGGAACTTGGCGCAGTGAAGAGGTGAGACGCTAGTAGCTCAGTGGCGGATAAACACTCTCACTGACCGGCGGGCACGTCCTGTACAACCAATCAAGAAGCTCAGAACCAGGGCTCGGGACTTGACTCGCCGCCTCTGTAAATGGGTCCCATGCATCCCCACCACCGTAATAGTCATCGAGCCAACGCTGTTCGGAAGGCGGCTCAGCGACGATGTAGCCCTCTGACTCCACGCATGGCCGCAACACCTCGGCGAGATACCGGTACTGCGCTTCTGCGCGCTTCGTCGGAAGCACCATGTTGAGTCGTGGATCCACCGGATAGCTTGCCGCACACTCAACGCCAGCGCGGTTCTGCGCCGGAATCTGCTCTCGCGGGATATCGCCGAAAAAACGCCACCTTGCTCGCCAACTTCGGCCGGGATTCCCCGCTCCGTCAAGCACTCTACCTGCGCGGCCGCCCATTCATCGGACGGGACAAACCGCACCAACTCGGCATCAACTGCGCCTGCATATGTCGGGTGCAGTCGATGATTTCAAAGGATCGCGAGATTCCGGCGCACTTGGCGCACATTGCTGAAGACGCCGACGCCGGCTTTATGCAGGCCGTTTAGCGCGGCATCCGCTGCCCGATGCGGGTGGATCTGCTGAAAGTGACCTGAATTCTGCGGTGGCCGTCTGCGCGGCTGCCGCAACAGTAGTTATCGGCGGGTACACGGCCGACCAGCCAGCACCAAATGAGACGGCGACGACGATAGACCTGCATTGGGACGCCAACTGGGCGGATCAGATGGTCACGTGCATGGCAGACGCCGGATGGGCTGTTGAAATCGTTCCAGACGGCGGGATCTCAGCAGACTTCGATGAGAACCAATTTGATGCGTATAAATCAGCACTCGCCGACTGCCGCGCACAACACGACGGGGATGTCTCGGCGCCCGATTTCACAGACCCCGAACTTCGCCTGCTGTACCAAATGACGAGCGAAACCGCCTCCTGCCTCGTAGACCAAGGCTACGAAATCACGAGCAAACCCAGTGAGCAATCGTTCGTCGATTCGAAAGGGAGCTGGGACCCGTATGGCGATATCTGGTACCCGGGTACAGACCTCACGAGTGAGGAATTCGGCGAGTTGTTGGGCATTTGTCCGCGCCCTGGGAGGTAGCTCCGGATCATCACTATTCTCCTCGCACCGCACACCTAGCTAACACGCAAACCTCACACGAATGAAATCACCATGAAAAACATCACCAAGTCACTCGCGGCCGTGCCCGTCGCAAGCGCAGCATCCGCCAGCGGAGCAAAAACCTATACTGGCACTTGGGTACCGTATGTCAGCATTGACGCGAAATGTTCCGGCGCGCATCGCTGAATGAGGAAGAAGAGTGATCCAGTATCGCATGGCCAGAAACAATAACAAGGCGACGACCGTGTTGCGCGCAAAACAGCTCTGCGTCGTGGCCTCGCTTTTTCTCCTTGTCGGGTGCACCTCAACCGGCAACAGTGAAAGCGCAACAGTGAAGCTCTCTGGCATCGAAGCGAGCACTGTGGTGGCCGAATGCCTACGCGAGAAGGGATGGCAAGCGTCTGTCAATTCCGACGGTGCGGTGACGATGTCATCCGTCCCGAAAGCGCAGGCCGCCCAGTACGAGGCAGCGTCGAACGACTGCTGGTCGCAAATCGAGATGCCAACATTTGACGACTATACCGATGAACAAAGAGAACGAATCTATGAGCAGCATCTCGCGATGCGAAGCTGCCTAATCGAGGTGGGTTTCGACATGCCACGTGAACCCACCTACCAGGCGTGGGTCGATGGCAGTGGTGAATGGTCACCGTTCGAAGACACCGACAATGATCTCCCGTTCGAAACGTTGAGCGTCATCGACGCCAACTGTGGTGACATTTACGAGTGAGGCTCCAGCAACCATGCACACTTCCCGCATCAGCCGTATCCGATTGCTCCCACGTCAGTCGCGAAATGATCGCATCGACCGGAAACACGCATGGCTGTCGGCAACTGCCCTCGTCGTCGCACTGCTGGTCGCTGGTTGCGCTGCAAGTGAAGATGAGATCGTACTCCCCGACGTAACGCCACGACCATCCGACGCTGGCGTACCCCAGAGCAAAATCATCGATGACTTCGTCGGTTGTATGCAGGAACGTGGCTGGAACGCCGCACGAGATTCCATCGGCAAACCGTTTGTGAGCAACACGCCCGAAGACCAGCAAGAAATTATGATGGGCGATTCTCGGGAGTGTGGAGAACTCAGCGGTTTCACCACCTCCTGGAAGAAAGAGTCCTGGACGACCGAGCAACTCACCGCCCTCTACAAGCAAGAGCTCGCCAACCACGTCTGCATGCTGGCGATTGGGCTGGAAAGCAACGACCCTCCATCGCTGCAAACGTATCTTGACACGTGGGGCACCGAGAAACAGTACCGATCACAAGACCCCGGGCTTGACGCGCGATTCGGCCAGGCGGCATACAACAAAGCAGTCATCGCGTGCCCGCCGCCGGCCTGGTTCTTCAACCTGCCGTGATTCTTTCGCTGCGGCATCCGCTCTTCATTGCGGGAGCACGCTACGAAACAACTGCCAATTCGCGCACCTCGGTGCCGCGACGATCAAGGTGCACTTCAAGTACACCCGCGCGTGCCAAGCGCTGGAGTGTCTCCCATGATGGGGTGACGTCGCCCTGCTCGAGCCGAGCAACCTGCGGTTGCTTCCAGCCCAACTGCGCAGCGAGCGCGGCCTGGGTGATTCCGTGCTGGCCTCGGTAGTGCACCACTGCAAGGCTAACCGCATCGGCAAGCGCGAGCCGTTGCTCGCCAGCAGCGTACTCCACGCTCGTCGCGCGCTGTTCGCTCACGATGTCGTTGTGGTTACGCAAGTCAGAAAGCTTCATCGTATGCACTCCTTGTTTGTGTTGTTTTGTCTGCCCATGCTTATGGCGTGATCTCTGCCAGTCGAAGCTCCGCCGCCCGACATGCACGTTTGAAACCTTTTGGGTCGTGTTTAGCTTCTGGCCCGTATGCCCCGATGACGAACACATCCCCAAACTGGCGGCACAAAGGCCTAGTCACGCTCCGCCCGCCGCGCGGTCGCAATTCTCGCAACTTATCGGCACCTCTCACATCGCTGCTGTGCGGGTGCCCCAGACGCGGCCCGTCAAGCTCAAGCTTCTTGATCGCGTTGTCGACCGCCAGCTTTTCACGCGCGTCTAGCGCTCGGTACTCCGCTGTTGCCTCTGGATGATCAAGCACCGCCCACATCGAGTAATAATAACACGCCAGTTATAGTCTGCGTAAGGGTTCTGACCTGCCGCCCACTGAGGCGCTGCCCCGGCATCCGCTACACGCCGCTGATAACCGACTCGACTGAGCCGTCGGTGCACAGATTCACGAGCAGCGAATCACCCAACTGGTCGGGCTCGAGCAAGTACTCCATGATCGCGAAGCCGCGGTCGGGTTCGACGTCTTCGGCCAAAATCGTCATGTTTACGAGCTTGAGTGAGCGGATGACATCAACGTTCATATCGCCAGAAACATCGACCAAATAGTCTTCGAGGTCGTCGCCATACTCTTGCACGGCGCGAAGGATGAACTCGGTCACTTCGCTTGTGCGATCATCGGTTTCTGCGAGCATGTGTCGACGAACACCGTCATCAATAGCTTCGAGGTTGACCACAACACGAGCCGCGGCGTCGAGTGCATCAAGATCGATGTCTTCTTCGTCAAGTGCTGTGACATCTACGGTCACTGACTGGTCGGCGAACTCGATGCGATCCGACCACCTGGGCGCGCCATCGCCACCGGCGCCAAGTGCGCCGAAGTAGTCATGTTCGATGCCCATGCCCCTAGCGAACCACATCTCTCACTGTGCCGGTAGCGTTTCAGCCAACAAGTTGGCGAGCAAATTCGTGCGGGGTGAAACCGGTCATGTCATCAATTCCCTCGCCTTGGCCGAGCAGCTTCACCGGAATGCCGGTTTGCTCTTGCACGGCAAGAATGAAACCGCCCTTCGCAGAGCCGTCGAGCTTGGTGACGACAAGGCCCGTGACATCCGCCTGATCCAAAAACGCTTGTGCCTGCAGCACGCCGTTTTGCCCCGTCGTTGCGTCAAGCACAAGTAGCACTTCGGCGACGGGGGCCTGTTTTTCGATCACGCGGCGAATCTTGCCGAGCTCGTCCATGAGGCCGCTCTTGGTGTGCAGGCGGCCGGCGGTGTCGATGATGGCAATGTCGATGTTGTTTTCGATCGCGTATTGCACGGTTTGGAACGCAACGGATGCCGGGTCTTGGCCCTCTTGCTGCGGTTTGACGATTGCGGCTCCCCCCCGCTGCGCCCACGTCGCGAGTTGGTCGACGGCTGCCGCGCGGAATGTGTCTGCGCCACCAACGACAACACTGCGCTGATACTGGCGCAAGAACTTGGCGAACTTGCCGATCGTCGTGGTCTTGCCGACGCCATTGACGCCAACGACGAGCACGACGGCGGGCTTGTTGGAAAGCGTGAGGGTGCTGTCGAACTTCGCGAGGCGTTCTTCGAGGTTTTCGCGCAGCATGTTCTGCAGTTCGGCTGGGTCGGTTATGCCCAACCGCGCTACTTCGTCACGCAGCTCGTCGATTATCGGCTCTGCGATTCCGGGCCCGAAATCGGCCGTTATGAGGGCCGTTTCAAGGTCTTCCCAGGTGGTCTCGTCGATTGTGGGCTTGACGAACAGCCCGCGCAGTTTGCGAGACAGCGACCACGAGTTATCAGCCATGACTCCAGCTTAGTTGCGCGCCGTCTCAGCGACCTCAGCACGCACCCGCTGACCTACAACGGTCGACACGCCGTCTTGCCGCATCGAGACACCATACAGCGCGTCGGCGATTTCCATTGTGCGCTTTTGGTGTGTGATCACCAGCAGCTGGCTGTTCTCGCGCAGGCGCTCAAAAACGCTCAACAGACGCCCGAGGTTTGCATCGTCAAGGGCCGCCTCAACCTCGTCGAGAATGTAGAAGGGGCTTGGGCGGGCCATGAAGATTGCAACGAGCAGCGCGACCGCTGCCAGCGAACGCTCACCACCGGAGAGCAGCGAGAGCCGTTCGATCTTCTTGCCGGCCGGGCGCACGTTGACCTCAATACCGGTTGTGAGGATGTTCTCAGGGTCGGTCAACGAAATACTGCCCGAGCCGCCCGGGAACAGCAGCGGGAACACCTCGGTGAACGCCCGCTGGGTGTCTTCGAATGCCGCATGGAAGATCGTCTGCATGCGCTCATCGAGCTCACCGATGATTGTGAGCAGGTCGGTGCGCGTTTGTTGCAAGTCGGCGAGCTGTTCGGTGAGAAACGCATGGCGTGATTCGAGGGCGGCGAACTCTTCGAGCGCGAGCGGGTTGACCCGACCGAGGCGCTGCAGTTTGCCTTCGGCGATGCGCAAGCGTTTCGTTTGGGCGTCGCGATCGAAGGCTGTCTCGTTGCCTTCGTCGTCAATCGTGGGAAGGCTAGGGCCGTACTCGTCGACGAGCACTTGCTCTTCAAGGCTCAATTCGCTCAGCACGCGCTCGAGCACACCGCGCAGCTGCACGCGGCGCTCGTGCACCGCCAACTCGATTTCGTGCACCGAGTCTGAAACAAGCGCGAGCCGCGAGCGCACTTCGCTTTCTCGCCCACGGGTTTCGATGAGCTCGCGGTCGTGCAGGGCACGGTCGGCCTCGGCCTGCGCGAGCTCGGCGCGAGCCTGTTCCAGCGAGGTGGCAAGCGCAGTAAGAACCGGCGGAATCTTCTCGGCGACCTGTTCGGCGCGGCCGCGTTGCGCGCGGCGAATGACGCTGCGGCGAGCTGCCTCGACGGCGGCAGCCTGTTCGCGGTCACGTTGGGTCTCGAGCTGGGTGACCCGGCTCGACTCGATACGCACACGCTCGCGCAGCGTTTCGAGATCAACCCGGCCGCGCACATGGTTTTCGCGCGCGGACTCCACAGCCGCCAACGCGCCATCGCGGCGGCTGGCATCGAGCGTGGGGCGCTCGGTCGCTTGTGCGTCAGCGAGCGCTTCGTCGGCCGCGGTTGCGGCTGCTGTGGCGGTTGCGGCGGCATCCGCTGCCTGGGTCACCGTGGCTTCAAGGCGCTCACACTCGGCGTCTGCCGCATCAAGCTGCACGGTGACGCGGTTTCGCTGCTGAGCGTACTGCGCAAGTTGGGCATCGTTTTCACGCAGGCTCTGCAGGGTGCGCTCAGCGCTCGATTTCGCATCGGCAACCCGGGTGATCGCATCGGCGCGGGCTTCACGCAGCGCGTCGATCACGACCGCGAACTCGGCGGCCTTTTCGAGTGCCGCGTCACGGGTCGCGATGAGTTCCAAGCGCGAGGTCTCGCTGCTCCCGGCGCGAACAGTCGTCGCCGTGACAACCTCACCGCCCTTCGTCACCAAGACCACACGCGGGTCGGCGACGGTGTGAATCAGGTTGTGCGCTGCGGCAAGATCATCAACCACATAAACCCCGTGCAAAAGCGCGAGCACGCCTGGGCTTGCCGTGACGACACTCGTCGCAGCAGTTGCCCCAGCGAGTGGTTCGGTCACGAGCGGTGCAGCATCGGCGATCACAATGTCGGCCCGATCGGATGCCGCGCTGCCAAGTTCTGTCGCGAGCGCAAACGCGTCCGCACGCGTGGCGACGAGTGCAGCATCCGTATATGAACCGAGCGCCGCCGCAATCGCCGCTTCAAACCCAGCCTGCACGTCAACACTGTCGCCGACAACGCCGAGCACGTCGTCGCGTGCCAAGAGGCGTTCGGTTGCGGAACCGACGGCAAGCGCTGAACCCAGCGCTGCAGCCTGGGCGTTGAGCGTGTCTGATTCACGTTCAACCTCGTGCAAGCGCTCACGGATCGAATCGAGTTCTTTTTCGGCCTCGGTGCGGCGCTGCTCGGATGCCTCGTAGTCAGCCTGCTGGGCTTGTGCGCTGCCTTCGGGAGGTGCGAGCTCGGTGAACGCATCGAAGGCGTCTTGGGCTGTGTCTCGACGTTCTTCGGCAGCAGCGCGTGCCTGGCGTTGCCGCTCGAGGTTTTGCTCTTGCGCTGCCCGCAATGACTCGGCGGCACCAACATCGTGCTTCAGTTTGTTGATGTGGGTGTCGTATTGCGAGACAGCCGCGGATTCTTTCGCGATCTGCTCGTCGACAACATCAAGTGCTGCGCGCTGTCGGGCCAGCTCTGCCGCGGCTTGCTCAACTGCAAGCTCAGCCGCGGTAATCGCGTCAGCGACCTCGTGCGCAACACGTTTTGCCTCATCGATGTCGGCTTGTGAAACCGTCGCGAGCGCGGGTTCAGTGTCGAGGTCGGTGTCAAGCAGCGCGAGTCGCTGACCGACGAGTGCGTGCAACGAAGCAAACCGGTCGCTTGCCTGCTGCAGGTCGTAAACAAGTGCGCGGGCAGCATCGACCGCGGCGCTTTGGCTGTTTTGCTCCAGGGAAGCGATGCGCCCGGCGAGCACTTCAAGTTCACTTGCCAGAACTGCGCGTTCGGCGTTTCGGTCTTGTTCGTTCGCAGAGTAGCTCGCGAGCGCTTGGTGCAGTGACACGACCTCGTCGGCATACAGGCGCGCTTTCGCATCTCGCACATCCGCGGCAATCGTTGCGGCTTCGCGGGCGACCTCGGCTTGGCGGCCGAGGGGCTTGAGCTGGCGGCGAATCTCGCCGGCCAAGTCACTCAAGCGCATGAGGTTTGCTTCCATCGCCTCAAGCTTGCGCACCGTCTTTTCTTTGCGACGGCGGTGCTTCAAAATACCCGCGGCTTCTTCAATGAACCCGCGCCGATCCTCGGGCGATGCTTGCAAAACACTGTCGAGGCGGCCCTGCCCGACAATGACGTGCATCTCGCGCCCGAGACCCGAATCACTCAACAGTTCTTGCACGTCGAGCAGACGAACGGTCTCACCGTTGATCGCATACTCACTCGCGCCGTTTCGAAACAGGGTGCGGCTGATCGTGACTTCTGAGTAGTCGATCGGCAATGCGCCATCCGCGTTGTCAATCGTCAGCAAAACCTCGGCGCGGCCAAGCGGTCCACGAGTTGACGTACCGGCAAAAATGACGTCTTCCATCTTGCCGCCGCGCAGCGTTTTTGCGCCCTGCTCACCCATGACCCAAGCGAGGGCGTCAACAACGTTGCTCTTGCCCGATCCGTTGGGTCCAACGATGCAGGTAACACCGGGCTCAAACTGAAACGTCGTGGGTTGCGCGAACGACTTGAAGCCCTTGAGTGTCAAGCTCTTGAGATGCATCCGCCCCCTACCTTTTTCAAGGCTACGTTACCGGATGCGGCGCGCCCGACGCCGAACCGCGCAGTTTCCCCGCCGCCACATAGTTTCTCGGCAAGGAAATGTATGGTGGCGGGGAAACTGCGCGGGTCAATGTGGGGCGGGGTGCGGATGCCACGCTGGCGGAGCGCTCAGGAAGCCACCGGCGTGTGCCAAATACGGTCGATATAGTCGGTTATCGACCGGTCTGATGAGAAGAACCCCGTGCGGGCAACGTTCAAGATCGCCGAACGCGTCCAGGCATCTTGATCTTGGTACGCCGCATCCACGCGGGTCTGCGCGTCAATGTATGAACCGTAGTCAGCCAGCGACATGAAGGTGTCGTGGTAAATCAGGTTGTCAACAATCGGCGCGAAGACGCCCGGGTCTCCCCCAGAGAACGTGCCCGAGGCAATCATGTTGATTGCTCGGTTCAGGCGCGGATCGGCCTCGTAGAAGTCCAACGGACGGTAGCCTCGGGTCGCGAGCGCTTCAACCTCGGGTTCAGCCATGCCGAAGAGGAAGAAGTTCTCATCGCCAACGAGCTGGCGGATTTCAACGTTGGCGCCGTCATCCGTACCGATCGTCAGCGCACCGTTGAGGGCGAACTTCATGTTGCCGGTGCCGGATGCTTCCTTGCCGGCGAGCGAAATCTGTTCGGAAAGATCTGCCGCAGGAACCACGCGTTCGGCAAGTGTCACGTTGTAGTTCGGCGGGAACACCAATTGCAACCGGCCAGCGACACGTTCATCGTTTGCGAGCGTTTCGCCGACCGCGTTGATGAGGTGAATGATGCGCTTCGCGAGCACGTACCCGGGGGCAGCCTTCGCACCGAAAATCACGGTGCGCGGCTGAATCTCTTCGCCCGAAAGCAACCGGTCGTACTCGGTAATCACGTGCAGCAGTTTGAGTGTTTGACGCTTGTATTCGTGCAGCCGCTTGACCATCACATCGATCAAGTGCCCACCGTGCAGCTCGACGCCGTCGCGAGCGCGCAACGTGTCGACGAGCACCTGCTTGTTGTGTGCCTTAACCTGCGCGAACGAAGCCCGGAATCCGGCGTCGTCCGCGTACGGTTCCAGCTCACGCAACCGCTCGAGGTCGTTGAGCCACCCGTCACCAATCGTGTCGGTGATGAGCTCTGAGAGCGTCGGGTTTGCCAATCGGATGAAACGCCGCGGCGTAACCCCATTGGTCACGTTCGTGAACTTGCCCGGGTAGAACTCATCGAATTGCGGCAGTACCTTTTCGCGCAGCAGTTGCGAGTGCAGCTCAGCAACACCGTTGACCTTTGCGCCCGCGACGGTTGCAAGATACGCCATGCGAACAGCTCGGTACGGCTCTTCCTGAATGATCGACATCGCACGAACCCGGTCGAGGTCGTCACCGTAACGGGCAACAACTTCGCGGAGAAGTTCCTCGTTGATTTGGTAAATGATCTCCAGGTGGCGCGGCAGCAGCGAACCAAGCAGGTCAACCGACCACACCTCGAGCGCTTCCGGCAACAGGGTGTGGCAGGTGTAGGCGAAGCACTTTTGGGTGATTGCCCACGCATCCGCCCACTCCAGCTGCTTTTCATCGACGAGCACGCGCATGAGTTCGGGGACACCGATCACGGGGTGGGTGTCATTGAGCTGGAAGATGACATGCTCAGGCAGTTCGTGCACATCAAGGTCTTTCGGCAGCACCTTGTCGATCATGTTGTTGATCGAGGCGGCAACGAAAAAGTATTGCTGTTGCAACCGCAACTCTTTGCCTTGCGGTGTGGAGTCTTCGGGGTAGAGCACTTTCGAGATGTTTTCGGCAGCGGTTTGAGCACGCACCGAATCCTGGTAGTTGCCGCTGTTGAATGCTTCCAGGTCGAACGAGCTCGTTGCCTTTGCGCTCCATAAACGCAGGGTGTTGACGCGACCGTTTTGAAAACCGGGCACCATGTAGTTGTACGGCACAGCTTGCACGTTCCACGCCGGCACCCAGCGCACCCGCTCGGTGCCGTTGTCATCCGTGTAACGCTCGGTCTGCCCGCCGAACCCGACGGTGTAGGCGTGTTCCGGGTGGGCAAACTCCCACGGCGAACCGAGCTGCAACCAGCTGTCGGGCTGCTCGACTTGTTGACCGCCGACAAACTCCTGACGGAAGATTCCGTACTCGTAGCGGATGCCGTAACCAATGCTCGGCACACCGAGCGTGGCCAACGAGTCAACGAAACATGCCGCTAACCGGCCCAGGCCACCGTTGCCGAGCCCCGGTTCGACCTCGGCTTCGCGCAGAACGTCAATGTCGAGCCCGCACTGCGCCATCGCTTCGGTCGCGATCGGCAGCAGATCGGTTGCGAGCAGGTTGTTGTCGAGCTGGCGGCCAAGCAAGTACTCGGCGGAAAGGTATGCAACACCCTTGCCGAGTTTCTCGCGCTGGCTCTTGGTATCTTCGAGCCAGCGGGCAACCAAGTAGTCGCGCACCGTGTATGCCAGCGCAAAGTACTGGTCGGTCACATCCGATCGTGAAAGCGCAACACCTCGGTCGTAATTGAGGTGGCGCAAGAACTGGCGCACAAATCCGTCGATGTCGGCCGCGGGGCCAATAACCGGTGCGGTAGCGAGTGGGTGGTTCTTCGAAGATTCAGAATTCTTGCGTGGCACGAGTACGACCGTACACCCCAAATGTTGCGCGCGCGTGAACCGCGCATGTCTGTTCAAGTGGCGGGCTAAGAGTACGACGTTCAGGCCAGATCCAGATTGACTCACTCATTCAGTGCGACGTTGAACGCGAGTGCATAGTCAAGCCAAGCTACCAAATCGTCATCCTCGATGAGTGCCTCAGGCTCGATCCACAACCATCCTGACACCATGGAGTTCTGCTTGGGCGGGCGTCATGCGTTGTGCCTACGACACCGGCGGATCACCACGACTACAAAAGAACCAGAAATCTGACCGCCGAACACCTATTGACCACGCTCGAAAACGGGCGTACCGTAGCCGTGACGCCAGAAAAGCCGCACGATCTGAAAGGGGTACGCCATGAAAATGACAGCATCACTGTTTCTTGCGCTCCCCTGCCGTGCACACACTGCTGCCGAATAGCTGCACCGACAGCATCCACCACCTGGCTCACTGAGCGCGCGAAGCATCGCCGCACCCTGTCGCGCGCTGGTCTGACCTTCGGCCCGCTCGGCCACTTGCGCCGCAGCCGCGGCCGCCAGCATCTCTCACCAAATGCTTGAAAGAACACATCATGAACACACCACCCGTGGCGGTATTCCGGCCACTGACCATTCCGCACAGCATCGATGATGCCGATGCGGCCGACTTTATTGAAATGGTTCGCGTTCGCAACATCGTCTACCGCGAAATCAACAGCAGCGCCGATGACGATATGACCCCAGCGGGGCTCTTGCCGCACTATCAACCCAGCGAACACGAACGTCGCTATTCGTGGATCGTCACACTCAACGATGAGTGTGTCGGCCGCATCGGTATTGATTTTCCGCTCGAAGCAGGCTCCCGCGTGGGATATTGGCTCATCGAGCTGCTCGAAGACGTCTGGGGCCAAGGTATCGGCACCGCAGCACACGAGTTGATTGCCGAAACGTGCCGGGCCGAGCAGCGCACGGTGCTGCAATCGTGGGCAACCCGTCCCGACCAACCGGGCGAGCAACTGCAGTCGCCCACCGGATTCGGTTCGGTCCCGTTTGATCACGTCGCCCGGTTCTATTTGGGGCTCGGATACACGCTTGAACAGGTCGAGCGCATGAGCGAATACGACCTGACGGGGCCATCCGATCACCTCATCGAGCTACAAAGCGATGCGGTCACCCACTCTGGCGACTACCGCGTTTTGCAGTGGGAAACGCCGACCGCTCCCGAATACCTCGACGGTTACGCACGCATGAAAGAACGGATGTCAACGGATGCCCCGGCGGCGAACATGGAGTTCGACGAAGAGGTGTGGGATGCTGCGCGTATCCAACGTCACGAGCAAGATTATCTTGATGGCGGAAGCCGCGTGCTCATAACGGTTGCCCAGCACACCCACACTGGCGAACTGTGCGCCTTCAACGAACTCGTTATCGGCGAAGATCGCACAGCGGCGTCGTTTCAAGAAGACACCCTCGTTCTCAAAGAACACCGCGGGCACCGCCTCGGGATGCTCGTGAAAACGGCGGGCCTGCTGAAATGGCGCGAACTTGAGCCGCACTCACCCAAAATGATCACCTATAACGCGGAAGAAAACCGACCGATGTTGGATATCAATGAGGCGATCGGTTTCGTTCCGGTGCGCTACGGCGGAGCCTGGAAACTGACGCTTACCGAGGACGCTGCGTAGGATCGGTCAAAACCGCGTTGAACTCCAGTGCGCGGTCCAGCCAAAACAGCAACTCATCGTCTGACGCAAGCGCTTCAGACTCGATCACCAACCAGCCGGCCCCCATCGTGTTTCGCTTCGGGCCGATCTTGGCGGTTTCGGCACCTGGTCGCTGCGCGAGCACGTCGTGTTCGTCGGGGTCAACGCGCAACAGCATGCTGCCGTCGGTGCTCGCGCACGCGGTGAGTTTGCCGTCGACCATGAACGCCCAGACGCCAAACATCGACTTCTCGTCGGGTACCGGCGGCAAGTATGCGCGGATGCGATCAGCGAGTTCTGCTTGCGCGGGCGTCATACGCTGAGCCTACGCCTGCGGGCGGGTTCAAGCGTTTAGACCGTGAGCGGTCGTGCCGCACCACTGATGCGCACACCTGCGTCGCCACTCGCATCGACTTCGATGAGACAGGGCTGCCCCATGTCTTCCCCCTGCAAGATCGTGAATCGACCGTCCTCGGGCAGCAGTGCATGTGATCGCAGAAACCCGCCGAGTGCGGCCGCAGCGGCTCCCGTCGCCGGATCCTCGACGACCCCACCGATCGGGAAAGCGTTGCGGGAGTGGATGCGTGTCGCTGACTCGCGAAACAGCAGGCTCACCGTGCCCCACCCTTCGCGCAGCATGAGTGCTTTCAACGCGGTGAAATCGTAGTCAAGGTCGGCTAGCCGCTCCCGAGACGCCGCCCACAGAATCGGATGCCACAGACCCCCGTACGCCAAGCCAACCGGCAGCGATGCGTCAAGATCATCGTGCTCCCACCCGAGCACCGCGAGCAGTTCCGCGAGTGGTTCAAGCTCAGCGACAGCTGGCGTGACCGTCGTGAGCGTCGCGCGCAGTCCCTGCGCTGTTTCAGCGATCTCGACGTTGATGGGCCCAACGTTCGTGTGCAGCAAGAGCTCCCCCGCGCCGTAACGTTGCTCGGCCAAGGCCACCGACGCGGCGACCGTTGCATGCCCACAGAAGTCGACTTCGGCTTCTGGGCTGAAGTAGCGAATCGTGTATTCGCGCTCGCGCACCGGGGTTAGGAACGCGGTCTCGGAGTATCCGATCTCGGCGGCGATTTCGCGCATCTCGCTTGCTCCCATGGCGGATGCGTCAAGAATCACACCTGCGGGATTACCGCCACCGTCAGGGGTCGGGAACGCACTGTATCGAAGCGAAGACATCGCCTCAGACTAGCCCAGGCAGAACGACATCCCGAGTGTCGATCACCGTGGCAAACTCCCCATCGAGATTCGTGGCGGTGATCAGAGAGAGTGTTCGAGCCGGGATCACTTCACCGTCTGGGCTCTGCTTATCGAAGGCATGTGTGGCGTCGATCACAAAGAACGTCTTGTAGCCGAGATTTCCAGCCATGCGCGCCGTTGTTTCGCAGCAGTGATTTGTTGTGATGCCGCAAATCACCAGTTCGGTGATGCCATTCTGGCGCAACCACCCATCGAGATCTGGTGTGCCGTAAAACGCTGAATTGACGTGCTTGCTGACCAGCAGGTCAGGCTCGCCAGAAATCACACTCTTGAATTCGTTTCCGGGAGATCCCGGCTACAGCGGTGAGCCCGGTGTCACAGAATCATGGCGAACGAATACGACCGGCCACCCGCTCTGGCGCCAGTGCTGCAAAAGCGCCGCGATATTTGCCTCACAATCGGGGTTATCGCGTTGTCCCCAAAAGTCTGCGTCGTCAAAGCCGCGCTGCACGTCAATAACGATCAACGCCGGATTCGCCGTCAAGAACCTCACGAGGTCAACCCTAACGCGCTAGCGAAGGACAACAGCCGCCGGCAGAAGTGGCTTGACCAACGCGGCTTGTCGGAATCGCGGACGCCTCAGCAACCACTCCGAAAACAATAGAATTGCGCACATGCTCAACGACTCGCCGCTGCCGATTAGACGAATTGAGGAGCATCCGCTTTCGCCTGCTGAACGAGGCACCTGGCCGTTCAATATCCCCGCCGTTCTCGACATCCTCGATAATGGCCTGAATCTCTCGCCAATCACGGTGATCGTCGGTGAGAACGGGTCTGGCAAATCTACGGTTGTGGAGGCTATCGCTGAATCGTTTGGGCTCAATGTCGAGGGTGGCACGCATCATGCGAACCATCAAACGCAACGAACCGAGTCGACACTCGCAGATCACCTCCAACTGGTGCGAGGAGGTGGCGCTTCGAAAAAAGGAGTCTTCCTCCGCGCCGAAACAATGCACGGCCATCTCGCCTATCTTTCAGAGTTCAATGCCGGCCAGCACAACTTCCAAAGTCACGGCGAATCGTTTATTGAATTCTTTCGCGACCGAGCCGAAATACAAGGACTTTGGATATTCGATGAGGCAGAATCAGCACTCTCGTTCAACGGGTGCCTTGCTCTCGTCGCACAGATCATGAAACTCGTGGATCAAGGATCGCAAGTCATCATCTCAACGCATTCGCCTCTCCTCGCTTCAGTGCCAGGTGCCGAAATACTTGAGTTCAGTTCAACCGGTATCGAACGTCAGAATTATGACGACCTTGAGCTCGTCAAAAACTGGCGCCTGTTCTTAGACGCACCGGAAAGGTTTCTGCGTCATCTCGGCTAGCCCGTCGTAAACGCACCGATGAATAACAGCGCGAAGACGTAGATCGCTGCCGCAGCTACGACGGAGATGATGCCGAGTACGAGGCCAGTGACCGCGAAGCCCTTCTTCTGTTTGCGTCTGAGCGCGATGATGCTGAGGATGATCGCGACCACGCCCGTGATGGTGGCCAGTGCGAGCACGATGGCGCCTGCGGGTGTCAGGAAGAACACGAGCGTCAGCACGAAAGCGACGATGCCGGTGATCAGTGCGGCGGTGGCTACAGGTGCGGATGAATTGTCGCTCATACCAGGTGAGTTTAGGCGTTGGTCAGCGGGTGGAGGAGAGTGCACACCGACGCAGCGAGAACTGAGCAGAGCTTGCGTGTAATCCCGCGCAACTGATCACCGGTACACCTCACGCCGGTGGCCAAGATCGACAACCACGACTACGAGAACATCATCCTGCACTGTGTAGATGATCCGATAGTCACCAACGCAAACGCGCATTCCGTCGCGCCTACGAAGCGCCCGGCGCTCAATCACAACAGGCTCGACTATAGAACGACGCGCTGTTTCAGCGAAGTTCTTTCGCGCTTCAGATGATGTGAAAATAACCAGTGTTGGGTTGTACAAACCAACACTCAAAACGTACATCAGACCAGAGCGCGGATCGGCCACTCAGTAAGCTAAAAACTATGGCTGATCGAAACGCACTCGAGATTTCAGCGAATACGCTCATTATTTCTCCACGTGGGCTCGACCGCATTTGGGGAGTTCGCAAACGCATCGAGATTCCTCTCACGAGCATCGCTAACGTAAGTGTCGAAAGTAACGCTCACCGCATCCCGACGGGCTGGAGGGGGCCGGGGCTGGGGCTGCCTTGGAAGCTCAGCGGAACCTTTCACCCAAACCGTGAGCGACACTATTGGAATTTCTCAAGTGCATTTGGCTCACCGGAGGTACTCAGCATCAGGCTTGATGGCACTCAACATTTTCACCAGATCCATCTCTCGGTCTCCGACCCCGCAAAATGGTGTCAAAGAATTAACGCAGCACTCGTGTCACCCAGCAACGCATAATCTGCTCGGGAATCATCTGCGCCGCTGGCAGCGGGGGCAGAAGTGCGAAGAGCGATTCATGAAGGCGTCGCGCCGTATCGCGGTGCCACAGCGCGGACACGGCTCCCCCGTACGTCCATAGGCATTCAGTGAGTGGGCAAAATAACCCGTCTACATCACTTTCTGACATTCATGTCCGATACTGCCCGAGTACGACCACTATCACCGTGCACTTATGACCTTCTAAGAGCGACGACACCGCACCGCGGCCAATGGGAGAGGCGCCTCCGACAGAGGGACTGGCAAGCTCGAACCGGGGGTATCACATGAGCGCACTAGCGATCATCAACGCACCCAGCGTGCACACTGCACTGTTCCCCGCGATCGCCGTGATTCCCCGGAATCGCACGCCTGCCCTCCAATGAACAACCGCGCCGACGAGCACGAGCAGCAGCTGCCACCCCAACGAGGACACCGCGACGCCCACGACAAACATGGTCGCACTCACAGCTGATGACATGAGTTCCGAGAACCCCGTCACCGTAGCCGCGAAGTACACCACGGTGGCGGGGTTGATCGCGGTGAGACCGAAGAACACTGCATAGCGTTGGGTTGGCCGCACGCGAGGGATCAACGTGTCAGGGCCATCCTTAGCGGTGGATCGTCCCACACGGATGAGATTCCAGACCGCGAGCAGCACCAGCGCCGCGCCGCCGATCAGTTTCGGCCACGGTCCCCAACCAGAGATCACTGGCGACAGCGCCGTCCCGGCAATGACCGCGGCTGTGCAATAGAGCATGTCCACGGTGGCGACGGCGACGGCCGCGGGAGCGCCGCGCGCCCAACCCAGGCTGGCACCCTCCTGCACCAGCAGCAGTCCGATCGCCCCAAGTGGAACAACGAGTGCGAGACCAACGACCAACCCGGTCGTGAGTGCAGCGAAGGAATCCATGCTCTGAGCATCACCGATCCTCAAGACCGGAACTTCACATTCTTCTGGAGAACTGAGAGAATTCACCACATGGATGATGTTAACGAGCAAATTCTCAGCATTCTCCGCGCAGATGGCAGAGCCGCGTTCAGCGCGATTGGTCGGCAGGTAGGCCTGAGCACGAACGCAGTAGCGGCGAGGGTGCGACGGCTGGAGTCAACCGGCGTGATCGTGGGGTACTGTGCAGTGCTCGGCACGGATCCACCCGAACATTTCGGCGGGATTGAGGCGTTCATCGACGTACGTCTCACCCCCGACTGCGACTCGGAAGAGTTCCTCACTTGGACTCGTGACGTCCGCCAGATCCTTGACGCGGTGCATGTCACCGGTCCCTATGACTATCTGCTGCGGATTCGTACCGCGGACACAGCTGCCCTCGATCGGCTATTGCGGCTGCTCAAGCGGGAAGGTGGGGCAGCACAGACGCAGACGCGGCTCGCGCTCCGGCCCTCCGCTGACTGAGTCAGACCCAGGGACTCCTCTGCGCCGTCCTAGCGCTACCGCTGGCAGCTCGGGCAGAAATGCGATGAGCGACCACCAAGCACGATCCGGCGGATCGCATCACCGCAGCGGTTGCACGGCTGGCCCGTGCGGCCATATGCTGCCAAAGCGTGCGCAAAATACCCTGCCTACCGCACTTTGTAACGTTCATCGGGAATCGTGTCCGATGACGTCCGAGAATCACACTCTAAGAACGCAAGACGGTGAATGCTGAGGACTGCGCCTTCTGCGTGCGGCTGGCTTGAGGGTTCAGGTTCTCGCTCCAGCTGGGGTACACCCGGAACCCGCGTTTCCCCGGATACGCGGATGAGCGAGTCACGCCCAGACGCTCTAGATGGGAGGCTGTAAATCGAAAAACGCCGAAGCGCCCGGCATCCTCCACGAATACGAGGAGGCCGTCGATGCCCTCCTCCGAATCAAACGGCACCGTGTCCCCAGCAGCATTGCGCTGCCACACCGCAACAAACGCTCCTGGCTTCTTAGGCGTGAGGCCTGCCGTACGAACCCGCCACAGTTCAGCACCGATGGTTACCGTACCCGACTCGTACTCACCATTTTGCTCTTCCGGCCGGGGCACACCCAGGAGGCCGTAACGGTCACCAACGATGTCGAAGAACGCATTCAGAGCACGGAACTGCATCACCCAAGGATATCCGAGGGGAAAGAACTGGCTCCCCTGGCAGCGTCAACGCTGCCACTGGCACCGCGGGCAGAAATGCGATCCGCGATTCATGAAGCTCTCTCGCACGATTGTCGTTCTGCATCGGTCACATGGCTTGCCCTGACGCCCATAAACGTGAAGAGATCGGGAAAAGTACCCCGCCTCGCCGTTGACGTTCACGTACTGTGCGTCGAAGCTGGTGCCGCCCTCGGCAAGGGCGCGCTCGAGCACGGCCCGCACTTCGGCGAGCAACAACCGAACGCGCTGAGACGAAAGCGACGAGGCTGGAGTCTCAGGGTGCACCTTGGCGCTCCACAGGGCCTCGTCGGCGTAAATGTTGCCGATGCCGCTGACAACCGTCTGGTCGAGCAACACCCGTTTGATTGCCGAGCGTTTGCTGCGGATGCTGCGCACAACCGTATCCTCGTCAAACAACGCATCCAGGCTGTCGCGGGCAATGTGTGCGACCTGTGAGGGTACGCCGTCGTCACCTACGGTGTCAACGGCGAGAGAGCCGAACGTGCGCTGGTCAACGAAGACCACGGCAAGCCGGCCGTGTACAGGATTGTTGATCGTCAGGCGCACGCGTTCGTGGCGCTCAGGAGCGGCATCCGCTTCACGCAAGAGCATTTGTCCGCTCATTCCGAGGTGTCCGACGAGTGCGAGCGACGTTTCAGCGAGCGGAGCCCACAAAAACTTGCCGCGGCGTTCAACGGAAGAAAACACCACACCGTCAAGCGCCTCCGCAAACCCCGCAACTGTCGGATCGTGCCGGGTGATGCCGCGTTCATCCGAGACGACAACCTCGGTCACACGCGCGCCAACGAGTGCGGGTTCGAGGCCGGCACGAACGACCTCAACCTCGGGGAGTTCAGGCATCCGAGCCTGTCAATTGCTGCCAAGCCGCAAGCGATGCGGCAAGTTCGGCGGCCTTTTTCGAGCGCCCGTCGGCGGTCACGGAAATCTCGCCGACGCTGACGGTGGCGGTGAATTGTGGAGCGTGTGCCTCGCCGCTCGCGACAACGCTCGTTTCAGGTTCACTCAACCCAGCGGATGCCGCGGCAACCCGCAACGCCGTCTTCGGATCAATCGCCGCACCATACCGCTCAGCCTCAGCCAAGAGCGGCCCAACGGTGCGCAAAACGAACGCTTGCGCTGCCTCGGGCCCGGCCGACAAATATGCCGCGCCGAACAGTGCCTCGAGCACGTCTGCGAGGATGCCGTCTTGATCAGCACCCCCGTCGGCAGTCATGCCTTTGCCAAGCCGAATGTGCTCGCCAAGCCCAAGCCCGCGCGCGACCTCAGCTAACGCGATCGTCGAAACGACAGCGTGGTGGCGACGGGAAAGGTCGTTCTCGTCACCATCGGGAACATCCAGGTACAACTGCGATGAGATTGCCAAACCCAGCACCGAATCACCCAAGAACTCGAGGCGCTCGTAATCGCCCGTGTTGTTCTCGAAGGCGTACGAGCTGTGCGTCAGGGCAAGCTCAAGAAGCTCCGGGTCGATATCGACCTGGAGCTTCTTGAGAAGTTCTTCGTGAGGGTGCATGCGTTTCGACTTCGCGGCTACGCCGCTCCGCTCAACGAACGGATCGTGCGCGTTTCGACTTCGCGGCTACGCCGCTCCGCTCAACGACCGGGTCGTGCGCGTTTCGACTTCGCGGCTCCGCTCAACGAACGGTACGCGTCTTTAGACGTCGGCGACCTTGCGGCCCTTGTACTCGAGGAACAGCTCGGTGCCCTGCGAGTCAGTAACAACCTTCGCCTGGTGCGGACGGCTGTAAACGGTCTTGCCGTTTTCGATCGTCTTTACGAGCGTGGGAGCCTCTGCCTTCCACTGCGCGCGACGCGAGCGGGTGTTTGAGCGGGAGACTTTGCGCTTCGGGGGGTTACCTGCCATGGCTAACTCTCTATCTGTTTCGAACCCGGTTATGTCGGGTTTTGGTCTGTGAATTGTTGGAGCGCAGCCCAGCGCGGATCGATGGGCTCGCGTTCTTCTTCAGCCGCGGCTTCGGTTCGTTTCTCGCCCGTTTCCGGGTCAAGACCGAGGCAGCCTGCATCGCAGACCGGCTGAAATGGAAGCGCCAGAACGACGGCATCCCTGACCAGAGTTTCAAGATCCACGTGGTCGTCTTGAACCTCGAAGTCAGTTTCTTCTTCTCTAGGATACGCGAAAAGCTCAAGAAACTCGACTTCGACAGGCGCAGAGATTGGTGTGAGGCATCTTCCGCACTCTCCGGAGTACGCAGAACCCACATCCGCGGTCACCAAAATGCCCTCGTGGACGCTCTCGATCTTGGCATCAACCTCGACGGTTTGCCCCTCGGCGACGGCGACGATTCCTTCGCCCCACTTTTCTTTCAGTGGCACCGAAAGTTGTACGCGGCGCATTTCGCCGGGGCGACCAACGAGGTCTCGCACAAGCACGTCGAACGGCCCATCATGACGATTTTTCACCGTCTCAGTCTAGCGACTGCTGCCTAGAGATCAGCTGGTGCGCCGGTGTCAAGGAAACGCGCGACCGCCGGCGGAATGTATGGGCTCACGTCGCCACCCAGACCATCGACCTGACGCACAAGCGAGCTAGACACGAGCGTGTGCTGCGGGTCGGGCATCAAGAACACTGTTTCGACACCCGCGAGATCGCGGTTGACCACAGCCATCGGCAGTTCGTACGCGATGTCGAGTTGTGAGCGCACACCTTTGACAAGCACTCCCGCGCCAACTTCTCGTGCGAAGTCAACAAGGAGGCCAACACTCCATGAGCGAACTTCAACGTCGCCTGTGACACCAGCTTCCTGGATCGACTCCTCGAGCAGCTGGACCCGTTGCGCGATCGGCAACATGGCTTGCTTGTTGGGGTTGTGTACGACGACGACATAAACCTTGTCGTACAGGTTCGCCGCACGGGCGATAACGTCGATGTGGCCGAGTGTCGGCGGGTCGAACGAACCCGGAACCACGGCGATGCGGTTGCTCATTCTTCTAGGCTAGTGGCACGTTTGGCCAGAACCCTTGCAACGCGTCAGTTTTTTGCCAGTGCGGCGCGCTCAGTTTCGCTCACCCGCAGAGCAACCGCTTCTTGCAGGCCCGGATAGAGCGCCAGCGTGGGGTCGTGGGCGATGATTTCGGATGCCACTTCGCGTGCCTGTTCGATGAGGTTCGCATCGGTGACGACGCGCAGCAGCTTGAGCGATGAACGCCCACCGGATTGGGCTGCACCGAGCACGTCGCCTTCACCACGCAATTCGAGGTCGAGTTCAGCGAGCACAAACCCATCGGTGGTGCTCGCAACCCCATCGAGGCGTTGCCGCGCAACGGTGCCCTGCTCAGCCTCTGTCACGAGCAAGCAGAGCCCCGCATGCTCGCCACGGCCAACCCGACCACGCAATTGGTGCAATTGCGAAACCCCAAAGCGCTCGGCTTCCGCAACGATCATCACTGACGCGTTCGGCACATCAACGCCGACCTCGATGACCGTCGTGGCGATCAACAGATCAATCTCCCCGCGCCCGAACGCCTGCATGATGCGTTCTTTCTCGTCGCTGGGCAATTTGCCGTGAATCACGGCTCGCCGCACAGCGCCGAGTTGCGGATGCGTAGACAACAAGGCATCCAGCTGCACAACACCGAACTCTGGGCCTTTGCGGCCTTCTGCTTCTGCCGCTGCTGCCGTTTGCTCTTCGCTCGCATCGATCGCGGCACACACGGCAAATGCTTGGCGGCCGGAGCCGATCTCTTCGGCAACACGCGCCCATGCACGATGCCACTGATCTGGGCGTTCTGCACGCGGCACAACGTAGGTTTGAATCCCGGCGCGCCCGGTGGGCATCGTGCGGATGGTCGAAACGTCGAGATCACCGAAAACCGTCATCGCAACCGTGCGCGGAATCGGGGTGGCGGTGAGCACAAGGGCGTGCGGCGACGTGCCCTTTTGCCTGAGGGCTTCTCGCTGGTCAACACCGAACCGGTGCTGCTCATCGACAACGACGAGCCCAAGTTCACCGAAGGTTGTTTTCTCGCTCAGCAGTGCGTGCGTGCCAACAACGATGCGTGCTTGCCCCGACGCGACCCGCAGCGCTGCCTTCTTACGGTCAGCGGCGGCCATTTGCCCCGTGAGCAGGGTTGGCATGAGTTCGGTTGCAAGCTCGGGCCCGAGCATTTTCGTGATCGATCGGATGTGTTGCCCAGCAAGCACCTCGGTCGGCGCGATCAGCGCCGCCTGCCCCCCAGACTCGGCGACCTGCAGCATCGCACGCAGCGCGACGAGGGTCTTGCCGGAACCCACCTCACCCTGCACGAGGCGGTTCATGGGCCAATCCCCCACAAGATCTGCCGCGATCTGTTCGCCCACCACGACCTGATCGGGGGTGAGTGTGAACGGCAGCACCGCATCGAAACGCTCAAGGATCCCACCGGGAGCGGCCGGCCGCGGGTGCGCCTCAAGGCTTCGCACATACTCGCGCTGCTGCAACAGTGCGGCTTGCAGAACAACCGCTTCATGCCAGCGGAGCGTGTGGATTGCGGCATCCGCTTCGGCCCGCGTCTTGGGCCGGTGGATCTTCTCGAGTGCTTCATGTGACCCCATGAGCCCGTGTTGCGCCTGCACCTCAAACGGGAGCGCTTCGTTGATGTCACCAAGCTTGTCGAGCACACCGCCGATGAGTTTTTGCAGGGTGACACTCGTAACTTTCGCTGTTGCGGGGTAAAGCGGAATCGGCTCGTTCGCTCGCTCTTGCGCGTGCCGGTTGAGGTCAACACCGAGCTCGGCGTCGATCTCATCAAAGAGCTCGACAGTCGGGTGGGTCAGCTGTGTTACGCCCCGAAAGAGGCTCACTTTGCCCGAAACAATGCCGGTCATACCGGGACGCATCGACCCGGGGCGCCACCCCTGTTTGTCGAAGAAGGTCAGTTTCACATCGCGTTCGCCGTCGCTGATAATGATCTCGCTCAAGTACCCTTTGCGCTGGCGCATCGGGTGACTTGTTGACGACTTTATCCGCCCGATAATGGTCACTTGCTCACCAATGGGCAGCTCGGCAAGCTTCGTGAGTTCGCCACGCGTGCCGTACCGGCGCGGGTAGTGCCCGAGCAAGTCGGCGACAGTGTGCATGTCGAAATTGCGTGCAAGCAGTTTCGCATTGGCCTCGCCAACCGCCACATTCAGCGCGGTGTGCATCGTCAGAGCCATATGCAAAGTCTAGGCTCGAGGTGTGACACGCATCATCGCCGGAGCAGCCCGTGGGGCACGATTGAAAGTTCCCGCCGCCGGAACCCGCCCCACGTCAGACCGTGTGCGCGAATCGCTCTTCGCAAGTCTTGAAACAGCGGATGCCATTGCCGGCGCAAGAACCCTTGACCTGTACGCCGGCTCAGGCGCCCTCGGCCTCGAAGCACTCAGCCGTGGCGCGGTGGGCGTTGACCTGGTCGAACGCAGCAAAGCGGCAGCCGCCATTGCGAAACAAAACGCGGCGGTCGTCACAAAAGCGGGCGCCCTCGCCCAGGTCCGCGTGCATGCCACGGCCGTCGCATCGTTTCTGAAGACCGCTGCGGGCCCATTTGATCTGGTGTTCAGCGACCCACCGTACGACGTCGATCAAGCGACAGTTCACGCCGATCTCGTGCTGCTCGCGCCACTGCTGAGCGATGACGCACTCGTCATTCTTGAGCGCCCAAGCCGCATCGGCGCTCCCCTCCTCGACGCGACCGGCCTCGAGCTTGAACGCGGGAAGACCTACGGCGACACAGCGGTCTACTGGCTGGTGCCGGCGTAAGGGTCCCAGCCTTGCGGCTCGATCGGCTCCCCATCAAGCAGGAGCCGGGCCTTCCCAACGGGTTCGACAGTGCCAATGCGCCGAAAACCCGGCGGCAAGACGGCATCGGCAGGGAAGGTAACAAGCAATGCGTGGTCTTCGCCGCCGCGCAGCGCAAGTTCGACGTCGGGGCCGAGGGCTGCCGCATGCAGGTTGATCGTGACATCCGATGCCACCGCGACCCGATTCGCGTCCAGGCTCAACCCGTCAGAGATATCGATTGCTGCGGTTGCCCCGGCGAGTGCAGCAACGGGCCCCAACGAAACGGGCGGCAGTGGCCGCAGTTGGCGTGCAACCGCGCTTCGCTCGGGGTGGAGCAACGCTTCGCGATCATACGGCAGGGCTTTTCCGTCACGGCTGAAGCGTGCGAACAACACGTCGAGGCCGCGCGCGGCCTCACCCACATCGCCAGCAAGTGCGACAACGTCTCCCGGCCGCGCTCCCGAGCGCAGCAGCGGCGCGCGTCCCTCCAGGTCGCCAAGCGCCGTCACGACGATTGTCATCGTGTCAGAGCGTGTGAGGTCTCCCCCAACGACAGCACACCCGGGCGCGAGTTGCGCGCACGCATCACGCATCCCGTCGTAGAGCTGCTCAAGAAACTCAAGCTCCAACTCGAGCGGCACCGCGAGGGCGACCAGCAATGCGGTGGGCCGAGCCCCCATTGCCGCGATATCAGACAGGTTGACGGCAGCGGCTTTAAAACCTAACGAGTACGGCCCCGACCATTCGAGGCGAAAGTCTGGGCCCTCAACGAGGCTGTCGATCGTGGCAACAACCGACCCGGAAGCGGCCGTGACGACAGCAGCGTCATCACCTGGTCCAAGCTCGGCAAAATCGGATGCCCCAGTGCGAGCCAAGATCGCCCGCAGCACGTCGTGTTCGCTCGAATCTCGCAGTGCAGCCATAACTCAACGGTAGCCTGGTTCTATGCCCAAATTCGCCGCTCGGCGCCCACTGTCAGCTCGCGCGCGCATCGCCCTTGCAACCGGCTCGATCGCAGTGTTCGCACTGACCGGCTGTACGCAGACAATCACGATGCGACCGGCACCGGATTCGAATAATCCGCTGTGCGCTGAAGTGATGGTGCGCTTGCCAAAGTTCATCAGCAACGTTGGTGGCGAAACTCCCACGACCGGCGGCGAAGGATTCGAGCGCGAGCTGGATCGCATCTGGACTGATGCGCAAGCAACTGCCGCGTGGGGCAAAGACGGTGTCGTGACCCTCGTGTGCGGTGTTCCTGAAGCCGGTCCGGTGGGGTTGTCATGCATCAACTGGGCAGGTGTCGACTGGCTGGTTGACGGCAGTGACCCAGCCCGCAACCGCATGATCACATACGGCCGCAACCCAGCGATTCAGGTCGAGTTCGACCCGACCAAAACCCACGGCAGCGCCGTATGGGATGCACTTGCCCCCTACATCAAAGAAATCCCGCAACACAAGGCGTGCGTCTTCGATGACGACGAAGAATCAACGCAGGGCGAAAGCTAGTACCGCGCGAGACCAACGTCGATGAGTTCACTCAGCAGATCGCGGTAGCTCAACCCTGATGCAACCCAGCACTTCGGGTACATCGAAATTGGGGTAAACCCAGGCATCGTGTTGAGCTCATTGATGATGATGTCACCAGCCTCGGTCACGAACACATCGACTCGTGCAAGGCCTTCGCCGCCAACCGCCGCGAATGCCTCCAGCCCGATTTGTTGCACGCGCGCGAGCGTTTCGTCGTCGAGGTCGGCTGGGCACACCACTTCGGCGCCCTCACCGCCAAGGTACTTTTCTTCGAAGCCGTAATAGTGCCCCGGTTGCAGCACAATCTCCCCGGGCAGCGAAACGCGCACACCATCGGATGCTTTCAAAACCGCAACCTCGATTTCGCGTCCGTCAACCGCCGCCTCGACGAGCACCTTCTTGTCTTCGGCGAAGCCAACCTCGAGCGCTGCCGCAAGCTCATCGGCGTGCGAAACCTTCGAAACGCCAACGCTCGAGCCGGCGTTTGCGGGCTTGACGAAAACCGGCAGCCCGAGCGGTTCAACCAGCTCGCGAATGTGTGCGGAGTTCTCGTGCCAGGCAGCATCCGTCACCGTGATTCCGCGCGCGACGGCAAGGCCAGCCGATGCGAGCGCGAGCTTCGTGAAGTGCTTGTCGAGACAGATTGCGGAGTCAAGAACGCCCGCGCCCGCATATGGGATCTCGAGCGTCTCAAAAAAGCCCTGCAACGTACCGTCTTCGCCCTGCACACCGTGAATGAGTGGCAAAACAACATCAACCGTGCCGAGGCTCTGCACACCGTCGTGGGTGTGTACGCGCAACTCGCGGCCGTCACCGGGCATCGGCCAAATGATCCGCCGACCATTGTCAACGATCTCAGGCATGGCGTCAGCATCGAACGCGTACCTGTTCGGGTCGTCATGCTCGAGCACAAAAACACCCGCGCGGGTGATTCCTACGGGGATGATGTTGAACCGTTCGCGGTCAATCTCGCGCAAAACCCCTTGCGCGGTGACTGCGCTAACTGAATGTTCGCTTGATCGCCCGCCAAACAGCACCACCACGGTTTGCTTTGCCATACTGGTTCCTCTCGCCGCGGGGCACATATTCGTCGTCGGTTGTCAGGTGCGGGCCCAACTCTTTCGGTTTCATCTTGCCATCCATGACCATCTTGACCTGTTCGACGATCGGCATTGATACCCCGACAGTTTTGGCCAATTGCAGAACAGGTTCAACGGATGCGATGCCCTCGGCTGTCTGATGCATTTGGTTGATCACTTGATCAAGCTTGAGGCCTTGCCCCAACAAACGCCCCGCCGTGTTGTTCCGTGAAAGCGGTGATTCGCACGTTGCGATGAGGTCACCCAGGCCGGCAAGCCCCTGCATCGTGCTGCGTCTTGCGCCAAACGCGACGGCAAAATCGGTCATTTCAACCAGGCCACGGGTAACAATCGAGGCTTTTGTGTTGTCGCCGTACCCGGCGCCGTTTGAGATACCGATCGCAACAGCGATGAGGTTTTTCAGCACACCACCCAGTTCGGTTCCAACAACGTCGTTGCTGATGTAGCTGCGGAAGTATTTCGTGTGCGCCGCGCTGGCAATCGTGGTTGCCGTGTCAAGACTTGTCGAAGCGACGACCGCCGCGGTCGGGAACTCTTTACAAATCTCGAGGGCAATGTTCGGTCCTGAGGCAACCGCAAACCGGTCGGCGTCGATCTCAAGTTCTTGCGCGACAACCTCGCTGATTCGCAAGCCTGTACTTTTTTCAACACCCTTGATGAGGCTGACAATAATCGCAGTTGAATCTTCGAGCAGCGGCGCAAGCTGCTTCAACATGTCACGCACGCTTTGACTCGGTACCGAAAGGTAAATCTGTGAAGCCCCGGCAACAGCGGTTGCCAAATCGGATGTCGCAACCATGTTCTTGGGCAGGTTGATGCCCGGTAAATACTCCGAGTTTCGGTGCGCTTCGGTTATTTCACGGGCAACTTCGGGACGCCTGGCCCACATGGTGACGTGGGCGCCGCCATCCGCAAGAATCTTGCCGAACGTTGTCCCCCAGTTGCCGGAGCCTACGACGGTGACATGCGGTGCGTGACGCTTAGCCATCGACTCGCCCCGTGGCCGCTTGCCCGTGATCGGCCGGGTTCCACCGCTTCTCCGGCGCTTTTTCGCCGCGCACGTCTTCAAGCATCGATGTAATCGCCGCCATGAGCCTTTCAGTTGCCTCAGCGAGTGCTTTTGGTTCGTTCTCACGACCGGCGAATTCGCTCAAGTCGAGCGGTTCTCCGACGCTGACGATCACTTTTTTGCGCAGTGGCCACAGCTTGGGTTTGCCGTACGGGGGAAGAATCTTTTCGGTGCCCCACTGCACCATCGGGTACAAATCAAGCCCGCCCGCGAGGGCCAAACGCACGGCGCCAGTTTTGCCGCGCATTGGCCAAATGTCGGGGTCGCGCGTGAGCGTGCCCTCTGGGTAGACAATGACGACTGAGCCGTTTTCGGTGAGTTGGTCGGCCTGCGCGAGCGTTTGCTTCGCAGCCGCTGCCCCCGATTCGCGCGCAACGGGCACTTGACCGGTTGCACGCAAAAGCGAACCGACGACGGGAACCTTGAACAGGCTCGACTTTGCCATGTACCGCGGCAATCGTCCCATGCGAAAAACTGCCACCGCAGTGACAAGCGGGTCAAGCTCAGACGTGTGGTTAGGCGCAATCACAAACGCACCGGTTTGTGGCAGTTTGCCGCGCACTTCGATCTTGGCGAGAAGCCCCATGATCGGAATGATGATTGCCCCAAGCGGCCAGAAAACACTCGGGCGACGCTTCTCTGGTGACCAAGCCATGAGGTTTTCCCCTACCCGATCACGTCGAAATCTGCACCCAGTGCGCGCAGCTTGTCAAAAAAGTTCTCATAGCCGCGGCTGAGAATGCGGATGCCGGAAACAACACTCTCGCCCTCGGCCGTGAGCGCCGCAATCACGTGACTGTATCCACCACGCAAATCGGGCACTTCGATGTTTGCACCGTGCAACGCAGTTGGCCCAAAAATCTCAGCGGCTTGCTCAAGGTAGCGGCGCGGCACACGGCGCGGACCATCCTGCAAACCGTGCGGGTGCACAACGATGTTCGCGCCCATTTGGTTCAGCGCTTCGGTGAAGCCAAGCCGGTTTTCATATACCGTCTCGTGCACAACCGAACGTCCCTCAGCCTGTGTCAGCGCAACAATGAGCGGCTGCTGCCAGTCGGTCATAAAGCCCGGGTGCACATCAGTTTCAACGACAACGGGCTTGAGCGAGCTGGTTTCGCGACGGAACAAAATGCCGTCTTCGCGCACGTCGAACCATCCGCCTGCTTTACGGAAGACATTCAAGAACGTGAGCATCTCGTACTGCCGTGCGCCCTTGACGAAGATTTCACCGTCGGTTGCCAACGCGGCACACGCCCACGATGCTGCTTCGTTGCGGTCGAAGATTGAGCGGTGATCGTAGCCACGAAGTGACGGCACACCCTCGATGACGATGACACGGTTCGGTTCGTACGAAATGATCGCGCCCATTTTTTGCAACACCGCGATCAAATCCATGATCTCCGGTTCGATTGCGGCGTTGCGTAATTCGGTCACGCCTTCGGCACGAACAGCCGTGAGCAGCACCTGTTCGGTTGCGCCGACGCTTGGGTAGGGCAAGTGGATGCTTGCCCCGTGCAAACCGTATGGTGCTGAAAGCCGCAAGCCCTGCTCGGTCTTTTCGACGATTGCACCGAACTTGCGTAGGGCGTCGAGGTGGAACCCGATCGGCCTGTCACCGATGCGACATCCGCCCAGATCGGGAATGAACGCCTGACCCAAACGGTGCAGCAGCGGTCCGCAAAACAAAATTGGGATCCGCGAGGCACCCGCGTGCGCATCGATCTCTTCGAAGTGTGCCGACTCAACATCGCTCGGGTCGAAAACGAGCGAACCAGGTTCGTCACCGGAGGTGACGTGCACGCCGTGCACCTCAAGCAGCGAGCGCACAACTTCAACATCGCTAATTGCTGGGACGTCGCGTAGCGTGCTTGCTGTTTCACCAAGCAGGGCGGCAACCATGGCTTTTGTCGCCAGGTTTTTTGCCCCTTTCACGTCAACTTGACCCTTCAGCGGACGACCGCCACGGATTGCGATAACGTCGCCGCTCAGCGCCGATGGAGCACCAGGGGTTACCTCGGTGGACGTTGATGTCATATGTTCAACCTAAATGTACTGGGTGGAAAGTTCTAGGCACTGAGCGTGCGAGGGCGCCATGATTCGCGTTGCGCTTCAAACTGGGAAATCTTATCTTCGTTACGAAGCGTCAGCCCGATGTCATCGAGCCCTTCAAGGAGCCGCCATCGAGTGTAGTCGTCAATTTCGAAAGCGACCGAGAGATCACCGATCGTTGCTGCGCGCTCGACGAGGTCGACCGTCATCTCGATTCCGGGTTGCGCGTCAATGGCCGCCCAAATCTTCTCGAGATCGCCCTCCGTGATGATGCCGGTCACGAGGCCCTGCTTGCCCGAGTTGCCACGGAAGATATCGGCAAACTTGGGGCTCAAAACGGCTTGAAAACCGTAGTCGCGAAGCGCCCACACGGCGTGCTCACGACTCGAACCGGTACCAAAATCTGGGCCAGCGACGAGTACAGATCCGTGCTTGTAGGGCTCTTGGTTCAAGATGAACTCGGGGTCTTGGCGCCAGCCGGCAAAAAGGGCGTCATCAAAACCGGTCTTGGTGACGCGCTTGAGGTAAACCGCGGGAATGATCTGGTCGGTGTCAACATTGCTTCGTTTGAGCGGAACTGCAACACCAGTGTGGGTTTCAAACTTTTCCATGTCAGTTGTCCTCACCGGCTGCTGCGCTTGCGCCAACCAGAGCTTCGAGATCGGCCGGGCTCGAAAGCGTGCCGCGAATCGCGGTTGCGGCGGCAACAAGCGGTGATACGAGGTGCGTACGCCCGCCTTTGCCCTGGCGGCCTTCAAAGTTACGGTTTGACGTTGATGCGCAACGCTCGCCGGGGGCAAGCTGGTCGGGGTTCATGCCGAGGCACATCGAGCAGCCAGCGAAACGCCACTCCGCGCCAAATTCTTCAACGATCTTGTCGAGACCCTCAGCTTCTGCTTCGATACGCACGCGGGCCGAACCTGGCACAACCATCACGCGCACACCGTCAGCCTTGCGCTGCCCCTTGATGATGCTCGTAAACGCACGCAAGTCTTCAATGCGGCTGTTTGTGCACGAACCCATAAACACCGCATCAACCTGGATCTGCTTCATCGGGGTGCCTGGTTCAAGATCCATGTACGCAAGCGCACGCTCAGCTGCGGCGCGATCTTGCGGGTCAGTGAAGTCATCCGGACCCGGAACGGATGCTGAAAGCGAAACACCCTGACCGGGGTTCGTGCCCCACGTGACAAACGGCTCAAGCTCGTTCGCGTCGAGGAAGACTTCGGCGTCGAAGACAGCCCCCTCGTCGGTCGGCAGGGTCTTCCAGTACGCAACCGCGTCTTCCCAGTCTTGACCGGTCGGGGCGTGGTCACGGCCCTTGACGTATTCAAACGTCGTCTCGTCAGGGGCGACAAGGCCCGCGCGAGCGCCAGCCTCAATCGACATGTTGCAGATCGTCATCCGCCCCTCCATCGAGAGCGATCGGATGGCGCTGCCCCGGTATTCGAGCACGTAGCCTTGGCCACCGCCCGTGCCGATCTTGGCGATAACAGCGAGGATGATGTCTTTTGCCGTCACGCCGGGCTTGAGTTCACCCTCGACCGTGATCGCCATGGTCTTGAACGGTTTGAGCGGCAGGGTTTGTGTTGCCAGAACGTGCTCGACCTCGCTCGTACCAATACCGAAGGCCATCGCACCGAACGCACCATGGGTTGATGTGTGACTGTCGCCACACACAACCGTGATGCCCGGCATCGTCAAACCCAATTGCGGGCCAACAACGTGCACAATGCCCTGCTCTTTGTCGCCGAGCGAGTGCAAACGAACACCAAATTCTGCGGCGTTTTTGCGCAGTGTTTCGATCTGAGTGCGGCTCGTCAAATCGGCAATCGGCTTGTCGATGTTCAGCGTCGGGGTGTTGTGATCTTCGGTCGCAATCGTCAGGTCGAGCCGACGTACGGGGCGATCTGCTTGACGCAGACCGTCGAATGCTTGCGGACTGGTGACCTCGTGCACGAGGTGCAGGTCGATGTAGATCAGGTCTGGCTGACCATCTTCGCCTTTTACGACGACGTGGTCGTCCCACACTTTTTGTGCCAGTGTGCGGGGATTGTCTGGAATGCTCAAAGTTTCGCTCCTGCTGTTTCACAATGCTTCGCGGCCACACAGATACTCCGCGACGAGGAGGCCAAACTCACAAAGACTCGTCGCGGCTGCCAAGAAGCAAAACCGCAAATTGCATGCGTCTACTCTAGCACCGCATGCCTTACGCGGTGTCTGACTTCGCCACTGCCTGATCCTGTGTGCGAGCGTTCGAAATAAGGCTCGCAACCGTCGCCACCGTCATCGCAACAGCGATGAACACGAGCGAAACCCACACCGGGATATCCGGGATCCAGGCGATCGGCTGACCGCCGTTGATAAACGGCAGCTCATTCTCGTGCATGGCGTGCATGATGAGCTTGACACCGATAAACCCGAGAATCGCGGCGATACCGTAGTGCAAGTACTTCAGCTTTTCGAGCAGCCCACCAAGCAGGAAGTACAACTGACGAAGCCCCATGAGCGCGAAGATATTGGCTGTAAAGACAATGAAGCCGCTCTTTGTGACATCGAAGATTGCCGGAATCGAGTCGAGCGCAAACATCAGGTCGGTCACGCCGATCGCGACGTAAACGAGCAGCATCGGCGTGAGCATACGCTTGCCATTTTCGACCGTGAAGAGCTTGTGGCCCTCGTAGTTGTCTGAGACATCGAAGTTGCGGCGCACGATGCGAACCATCAGGTTCTCTTTTGCCACCGTGTCATCGTCGTGTTCCGGCATGGCCTGTTTGATCGCAACGAAAATCAGGTAAGCACCGAAGAGGTAGAAGATCGGCGTGAAGTGCTCGATAAGCGTCACACCAAGCAGAATGAACAAGCCGCGCAGCACGATGGCGATCATGATGCCGACCATCAGCACTTCCTGTTGCAGCTTTTTCGGTACCGCGAACTGGGCCATGATCAACACGAAGACGAACAGGTTGTCAACGCTCAGGCTGTATTCAAGCGCCCACCCAGTAATGAATTCGAGCGCGTATTGTCCGCTCGCGAAATACCAAAGGAGTCCCGCAAAAATGAGCGCGAGCGTAACGTAAAAAGAAACCCACAGCGTGGACTCCTTATTGCTGGGAATGTGCGGACGCATCCGAGCGAGGGAAAGATCGGCGATCAGAATGATCGTGAGAACGATCATCGATGTTACTTCAAACCAGAACGGAATCACTCAGGGCCTTTCGAGATGTCGACGAAGATGTCGAAAGTCTCTCCCCCGCAACCGAAAGTTGCGGTGCGCACCCGGACCGAAACGGTCGTGATGACGAATGCGCGCTGGCGGGATACTCCCTCTCGCTCGTGCAAGCATAGCCGCGATTGCCGCGTTTCGCACTCTGCAACATCACATGCATTTTGCGTGAGACGATTCGTTGCGTGGCGACACTCTCCATATGAACCCTCACAGAAACAGGCGCATGAGTTATACAGCAACAGACAAAACGCTCGTCACGGCGGCTGCCGCCGGTGACGAGCGCGCGTTTCGCATGTTGTACCGCGAATACGCCCGTCCCGTGTATTGGGTTGCGCACGGGTTGGTTGGGGCATCCGATGCCGAAGACGTCACGCAAGAAACGTTCGTGACGGCGTGGCAAAAACTGCCCGAACTGACCCTCGAGAACGATTCGCTGTTGCCGTGGCTTGTGACTGTGTGTCGATTCCAGTCAGCGAATCGGGTGCGCAAACAGATTCGTGAACGCGAACACGCCGGCGCAGAACTTGATGAACACGCTGCAGCACCAACGGATGTTGAACAACAGGTCATTTCGCAAGCGCTCTCGAAACAGATCATGGCCGCGTGCGAACGACTCAGCGAAATCGACCGGGCCGTTTTCACCCTGTGCGCGGTTGATGGGTACTCATATGAACAAGCAGCGGATGCGTTAGGCATCTCGCACGGCAGCGTACGAAACCGGTTGAGTCGCGTGCGCTCGCAATTGCGTGAAGGACTAGAAACACCATGAACACCACACCCGACACGATCAACCTGCCTGAGGTCTCTGACCTGCAGGTGGCACGGATGGAGAAACACATCATGAACGAAATTCATGCACAAAAGGCATCAGCTGCATCGAGGGGTTCTGCCCGCGGCAAGTGGATAACCGGGCTTGGCATTGCCTCAGCTTTTGCAATTGGGGCACTCGTGAGCCCACTCGCTTTGCAATCGATGACAACCGCGTCGGGCGCTGCAGGCGCCCCGCAACTCGTGCAGCCCAGCACCGTCAGCGGTGCTGAAATGGCAGGTTCTGACGTGATGTCGATCGAGAACCTCGGGAGCGATGGCGGACGAGAGCTTGCCGCCGCAGACTCGCTCACCGCCGTTGACGGAGCTGCTCAAGACGTCGTAAAGTCGGCCAACGTTGAGTTGCTTGTACCTGCGGTGCGCGAAGCAGTCGACAAGATCGAAGCAAACGTGGTCTCACTCGGTGGATACGTGCAAAGCGTTTCGATCGGCACCAACCCCGTAGTGCAGCCGCGTCCGGTTGACCTGGCGGATGTCAGTGTCACTGAGTCAAATGGGTATATGTCGGTGCGGGTTCCTGCGGCCGAATTGGAAGGCTTCGTGCAGCAGCTTTCCGGCTACGGCACGATTACGGCCAGCACCCTGAGCGCCGACGATCAAACCCAGTGGGGCAATGAATTGCGTTCCCAGGTCGATGCGGGGCAAGCATCGCTTGACCGGCTCACCGAGTTGCTTGGAGAAGCCACGTCGCTGACCGACATCATCACGCTCGAGCAGGCGATTGCAGATCGTCAAGCGCAATTGCAGTGGCAAACTCAGGCACTCAATGACCTCGAGTCGCGGGTTGCAATGTCGAATGTTTGGATCAACTTCACAACCCCCGCTGCGGCTGTACAGCCCGAGCCTTCGGGCTTCGTTGACGGCGTCAAGGCTGGCTGGAACGGGTTCATCGCATCGCTCAACGCGGTTGTCTTGGCGGCTGGGTTCGTCATCCCGTGGATTGCACTGCTGGGCATTCCAGCGCTGCTGATCTGGTGGTTTGTGAAGTCGCGTCGAAACAAAGCCTCCGACACCAAGGCATCTGAGACTCCCGCTGACTAGCCGCCTCGATTTGCCGCCCTGTCGGGCGCATGGCTATACTAGATAAGTTGCGATACGGCCCCATCGTATAGCGGCCTAGTACGCCGCCCTCTCACGGCGGTAACGCGGG
>CAZTUC010000005.1:67505-116277 GCA_964616805.1 uncultured Microbacterium sp. | reverse complement strand
ATTGGCATATGACAAGTGCGCACTGTTGAGTTCTCAAGGACCAAACACACCCGAGCTCTCATCTTTCAATGAGGTGTTTCGGGGTTTTGATACCCACGCACGACAAACAACCGAAGTTGTAAACATCGTTGTGGGGTTTTGTTCTCCAGCTTGAGGGGTGAGACTCTTGCGTCTCTTCCACCTGTGGGGCGAACTTGTACTAAGTTACGTGGTTTCGCCCACTTCGTCAAACTGAGACCGTTTCTCGGGCGTGTCGCGCCTTTTCCGTCGCGTTGGGGCAGGATTCGTCCCGCTCCGCTTCGAACGTGCAGCCAGAACTTCCGCTGCCACGACACGCACGACCTGCTCACTGATTTGCGTGGAGACCGTGTCGGAAAGGGTAAAACGGAGCGCCGTTTGCGCAAGCTCTGGCGCGATGCCAATCGCGAGCAGGGCCGGCGAGGGTTCATCCTTTCCGGCGGCACAGGCCGAGCCAGACGATGCCGCGATCCCTGCAGCATCGAGTGCCACAAGCAGCGACTCCCCGCTTACCCCTTCGACGGTAAACGAGGCATGCCCGGGAAGCCGTTCTTCAGGGTGCCCCGTCAGACGACAACCTGGTACTTCTGCGAGCATGCGACGAATCAAATCATCTCGGCAAGCGGCGAGCGCGAGGGCTCGTGTTCCCACACTGCTGGCACGCAGCTGTACCGCGGCGCCGAAGCCGGCGATTGCCGCAACGTTTTCGGTGCCAGATCGTCGTCCGAGTTCCTGTCCCCCACCGTGTAGCAGCGGCTCTATCGCAATGCCGGCTCGCAACAGGAGTGCCCCTGCGCCTTGTGGCCCGCCAAACTTGTGGCTCGCGATCGTCATCGCATCGACTGGCCCTGGCCAAGCATCCGAAGCAAACGAAACCGGGAGCGTCACCGCAGCCTGCACCGCATCGGTGTGCATGAGCGCACCAGCACCGTGAGCGAGTTCCGTGACGGCAGCCACCTGCTGCACAGTGCCAATCTCCCCGCTGGCAAGACTGATCGAAACGAGTGTGGTGTCATCACGAAGCAGGGCAGCCACGCTCGCGGGATCGACCAGCCCGTACGCATCTACCGGAACGAGATCAACGTCAAACCCAAAGACGCGTTCCAGAAAACGGCAACTCTCAAGCACCGAGGGGTGTTCGAGGGGTGAAGAAATCAGGTGTCTCCCCCGTGGGTTTGCCAGTGCCAGCCCGATCAACGCAAGATTGTTCGCCTCTGTGCCGCCCGAGGTGAAGATGAGTTCACTCTCGCGAGCGCCAAACGCAAGAGCGATCGCCTGTCTCGACTCGCGCACCAGTGTCGCAGCCCGGAACCCCGCAGAATGCACGCTCGATGCATTTCCTGGTCCTGCACCCAGTGCTTGCTGCACCGCATCCCATGCCTCCGCAACGAGCGGAGCTGTTGCGGCAGCGTCAAGGTATTGATAGGCGCCAGTCATGGCATCGCTCGATTCCACCTGCGCCTCAGCTCACCGCATCGAGACCGAGGTCCAGCGCTCTGGCACCGTGAGTCAGTTTTCCCACCGAGATAACGTCGACACCGGTTCGCGCGATGGCTGCCACGCTGTCGAGATTCACCGCGCCACTGGCCTCGCAAATGGCACGCCCGGCGACGATTTCGACTCCAACCTCAAGCTCACGGATCGAGAAGTTATCCAGCAGCACACCGGTGACTCCGGCCGCGAGTACAGGCTCAAGCTGCTCGAGTCGGTCAACTTCGACGATGATCGAGGTCGTGTGTCCAGCTCGTGCTCGCAAGCTCCGCAACGCCTCCGTCATCGCCGAGCCCGACGTAGCGCCCAGAGCGGCAAAGTGATTATCCTTCACCATGATCGCGTCGCTGAGGCTGAACCGGTGGTTACTGCCACCGCCCGCACGAACCGCATGCTTCTCGAGTGTGCGCAGGCCCGGCGTGGTCTTCCGGGTGTCTGCGATCGCAGCATCTGTACCCGCAACCGCGTCAACATACTGCGAAGTGAGCGTCGCGATACCGCTGAGTCGCTGCGCGAAGTTCAGCGCCACACGTTCGGCGGTGAGCATGCCACGGGCCGGGCCGCTGATCGCCGCAAGCGTTTCGCCGGGCGCAAAGCGGTGCCCCTCCGGCACGAGGTCGGTAACTTGAATGCGCGGATCAAGCTGCCGGAATGCTTCGACGATGAGCGGACCACCCGCAAAAACTCCGGCCTCGCGTGCGTTCAAAACTGTTGCGAGCTCGGTGTGCTCCGGAATCGTCAGTTCGACCGTGAGGTCACCCCATGGCGCATCTTCGCCGAGCGCAGTCCGCACGGCATCCGAAACGATTTGATTGGTCAGCATATGAGTGCGCCCCTCTGGATTTGGTCCGCTGCCGTTATCGGCTGCGCAATTTCGGTTGCTTGCGAGAATTCGTTCGCGGATGCCTGACGCCATGCCCGCCGTGCGCCCGCCGCTGGATCAGTGCCTGGGAAGTCCGACCGCTGGTGAGCGCCGCGTGATTCGGTACGCGCCGTAGCCGCCGCGGCGATCATGCCGGTGAGTTCGGCGAGCACACCGGAGTGTTCCGCCGCGATTCGTGAAACCTGAGCCAGGCCCTGCGCGTCACGCTCAATACCGAGCCCAGCTCCTACCGCGAGTGAGATTTCCTCGGGGTCGTGCTCTTCAGCCTGAGTGACCACCTGGTTTATAGGTGGTTCAAGTAACTCGGCGCGAGCGATCAGCTCGCTGGCGCCATCGCCTTGCAACACCCAGCTCCCGCGCTCCGCCTGCATTGACGCCCCGGCCGCCCTGGCCGCACGCGACCCGAAGACAAGCCCCTCAAGCAGCGAGTTCGATGCGAGCCGGTTCGCGCCGTGAACGCCCGTGGAGGCAACCTCGCCGACGGCAAACAAGCCGGGCAGGCTCGTGCGACCGTGGAGGTCGGTGACGATCCCACCCATCGTGTAGTGCGCGGCTGGCGCAACGGGCACGGCCTCGCGAGTCCAATCAATCCCCTGCGCTTGCACCACACGGGTAATCCCCGGAAACCGGCGCGCGAGCGTTCCAGGGCCGCCCTCCCGTTCGATTACGCTCGCGTCGAGCCACACCTGCGCTGAGCCATGTTCACGCATGGAACGGTGCACATTGCGCGACACCACGTCACGCGGAGCGAGCTCTGCAGCGGGGTGCGCGGCGCGCATGAACCGTTCGCCACGCTCGTCAAGCAGTATCGCTCCTGCGCCGCGCAGCGCCTCCGAGATGAGAAAACCGGTGCCGGCAAGCACTGTCGGATGAAACTGCACAAACTCGAGATCGGCGACGACCGCGCCAAGACGAGCCGCGAGCACGATGCCTTCGCCGCGCGCACCCGAATGATTCGATGTCTCGGGGTAGAGCGCCGCGTACCCTCCGGTCGCGAGCACGACGGCATCCGCGTGCACCGCGCTGAGCTCGCCTGTCGCACCACGCAGCACCGCACCGGTGACCGCACCTGAGTCCCCAAGCAAGGAAACCGCGGAAGTCTGCTCAGCGAGCTGCACTCTGCCTTCGGCGGCAAGCGCGAGCAACTGAGCACGCAAATAGGCATGCAGCGCAGCCCCCGTGCGGTCTTCGCCGGCGTGTACGATCCTCGGTCTGCTGTGCGCTGCCTCGAGACCAAACGACACCGCGCCCGCAGCATCGCGATCGACAGCGAAACCTTGCTCGATGTATCGGTTCACGACATCCGTACCCTGGCTCGTCAACAACTCCGCTGCGGTAGCGTCAACGAGCCCGGCGCCAGCTCGCAGTGTGTCTTGAGTGTGCAGTGATGGTCGATCCCCCGCGCCGATCGCGGCGGCAATGCCACCCTGGGCAAGCGCGGTATTGCCGCCAGCGAGCGCCAGACTGGTTGCGATTCTCGAATCAAGCTCAGCAGTGTGGTCATCCCGATCGTTCAGACGACCTGGCGTGACGAGGATGACCTCGAAACCAAGCTCAGCCGCCTCAACGGCGCAACTGATGCCGGCGACTCCGGCACCGATAACAAGCATCATGGCTTTGCCGCGAGCATCCGCTCAAGCGCGACCCGCGATTGATCTGCGACCGAACCATCGACGACGATACGGTTGGGCACTTCGCCGTGCACGAGAGATTCCAGTGTCCATGCAAGGTAAGCCGGGTGGATGCGATACATCGTGCTACACGGGCACACGACCGGATCGAGGCAGAAGATGGTGAGGTCGGGACGCTGCTGCTGTAAGCGGTTCACGAGGTTCACCTCGGTGCCAATCGCCAGCACGTCGCCGGGCTTTGCCTCCTCGACCTGCTTGCGAATGTACTCCGTTGAACCGGCGCCATCAGCCGCCTCGACGACCGCGGCCGGACACTCCGGGTGCACGATGACTCGCGCCCCCGGGTAGTCGGCCCTGGCCTGCTCGATCTGCGCAACCGTAAATCGCTTGTGCACGGAACAAAATCCGTTCCAGAGGATCACCCGGGCATCGCGCAACTGTTCGACGGTGTTGCCACCGAGCGGCAAGTGTGGGCGCCACAGTGGCATCTCGACTTCGCTGATCCCCATCGCTTTGGCGGTGTTTCGGCCAAGGTGTTGATCGGGGAAGAACACCACTCGCTGTCCACGCTCGAACGCCCACTCGAGCACGGTGCGCGCGTTCGAGGAGGTGCAAACGATTCCGCCATTGCGGCCACAAAACGCCTTGATCGCGGCCGACGAGTTCATATATGTCACCGGGATCACCGGCTGCAATGATGCCTCTGCCACTGGATCGTCACCGGCAGCGGTGTCACCCGCCAATGCATCCGTCAGCTCACGCCAACACTGCTCGACCTGGTCGATCGTCGCCATATCTGCCATCGAGCAGCCCGCAGCGAGGTTTGGCAAAATCACGGCTTGATCGGGGCCCGAAAGAATATCCGCGGTCTCAGCCATGAAATGCACGCCACAAAACACGAATGCCTCCGCTTCCGGGTGCTGTTTCGCGGCCTGCGCCAGCATGAACGAGTCACCCACGAAGTCGGCATACTTCACAATTTCGTCACGCTGATAAAAGTGCCCGAGGATGCTCACGCGATCGCCAAGCGTCTTCTTCGCATCGCGGATCCACCGGTCGAGCTGCTGTTCGCTTGCGCTCGTGTAGCGTTCCGGGAGCGGGCCCTGCCGTGGCGCCGTGGTCGGCACTGGATCGTCGGTCGAAGCACCCGGGCCATAACCGGGGCTTCGGTCTATTGACCACGGGTCAAGCACAAGCTGCGAATCGCAACTCGAACCGCCTGTCGCACGCAATGCGATGGCTCGCCGGGCGGTGGGCGCGGGCGTTTTGGCCTGGAGACGGGTCGCTCCTTGGCTCGTCTTGGCCTGTGCCGCGGCCGAGCGGCGGATGAGCTCTGCAACGCTCGTCATGAGTTGCTCCTTGGTGGAACGGGAGGATTCTGGTGAGAATCTTCTGCGGTAGCTGAATCGACTTTTGAGACATCTGAGGACCCGACAAATTGGTACAGCCGCGCGGGGCGGTGACTGTCACCACTGGTGAACGCACCTGTGGGTACCACGTGACCTTGCGCGAGCACTTGGCGACGAAAATTCGCGGGATCGATCGCTGCGCCGAGAATGGCTTCGCGAACCTCACGCAACTGCGCAAGGGTGAAACTGCGCCCGAGGAAGCGATAGGCCACCGTTGAGTATTCGGTCTTACTGCGCAAACGATCAAGGGCATACGCGACAATCTCATTGTGATCGAACGCCAGATCGGGCAGTGCATCGGCTGAGAACCAAGCGACGTTCGGGTCGAGAATGGCAGGGTCGGCTTCGACGCCGCCGGTGTGTGAACCCACAAGATCTTGTTCACCATAGAGCGCCCAGTACGCGATCGTCACGACACGTTGCGCTTCGGCTGAGCGTTCGACCGCGCCGAAACTGTAGAGCTGTTCAAGGTAGCCGGGTTCGCGTCGTACGGCGTCGCGAAGTGCGCGCAGCGCGGTGTCGACGAGCGTTTCGTTCCACGGAATGGGGCCACCAGGCAAGGCCCAGCTCCCTGAGAAGGGCAATCGGTTGCGTCGCACGAGCGGGATCCAGATCGTCGCTGCGGATTCTTCAACCCGAGGCTCATTGGGGCCGAGTGGCGCGCCCTCAGGCGGGCGCAGCGCGAATGCCACGGTCGATACCGCGACTGCTGGCGGCAGGAGCTGCCGTTCGCTGACGCTCATGGTTCCGTAGCTCATGCGCGATCCTTAGCAAATTAGTTATGGTCAATTTGACCATAACTGTGTATGTGAAAAGTGTACACCCACCGCTGCGGCGATCAGATCGGCGACAAAAGGCCGCAGGAGCAACAACCTCGCAGCACGTCATGCGGGGAGTACCGCGAGCGAAGGCAGTCAACAAGTCCCAGACGCGGGGCGTTAAGCCGAGTGCGACACTGACCCTAGAACGGCCAAATCACCGGCACGTAGAACACGGCGATCAGCAGATACACGATCATGATCGGGAGCCCCAGTCGCCAATAGTCTCCGAACCGATAGCCGCCCGGTTGCATCACAATCATGTTCCCGGGTGTCGCGATGGGCGTCATAAAAGATGCCGCCCCAGCGACCGCGAGCGCCATCATGAACGGTTGTATGCTCACCGAGCTCGCGTGCGCAATCGCCAAACCGATCGGGATCATCATCATCACGGTCGCCAGGTTTGACATGAATTGCCCGAGCGTGATCGTCACGAGAATGAGCACGAGGAGTGCCATATGCGGCGAAAAACTCCCGACGACCGAGAGGATCTGATCGGCAACGAGCTGCGCTGCGCCCGTTTGCGTGAACGCGTTCGCGAGCGGAATAAGCCCGCTCACGAGAATGATGATTGTCCACGGGATGCTCTGGTAAATCTGCGGAATCTTTACAACGCCAGTCAGAACGAGTGCCATCGCGGCGAGCAGCGTTGCGATGGCTGTGGGGACGAGACCTGAGACGAGCAATGCGACCATCGCAACAAAGATCACGAGCGCGCGTTTCCAGCCTTTGCCAAGTGGGATCGCTCGCCGGTACAACTGCGGCTCGTCAACGGCAATGACATCCGTGGAGGCAACGTAGCGATTCAGGGCATCCCAAGGCCCCTGCACAAGCAATGCGTCTCCTGCGCGCAGCGTCACAGCATCCATCGCGTCTTCGGATACCGCAACCGCCGTTGCCGGCGCACCACCGCTTCGCACGGCCATAACGACGACACTGTCATCGTCCATTGTCATTCCTGGAGCAACGTCGCGTCCGATGAGGTTCGACCGCGGAGCGACCAACACTTCTGCAACACCATCGGTCGCGGTAAAGAGCGCGCTTGTGGCCGCATCAACGCTGTAGTCATCGCGCAACTCGCGGGCGTGCAGTGCCGGATCGGCGATACCGACCGAGTCGGGCGTGCGCACTGGCAGGAGCCGGTTCCCGGCCACGATCACGATCAACATCGTCAGAATCACCAGTGGGACGCCCACGAGCGCGAACTCAAAGTATCCGAAAGCTCGTCCGCCATCGGCGGCCGCCGTTTGCGAAACAATGATGTTCACGGGCGACGATGTGAGGGTCAACAGCGACCCACCTGTGGCGAAAAACGCGAGCGGCATGAGGAGCTTCGACGCCGGAATCGCCGCCCGCACAGCGGCGACGACAACGACGGGGATCAGCGCGCCAGCCGAGCCACTCACACTAATGAAGGCGCCAAGCAGGGCAGCTGTCAGCCCGAAGATGGCCAGCAAGCTCGTGCGGCTGCGGCCCGAGCGTTGAATGATCTTCTGGGCGATCCATGCCGTCAGGCCGCTGGCTTGAAGCGCCTCAATAACAACAAACAGTGATGCGATGAAGATGATCGTCGGGTCACCGAACCCCGCGAATACCTCTGGAAGGGTGAGCACGCCAGTCGCCCACAGCGCAACGATAACGCCGAGCGAAACGACAGCGATGGGGATGCGAGAGCTGACAAAGGCAACAATTGCCGCGCCAAGGATGATGAAGGTCCACGTGGTTGCGTCCACGCCGAAAGTCTACGTTGCGCTCGAGCGACTCTTGGCCAAGGGCGTGCGTGGCAGAGAGTGTCCGCGCTGGCGGATGCGAAGCGCTGAATTCTCCGCGGAACCGGAGACTCTCCGCCAAAGCGCGACGCGCGCGATACTGCTACGCGGCCGCGCGCTCCGCCGCCTCGACGACGTTCTGCATCAAAAGCGCAACCGTCATCGGCCCAACACCACCGGGGTTTGGCGAGAGGTAGCCGGCAACATCCGCTGCTGCCGGCTCAACATCGCCGTACACCTTGCTCTTACCGGTGACCGGATCGGTCTCGCGCGTCACGCCAACATCGAGCACGGCGGCGCCGGGCTTGAGGTCTGCGGCCTTGACGAGGTGTTTCACACCAGCGGCAGCAATAACAACGTCTGCCTCACGCAAGAATGAGCCGATGTCTTTCGTGCCGGTGTGCGTGTTCACGACCGTTGCGTTGAGCTCGCGGCGCGTCAGCAGCAACCCGATGAGCCGACCAACAGTTACACCGCGGCCGACGACAACGACGTTCTTGCCGTTCAAGTCGTAGCCATTGCGCTGCAGCAACTCGATCGCACCGCGCGGCGTGCACGGCAGCGGGGTTGAGATTTCGCCGTTGACGTTCAGCACCAAGCGGCCAAGGTTGATCGGATGCAGTCCATCCGCGTCTTTCGCTGGGTCGATACGCTCAAGAATCGCGTCGGTGTCAATGTGCTTCGGCAACGGCAACTGCACGATGTATCCGTGGCATTCGGGGTTGGCGTTGAGTTCGTCGATGACGGCTTCAACATCGGCCTGACTCGCATCCGCCGGCAAAACGCGTTCGATCGAGTTCATCCCGATTTCTTGCGATTGGCGATGCTTCATGCCGACGTACAGCGCCGACGCGGGGTCATCCCCCACAAGCACTGTTGCAATACCGGGCACGATGCCCCGCTCACGCAAGGCCGCAATACGCTCAGCGAGCTCGGCACGAATCTCAGCTGAAGCCTTCTTGCCATCGAGAACGACCGCAGTCATTACGCGCCCTTGGCAAACGGTGCGATACCCGGGTAGAGCGGATACTTCGCAGTCAACGTTGCAACGCGTGCCTTCAGCGCCGTCAAGTCGGCACCGGGCTGCAGCGCAAGCGCGATAACGTCGGCCACTTCTGTGAAGTCGTCGTCACCGAGACCACGGGTTGCAAGCGCTGGCGTACCAATGCGCAGACCCGAGGTAACCAGCGGCGGGCGCGGATCGTTTGGTACCGCGTTGCGGTTCACCGTGATGTTGATCTCGTGCAGCAGGTCTTCGGCTTCTTTTCCGTTGATCTCGGCATCACGCAGGTCGACCAGCACGAGGTGCACATCGGTACCGCCCGAACGAACCTTGATCTTGGCATCCGCGACATCCTGCTGCGAAAGGCGCTCAGCGATGATCGCGGCACCGCGAAGCGTGCGCTCTTGACGATCTTTGAACTCAGGTGTTGCGGCAAGCTTGAACGCCGTGGCCTTCGCTGCAATAACGTGCATGAGTGGGCCACCCTGCTGACCCGGGAAAACTGCCGAGTTGATCTTCTTGGCGATGTCTTCGTCGTTGGTCAGGATGAAACCCGAACGCGGGCCGCCGATGGTCTTGTGCACCGTTGAAGAAACAACGTGAGCGTGCGGTACTGGGTTTGGGTGAACGCCGGCGGCAACGAGGCCCGCGAAGTGCGCCATGTCAACCCACAGGGTTGCACCAACCTCGTCGGCAATCTCACGGAACTTCGCAAAATCAAGCGTGCGTGGGTATGCCGACCAGCCAGCAATGATGACCTTGGGCTGGTGCTCGAGCGCGAGGCGGCGAACCTCGTCCATGTCGATGAGGCTCGTCTCAGGGTCAACACCGTACGCGACGATGTTGTAGAGCCGGCCCGAGAAGTTGATCTTCATCCCGTGCGTGAGGTGACCGCCCTGATCGAGCGAAAGGCCCAGCAGCGTGTCGCCGGGGCGTGCGATCGCGTGCAACACGGCAGCATTTGCCGTCGCACCCGAGTGGGGTTGTACGTTTGCGTACTCGGAGCCAAAGAGCGCTTTTGCGCGGGCGATCGCGAGCTCTTCAGCGACATCGACTTCTTCGCATCCACCGTAATAACGGCGCCCCGGGTAACCTTCGGCGTACTTGTTCGTCAGAACCGAGCCCTGCGACTCAAGCACTGAAACCGGTACGAAGTTTTCCGAGGCAATCATCTCGAGGAAGCTCTGCTGGCGAGCAAGCTCCCGGTCGAGCACCTCGGCGATTTCGGGATCAACCTCGGAGAGGGGCGCATTGAAGTACTTGTCGGTCATAACGGTCTCCAGAACATCTATATATAGAGCGGGCTTTCGTTGCGCGGCCCAGGCGAGCGGCCAGCATCCGTTATGTGCCGCTTCCCGGTGGTGCTCCACCTTTACGCCAGTCGCGACATCCCCAATTCTACCCTTGCGTGAGCGATAGATTAGACAGCATGACGGATGTCACAGCCCCCACCGCGCACGCCAGACTCCGGTTGATTCCCCAACCGCTTCAAGCATCCGCAACCGACAGTGCTTTTGCGTTGCCTGCGGCACTCGGCGTTTGGACCGATTTTGAAACCGGCTCGGCCGGCGCGTGGCTGACCGAGACCCTCACGCGCATCACCGGAGCCACGTTTGGTTCGCCCGCCGACCGCGGCCTTGACGTTCAGATTTCCGTCAATGCCAAAAACCTTCCCGATGCGGCAAGAAAACCGGAAGGCTACACGCTGAGCGTTTCTGACGCAGGCGTGAAGATTGTTGGGTTTGACCCCAGTGGCGCGCTCTACGGCTGCGTCACCCTGACCCAATTACTGCGCGAGACCGAATCGGGGTGGGAATTCGCAGGCACCGAAATCATCGATGCTCCGCGTTTTGGTTACCGCGGTGCGATGCTCGATATTTCGCGCCACTTCCATGGCCCAGAGACCATTCGCGCCTACATTGATCGGCTCGTTTCACTCAAGCTCAACCACTTGCACTTGCACCTCACTGACGATCAGGGCTGGCGAATCGAGATCGCCTCGTGGCCGGAACTCACCGCAAAAGCATCCGCGACCGCCTCGCTTGGCGACCCGGGCGGTTTCTTATCGCAGGCTGACTATGCCGAAATCGTCGCGTACGCCACAGCGCGGGGCATTACCGTTGTGCCTGAAATCGATCTGCCCGGTCACACGCATGCGATCGGCGTTGCATACCCGCAGTTCGTGAGTGAACCGATACTGAACGAGCATCTTGTGACACAGGCCGAGCAATTGGGCCAGGAGTTGCCGGTCGCCGGTGAGCCGTATTTGGGCTGGGGTGTAGGCCACAGCTCGGTGAGGTTCGACGACCAAGCGGTGTATTCGTTTTTGGAAGATGTGCTGCGCGAGATCGCCGAGATGTCCCCGGGGCCATACCTACACATCGGCGGCGACGAAGCACTTGGCACCTCGGCCGAAGATTTCGCAGCGTTTCTCACCCACATCAGCGCATACGTTGCTTCACTCGGCAAGACTCCCGTCGCCTGGCACGAAGCCGGCGCAGTGAACGATCTTGCCCCCGGCACGATCGGGCAATACTGGAACCTCCTCGCACCCGACGAGCTGGGCGACCCCGCCGGGAAAGCCCGGGCGTTTATCCAGCGCGGCGGCAAACTCATCCTTTCGCCCGCGGATGCCATCTATCTCGATATGAAAGAGACACCCGAATCCGAACTCGGCCTGACCTGGGCTGGGACGAGCAGCCTTGAGCGGTCTTACAACTGGGATCCGGCGGGGCTACTCGCAGGTGTCCACGACGACGACATTCTGGGTGTCGAGGCACCGCTGTGGACAGAAACGGTACGCAGTCTCGCCGACATTGACGCGCAAATGTTCCCGCGCGTGCTCGCCGCCGCGGAACTCGGCTGGAGTGACGCGAGCGTTCGCGCGTGGGATGACTTCCAGCAGCGCGTGCTCGATGCAGCACCATTCTTGCGCGCGGCGGGCTTCGGCATCCGCACCGAAAACCTCATCACAACCGAATCCGAATAAGAGAAGACAACAATGACAAACGTCGTGCGGCAGCCTGAAGGCCGTGTGCTCATCCACTCTGCCCAACTGGTTGACGATGGCCAGGTCACCGAAAACGGCTGGATTCTGATTCAGCGCGGTTTCGTCGACGCGCGCGGTGCGGGTGATACCTGGCAGCAACTCGCTCACGTCGACGAGGTGATCGATGCGAGCGAAAGCTTCGGTGCGGGTGCGATCATGAGCCCCGGTTTCGTTGATGCCCACGGGCACGGCGGCGCCGGCGTTGCGTATGACGATGGCGTTGATGCGATTCGAACGGCCCGCGCGCTGCACCGTGAGCATGGCACGACAAGCGCCGTCATCTCGCTGGTGACCGCTCCACTTGAAGACCTTGAAGCCAGTGTTGCGGCGATTGCGGAACTGACCAAGACCGACCCAGATGTGCTCGGTTCACACCTTGAAGGTCCGTTTCTCGATCCCGGCCACCAGGGCGCGCATGAGCCAACGCTCTTGCGCACCCCAACACCCGAGAGCATCGCACGATTGCTCGAAGCCGGTAACGGTACGGTACGCCAAATCACCATCGCACCCGAGCTTCCTGGCGGTTTGGCCGCGATTGAGCAAATCGTTGCAGCTGGCGCTGTTGCGGCGGTTGGTCACACGGATGCAACCGAAGCTCAGGCCCGCGAAGCGTTCGATGCCGGAGCGACCCTGCTCACGCACGCATTCAATGCGATGCGCCCGATCCACCATCGCGCACCTGGCCCAGTGCTTGCCGCGGCCGCTGACGAACGAGTGGTGCTCGAGGGTATCGCTGACGGGGTGCACTTGCACGCCGATGTCATCCGCTTGCTGTTCCAGGTCGCACCGGGCCGTGTTGCCCTCGTTACCGACGCGATGGCTGCAGCTGGGAGTGCGGATGGCCACTACGACTTGGGTGCTGTGAAGGTGACCGTGAAAGATGGCATCGCCCGCACCGACGACACTGGCTCAATCGCTGGCTCCACGCTCACACAAGATGCCGCGCTGCGCAAAACGGTTGACGCAGGGGTGCCTGTAGCAGATGCTTTGCAGGCTCTCACGGCAACGCCAGCGCGTGCCATGGGCCGAACTGACGTGGGCACCCTGGCAATTGGTTCGCGCGCCGACGTGGTACTGCTCGGCGCTGACCTGCAGGTGGGCAGGGTTTATACCGCGTACTAAGTCGACATGAGAAAGGCGGCGGAGCTTCAAGCTCCGCCGCCTTTTCGGTTCCGAGAACCGGCGCCTCCGGCGCAAACCTCATCTTCTGTTGTGTGAAGTTTTCAAGAACTGCAGGAGTCGAGGCTTCCCCCGAAACCTCGACCCGCAGTCTGGCCACATCGTGGCAAATCGGGCTGCACCACCCCCTGCGGTGACCCCGAAACCTTGTTTACTTCTACCCATGAGACGGCAGGTAGCCCGGTTCATTACGCGACTTTCAAAAAAACTTTGAAAAAATTCTTGCTCTTGGCAGATGTACACAATCGACTACCAAAATCATGAGAAGTCGGGGCACAATAGGATGCGTGCCCGGCGCCCGAGCCCGCACAAAACGCATGCAAACAACACATGACCTTGGATGAATCGCTTGAACCAAGCGCGGCGGATATGCTCTCTGACGCTGCGTTGATTTTGCGTGCCCGTTCGGGCGACAATGACGCCTACGCCGAACTCTGGCGGCGCCACTATGTTTCAGGTATCGCGGTTGCACGCTCGGTCACATCGGCGCTTGACCCCGACGACCTCGTGCAAGAGGCATACACCCGTATTTTCGATGCCGTTCGTCGAGGTGGTGGGCCGACCGCTTCGTTTCGTGCGTATCTATTCACGAGCATCCGCAACACAGCAGCATCGTGGGGGCGTGCAAGCAACGAGCAGAACATCGATGAGTTCGAAACCGTTGTCGACCCGGAGACAACCGAGCAGGCTACGGAAGAAGCCCTTGAGCGAAGCCTGACCGTTTCAGCGTTCCGCAGCCTACCGACGCGTTGGCAAGAGGTGCTTTGGTACTCCGAAATCGAGCAAATGAAGCCCGCCACGATTGCCCCCCTTCTGGGTATGTCTGCCGCTGGCGTTTCGCAGTTGGCGTTCCGTGCCCGCGAGGGCTTACGTGAAGCGTGGATTCAAGCGCACCTTGCCAACGTCGATGATGACAGTGATTGCCAGTGGGCAATCGAGCACTTAGGTGCGCACACGCGCGGCAATCTGAGCGCTCGCGATCGCAAGCGGCTGAGCGCACACCTTTCACAGTGCCCACGTTGCGTTATCGTCGCCGGTGAAGCTGAACAGGTTTCCAAGCGTCTTGCGCTCGTGCTCATGCCACTGATTCTTGGGGCTTCCGGCTCGATTGGGTACGGCGCCTATCTCCAGGGCGTTGGCGCCCCAGCGGCAGCGCTCGTTGAGATGCCCGCTACGCTCTTGCGGGGAATCGCTACGTCAGTCGCTGGTGGTGGGAGCGCAACGCCTTCGGATGCTTCGAGCCTCGCAGTCGGCAACGGCGCTGTTGGCACTACCAGCGCAGCCGAGAGTGCCAGTGCTTTGGTTGGCGCCTCCGCCGCGACAAGCGGCGGCTTTGCAGCCGCAGGTACGGTTGCGGGTATCTCGGTGCTTATCGCTGCCGGAGTCGCCGGACTCGCACTTGCTGGGGGCCTTGCTGTTGCGGCCTTCGCACCAGAGCTTTTTGGTGCCAACTCTGCTGCATCCGCAGCCTCGGCGGGAGCCGGCGGTGTCGCACAAAACCTGACCGGCACCGAGGTGCTCGCGGACGAGTCAGCCCGCGATGCGGGCGCACCAGCACCACATGCCGTGCCAACCCCGACGCCCGACGCTTCGATCACACCGAGCACGCTGCCGGTCATTCCGCTGGACGCTGCAGCCGATGAGCCCCTGCCAGATCCAGCCGGTATTGCGCCCGCGCCGCTCGCACCGTTTGTGCCCGTCGCACCAGCTACACCGAACCAGCCTGCTGAGCCTGAAGCACCGGCCGTACCAAACGAACCCGCAGAACCGTCTGAACCCGCAGAGCCGTCAACGCCAGTCACGCCAAACCCGGACCCGACTGATCCAACACCACCAGGCCTCCCGGAAACCGAGATCGATGAGCCGGACATTGAAGAGCCGGTTGTTACCGAACCACAGCCAGAAGAGCCGGAGCCGGAGCCGGAGCAACCCGGTACCCAAGAACCAGGCACACAAGAACCAGGCAAACAAGAACCAGGCACTGAGCAACCCGGTACAGAAGAACCTGAATCCGAGCAGCCCGGCACCGAAGAGCCCGGCACCGAAGAACCTGAAACCGAGCAACCCGGCACCGAAGAACCCGGCACCGATCTGCCGATTATTGACCCAGCGGTATCCGTTGTCTCCACGACATGCTCGTTGGGCTGGTGCACAACGGTCGTTGCTCTGCAGGGCCCACCCGGAGCATCCGTTCACGCGAGTACCTGGAACGGATGGCTTGCGACATCCCGCACGCTCGACGAAAACGGCTACGCGCAGGTCTCAACACCAACGTACTTGCGCGGCACAGAGCGCCTGTACGATCTGAACTTCCGCTACACGCTCAACGGCACCGTAATCTCGACGATCAACATCTCCCTCGACGACCTGCTCGGTTAAGCATCCGATCGTCTGCCTCGTACGATGGAACTGTGCACGCCGTAAATCACGAAACCCCGCCACAGCCGACCTCACCGATCGAAATCATTCGCGTCGTCATACTGCTGACGATCTTGGCTACCTTCGCGCTGTGGGGGTTCACCGCGTGGGATTCCCCGCTCAGCTTCGTCTTCGGTATCGGCGCACCGGTTGTCGCCCTCCTCATGTGGGCGCTGTTTCTGAGCACAAAACCCGTGATGGTCTTGCACCCACTCGTTCGGGCAGTAGTTGAACTCCTGCTGTATGCGGCAACAACTGCCGTGTGGTGGACGATGGGTGAAACCTGGATCGGCCTCGGCTTCGGTCTGGTTGCAGTCGCCGTCGGGCTGGTTTACGGCCGCCGGACGCTTTCCCGCTCGGTCTAGATTCCCTGCCAGGCTGGCTTGTTCGCATGCGCGTATCGGTAGTAGTCCACCAAACGCAGTTCGCTCGCCGCAGCTTCATCAACAATCACCGAGACGTGTCGGTGCAATTGCACTGCGGATGCTGGGAAGAACGCCGTAACCGGCCCCTCAACGGCCGCCGCAATCGCCTTTGCTTTCCCCGCCCCAAACGCAAGCAGCACAAGATGCTTTGCGTCATGGATCGTCGCGAGCCCTTGCGTAATGCAGTGCGTGGGAACCTCATCGGGGGAATCAAAAAAGCGAGCATTGTCGGCGCGTGTCTGCTCGGTGAGCGTTTTCACACGCGTGCGCGAAGCGAACGATGAGCCAGGCTCGTTGAAGCCGATGTGCCCGTCGGTGCCAACCCCGAGCAGTTGGAGATCAACACCACCGGATGCCGCGAGCGCCGCCTCGTAGCGAAAGCCGGCCGTTTGAATGCCATCCGTACGCCCATCGGGAACATGAACGAGGTCTGGGTTGAGCCCGAGCGGTTCAACGACCTCGCGCGTGATAACCGAACGATAGCTCTCTGGATGCATCGGATCGATACCGACGTACTCGTCAAGCGCAAAACCGCGCACGCTCGAAACGTCAACACCGTCGAGCGCTCCGCGCAGCGCACGATAGACCGGCAACGGTGTTGAACCGGTAGCGAGGCCCAAAACAGTGCTGGGCTCGTTCTTGATCAGTTGTGCGATGTGGTCCGCGACCAGTTGGCCCGCGGCATCCGCCTCGGGGACAATGATGACTTCAGCCACGGCTTCCTCCGTTGTTCTCGCCGCCGATCATGCGACACCCAATTCATTCATCAGTACCGAGACGGTCGCACCGCGCAAGACGAGATCATCGCTCGAACCCGCGCGAACGATGAGGCTATCGGTGGTGCGCGGCAGTGTTCGGGCACGCACTGTTTCGCGCACGGTGCGGCAGAAACGCTCATCAATCAAGTCGCTGGGACCCGAGATGATGAGCTCCGCAAGATCAAGCGTTGCAATAACCGGTGCGAGCGCGATGCCGAGTCGTTGTGCCGCGTCTATGACGACATGCTCGCGTTCGGCTTCGGTTTCGGCACTGGCAATTTTTGCGCGTAGGTATGGTTCGCCAACCCACGCTTCAACGCAGCCGTGGTTGCCACACTTGCAGGCTGGGCCCCCATCTGTGCCGACAACGACGTGACCGATCTCGCCGGCGGCGAAGTTGCTTCCGAGATGGATCTCACCGTCGGCGAGCAAAGCACCACCAACACCACGGCCGATCACCACGAGGAACGTATCTTCTGGAGCACCATTGAAGGTGTACTCAGCAAGGATGGCGGCGTTTGCGTCGTTCACCACCGAAACGCCCGCATCGAATCTGGCCGCAAGCGTCGCCGCGAGCGGGTTGGCCTGCCACCCAAGGTTTGGTGCGCTAAAGACGACCCCGGCGTCGTCAACCAGCCCTGGCGTACCGACGCCGATGCCCAACAGCGTGCGGCCGGCAAGCAACGACAGAAGGCTAGCGATCAACTCGATAACAGCGGCAGTCGCGCTATCGCCAGACTCATCAGCATGAAACGGTACTTCGCGGTAGTCGGAGATCTGCCCGTCGATTGTCATCACGGCACCACTGAAGTGGCCCGGTTCCGACAAATCCAGTGCGATGATTCCGTGCCCCTCACGGTCCAGATCGACGAGCCGGCCAGGCTTACCGGGACCGACGGCGGTGACCATTCCAGTTTCGAGAACGAGGCCTTCGTCGACGAGGTCAGCGATGACATCCGAAATCGTTACCCGCGTCAGACCTGTTGCCCGCGCCAAATCAGCCCGGGATTGTTCGCCCCCGTGAAACAGGGTTTGCAACACGAGCGAACGATTCACCGCGCGCGCGTGCGCCGGAAGCGCCTTCATCGGCTTCTTCCGGTTGGCGTTTGTCGCCCCGGGCGCTACGCTGGCATCGGCACTTCTGCCGCTTGCATCAGATTTCATATTTGTTAGTTCACCTTACGAAAGCAAATTTCGCAAGCGCAACGCGCAAAAAAAACTGTATTTTCCACGGTTTCGCTTCCCAGGTTCGTCTCGTAGACTGGTGTATGCGTAGAAGCCGGTGGTTTCTACGCCCGAAATGGGGAGACGATAGTGACGACGATCGCGAACGACACACCGACTGACAAGCTGAACCAGGTCGAGGGCGCCACCGACGAAACGGCCGAAGCCGCCACTGAACGCGTTGAAACGGCGACAACAGCCGTCGGCGCGGAGTTCATCGACGCTGAGCAATTGGGTGCCGACCAGGCCGAAACCGCCGTCGCGATCGGAGACTCGAGCCTCGCCGCCCTGTTCAACAACACAACCGGTGCCGCGCACGATGTCGCAACACAAGACCTGCCAGCACTCGCACCGCCAGTTCTCGCCGCCGAAGCGCCGATCGAACTCACGGCGCTGCCGGTTGAAGCATCCAACGAAACCGTTGGTGCCCCTGCTGAGCCGAAGAAGAAGAAGGGCAAGCGCGGCCTCATTTGGGGGCTCGTCGGCGCAGGAGCGGTTCTGCTCGGTGGCGCGGGAGCCGCCTCAATGCTGCTGCTTGCCCCGAACACGACAATTGCGGGCGTTCCCGTCGGGCTCAAGCTGCCCGGACAGGCTGCCGCTGACGTGCAAGATCGAATCCAGACGGTTGTTTTGACCGTTGACACCCCCACGGGAAGCTTTGAGGTCACCGGTGCCGACGTGGGCGCCTCGATCGACACCACTGCCGTTGCAGAACTCGCCCACCAAGGCAGCCCGCTCTACAACTTCGAGGCATGGTCGGGGAAGAGCTACTCAGCTCCCGTCACGATCGACCCGATCAAACTCGAGCAGGCAGCCCTCGCCGCTCAACCCGGCTCGTTTGTTGCTCCGACCGATGCAACGCTCACCTTCAACGCCGAGTCAAACACGTACACCCTCACCCCGGCGATTGCTGGTACCGGAATTGACGCGGATGCCGCAGCGGGCGCCATCGAGGCCGCCCTCGCAAGCGGTGAGGCTGGCGCGAAATTCACGGCGATCGCTGTTGAGATTGCCCCTCACATTCCCGACACCGTTGCTACGACAACCATCGATGCCATCAATGGCGTGATGGCCAACTCTGGTTTGTACATCGGTGACGAGAACGTTTCACCGGTCGATGCAGCCACCATTTCTTCGCTCCTCACGATCGCGCCGAACGATGCCGGCACTGGTTTCGATGTCACCGCCAACGGTGCAGGTCTCGAGCCGATTGTGGCGGGGTTGTCTGAAAAAGTGAACCGCTCGGCGCAAGATGGCTTCCAGATCACCGATTCGGGTGGCAATGCCCTTGAAGTGCAGCGCGAGGCAATCGACGGACGCGAACTCGGTGATGTTTCGAACCTCGCGAGCGAGTTCGCGACAAAGCTCGAAAGTGCGATCAACAGTGGCGTGGCCGGTCCGATCAAGGTCGATATTCCGGCTACGGTCACACCGGGTGTGATGACGAACGAGGTCCGCCAGATTCACGTTGACCTTTCGCAACAGCGCCTGTACCAAATGGTTAACGGCGAGGTTTACGACACGTGGTTGATCTCCAGTGGTACCTCAGCGACGCCGACCCACACGGGCGACTACCGCATTGAGTGGAAGCTCACGTCGCAAACGATGATCGGTAACGAGACCGACAGCAATGGTAACCCACTGTATGAACCTGCACTCCTAGCCAACGGCGAGCCGAATCCGAAAGCCGGTGAGCCAATCATGTACCGTACCGAGAACGTACAGTTCCCGATGTATCACAACACATGGGCCTCTGAAGCACTCCACGGAGTCTACTGGCACAACAACTTCGGTAGCACGATGAGTCACGGCTGCATCGGCATGCCAGACTGGCGCGCTGAAGAGCTCTACTACTGGACGCCTATCGGCACCGAAGTGAGCATCTACTACTAAGGCCAGACGCCTTACTCGACGTTGCGGCACAGCTCCTTTTCCACAGGGGCTGTGCCGCAAAGTTGTTTCGCGCTACGCTTGGACTATGAGTGAACTGCGCCTAGAAGAACTATCCGCAACGACCATCGTGGCTGTGAACTCGCTTTCGCTCAAGCCCGGGCAAGAGCAATTCTTGGCGCCCATTTCGTACGGTGTTATCGCCACGGTCGCCAACCCAGCCACCAACTGGCAACGCGTTGTGCTCGACGAAAACGACCGCGTCCTTGCGTTCGTCAACGCGATCTTCGACCCCGAACTCGAAGCTGACGACATCTTCCGCTCAGCCCTCGTGCGCATCAACGTCAACGCTGACGAGCAGGGTCGCGGTGTTGGCCGGTATGCCGTCGCACAGCTGCTCAGTGAAGCATCCACTCGTGGTTTTGGCTACGTGAACGTCATCTATGAAGCTGGCGCCGGTGGCCCTGAAGCCTTCTTTACCCGCGTTGGTTTTACCCCGGTTGGCGAGACCGAATACGGCGAGGTTGTCGCGCGCGCCGACGTGGCGTAGCCCGGGTTTCCCCGGGCCGCGCACGCGGCCTACAGCGCGTCGATAATCGCGTTGAGCGTTGCCGAGGGGCGCATTGCAGCGTTGACCTTCGCGGCGTCCGCGTGATAGTAGCCACCGAGGTCAACCGGCTTACCCTGAACCGCGACGAGCTCGGAAACAATCTGCTCTTCCCCGTCGGCCAATTGCTGAGCAACCGGCGCAAACGCGGCGGCGAGTTCGGCATCATCCGTTTGCTTGGCGAGCTCTTCAGCCCAGTAGCGGGTCAAGAAGTAGTGGCTGCCACGGTTGTCGATCGTGCCAAGCTTGCGGCCGGGCGACTTGTCGTTCTCGAGGAATGTACCGGTTGCGCGATCAAGCGTGTCGGCGAGCACCTGGGCACGCGGGTTGCCGGCATAGTTCGCAAAGTGTTCGAACGATGCGGCAAGTGCGAAGAATTCACCCAGGCTGTCCCAGCGCAAGTAGTCTTCTTCTTCAAGCTGCTGCACGTGCTTGGGCGCCGAACCACCAGCACCCGTCTCAAAGAGACCGCCACCGGCCAGCAGCGGCACGATCGAGAGCATCTTGGCGCTTGTTCCGAGTTCGAGAATCGGGAACAGGTCGGTGAGATAGTCACGCAGCACGTTTCCGGTGACCGAAATAGTGTCTTTACCCTGACGCATGCGTGCGAGGGTGTAGGTCGTTGCCTCTTCGGGTGCCATGATCGCGAGCTTCACATCGGATGTGTCGAGCGTCGCAAGCGCCTGGTAGACCTTTGCGATCAGCTGCGCGTCGTGCGAACGGCTGACATCGAGCCAGAACACTGCGGGAGCGCCCGTTGCACGAGCGCGGGTCACCGCGAGGCGCACCCAGTCGAAGATCGGAATGTGTTTGGTTTGCGTGGCACGCCAAATGTCGCCCGCACCAACGTGGTGCTCGATGACAACCTCGCCGTCGCCGTCACGAACCTGAACGACACCGTCTGCAGCAATTTCGAACGTCTTGTCGTGGCTGCCATATTCTTCGGCAGCCTGAGCCATCAGGCCAACGTTCGGAACAGAACCGATCTTGGCCGGGTCGAGCGGGCCGTTGAGGTTCACGTCGTCAATGACGGCCTGGTAGACGCCAGCGTACGATGAGTCAGGAATGACCGCGAGCGTGTCGTCTTCGCCACCGTCGACACCCCACAATTTGCCACCGTTACGCACGAGGGCAGGCATCGAAGCGTCAACGATAACGTCGCTCGGTACGTGCAGGTTCGTGATGCCCTTGTCGCTGTTGACGTAGCTCAGACGCGGGCCGCCCGCCATGGCATCCGCAAACGCCTGCTTGATCTCGTCACCGTTTTCGAGGTTGTCGAGACCGGCAAGAATCGCGCCGAGACCGTCGTTTGCCGAGAGCCCTGCCGCTGCAAGCTGGTCGCCGTACTGGGCGAAAACGTCTTTGAAATACGCTTTCACCGCGTGGCCGAACAGAATCGGGTCAGAGACCTTCATCATTGTGGCCTTGAGGTGCAGCGAGTACAAGACGTCGAGCTTGGTTGCTTCTTCAAGCGTCTGAGCGTAAAACTCGTCGAGGTGCTTTGCCGAGATGAATGTTGCGTCGATAATCTCGCGCGGCAACACCTTCAGGTTGTCTTTCAGAACTGTGACGGTGCCGTCTTCAGCAATGTGCTCGATCGTGAGCACATCGTCGTGGGCCGAGACGTAGCTCTTTTCGTTCGCCTTGAAATCGTTCCGTCCCATCGTGGCAACGCGAGTCTTCGAGCCTGCCTCAAACGCCTTGTTGCGGTGCGGGAACTTCTTGGCGTAGTTCTTGACCGAACCCGGAGCGCGACGGTCGCTATTGCCCTCACGAAGCACGGGGTTTACCGCTGAGCCCTTGATGCGGTCGTAGCGGACACGGATGTCTTTTTCTTCCAGGTTTGCCGGCTCATCCGGGAAATCAGGAATGTCGTAGCCCTGCGACTGCAATTCGGCAATTGCGGCCTTCAGCTGCGGAATCGACGCCGAGATGTTCGGCAATTTGATGATGTTTGCTTCCGGCAGCGTTGCCAGGGCGCCAAGTTCAGCGAGGGCGTCGCCAACCTGCTGGGCTGGCTTCAGCTTCTGCGGAAAAGCAGCGAGAATACGACCGGCAAGCGAAATGTCACGAAGTTCGATTGGAACACCAGCCGTGCCAGCGAACGCTTGAACCATCGGAAGAAACGATGCGGTTGCGAGTGCCGGGGCCTCGTCGGTGTGCGTGTAAATAATGCGCGATTCGGGCACAGGTGTTCCTCAAAATTTCGTTGAAAATGCAGTTCTCAGTCTATCGCGCGCTTGGCACAAAACTCACGGGTGTACCCCAGATCTTGGGTGCCGATTCGTAGGTTACCTCCAGGTCCGGTGTTGCGCGCACCCAAGGCACCTGCGTGCGACACTTATTGGGTACGGCTTCGGTGCTGCATCCGAACCCGAAACAAAGTGAACTGAGCGCAAATATGACCGACCCCAATGCCCAGCTGGCCGCATACAACGAGTTGCTTGACCCCAACACGTCGCAGACTCGGCTGGCGCAGATCGCAACAAGCTACCCCGAATATGCTTCCGCGATCGCGGCGCACCCGAACGTGTATCCCGAACTCGAGCAGTGGGCGTGGCAGCGTATCGTGGCAACACAGACACCTGCTCCCGCACCGGGTATGACGCCGCCAGCGCAAGCCGCATGGCAGCCGCAGCCGCTGCCGGTTGACCCATATGCGGCAGATGTGGCGTCGGCGCAGGCCAATTCGTCGCATTCGAACGCGTACACCTACCCGGCGTACGTGGCGCCGCAGTACGCCACGGCTGCGCCGACAAACACGATGGCGATCTTGTCGCTTGTCATGGCGTTCGTTTTTGCACCGCTCGGCATCGTTCTTGGGCATCTCGCCAAGAAACAAATCCGCGCGACCGGGGAGCAGGGCAACATGCTTGCAACGATCGGGCTCGCCATCAGCTACGTGGTCGTTGGCTTCTGGGCGCTGCTATTCCTGCCGGTGCTCATACTCGGCTTCAGCGCGTTCTAGCGAGCGCGCGGGTGGATGCCGCAGCATCCACCCGCGCACACTGGGTCGCTACGCGAGCGACTCCAGCCAAGCTGCGTGCAACTGGGCGAACTTCCCGGTCCCCCCGATGAGGTTCTCCGGGGTGTCATCTTCGATGACGCGGCCGTGCTCCATGACGAGCACGCGGTCGGCGATGGCAACTGTCGAGAGCCGGTGAGCAATGATGATTGCCGTGCGATCGCTCAAGAGCGTCTCCAGCGCGTGCTGGATTTGCCGCTCGGATGGCATATCAAGCGAGGCTGTCGCCTCGTCGAGAATAAGCACCGCCGGATCAGCCAAGAACGCGCGGGCAAACGAAATCAGCTGCCGCTGTCCCGCTGAAACACGGCCACCACGCTTATTCACATCGGTGCTGTAGCCGTCGGGCAACGCCGAAATGAACTCGTGCGCGCCAACGGCGATCGCGGCCGCTTCGATCTCGTCGATCGTTGCATCAGGCTTGCCAAGCGCAATGTTCTCGGCAACCGTGCCGCTGAACAGGTAGGCCTCTTGCGTGACCATGACGATCGCGCGACGCAGATCGGCCGGCGACAGATCACGTAAATCGACCCCGTCAAGCTTCACGGCGCCGTCGATCGGGTCATAGAACCGTGAAACGAGCTTTGCGAGCGTGGTCTTGCCGGCACCGGTTGTGCCGACGAGCGCAACGGTTTGCCCCGCGGGGATCTCGAGTGAGAACTCCGGCAGAATCATCCGATCTGCTGTGTAGCCGAAGCCCACACGGTCGAACGTGAGCGCACCTTGTGCTTGCGCGAGCGGAACCGGGTTCTCTGGGTCACGCACGGTGGGTTCTTCTTCGAGCACGCCCGAGATTTTCTCGAGCGCAGCCGCCGCCGACTGGTACGAGTTCAAGAACATCGCGATGTCTTGCAATGGCCCAAAGAAGTTGCGCACATACATGATCGTGGCAAGCAGCACACCAACGGCAAGCGCACCCGATGACACCCGCAAACCACCCGAGAGCAACACGGCCGCGGTCGTGATCGCGGCAATTGCCATGATGCCTGGCTCGAATGTTCCAAACATCCGCAGCACGCGCAAGTTTGCGTTGCGGTAGTCACCGGCAACAGCAGCGAAGGACACATCGTTTCGTGGTTCTTTGCGGAACGCCTTGACGGCACGAATACCTGTCATGGTCTCAACGAACTGCACGATAACTTTCGCGCTGATCGAGGTTGATTGCCGGTAAGCCACTTGTGAGCGCTTGTAGAACCAGCGCATCAGCAACCCGATCGGAATACCCGCGCACAGCAAAATGACACCCGCACGCCAATCGGTGAGCGTCAAAGCGATGAAGGTGAACGTGATGAACACCACGCCCTGGACAAGCTCCTGCAAGCCCCCGGACAGCAATTCACGAAACGCCCCAACGTCACTCGTTTGCCGCGAAATAATGCGACCGGATGTGTAGCTCTCGTGAAACTCCAGGCTCAACCGCTGCGTATGGCGAAACAGTCGCGTACGCAATTCCAGCAGCGCGGTCTCAGTGATCTTCTGCGCGAGTTTGATGTACGCCCAAATCAGCACAGCGGATGCCGCGGCGGCGAACGCGAATACACCAGCGATGATCGCCAGTGGTGTGAAGTTGCCGTCCAGTGCGTTCGGCAGGCCCGTGTCGATACCCGCTGCAATCAAACGCGGACCGGCAACCTCAAGGGCTGTCGAGACAAGCACAAGCGCGGCCGCAAGCACGATCCACCACTTGAGTGGCGCGATCAGTGAAACCAACAACCGGGTCGAGCGTTTGCGGATCGCTTTTGATTCGACATTTGTGTAGTCGCTGCGGTCTTCACCGGATGTTCCGGTCACCGTTGTACTCATTCGCTCACCCCCTTCTCGTCGGCTACGGCTTCGTCGGCTGTGCTCACGGCGTCAATCGTGATCGCGCCGGTAGCCAGTTTTTCGTTGTATTCGTTTTGACTGAGTGCCGTTTCAGGGTTTTCGAGGCTTGAAATCACGTAGCGGTAGTGCGGGCTCGATTGCAAGAGTTCGGCGTGGGTGCCCACCGCGGTGATGAAGCCGTTTTCGAGCACTGCAACGCGGTCAGCGAGCGCGACCGTCGATGGGCGGTGTGCCACGATGAGTGCTGTTGTGCCTGCCAGTACATGTCGCAACGCTTCTTCGACGAGCGCCTCGGTGTCTACATCGAGTGCCGAAAGCGGGTCATCCATGACGATCACGCGCGGGGCGGCGGCAACCGCACGCGCGAGCGCGAGCCGTTGACGCTGCCCGCCGGAAAGGCTCATGCCTTCTTCACCGATAATCGTTTCGGTACCATCGGGAAGCTCGGCTACAAAGCCGGCTTGGGCAACCTCGAGGGCTTGCGACAGCACGGCATCCGCTTCTGATGAGTGCAAATCGAGATCATCGCGCCCCAGCAGCACGTTCTCGCGCACCGAGAGCGAGAACAGTGTCGCATCTTCAAACGCCATCGCGATGTGCCGACGCAATTCTGGCAAGGCGAAGTCGCGCACGTCTACCCCGTCGAGCTTGACCGCACCGGAGGTGACTTCATACAGCCGCGTCGGCAGTGCGGTGAGTGTCGTCTTCCCGGAACCGGTGAGCCCCACAAGCGCCATCGTTTCGCCTGGCTCGATGACCAGGTCAATCTTCTCCAGACGCGGCCGTTCACCATCGCGCGCATCAGCGAACTGGAAGCCAGCACCCTCGAAGCTCAACCGACCTTCCGGCTTGGCGATCGATACGGGATTTTCGGGCGATGTGATCGTGTTGACCTCGTCATACACTTCGAAAACACGCTCGGTTGCCGTGCGCGCATCGAGCGTGAACGACAGCAAGAATCCGATCGACTCAATCGGCCAACGCAACACCACAACCATCGCAAAGTATGCAACAAGTTGCGCCTGAGTCAGCTGCCCTTGCGTGACCAGCCACACCCCGATCACGAGGTTGATGACAAGCGCAAGCTGTGGAACGAACGTGAGCCAACCCCAAATGGAAGCAACTTCACCGGCTTTTTGTAATTCGGTGTCGCGCAACTCGCGCGCTTGCTTCGCGAAGCGATTGAGCGAATAGCCGCCGCGCCCAAAGGCTTTGAGCACGCGGATGCCGTGCACACTCTCTTCGACGCTTGTCGCAAGATCCCCTGCCTGGTCCTGGCTACGGCGTGAAAGCTCGCCGTAGCGCTTCTCGAAGCGGAACCCGATGAACCACAGTGGCAGTGACGTGATCAGAAAGCTCGCGCCGAGCAACCAGTGCCAGCGGAACAAGAAAACCGAGCCGACAATAATCGTCACCGTGTTGACGATCAAGAACGTAATACCGAAGGCCATCCAACGACGGATGAGACCCAGGTCTTGCATCATGCGACTGAGTAGCTGGCCCGATTGCCACTTGTCATGAAAAGCCACCGGCAGGTTCTGCAGCTTTGCGTAAATTGTTGTGCGCATGTCGAGTTCAACACCGGTGACCGGCTTGAAGATGAACTTGCGTCGAAGCCACGCAAAGAACGCTTCAAGCAGGCCCAGTGCGAGAACGGCCGCGGCCGCAGCAATGACCATGCGCACATTACCCTCGGTGATGGGTCCGGCGATTGCCCACTCGATGACGAGCGGGATCGAAAGCGCAACAAGCGATGCTGCAAGCGCGGTGAAAATACCCAGGGTGAGCGCGGGAAGCGCCGGCCGGGCGAAAGGAATCAGCCGTGTCAACGCATTGCGCTGCCGGGCTGGTTTGGCAGCTGTCGATGCCGAGGTTGCAGTCATGAGAAACCGTGTTTCGAAAACGTCAAAGAACGTATGAAGCGTGGGTGAACACGCAAAGAACGAGGATGCGCCTGGCGGCGCGAGGGGCGGAAGCTACGTTGCCTGCGGGCTAGCCACGCTCGCGCGGAACCGCACGGACAACGAACGCAGTACTGTTCGGATTCATCGTTTGGCTCCTTTCGCGATGTGTCGCACACACGGCGACGTGAACCAGCCTACCCCGAATTCTGGGCGGCTGGCCGCGAACCCCATTGACCCGCGCAGTTTCCCCGCCGCCACACAAAAACTCGCCAAGAAACTGTATGGCGCGGGGGAATATGTATGGGTCGAGATGAGCCGGACTAGCGGCCAGTGCCGCCGTGTACCTGCGCCACCTCATCGGCGTCGAGACCATACGCGGTGTGCACGAGGCGCGCTGCCGCGTTCAACTCGTCGGTGCGCACAATGACCGAAATGCGGATTTCACTCGTCGAGATCATTTCGATGTTGACCCCAGCCTCGCTGAGCGCTTGGAACAAAATCGCCGAGACACCTGAATGCGTGCGCATTCCCGCACCCACGACCGAAAGCTTGCCGATCTGGTCGTCGTGCACGAGTTGCTCGAACCCGACCTCAGCCTGCGCGTGCGTCAGTGCTTTCAGCGCGTCCTTCGCTTGCGTCTTGGGCAAGGTGAACGAGATATCGGTGCGGCCGGTGGAAGCGGCCGAAACGTTCTGCACGATCATGTCGACGTTGGCCCCGGAGTTTGCGACGATCGTAAAGATCTCGGCAGCCTTCCCAGGCACATCGGGCACACCAATAATCGTGATTTTCGCCTGCCCCTGGTCGGTTGCGACACCGGTGATGATTGGCTCTTCCATCTGTGCTCCCTGTGCTTGGATGAGGTTTGCAACCTGCTCGGGCAACTTCATGCCCTCAGAAATAACGTACGTTCCCTCGTTTGGGCTAAAGCTCGAACGGGCGTGAATTGTCACACCGTGACGACGCGCATACTCAACCGCGCGCATATACAAAACCTTGGCACCGTTTGCTGCGAGTTCGAGCATTTCTTCGGCGTCGATCGTGGCAAGCTTTTTCGCTTGTGGCACAACGCGCGGGTCGGCACTGAAGATTCCGTCAACATCGCTGAAGATTTCGCATACGTCAGCGTCGAGCGCTGCGGCCAGTGCGACAGCTGTCGTGTCCGAACCACCGCGACCAAGGGTTGTAACGTCCATCGAGTTCGGGTTGAAACCCTGGAAGCCAGCAACAATGACAATCGCACCCTCGTCGAGCGCTTCGCGCAACCGTGTCGGATCGACGTCAACAATGCGAGCGGCACCGTGGGTGGCATCCGTAATCATTCCGGCCTGAATGCCGGTGTATGAGCGCGCCTCGAAACCCATCGAGTGAATTGCCATCGCAAGAAGCGCCATCGAGATTCGCTCGCCACTGGAGAGCAACATGTCGAGTTCGCGCGGCGCTGGAATCGGGGCAACAGCGGATGCCAAGTCGAGCAACTCATCGGTTGTGTCGCCCATGGCGCTCACGGCAACAACAACATCGTGGCCGGCGCGACGAGTGTCGACGATGCGTTTTGCAACACGTTTGATCGACTCGGCATCCGCCACCGACGAGCCACCGTACTTCTGCACGATGAGTGCCACCGTTACCTCCGAGCGCTACAGAACGTCAAGGATTCAAATGAACCCAAATAGCAATTCTAAACGGAGCGACGCCCTTCAAAGGCACGTCCGAGGGTGACTTCATCGGCGTACTCGAGGTCTCCCCCAACCGGCAAACCGCTTGCAAGCCGTGTTGCTCGCACTTCCATCGAGCCCAAAAGTCTGCTGAGGTAGGCGGCGGTCGCTTCACCCTCGAGGTTTGGGTTCGTGGCGAGGATGACTTCTTGCACCACCGGGTCGGCAAGTCGGCTCATCAGTTCGGCAATGCGCAAATCATTCGGGCCAATTCCCGCGATCGGGCTGATAGCCCCGCCGAGTACGTGGTACAGCCCACGAAACTCCCGGGTGCGCTCAATCGCGGCGACGTCTTTCGCGTCTTCGACGACACAAATGAGGGTTGGGTCGCGACGTGGATCGCGACAGATGACACAACGCTCTTGATCAGAAATGTTTCCGCACACTTCGCAAAAGCGCACCCGCTCGCGCACTTCGGTCAGCAAGTGGGAAAGCCGTGAAACATCGAATGATGGCGTTTGCAGAATGTGAAACGCGATGCGCTGGGCCGACTTCGGGCCGACTCCGGGCAACCGGCCGAACTCGTCAATGAGCTCTTGAACAATTCCGTCGTACATCAGACAAACCTCGTCGGTGACTCGAAGGGCTCTTCGCCGATGTACTCGGCACCGAGAATCTCGCGCACGACCGCTTCGCCATAGCGCTCGTTTTCGGCCGGGTGTGCGTGGGATTTCGTTGGTTGCCGCGCGGGGACCGCGGCAGCGGCTTCCTCAATCGGTCGTTGAGCGGAGCCGGCGTCAGCCGGCGGAGTCGGAACGCGGTTGCTCGGAACCGGCTCAGCCTGCGGCTCGCTCCCCTCAACAACCCCAGAAGCGGGAATCGCCGCGACAGCCCACTCGGTGACAGTTGTCTCAGCTGGCGCAGGCTCCTCAGGGTCGACGGGAGCCGCATCGGCCGGTGCACTGTCAACCGGAAGCGCAACGGGTCGATACTTCACCCGCACACCGAGATGCTTCACGATGGCCTGGCGGGTGCGTTCGGCGGGACTCGAAGTTCCGGGGCGACCTTTGAAGGAGTTCAAGTCGACTTCAGAGCCGAAGCCGATCGAGAGCACATCGGGTGCCTCAAACCCAACCGGTTGCGCGTTCATGAGGATGAGCCACGCCGTACGATCAACGGCTGCGACATCATCGAGAATGAGCGGCCACGCGGCGCGGATCGTGTCGAGCGTTATCTCGGTGGGGGGCGTGACTTCCTGCAACCCCGTTTCGACTTCGCTCGCCTGCGGCTCGCTCCGCTCAACGACCGGAGTGGGCGCTGCTGGAGCGGCTGGTTCAACCGGTCGTTGAGCGGAGCCGGCGCCAGCCGGCGAAGTCGAAACGGGCTCACCAACCGGTCGTTGAGCGGAGCCGACGCCAGCCGGCGAAGTCGAAACGGGCTCGCTCGCGGGCGCTGCAGCAACCGAAAGTATCCGCGCGCACAGCAACTCGAGATGCAACCGGGGCGAGGTTGCCCCACTCATGTCATCGAGCGCGTTGCTGACAACATCCGCCGTTCGCGACAGTCGCTCACGACCGAACTGCAGCGCCTGCGTGTGCATCCGTTCACGTTCATCAACCGGGATACTGCGCAGCACATCGTCAGCCTCGAGACCAACCGCGGCAATGATGATGAGGTCACGCAAACGCTCGAGCAAGTCGTCGACGAAACGCCGCGGGTCTTGCCCTGTCTGCACAACCCGGTCGATCGCCGCGAACGCAGCAGGAGCATCATTCGCGCCGAAGGCCGAAACGATTTCGTCAAGGAGCGCAGTGTGCGTGTACCCAAGCAGCGAAACTGCACGCTCATACCCGACCCCGCTTGCCTCGCTTCCGGCAATGAGCTGGTCGAGCAGTGAAAGCGTGTCGCGCGGTGAACCACCACCAGCGCGCACGACAAGCGGCAAAACCCCGGGCTCGACCGAAACGCCCTCTTCAACGCAGAGCTTTTCGATGTACTCCTGCATTGCCGCGGGTGGCACGAGCCGGAACGGGTAATGGTGCGTGCGCGACCGAATCGTGCCAAGCACTTTTTCGGGCTCGGTCGTGGCAAAAATAAACTTGACGTGCGGTGGTGGCTCTTCGACGAGTTTGAGCAGCGCATTGAACCCTTGGGCGGTGACCATGTGCGCTTCGTCGAGAATGAAGATTTTGAAGCGGTCGCGACTCGGCGCGAAAACGGCACGCTCACGCAAGTCGCGTGCGTCGTCGACACCGTTGTGGCTCGCCGCGTCGATTTCGACAACGTCGAGTGAGCCGCCGCCACCGCGAGAAAGCTCAATACACGAATCGCATTTGCCACACGGCGTATCGGTTGGCCCCTCGGCACAATTGAGGCAGCGCGCCAAAATGCGCGCCGAAGTGGTCTTGCCACACCCGCGCGGGCCACTAAACAGGTACGCGTGCCCAACCCGATCGCTGCGCAGCGCTGTCATGAGCGGATCGGTCACTTGCGACTGCCCGATCATCTCGGCGAACGTCTCAGGCCGATAGCGGCGGTATAGGGCGGTGGTCACAAAACCAGACTACGCGTTACCACCGACTTTGACACGTCTCGGGTCAAAGGGTGAGCGAGCGCAGCGAGTCGAAGCTTAGCGGTGCACTCTGCGGCGACCGTACTCCGCAGCAGCCGTAGCGAGCAGTAGACCGCAATGGGAGCGCGGATCAGCGGAGGAGTACACGTCAGCACAGCTTGCGTTTGCACCATCAACACCGGCGCCTCATTGGACGCTGCCGCACGAAGGGCGATGCAGTCCATATGTATGTTAAATCGACGGCGATCACCAAATACGCGGCTCTCTGATCGTGAACACTCTCATCCCCAATCACCTTGCGATCGAGTCGCTCATGGGCTGTTACCTGAGTCAATCTGAGGTTGAACGACCAACAGCTCGGTGATAGCCTTCGTGCAATCGTTCGCTGCTCACTGCGTCATGGGGGGGTCGATCTTGTCAGGACTTGAAAGACTGGAATTGAAACCCGCGTCGAGCGTTGCACCAGCCCAGTGGTTGAATCAAGTTCTTTCGCCCTCCGGAACGACGGTCGCAAGTTATGTGCCCGACACTTTCGACAGATTTGCTCGCGTTCGAAATCCTGCCTTCAACCGCCGGACGGGCCACGCAGTTGATTGGAACGCCGTCGGCCAACGTAACGGGAATGCTGTGGATGCACAGACAACATGGGAGACTCTGAGGGATCGCGAGGTCTGGCTTGACCCCGAGTCCGGAACCATCGACCTCACGGTTGCCCGGGCGCTCAGTGCTGTTCTTGCATCAGAAACCCTTACCCCAGAACGGGTCTTCTTTGCCTTCTGGCATGGCTACGCAGACATGAACGATGTCTCAGCCCCCATCGTGACGCTCCCGCCGGATCGTTCGATGCTGCTCTTTACAGGGCCACTGTGTGCTGTAGGCTCGCCAACCGATACGTTACAACGGTCTCGCTTGCCCCTCAGGTGGTGGCCAGCAGACCATGCCTGGTGCGTGGGAAATGACATTTACGCTCGCAGCGTCTTTGTCGCCGGTTCAGCAAAGACAATCGAGCTGGTGCTGAACTCGCCTGGACTAGACGCCGTCTCCGTTACGGCGTTGTCACCCACAGCCCCCGAAGACTTTTAGTGTGGATACGACGCGGTGCCGACGAAAACTCCGATGCGCGCCCCGGCGCCAGCGATACGCGCGACTTGTCCGGTGATGATCAGGATGAACGGGCGTTTGCCGTTCGCCGCAAACGCGCGACCACGACGAAACTGTTGCCACTCAACCAAGAGCCCGGCACGTCAGTCGATGACGTAGAACGTGTCGGTCGAGGTCGGAACGGATGCCGCAAGCAGCGTACCGTCATCGCGCTCTGCGCCTTCGAGTTCGCGCAACGTCGGTGCACCCGCAATGCGCGGCCCTTGATCAGCGAGTTCTACCCGCACGAGCGCACCATCCGTAACCTGGAATTTCGCTCCCCGCACCTCGAAGTCAACCGGCGCGCCAGCCTGCGTCATCTCGACCGTTATCGCCGAAGGCTCAACCGTGACTTGCAAGACCGCATCACGCCAGCGCAGTGGGAACGAAAGCGACTCCCACGACTCGGGCAGACGCGGGTCGAAGCTCAGCAGCCCAAAGTAGTCCCGCATGCCACCGAAACCACTCACGAGCGCAGTCCAAACACCACCCGCCGAAGCCACGTGCACACCATCAGCGGCGTTGTTGTGCAGATCGGCGAGGTCAACAAACAGTGACTGCTCGAAGTACTCCAGCGCGAGGTCTTGATAGCCGACCTCGGCCGCCAGAATCGACTGCACAACCGCCGAAAGGGTGGAATCCCCCGTTGTCAGTGGGTCGTAATAGTCAAAGTCAGCGAGTTTTTCTTCGGCACTGAAGTGGTTGCCCTGCAAGAACAGCGCCAAAACAACATCCGCTTGCTTCAAAACCTGGTGTCGGTAAATGACCAACGGGTGAAAGTGCAAGAGCAACGGATGCTTCTCGGGCGGCGTGTTCTCGAGATCCCAAAGCTCTTTGTCGAGGAAGCTCGCATCTTGCGGATGCACACCGAGCGCTTCGCTGTATGGAATGTGCATCGCGGCGGCCTGATCCCACCAATTGTCGGCTTCGTCAGGCTCGACACCCAGCCGTTCGACGGCGGCCGCGTATACTTCGGGCATGCGTTCTTGCATGACACGCAGCGTGCGCGATGCAAAGCGCAAGTTGAACCGGGCCATGACGTTCGTGAAGAGGTTGTCGTTGACGACCGTCGTGTACTCATCGGGGCCAGTGACGCCGTGAATGTGGAACGACGACGCGCCATTCGTGCCCCGCCAAAAGCCGAGCGAGCTCCACATTCGGGCTGTCTCGACCGCGATATCCACGCCTTCGTTTGCGAGGTAGTCGTAGTCGCCCGACGCGCGCACGTACTTCGCGATCGCGAAGGCGATGTCGGCGTTGATATGGTACTGCGCGGTGCCGGCGGCGTAGTAGGCGGATGCTTCTTCGCCATTGATCGTGCGCCAGGCAAAAAGTGCGCCTTCTTCGTTGAGCTTGGCCGCACGCAGTCGTGCAGCATCGAGCATGTACGAGCGCGCCCGCAAAGCATTCTTAGCCCACTCGGGGCTCGTGTAGACGTAAAACGGCAGCACATAGACTTCGGTGTCCCAAAAGTAATGCCCGCTGTAGCCGGAGCCCGAGACACCTTTCGCTGAGACGCCAGCACCGTCGGCGCGTGCACCGGCCTGCGCCAACTGAAAAAGACACCAGCGCACGGCCTGTTGCACGACATCTTGGCCCTTGATGACGACATCTGATCGGCGCCAGAAGTCTGTCAGCCACTGCTCTTGCCGCGCGAACAGGTCGGACACACCTGCCGCGACCAATCGGTCAAGATTGCGCTGGCAGCGGTCGACAAGCTCGTTCGGCGGTACGCCACGGGACGTATGGTAAGCACCAAGTTTCGCGATGTTCAGTGCCACACCGGGTGTCGCCGCAAAGCTCACTACAGTCTTGACGGAGTCGGGGCCGGCGCTTGACTCGACCGAATACTCGCCCATGGTTTCGATGATGTGGTCGGCAGCGACCGCGATCGTCATCCCGGAGTTTGCGGTGCGATAGGAAAGCCAGCTGCGGGTGCCATCCGCACCGAAACTGAACGGTTGCAAGACGCGTTCGGTTATTTGTTCTGCCTTCCGCGGGTCAAAATCTGCCCGCGGGTGCTCCTGACGCGCCGCCGCGCCACCGTAGACGTTTTCGCCGTCTTGGCGGTTGAGAATCTGCGAGCTCACCGTGACCGCGGCGGCCGCGTTCAGCACCGTGACCTCAAGCGTGAGGGCTGTGTTGTGGCGCTCGTCAAACGACACGATGCGCTCGTCGCGAATCTGTACGTGTTTGCCAGATGCGGTAACCCAAACAAACGAGCGACTCAAAACACCCGTGCGCATATCAAGCACGCGCTCGTAATCGCGCAGCTCGCCCTCTTCGAAATCGAGTGGTTCGTCGTCGACGTAGACGCGCATGACCTTCATGTCAGGCACGTTGACTATCGTTTGGCCTACCTCAGCAAACCCATACGCCTGCTCAGCATGGCGGATTGCAAACGTCTCGTGAAAACCATTGATAAACGTGCCGTGCTCGTGAGCCCGGCGCCCTTCAATATGGTTGCCACGCAACCCGAGATACCCGTTACCGAGTGCGAAAATCGTCTCAGAGACGCCGGGTTCCGCAACCAGCGGGCTTGGTTCGATGATTCGCCAAGGGTCGACCGGGTACAGCGTGCGATCAAGCACGGCGCCTCCAAGGGGCTAGGGTGTGTGACAAATCCTAGTTGCTGGCAGCTTCGGACGTTTCAGCAGCCTCGGCTGCGGGTCGCTTCGCCTGCTTGGTGGTCTTTTTTGCGACGTGCTTCGTGGCCGGTTGCTGGTCGGCTTCGGCGGATGCTGCAACATCCGCCGCTTCAACAGCTGCGACGGCTTCTTCAACCTCGACAGCACGGTTTTCACCGGCTGACAGCGCATCGCTGTCGATGCGCATGAGCTCGGTGATTTCGTACTGGAAGCTTTGCAGCGCCGATTGCTGGCGACGCAATTCGCTTGCCCGGTCTTCGGTGTCGCGCAGGGCAAACGTGCCGTGTTTGCCGACGAGTTCGGTGATGCGGCGAGCGCGCTCATGCGCCTTTTCAACGATTTCGCGGGCGCGAACGCGGGCATCGGCTTCGATCTGCTTCGCCTGAGCGCGCATGAGACGATCGTGGTCGTCAGCCTTGGCGAGAACCCGCTGCGAGTGGTCAAGTGAAGCTTGCACTTGCTCGTTGGCGTCAGTGGTGATGCGCTCGGCGTGCGCGACCGCTTGCTGGTGCAGCGTCAAGAATTCTTGCTGGTGCTCATCGGTGCGGCGCTTGTGTGCCTCTTCGAGTTCCAGCGCGCGCAAACGGTGCTCACGCACGCTCTCTTCGGCTTCGGCGCGCTGCAGTTCGGTGTCGCGAGTGACCATGGTGCGCAGTGTTGCCGCACCCTTGTCTGCCTCGGCACGAATTGCTGCCGCTTCTTTCTCAGCGCGCGAAACAAGCTCAGCGGAGTGCGCTTTTTCCCGATCAAGTTGCGTCTGGTGTGCGGTGAGATCGGTCTCGATTTTCAACCGCACTGCGGCGGCGTCTTGCTCAGCCTGCTCGCGTGTGGTTTGTGCTTCGGCAAGCGAGTCTGCACGACGGGCATCGATTTCTTCGCGAGCGGCAGCGATCAGACGATCACCTTGCGTAGCCGCATTCTTGATGATGACGCCGGCTTGCTCTTCGGCAACCCGCAAAATCTCTTCGAAACGCTTCTTGCCCTCTGACGAGCTTTCGCTGTCCATGAGTTCGTTGGTGAGCGTGTCGATTTTGTCTTGCGCCGTCGCAAGTTCTGCCTGCAGCACCTTCAGTTGTGCGTCATGGTCGTCGGTATTACGCATGTGCTTCTTGAGCGCGGCTTGGTTATCGGATGCTTTCGTCTCAGCATCCGCTGCCCGCGCCTCAGTCTCGGTGAGCTGCTTAGTCAGACGGTTCACTGCCTGGCGGCTGTCATCGATGACTTTACGGAAACTGTCAAGCGCGTCGTCAACCTCGTTCTTGTTGTACCCACGCATTGTCGTACCAAACGACTCACCCGTTGTGAGGTTGGCGCCGAGCAGTCTGCTCAGGGCCTCGTCGTTAAAGTCAGCAGCCATAAAAATCCCCCGAAGAAACAGGTCAATACTGCGCGATTGCGCATCTGGTTAAGCGTACTCGCCTCGAGAGGGTCAAACAATGAATTCGGCGAGGTCAGCGACGACCTCGTCTGCGCCGGCCGCGGTGAGGTTTGCAGTACCGGCTCCGCGGTCGACACCGATAACCCGACCGAAGCCGGCAGCTGCGGCGGATGCCACCCCAGAAACCGCATCCTCAACGGCGATAGCGTCGGCTGGGTCGACACCGAGATGGCGGGCACCGGCTGCGAACATATCGGGAGCGGGCTTCGATGCTAGCCCCTCGCGGGCCGAAACGACACCGTCAACAACGTCAACAAAAAAGTCGCGGATGCCGGCGGCGGCAAGCACTTCTTCCGCATTCTTCGAGCTTGAAACAACGCCCATCGTCATGCCCGCTGCACGCAACTGTTCCACCAGCGCGAGGGATCCGGGGTAGGCGGCAATGCCGTGCTCGCGAAGTTCAGCCAGGAATGCGTCATTCTTCAGATTCCCGATTGCGCAGACGGTTTCGTGGCTCGGAGCATCCGATGGATCACCCCACGTGAGTTCGATGTCGCGACTGTGCAGCAAACTTGCCACACCGTCGTAGCGCTGCTTGCCGTCGAGCTGGGCAAAATAGTCGGCGTCGGTGTAGGGCGCGACGTCGGGGTATTCGGCAGCGAACAGCTCGGTAAAGACACGCTTCCACGCGCGTTCATGCACTTCTGCCGTGGGCGTCAAGACCCCATCGAGGTCGAACAGGACGGCTTTGGCTTCGAGCGGCGCTGGCATGTTCTCAGCGTACTGCCGAAACGTAAGCGGCCCTTTGCGCACCCGCCAGAGCCCAGTTACCCTTGCTACGTTTCCGTCCTGGGGGGATTGGCTGAGATGGCGCCACACAAAGGGCCATCGACTAGTCTAGCTCAATGGCCGAATCGACTGTAACTGCAGAGAAGTTCGTCGCGGCTACGAACGCGATTATCGCATCGGTCGAGCGCGTCATTGATGGTAAGCGGCCCGCGATTCGTGCCGCGTTGACGTGCCTGCTTGCCGAAGGCCACTTGCTGATCGAAGACGTTCCGGGCGTGGGTAAAACTATGCTCGCCCGAGCGCTTGCGGCAACCCTTGATGCAACCGTGCGACGGATCCAGTTCACCCCCGATCTGCTGCCCAGTGACGTCACCGGGGTTTCGATTTTCAACCCCCGCACGCAGGAGTTTGTTTTCACCCCCGGCGCAATTTTTGCAAACTTCGTGATCGCCGACGAAATCAACCGTGCGTCCCCCAAGACCCAATCGGCGTTGCTTGAGGCGATGGAAGAGGGGCAGGTTTCCGTCGACGGAATCTCCCACGAGCTCCCCCACCCATCGCTTGTTGTCGCAACACAAAACCCGCTTGAGATGGAGGGCACCTATCCCCTGCCGGAAGCGCAACGCGACCGGTTCATGATGCGTATTGCCATGGGGTACCCCTCAGCGGATGCTGAAGTGCAAATGTTGCGCCAGCGTGAAACACACAATCCGCTGAGCGATCTGAAACCCATCATCAAAACCGGTGGCGTCAAGCTCCTGATCGACTTTGCGCGCCAGGTGCATGCCTCGCCGCAAATTGAAGAGTATGCGGTGGCCCTCGCCCAGGCGACCCGGCATGAAAGCTCCCTGCGGCTGGGTGCGTCACCACGAGCGACGCTGCAACTCGTGCGGGCTGCGAAAGTCACCGCGGCCCTCGAGGGACGCAGTTACGTCGTACCCGACGACATTGCGGGGCTGCTGCTGCCAGTATTTGAGCACCGGGTGATAGCGGCATCCGCTGCTGGGGGCGAACGTGACGCACTCGTTCGTGTCTTGCAAACGACGCCGGTTCCCGTGGGTGAGTCTCGCGCGGCCCAGAGGTAATCGGATGCTGCGCGCCCGCCCAACCTCGCGAGCGATCAGTGTGCTCGTGATGTGCGCTGCCCTCGTTGCTGGCGGGCTTGTTTTCGGTTCCCCAACGCTCGTTGTTGCCGCCGCGGTTCTTGCCGCACTCGTAGCGTTTTCGTGGTTGTGGGTGCTTGCGCCGAGGCGCAGTGGTGAGGCGTCGCGCGGATTCAGCCCAGCGTTGCCGCAAGCGGGTCAAGACGTGCGTGTCGCACTAACGCTGACGCAAACCGTGCCGCGCATTCGCGCCGGGGTCTGGCATGACACGATGCCGGCGGGGCTTGCTGCCGCACCGGCGCTTGAGATTCGCCCGCAGCCGCGGGGAACCGCCTTGATTGACGCCGAATACACGGCCAGTGCTGTTGCCCGCGGCGAGTTCGCTGTCGGCCCGGTTTCGGTGACAACCGGTGATGCGCTCGGAATGTTCACCCGGCGGCTCTCCCTCGGGGCAACAACGCCCGTACTGATCGGCCCACCGATTGTGCCGCTGCAGAGCATGCCACCGGTTGCGCATCATTCCAGAAGTACCGCAGAACAGTCCTCGCAAGCCGCGAGCGCACACGGTGCCGACAGTTTGACGCCGCGCGACTACGTTTCGGGCGACTCGATGCGACGCGTGCACTGGCGCGCGAGCGCCCACCGTGGATCGTTGATGGTGCGGCAAGAAGACCGGCTCGACAGCCCCGAAGCCACGATCGTGTTATGCACGCGAGGGGTGGCAGGTGACGCGTTCGAACTCGCGGTTTCTGCGGCGGCGAGTGTCGCGCGGCGCCTTGCCGCGACCGATTGGCGCGTGCACGTCTTCGACACACTCGGTACTGAGCTCGGCGGCACCGACCTCGCGCGCGTGTCTCCCGACACGACGGCCGCGATCACGTCACGTGGCCAGCACGGGGCGACCGAGATCTTCATCGCGGCCGACCTCTCAACAGCCGAAGCCGAGCGCCTGCAACCCCCGCCCGGCGGTGTCGGCATCGCCCTGGTTGCGACTGACAACCAGGCTGTCGCGGGCGCGCTCGCAGCGGGCGGGTGGCGGTTCGGCAGCATTGCGACATCCGTGGCAGAAGGCTGGGCCGAAGCATGCGGGGCGAGGCTGCCATGACCCGGCGTGAGAAGGATCTTCGCCCCGACCCCTCAGGGTGGGCGCTGCTGCACACCGGTCCAGTCGGGGCGAGCATCGTTGCGCTGCTAGCAGTCGCATTTAGCCTTGCAACGTTTACGGTGCTCTTCAATGGCTGGGATTGGGCACGCGTTGCCGGCTTCGCCGCGGTGATCACGATCGCCACCTCGGCCCTGATTATGGCGCTCGGCGCTCTCACTCAGCGCCGCAATTTCTCGCCACGACGAGCAACGTTCTTCGCGTGCCTCGCGCAGATCATCGGATGCCTCGCCGGCCTGTTCGCCCTCATGCGAGCGTATGGCCCAACAATCCCGATGGAGAATGCTGACACGTTTTCGCAACGCATCACGCGGCTCGTCAATCACTTCTCAGCCCTCACCGCGGGCGGGTTGAATACGGCATACCAGGGCTTCCCACCAATTGACACACCTCCGAGCATTCTGTGGCTTGTCGGCGTGCTGGCGGTTGCGCTCTCGCTCGTCATGCTGACGTTCATCGTGCTTGTGCGGGCACCACTCACGGCACTCGTGATTGCCGTTGTCGTGGCATCCGTACCGCTCTTGCTCGTTGTTACGGGGCCGGTTTCGCTCACCTGGATTTGTGCCGTTGTGGCACTGGCTCTCGTACTCTTTGGTGTGCACGTGCGCCCGATCGATCAGCCGCGAGCGATGGCACTCGGGGGTGCGGGCGGGCTTTCGCGCCTGGTTGGCGTTGCCACCGCGGGCGGTATCGCGGTGCTCGTTGGCGCGCTTGTCGCCAGCAACCTCGTGATGCCCAGGCCCCTCGTGACGGTGCGGCCGGCGCACACGATTGGACTCACCCTCACGCTTGGTGAAGACTTGCGCGAACCGGTCGCGCGGCCGGTTCTGGAGGTTGCCACCACCGGGGCCGCGCCCTACTTGCGGATCGGAACACTCACGCAGCTTACGGATGGTTCGTGGGTGCCTGATCCGGTCTCCCAGCCCGCGCCGACGGGTGTGACGTACTTCAACGATTTCGCCCAGCTGCGCGATGTGACTGTCACGCCACTTGCGACTGTCGTCAGTTATGCGCCGTCCCCCTATCCGCTGCTGGGGTTTAGCGCATTGAATGCGAACTGGCAGATCCTCAGCCAAAATCTCACGATTCAGAATCCCGGCGCAATCCTGGGTGACCAGCCCTACACAACCGTGCAAGACATCAATTCGCCCACACTTGACGAAATGCTCGCAAGCCTGGCGGTCGTACCGGCCGAAACATACGGGGCCGACCCACTGAATGCTGACGTCCCGCACGTGTTTTATGACCTTGCGCTTGAGGCCACCGCCGATGCGCACACCGATGTCGAAAAAGCCCAAGCGATCGAGCGGTACTTGCGCACAAACTTCAGCTATTCACTCAGCACCCCCGCGGCTGAGGGTTATGACTCATCGGATGTCGGCGCAACCGAACGCTTCATCGAAGTCGGCGCGGGGTATTGCGTGCACTTCTCATCTGCCTTCGCCCTCATGGCGCGCAGCATTGGCCTGCCCACCCGCATCGTTGTCGGATACACCCCGGGCGGCTTCATCGGACTCGGCGACGATGACACGCGTCGCTACCGCGTCTACACCGACCAGGCGCACGCGTGGCCCGAAGTGCACTTCGAAGGCATCGGCTGGGTCGCTTTCGAACCGACCGCATCAATCGGTTCGGCGACGTCGTTCGATAATGACGCAGATGACTCGGCTGAGCCCACGCCGACGCCAACGGCATCCGATACCCCCACCCCGACCCCGACGCCGACGCCAACGGATGCGGCAACCGGCAGCGGCGGTTTCAGCGGATTTTGGGCTGTCATGCGCACACTTGGCAAGATTCTCGGATGGGCGTTGGTTGCCGCCACCGTCTTGGGCTTGCCGGCGATCGCGCGCACGCTGCAACGAAAGCGTCGTGAAAGCATCATGCACGGCGATGAGGCAGGAGCCGCAGCAAACGCAAGCTGGCAAGAAGTGCGCGCGACACTTGTAGATGCGGGGATTGCCGCGCCAGCTGGCGAGACGATTCGCCAATTCGGCACGCGGATGCGTTCGACTGGCGTGGCCGGCGAACTTGTCGACGAGTACACGAGCGCACTCGAGGCCGCGGCATACAAACCGGGGGCTGCGGCATCCGATTTGGCTGAGCTGACAACGGCCGTGCGGAAAGCGATCTCAGCGACCGTTTCTCGCCGCGAACGTTTGCTCGGGATTCTGGTGCCGAAGTCGCTTATGCGCTAACGAGCTGCGCGTGCTCTTCGCACGGCACCGCATCGCACGTTTCGCACACAACAAACTGCGTGCGGCACGAAGCGTCGGGGCAGTTTGCGGTGCGTTTGGTTGGCTCACCGCATCCGCGGCACGCGCCGATCACTTTCGCATCGGGCGTGAAATCGACTGAACCGCGCTTGTCAAAAACGTAGAGCGAGCCTTCCCACAGACCCTCGTCGCCGTACGTTTCGCCGTAGCGCACAATGCCGCCATCTATTTGATAGACCTCACCGAACCCGCGGCTGACCATCAGACTCGAGAGCACTTCACAGCGAATGCCGCCCGTGCAATACGTCACGATTGGTTTGTCTTTGAGGTGATCGTAGGCGCCCGAATCGAGAATCTCCACGAAGTCGCGAGTGGTTTCCGTCGGTGGCACGATCGCGTTCTTGAACCGACCGATTTCGGCTTCAAGTGCGTTTCGGCCATCGAAGAACACGACATCTTCGCGCTCGCTGACGAGCTCATGCACCTGCTCGGGCGTGAGGTGTTTCCCGCCGCCAACGACGCCATTGTCGTCGACGGCAAGTTCACCTGGGGCACCGAACGAAACGATTTCGTCGCGCACCTTCACGCTGAGCTTCGGGAAGTCTTCGCTGAAGCCCGCGGGATTGATCGCTGTGCCATCCGACCATTTCATATCGGATGTTTTGAAACCGGGGTACTGGCGAAACTTACGCACCCACTTCTTGAGGTTTTGCAGTTCGCCACCGAGCGTGCCGTTGATGCCGTGCGCGCTGATGATCACGCGGCCGGTCAGTTGCAGCGATTCGCACAGATCGCGTTGCCACAACCGAATTGCTTCGGGGTCGGCGAGCGGTGTGAACGCGTAAAACAGCACAATCTTCGGGGTTGCCATACCCCGATTTTACTCTCCACCGGCCGTTGAGCGGAGCGAGGCGTAGCCTCGCGAAGTCGAAACGCAGCCCTCAGCGATCCACTTTCAGCAGCAGACGTTCTTCGTCCCACGGCAACGCCCATCCGAGATTGTCGAAGATCCCCGCGAGCACCATGGCCGTGAACCCCCAGACAACGTGCCCGCCAAACTGCTCACCGAGACGGAAGCCTGGGCCCCGATAACTGCCGTTGTTGAGGTGCACTTCCCATGACCCCCGTGCTTGCGGGTCAAGCAACTCGGCGATCGGTACGCGAAAGACCTGCACCGACTCAGTGTCATCGGCCGCCACTGCACTCGGCGAGCGCCACCACCCAAGCACAGGCGTGACGTCATAGGCACTGATCGGAATGTGCAGCTTTGGCAAGGTTCCCAACACCTCGACCCCACTCGGGTCAAGCCCGGTCTCTTCGTTCGCCTCGCGCAACGCAGTGGCCACCAAATCGGCGTCGCCGGGCTCCGCACCGCCGCCGGGGAACGCTATTTGACCAGCGTGATTTCGCAGCACGTCTGACCTGCGCGTCAGCAAAACATCAAGCTCGGGCGGCACGGTGTCGACCACACAGTCGGCGGGCGTGTGGTCGAGTGCGCCGAACAGCATGAGCACCGCGCTCTGCCGAACACGTGCGCCCGCGAGCGACTGGGTCGCAGCGCGGTATTTGCTCAGATCGAGACCAGTAGCGACGCCTGCGGCAAGCTGCTGTCTTGCGTTTTGCACGGCATCCGAGTTCATAATTGCTAGCCTAATGCGGCGGTCTTGCTCTGTGCCGACTACGCTGGCAACGATGAGCACTCGGCCAAACTTTGAAGACTTTCCCTTTGTCGCGCAAGACAAACTGCGCTACGGCGACACCGACAGGCAGGGCCACATCAACAATGCGGTCTACATGTCGTTCCTCGAAACCGGGCGCACCGAATTCATGCACGACCCGCGCATCGCGGTGTCAGGCGCTGAGGTCTCTTTTGTGCTCGCCCACGTTTCGCTCGACTACCTCAACGAAATTCTTTGGCCCGGTCACGTCGATATCGGAACCCGTGTGCTCTCTGTCGGTGGAAGTTCAATCCGGGTGCAACAGTGCATCTTTCAAGACGGTGAACTGAAAGCATCCGGCGAGGCCGTCATCGTGCAGGTCAGCAACGAAACACGCAAGCCGCACCGGTTGTCAGCCGAGGCCCGCGAGCGCCTGAAGCAGTTCATCTCCGCGCCGTCCTGAATGCGTTCAGCACCGCGCCAGCGTCGACCCATACAGTTTCCCCCACGCCATACAGTTTCTCGCCGAGGGACTGTATGGTTGCGAGGAAACTGTATGGGTCAATGTGCGAGCGGAGGATAGGGGAACCCGTCGCCGCAGCTCCCCCGCGACTCCTCCTCGAATCACTCTGCCCAAAGCTGAATAAAGCGCCGACCCCTGCGGGGACGACGCTTTCTTCAACGCGGAGGATAGGGGATTCGAACCCCTGAGGGCTTGCACCCAACACGCTTTCCAAGCGTGCGCCATAGGCCACTAGGCGAATCCTCCAGCACCCGATTCACACCGGGCAACCTCACTAGTCTACCCCGCGCGAATCTAGGGTGAATCTCGCACCCAGTCCTGCCAAGATGAACGAGTGCACATTCGACAATTCCGTCCGGGCGACGAACCATTTCTCACCCAGATCTGCCTGAAGACGGCGGACGCCGGTAAAGACGGCACTGGGATCTTGCCCGATGATGATCTGTGGGCGCACATCTTCGCGCTCCCCTACGCCGAAAAGCACCCCGACCTAGCCTTCGTTGTTGTCAATGACAAAGACCGACCGGTCGGCTACATCCTCGGAACGGACGATACGGACGCCTTCGAAAACTGGTTCGCAACCGTCTACTGGCCGCGACTCAAGGAGCGCTTTCCCCAGCCGGCAGAAAGCGACGATAGCCGTGAGGCCGGCCTGCTGAAGTACGCCTACGGTCGCCGTCCCGGTGCGGAGCCGTACTCGACTGAACACCCCGCCCACCTCCACATTGATCTGCTGCCCGAAGCGCAAGGTGCCGGTTGGGGACGCCAGCTCATCGACACGTTTACGGATGTATTGCGCGAGCGCGACATCCGATCACTGCACTTGGGTGTTGATGCCAACAACACGGGCGCGATCGCGTTCTACAAGCGGCTCGGCTTCGTACCGATCCCCACACACCCTGGCAACGTCACGCTCGCGCTTGCCTTGTAGCTGCGCACAAGCAGAAAACCCCGCCTGCCGAAGCAGACGGGGTTTTCAACTGAAAGACGCGATTACTTAAGGGTAACCGTTGCGCCAGCCTCTTCGAGGGCTGCCTTTGCCTTGTCAGCGGTCTCTTTGTTTGCACCCTCGAGTACAACGCCAGGTGCACCGTCAACGGCACCCTTTGCTTCCGAGAGGCCCAGGCCGGTGAGCTCGCGCACAACCTTGATGACCTGGATCTTCTTGTCGCCAGCTGCCTCGAGAACGACGTCAAACGAGTCCTTCTCTTCTACAGCAGCGTCGCCGCCACCTGCAGCAGGTGCGCCAGCGGCTGCAACTGCGACCGGAGCTGCAGCGGTAACGTCGAAGGCCTCTTCAAAAGCCTTGACGAACTCGCTGAGCTCGATGAGGGTGAGCTGCTTGAACTGCTCGAGGAGCTCTTCGTTGCTGAGCTTTGCCATTTTGTTCTCCTTGTTGGTTTTCGATCTGCCGATGCGTTTTCGCTAGTGCGAATTACGCAGCGGATGCCTGCTTGTCGCGAAGTGCGTCGACCGTGCGAACGGTCTTTGACAGCGGTGCCTGGAAGAGCGCTGCTGCCTTCGACATCGAGGCCTTCATTGCGCCGGCGAGCTTCGCCAGCAGAACTTCACGGCTCTCGAGGTCAGCAAGCTTGCTTACCTCTTCTGCGGTGAGCGTGGCACCATCGAAGTACCCGCCCTTTACAACCAGAAGAGGGTGTGCCTTGGCGAATTCACGCAAGCCCTTTGCAACGGCGACCGGGTCACCGTGCACGAAGGCGATTGCCGACGGGCCGTTGAGCTCGTCGTCAAGACCAACAACGCCAGCGTTTGCTGCGGCGATCTTGGTCAGCGTGTTCTTCACCACGGCGTATTCCGCGTCTTGACGGATGCTGTCGCGCAGCTCTTTGAGCTCCGCCACCGTCAGACCGCGGTACTCAGTCAGTACAACAGCGTTCGAGTCTTCGAAGTTCTTCGTAAGCTCGGCGACCGCTTGTTCTTTCTGCGCCATGGCCACTCCTTATGTGTGTGAGGTGCATCACGGTGGTGGTGCACCAGCCGAAGTCGCCTGCCGCAAAAGAAAAAGCTCCGTGCAGACGCACAGAGCTTTGAAAAGTTCAGTTCGCCTGCGCAGGCCCCTGCTTTTGCAGAGCTTCGGATGTTTTGTGAAACACTCTCGTGCAAACACGCCACATCGACCGGCGGTCTTCGGTTACGACAAGCGTATCACACGTGCGCCGCGGCAAAAAGTTCGCGGGAGCTCTGTGGAATCGGTGTCGGTCGATGCGTCTTGGCGTCAACGAACACGTGCACCCAGCGGCCGAGGCCGGCAAGAACGGGGCCTGCGGCATCCGATCTGAAAATACCGAGTTCATACGTGACACTCGAGTTGCCAAGTTTGACAACGTTGAGCCCGACGATGACATCGCCCGGGTAATTGAGCTCGCCCAAGTAGCGGCAGCCCGACTCAGCAACGAACCGCTTAAACGTGTCGGTTGTTGGGTCTGAACCCAGGGCCTCGATGAGCCACCCGTTAATGAGTGTGTCGAAGTATTCGTAGTAGACGGCGTTGTTGATGTGCCCGTAGCTGTCGACGTCGTTCCAACGGGTGGTGTACGTGCTCGTCACAGCAAACGCGTCCGGTTGCACAGCGGCAAGTTCGGCGGTCGGGGCCTCCCACAGTGACGTCATCTCTCTATCGTGCCCTAACTCAGGAGAATCCCCCACTTCGCACCAGTCGGATGCGCCAACACGCCCGGTTTCCTGAGTTTGGCACGACGACAGCCGGTACCGTAGAGGGGTGACTCCCGAACTTGCCGCCCGCATCGTCGCGGATTCTCGCGACCTGGTCGCGTGGCAACGAGCTCGTTCCCGGGGAATTACTGCAACGGATGTCGCAGCCCTCACGAACGAAGGCGCAATCACCCGGGTAGCCGACAATAAGCTTGGCGCCGGCCCCCGCTTCGGCGGCAACGCATTCACCGATCATGGCCGCCAGCGCGAACCCGAGATTGCCGCGTGGGTTGCGGCAACCCACGGCATCCGCCCCTCAAGCGCCCTGTTTCACGCGGTCGAAGACAAGCGCCACCTCGCGACCCCCGATGGGGTCGTCGCCGACGAAACCGGCCGGGTAACGCTCGCCGAAATCAAGACGACCAACAAGCCGTTCAAGCAGGTCCCGCGCACGTACTTGCGCCAGGTTTGGTGGCAGCAGCACGTGCTTGGAGCCGAGCGCACCCTGTTCGTGTGGGAGACACACGATAACTTCGTGCCCGTCGACGACGAGCCGCGCGCGGTGTGGATCGAACGTGACGAACTCGAAATCGGCAAGCTCGTGTTTCTCGCAAACCGGCTGATCGACGAGCTCTATCACCGCACCACCGGAAACCCGCGACCGTCGCGGGCCGACCCGGTCGCGCCCAAACGCGATGAACTGCGCGAACGGGATATGTTCCGCGCCCTCGCACTGCTCGACTAGCCGAGTTCGGTCCTGCGGTAAAAGCTCATCCTCGCGGCAGCATCCGCTCGAATCATCCGCATGGGTGAGGATTTACCGCGAGCGTGACCAGGCAACGCGAAACCCCCGCCAGCACTGAGCCAGCGGGGGTTTCGGATGCTTTTCAGCGAGCCTTACACGATTGCGTTGACGTCGAGCGGGATGCCCGGGCCGAACGTGGTCGAGACTGCACCCTTTTGGATGTAGCGACCCTTCGAGCTGGACGGCTTCAAACGAACGATCTCGTCAAGAGCTGCCTGAATGTTCTCGTCGAGCTGGTCAGCCGAGAACGAAGCCTTGCCGACAACGAAGTGCACGTTTGCGTGCTTGTCGACACGGAACTCGATCTTTCCGCCCTTGATGTCTTCAACAGCCTTGGCGGTGTTCGGGGTAACCGTACCGGTCTTCGGGTTCGGCATCAGACCACGGGGGCCGAGTACCTTACCGAGACGACCAACCTGGCCCATGAGCTCAGGAGTCGAAACAGCTGCGTCGAAGTCGGTGTAACCGCCAGCAACCTTTTCGATGAGCTCAGCGCCACCAACCTCGTCAGCACCAGCAGCGATTGCTGCTTCTGCTGCGGGGCCGGTTGCGAAAACGATCACACGTGCGGTCTTACCGGTACCGTGCGGGAGGATGACGGTGCCGCGCACCATCTGGTCTGCCTTACGGGGGTCAACCGAAAGCTTCAGCGCAACCTCAACGGTCGAGTTGACCTTGGCGCCTGCGGTTTCTTTCGCGAGCGAGACAGCCTCGGTGGGCGTGTAGTACTTGTCAGCCTCAATCTTTGCTGCGGCTTCGCGGTATGCCTTGGACTTGGTAGCCATAATTCTTTTCTCCCTTAGCCCTCAACCGTGATGCCCATTGAGCGTGCGGTACCCGCGATGATCTTCGCCGCAGCGTCGATGTCGTTCGCGTTGAGGTCGCTCTTCTTGGTCTCAGCGATCTGACGAACCTGGTCCATCGTGATCTTCGCAACCTTGACGGTGTGCGGCGTTGACGAACCCTTCTGCACGCCAGCTGCCTTCTTGATGAGCTCAGCTGCAGGAGGAGTCTTGAGAACGAACGTGAAGCTACGGTCTTCGTAAACGGTGATTTCAACCGGGATAACGTTGCCGCGCTGGTTTTCTGTTGCAGCGTTGTACGCCTTGCAGAACTCCATGA
>CAZTUC010000005.1:0-67495 GCA_964616805.1 uncultured Microbacterium sp. | reverse complement strand
CCGTGCTGACCGAGCGCCGGACCGATTGGCGGCGCTGGGTTGGCTTGACCGGCCTGGATCTGCAGTTTGATCAGCCCGGTCACCTTCTTCTTCGGTGCCATAGTTTTTCCTTTCGAATCGGATGCTTACAACATCCGTCTCTCCCACTTTCCCGGCGGATCCGGGCGTGGTGCCGTTTGCACTCGCGCGCAAACCAAACAAGTCTACCAGCCCTTCGTCAGGCTCAGGGACCGAGAGAAACCAGCCCTTCGTCACGCGCAGGGACCGCCGCGGGGGCCGCTTTGAAACACAGAACGGGCCCGTGACCGAAGTCACGAGCCCGAACTGTTGTGTTATCGAACTAGCTCGAAGCGACACACGCTGCCGAGTAGTCGGTCTTTGCGAAGGTCGGGCCCGCGAAGTCGCTCACCAGGGTCTTGATACCCAGTGCCGATTCGGGGTCAGGCTGACCGATCGAGAGCGTCTGCCATGCCGTCTCCTGCGGGTCTCCACCGTAGGTGTGGCTCTGCGTGATGCCCTGGAAGTCCACGGCAAGACCGTCGACGACCGCCGCGATTCCCTCAGGCGTCAGGTCGCCTGCTGCTACAGCAGCTTCGAGGGCCGCTTCCATCGGGTAGCTGATTGTCCAGCCAAGAATGAATCCGCTGTTGACGGGCTCTTCGCCACCGAGTGCTTCGTGCATCGCTGCCGTACCAGCGCTGTCGCCATCCCAGTTCTGGTATGCGGTCATGTAGTTGTACAGACCAATCAGTGCGGGAGCGGCTTCGGTGCCAAGCAGTGCAACGTTCCACGTCGGAAGCGAACCAAGGAAACGACCGGTGAAGCCCTGACCTGCGAGGCCACCAACGATCTGTGCGGTCTCAGCCGGTCCGACAGCCAGAACAACAACTGACGGGTTTGCGGCAAGGATCGCACCGATTGCGGCGCTCTGGTCACCAACGAGCTGGTTCGGGCCGGTACCGATTGCAGGCAGGTTCGTGACGCCGTTGACCTCAGCCCAACGCTTCACGCCCTCAGCCGAGTCTCCACCGTAGTCACCGGGGTAACCGACGGCAATGACCGTCTCGGGAGTGCCGTGGGTCTCAGCGAACCAGTCAAGACCGACGATCGCCTCGGTGCAGTACGAGGTACCTGTCTCAAGCAGCAGACCGTTGTCGTACTCCTCGAATGCGTAACCCGACCACCACGACGTCGGAATGCTCACGAGCGAGCGCTCCTTCGTCTGCGGCAGCACACCTTCGGTGTTTGCCGTACCGAGCGTCTGAGCGATAGCCGCAACGTTCGGAGCAATCTGCTCGAACCCTGCTGCGTGCTGTGCAACGTTGTACTGCGTGTTGCGCTCGTTCTCTGAGATGTTGATGTCGTAACCGGCAATACCGCCGTTAGCGTTCACGGTGTCCCAGTACGCCTGCTGGCCTGCCACGATTTCCTTTGCCAGAACCGCGAAGGGGCCACCTTCGAGGTCAGACAGAACACCGAGGTAGATGCAGCCGTTGTCGGGGTTCGACGAACCCGGGCATGCTTCTTCGGTGACACCCTGACCGGTCTTGATTGCAACCGTGCCGTCGCCCGTTTCGGTCGGTTCAGCTGTTGCCGATGGTTCGCCCGTTGCGGTCGTACCGGGGTCGGTTGCTTGCGTGCAGCCGGTGAGCGCGAGGCCACCAGCGAGCGCGAGTGCGAGCACCACGCGGCTTCTTTGACGCTGTTTCATGCTGTTCTCCTTGTGAGTTTTTCTTGGGACGATATTCAGTTGTGTTGATGGTCGTTGCCCGATGTGTTCCGAAGTCTTCTTAGTACGAGAACGGCCAAGCTTTGAAGTAGTTGCGGATGCGCACCCACAGGCCATACAGCCCTCGAGGCTCAACCGCCATGAACAAAATGATGAGCGCACCAAACAGTATTGCTTGGAATTGGTACACGTTGAGGAAGCCCTCACCGGTGGTCGACGTTGCCACACCCGGGATCAAACCTGACTTTGAAAGGTCTTGAATGAGACGCGGTACGAGAACAACGAAGATTGCACCAATGATTGAACCCGAAATCGAAGCCGCGCCACCGATAACGACAATCGCCAGGAAATCAATCGACATCAGCAGGTTCCACTGCTCGGGCGAGATGCGGCCAACCAAGACCGAAAGCAAAGCCCCGGCGATACCGGCGTAACCCGCCGAGATCGCGAAAGCAAGGGTCTTCGTACGCAACAGGTTCACACCCATGACCTCAGCTGCAATGTCGCGGTCACGAACCGCGGCGAATGCACGACCGTAGCGTCCGCGCACGAGGTTGCGGGCTGCAACGCCGAGCACGATCAGCAGAGTCAAGGCCAAGAGGTAAAGAGAGATCTGCGGTGTGATCGTGAACGGCCCGAGCTGCCACGTAGCGCTGAGGTCCATGCCGAACAGCGTGCGCTTGGCGGGAGCACGACCGACACCTTGACCGCCCGTGAGTTTTGCCCACGACTTGAAGAGGTGTTCACCAGCCATCAGCAAACCGAGCGTCAGCACAGCCAGATACAAACCGCGTACTCGCGTCGCTAGCGGAGCCACGATAAATCCGATCACGGCCGGAATAACTGCAGCAGCGATGAGTGCGAGCGAAAGGTCGAGGCCGAGCCCGTACGTGCTTGCCGCCGGATCTCCACCGACCACCGCCGCCGAATAGGCGCCAAGTCCGACGAAGAAGGCGTGACCGAGCGAAATCTGCCCTGCGTAACCGCTCAGCAGGTTCAGCCCAATGCCACCGATAGCCATGATGCACACCATCGTGAGTAGGTAGGTCCAGTCGGCTTTGATGAGGAAGGGTGCAGCGATCGCGGCCGCCACGATCGCTCCCGTCCAAAACCGCTTGGCCGGGGTGTTCAGCAAGGCGGTGTTGCTGGCGTAGCTCGTGTACAGGTTCGCTCGCGAGCCTTTGACCGCGCGCGAAACCTTTCCGGTCGAACCCTCATAGCTGAGCGTATCGGGACGACCGGTCAAACGGTTGCCCGCAGAACGAGTCTGGTTCTGAATGGTCATACGCGGTGCACCTCCTTGGTGCCGAAGAGGCCATACGGTCTGATCAACAAAACGATAAGCATCAAGATGTAGGGCACGACGAGTTCGAAGTTGACGCCGAGCCACGGTGCATGTTGCGATTGGTAAGCGCGAGTCAGTGCCATGGCAAGACCCACGATCAAACCGCCGTAAACAGCACCCTTGAGCGAGTCAATACCACCGATGATGATTGCCGGCAGCGCGACCAGGGCAAACATAATGTCGGTTGCTTGGTACACACCACCGTTCATCGCCAGCAAGGTGCCACCAAGTGCGGCCAGTGCGCCACCGATGGCCCACGCGAGAGCAAACATCCGCCCGACTGAAACACCCTGGGCCATTGCCGTTTCCTGGTCGTACGATGTTGCCCGCATACCGAGGCCGAGCTTCGAGCGCGAGAGCCAGAAGCCCAGAATCGCAATTGCAACCAAGGCGACAACGAAACGGACGATTGCGTAGTGGTAAATCAGCACGCCTCCATTACAGGCCATCGTGCCGAAGTTGTCGGTGATTTCACCGCCCAAGCAGAACAGCTTGAGACCGAAAGGATCGCCGATGCGGCGCGGATCAGCATCGAACAAGATCGCCACAAGTGTGAGCAGAATAATGAACAACCCGACGGTCACAACCGAAACTGCGAACACCGGCCGCCCAACCATGGGGCGGATGGCGACTCGTTCGATCACCATTGAGAACGCCGCCACGATGAGCATCGAGAGAATAACCGCAACCCACCAGGGCAAGCTGACATCGAGTGCGAGGTAGCTCGTTGCGAAGACACCGAGCCCGAGCAGAGCAGGCTGTGCGAAGTTGAGCACACCTGTCGCGCGGAAGATGATGACGAAGCTCACCGCGATGAGTGCATACACGGCGCCTTGGCCGAGACCTGCTGCGAGTGCTGTCAGAAGCGTGTTCATCCGTTCCTCCCCAGGTCGGCGCCGGCGTGTTCATCGCCGTTTGAGTACATGTCGTCGATCAGGTGCGGCACGGTCTTTGCGAAGGCTTGACGCTTGATCTTTTGTGTTGCGGTGAGTTCGCCGTCTTCGTGGTCGAGTTCTTTTGTGAGCATCCGGAACTTGCGAATCGCCTCAACTCGAGCGAACTTCTTGTTCACGTCGCCCACAGCTTCTTTCACGAGCGCGATCACTTCAGGTTTTGTCGACAGGTCACGGTAGGTCGTGAACTCCAACTTCCGGCGTGATGCCCAGTCGGCGACCGTGTCGAATTCGATACCGACGAGTGCGGTCAGGTACGGACGCTTGTCGCCAATGACGACCGCTTCTTTGATGTACGGCGAGCTCTTGAGCGCGTTTTCGATTTCGCTCGGTGAAATGTTCTTGCCACCCGCGGTGATGATGATGTCTTTGATGCGGTCAACGATGCGCAAGTGCGTACCGTCTATCCATTCACCAACATCGCCCGTGTGCAGCCAACCGTCGGCGTCCATTGTGTCGGCGGTAGCTTCGGGGTTGTTCCAGTACCCCACAAAGTTGCCCGGGTGACGAGTAAGCACCTCGTTCGTGCCCTCGGCGAGCTTCACTTCGGTACCGTGGTGAGCCTCACCAACGGTGCCCAGACGCAACCGGTTGCGGAAGTTGCTCGTTGCAACCGCCGAGTTCTCGGTCATACCGTAGGCCTCGAAGAGTGGAATACCCGTCCCCATGAAGAACGAAAGCACTTCGGGTGAGATTGGTGCGGCACCCGAAATTGCGTGGCGCACGTTGAGCAACCCGAGACGCTTGCGCAACGGACGATACAGCGGCCAGTAACCAACTGCGTAAAGAACGCGCGCAGTCGGTGTGAAGTCGCCATCGTTGGCGATGCGGTCAGCTGCGATCTTGCCGCTCCACTTTTGTCCGAGCGCGAAGATCGCTCGTTTGGTGCGCGAGGCGTTTGCCATCTTGATGGCAACGGTTGCCTGGATCTTCTCCCAAATTCGCGGCACCGCGAAGAGGATCGTCGGCTGCACTTCGGCGAGGTCGCTCGTCACCGTGTCAATCGACTCGGCAAAGTGCACCACCGGGCGCTGACTCAGCGGGCCCCACACCGAAATGGCACGCTCAACGACGTGCGAGAGCGGCAGGTACGACAGCTGCACGTCATTCGGGCCGACAACCTTGCCGAGGATGCCATCATCTGTTGCGAAGATGCTCGCCGAGAACGCAACGTTGCGCGCCGAGAGCATGACGCCCTTCGGTGGCCCCGTGGTTCCTGATGTATAGATGAGTGTGACGAGGTCGTCTGGCGTGCGCTCAGCATCGATTTCTTCGAGCAGGCTCGCCTTTTCGGCGCGCAGTGCGTCACCTTTGGCCAAGAACTCGTCGAGCGTCAGCAGACGCTCATCGTCATAGTCGGCGATGCCACGGTTGTTGATCGCGATGATCCACTGCAGGTCTGGAGCATCCGAAATCGCTTCGATTGCCTTATCGACCTGCTCTTGATCTTCAGCGAACAGCACCTTCGCGCCACTGTTTTGCAGCAGGTACGTTACCTCAGCGGTCGGGTTCGTCGGGTAGAAACCGACGATCATCGCTCGCAGCGATGTCGTTGCGAGGTCTGCAAACAACCACTCTGGGCGGTTCTCTGACTGAATCGCAACGCGGTCGCCTGCCGTGACCCCGAGGGCTGCAAGCCCGTAGGCGAATCGTGTGACCGCATCGTTGTAGTCAGCCCACGTGATCTGCTGCCAAATACCCGATTGCTTCACCCGCATCGCGGTGTCGTCGGGGACTTCGGCGGCATTCCTGCGCAGCAATCGCGACATGTACGTCATGTCGTATTGGCGAGGCGCGAAGCCAGTCGTTCCTGTGACCTCACTCATTTCGCCTCCTCGTCTTCGTCGACGCGCTCGTGCAGGGCGCTTTCGACCGCCTCAGCGTCGGCGTAGTCTTCCAACAGCTCGTCGGCAATCTCTTCGCTTGCACCACCGAGGTAGGCAGCAATAACCGCTGGGTCGCGCTGTACTTCTTCAGGCGTCCCCAACGCAATGCGACGACCGAAGTCGAGCACCATCACGCGGTCGGCCAAGTCCATCACGAGGCGCATATCGTGCTCAACCATGATCATCGACGTACCCAGTTCGGTGCGGATGTCGAGAATGTAGCGCGCCATGTCTTCGGTTTCTTCCGAGTTCATACCGGCGACAGGCTCATCGAGCAGCAGCAGCTTGGGGTTCATCGCGAGTGCGCGACCGAGCTCGATGCGCTTACGGATGCCGTAGGGCAAAATACCTACGGGCATCGAACGCACTGACTCAAGACCCAAGAACTCGATGAGGTCTTCGACCTGACGTCGAGCAACGAGCTCTTCATTGCGCGAACGACCAAGCCAGAGCATGGCTTGGGGCCACGAATAATTCGTGCTCAAGTGCTTTCCGAGCAGGAGGTTGTCGAGCACCGTGAGGTTGTCGAACAGCTCAACGTTCTGGAACGTGCGGGCAACACCGAGGCCGGCGGTTACGTCGGGCGCGTTGCCGATGAGCTCTTGGCCTTCGAGTTTGATCGAGCCGATTTGCGGCTTGTACACACCCGAAATGCAGTTAAACGTCGAGCTCTTTCCGGCGCCGTTGGGGCCGATGATTGCGAACAGTTCGCCTTCGCGAACATCGAAGCTCACATCATCAAGCGTGGTGTTCCCACCGAAACGCAACGTCAGATTATCTACTGTGAGCAATTCGGTCATGACAGCCACCTCTTGCGTCGCTTGTAGTGTTTGACATCGCGCAAGCTCTCAGTCTCGGCCCCCATGCCGAGGAAGAACTCTTTGATGTCATCGTCTTCACGGAGTTCGGCGGCTGGGGCATCCATCACGATCTTGCCGTTTTCCATGACGTAGCCGTGGTCAGCGATCGACAGGGCCATTGCCGCGTTCTGCTCAACCAGCAGCACACCCACGCCCGAGTCTTTGATCTTCACGATCAGGTCGCGGATTTGTTCAACAACCTGTGGCGCAAGCCCGAGGCTCGGCTCATCCATCAGCAAGTACTGCGGTTCTGCCATGAGCGCGCGGCCGATTGCGAGCATCTGCTGCTCACCACCGGAAAGGTATCCGGCCATTTGGTTCTTTCGCTGGCCCAGGATCGGGAACATCTCGTAGATGTTGTCGAGCTTGTCGTTGAGCGTGCCACGTGAGCGGGTGAAGGCGCCAACTTTGAGGTTGTCTTCCACCGAGAATTCGATGAAGACTCGGCGACCTTCCATCACCTGGCTGACGCCAGCACGGACGACTGCGGGGGCTTTCGAGGTGTCGAGCGGTGCCTCGTCAATCGAGACGTGACCCTTCGAGATCTTGCCGCGGTGCACATCGAGGAGGCCGGTCATGGCCCGCAAGAGTGAGGTTTTGCCGGCGCCGTTGGCTCCCAGCAGTGCGACGATCGATTCCCGGGGGACGCGTAGACTCGCACCTTTGACGACGAGCATGACGTCTTCGTAGACGACCTCGACATTGTGTACGGCCAGTGTCATAGTTCCCTTTCCGTCACATCGGTGTGACGAGGTTACGCGCCACAGCTTCGTGGCTTACATGCAACCTATCGATTGATTGGTTGGTTGCGCAAGTCAATACGATCAGCGTTACTGATCTGTAGTTTTTCGGCTCGTTCGGGCGTTGCGGCCGTGAAAAACAGGGAGGCGGCGGATGAAACATCCGACCTCATTCATGCCTCCAAGTTGGTGTGCGCTGACAGCGCGACCGCCTCCTTGGCGCACAAAACAACACCCTCCAACAAACGCGAAGTTCGTTGGAGGGTGTTCGCATCAACTTTGGCTGCACCAAAGATTGATCCGAATCATGTCAAAGCTTGATGCGAATCATGTCAAAGCTTGGTGACCTGGTCGAAGCTCAGTTCAACCGGGGTCTCACGCTCAAAGAGCGAGACCAAAACGGTGAGCTTGCCACTCTCGGGCTTGATCTCACTGATCGTGCCGGCAAGACCCGCGAACGAGCCTTCCTTGATCGTGATCGTCTCGCCAACCTCAAACTCGACGTCGGTGACGATCTGACGCGGAGCAGCGCCGGTTGCACCCTTGCCGCCCTCAGCCTTGGCTGCGACAGCCTCTTTGATCTCAGCGAGAGGCTTGAGCATGCTGAACGCCTCGTCAAAACGCAACGGAACCGGGTTGGTGGCGTTGCCCACAAAGCCGGTGACACCGGGCGTGTGGCGCACGCACGACCACGTGTCCTCGTTGAAGTCCATACGAACCAGGACGTAACCCGGGATGCGCACGCGGGTGACCATCTTGCGCTGGCCGTTCTTGATTTCTACAACGTCTTCCATCGGAACTTCGATCTGGTAGATCTCGTCCTCAACGCCCATCGTGACCTTGCGCTGTTCGATGTTTGCCTTGACCTTGCGCTCGAAGCCTGCGTACGAGTGAATCACGTACCACTTGCCCGGCAACATGCGCAGGTCGGCTTTGAATTCTGCATAGGGGTCGTCGTCGCCATCCGATGCTTCGGGTGCGGCAACGGATGCCTCACCAAGTTCTTCGGCGAAGTCGTCGTTGAGCACTGCGGCTGCGGCCTCGGCCTCTTCAGCGGTGTCAATCTCGAGTGCGTCGTTCACGATCGCGTCGGCCTCCGGGTCGTCTACTTCGACAAACTCGTCGCCGAAGTCTTCTTCTTCAATGTGCAAAGCGGCCGATTCAGCCGGGGCAACAGCACTTTCTTGTTCAGCGAGAATGTCGCCGTCTTGGTGCAGGTCGTCTTCGCTGCTCTGTTCGGCAGCGGTGGCCCAGTCTGAGTCGTCTTCGTGGTTGTGTTCTGACACGGGTTTTCTTTCGATAGTGAAGGCGGCCGAGTGTGGGTACGCGCTATAGCGGGATACCGAAAACCATGGTCGCTAAGTAAGAGAAGAACAGGTCAAGACCGTAAACGATCGCCATGACAATCGCAACAAACGCCAAAACCACGAGCGTGTAGCGAATGAGCTCTTTACGCGTCGGCGTAACGACCTTTTTCAGTTCGGCAATAACCTGCGAGAAAAACAGGCTGATCGACGCGAAGAAGCCGCGGATGCCACGCTTTTCGGCGTCGCTACTTGCGCTGATTGCGTCGTTTGTCATGTGTATTACCTTTCGTGCCACCAATGTGACGTTGCAGGGCGGACAGGAATCGAACCTGCAACCTGCGGTTTTGGAGACCGCTGCTCTGCCAATTGAGCTACCGCCCTAAACCACACTCAAGAGATCTTGGGCATGACTCAGTTTGCGACTTTTTAGGCCGCGTAACTAGTGTACACGTCGCTTGCTGAGTGCGCTCAGCCAGCGGGCTCAGCCGGAGTGTGTGACTCAAGGAACTCGTAAACATCCGTTGTGTCAACACCCGGGAACGCACCCGTCGGCAAGGTTGCCAAGAGGGTTCTCGGAGTTGAAACATTGGGCCACGACTTGTCACGCCACCGTGCTTCAAGCTCGGGCGGAGCAACTCGGCAGCAACGCTCGACCGCGTGCCGCGAGATACCGCGATTGGTCGTGTCGCGGCCGACAAACCACTTGGTGTCGTCGAATCGCACCCCGACACTCAACGAGTGCAAGCCCTCACTTGCCGCTTCGACGCGAGCGGTACACCAGTACGTCCCGTTGCCGGTATCGGTGTACTGGTAGTACGGGTTGAATCGGTCTTCGACGTCGAAAACCACGCGTGACGTCCACTTGCGACAGCACATCTGCCCCTCGATCGACCCCAAGCGATCGGTGGGAAAGTTCACGTCATCGTTCTCGTACGCCTTCGTGATCGTGCCCGATTCGTGCACTTTCAAGAAGTGCACCGGAATGCCCAAGTGTTGCGTGGCCAGATTCGTGAATCGGTGCGCGGCAGTTTCATATGAAACCGTGTACGCATCACGCAAGTCTTCAATCGAGATCTCGCGGCGCTGTTTGGCGTCTTGCAAGAACGCGGCGGTGTGGGCCTCAGGCATCAAGATCGCGCCCGTGAGGTAGTTCGTTTCAACGCGCTGACGCAAGAACTCGGCATAGCTGCGCGGTTCTTGGTGCCCCAGAATGCGCGCACTCAGCGCTTGCAGCACGGCCGTGCGCGCATCACCTTTCGCTTGCGTGCGGCGCGTGAGATACAGCTTGCCATTTTCCAAGTCAGCGATCGAACGCGTCGAATGCGGCAAATCGGATGCATAGTGCAGCGTGAACCCCAAGTGGGCTGCGATGTCACTTGCCATCCGTTGCGTGATCGGGCCCTCTGTCATACCCATGCTTGCGCGCAGATTCGTTGCTGCCACTTCGAGTTCTTCAAAGTAGTTGTTCTTGCTGCGCATCAGACGGCGCAGTTCGACGTTTGCGCGACGCGCTTCTTCGGGCGTTGCTGAACGCTCGTCTTTCAGCCGGTCGATTTCGCTCGAGAGCGCAAGGATCGCCTTGACGCTTTCGGTTGGCATCGACTTAGCGATACGAAACGGCTCAATGCCAAGTTGAGCAAACGTGGACGAGTTCATTGCGCGCTGCAGGGCAAGCTCAAGCTCGGCCCGTTCATCGAGTGGACCGGCGTCGAAAATCGCATCGAGCGAGACCCCAAGGGCGGCAGCGATCGCTTGCAGTTGCGAGAGCTTGGCCTCACGTTTGCCTGTCTCGATCATCGAGAGCTGGCTTGGTGCGCGACCAATAGCATCCGCTAACTCATCAAGCGTGAGGCTCTTCTGCTTGCGCAACTGGCGGATGCGCCGACCAATTGCGAGCGGATCAATCTGCCCTGAACCCTCACCGAGCGGTGAACTTTCAGAACCAGGCTGCGCGAACGTGATACTCATAGCAAGCATTCTCTCACGAAAGCAGAAGAACGCGAAAACTTCACACGGATTTGATGGTGGGAACCCGTTGAACTTCACGCAAAGTAGTTGTACGAGCTTCGAGGCTCGTTCTTCGAAAGGTAACGACCATGACCCCGGCAACGCTGGCGCAAGAGCCACAACTGACCATCACCGGCCCGACCGGTGAACGCTTCGCTGAGATTCTCACGCCCGGCGCGGTCGAGTTCGTCGCCGACTTGCACGACCGCTTTGCGCGTCGCCGGTTCGACCTTCTCGCCGAGCGGCAGCGCAAGCGCTACGAGATTGGCAACGGCCGTGACCCACAGTTGCGCAGCGAGACCGCCCACATCCGATCGGATGCTGACTGGCGCGTTGCCGGGGCTGCCCCCGGTCTCGAAGACCGCCGCGTAGAAATTACCGGCCCCACCGACCGTGCTACCGCTATTGCGGCACTCAACTCGGGTGCGAAAGTTTGGCTTGCTGACCACGAAGACGCACTGAGCCCCACGTGGGAGAACATCATCGGTGGCCAAATCACGTTGCGTGACGCAATTCGCGGAGAGCTTGCGGGTGTGACCGCGGCCGAGACGCCGACGATTTCGTTCCGCCCGCGCGGCTGGCACCTGCCCGAAAAGCACATCAGCTTCACCGATCGTCAGGGTCGCACAGCGCCAGCTTCGGGAGCACTCACCGACTATGGGCTCTACGTGTACAACAACGCTCAGGCTCTCATCGATGGCGGCCGCGGCCCCTACTTCTATCTCCCCAAGATCGAGTCGGCCGAAGAAGCAAAACTCTGGAACGACATTTTCAAGTTCACCGAGGCTGAGTTGGGACTTGAGTCGGGCACCATCCGCGCGACAATTCTCATCGAGACGCTGCCGGCAGCATTCGAGATGGAAGAGATCCTGTACGAACTGCGCGACCATGCAGCTGGCCTCAACGCCGGGCGTTGGGACTATATCTTCTCGATCATCAAGAACTACCGTGGCCGCGGTGCACGGTTCGTGCTGCCCGACCGCAACGATGTGACGATGACGGTGCCGTTCATGCGGGCATTCACCGATCTGCTGGTGAAGACCTGCCACAAGCGTGGCGCGTACGCGATCGGCGGCATGAGTGCAGCGATCGTTGACACCGACCACCTGGAGCGGGCCGAGCGAGTCACCAGCAAGGTTCGCGCCGACAAGAAACGTGAAGCCGGTGATGGCTTTGACGGCACGTGGGTTGCCCGCCCCGAGCTCGTACCGATCGCTCGCTCGGAGTTCGACCACGTGCTTGGTGACAACATCAACCAGCTCGACAACCTGCGCGAGGACGCGTACACCTCCCCCGCGCAAATGCTCGACCTTCGCATCGGCCGCCCGATAACCGATGATGGTGTTCGCATCAATGTTGCCGCAACGGTGAACTACCTGGAATCGTGGCTGCGCGGTGACGGCAACCCAGCGATTGACAGCGTCGTATCGGATGCTTCAACCGCAGAAATCAGCCGCTCGCAGCTGTGGCAGTGGATCCACCAGGGGCGCCACACCGAAGACCGAACCCTCATCACGAGCCAGTTGGTTGAAAAGACGCTCGAAGAAGTGCTTGCTTCGGCGCGTCGATTCGACGGGGACCGTTTCGACGACGCCGCCGAGATCTTCCGCGAGGTGACGTTGCAGTCTCACTTCCCCGACTTCATCACGACCGAGGCATACACGAAGCAGCTGTAGCGGCACTGCCCACGCGCGTCGCCGCATCCGCCATTCACCTCGACCCATACATTTTCCCCGCCGCCGCGCAGTTTCTCGCCAAGAAACCGTAGGGCGGCGGGGAAAATGTATGGGTCGACATTCCCGCCCGTATCTGCCTACGGCAGAGGCACGTGAAATGCCTGCATCCGCTCCAGAAATGCATGCGTTGACCGCACGTCATCCCAACCAAAGTGCACGAGTCTGTCACCAGTGGTGCCGCGTATCCAGTCTTCGCGCTCTTTTTCTGCTCGAGCCGCTTCGGCTGGGGTCAACGCACCCAGCATCTGCGAATCAGAAAGCTTCACGAAGCCGTCGAACTCCATCCAAAGCGACACTTCTTCGAGGCGAAGGTCAACCCAGAACAAACCACCCCTTGGCGCCGGTACCGGAACCTGCAATCGAAACTCGCGAAACCCCGCCTCATACGCGCGCAAGCGTCCCAGACTCTCGATGGCGCTCGAGGCTCGACCATCTGCAAACCCGAAGACGAAGCGGGCCTGCCTGACGCCACGATCGGATGCCGCGGCTCGAGCCCCCAGTCGCTCGCGCACCGTTTCGGCCGTGCCTGCGTCAAAGTCTCGTGGATCTCCCCCGACACGCGCGAGCACAGCATCGACAGCAGCCATCGCACCCGCGAGGTCGAGGGTACGCGCGAGGTCGTAAGCCGTTCGCTCCAGCGAAGTCACGCGTATTCCGCCAACCTCGACGATGTCATCATCGCTGAGTGCATCAGTGTGGCGCATGAGCCCAGGCGCCGGACGCGAGTGGGGCGCACCGGTCAAGTGCAAAAGCTTCGGCCGGTTACTGATCAGTGGTAACCCGTGAACGGCTGCGGCGGCGGTGTGCGAAAAGACGCTGTTGCGTAACGCGGGTGTAGCCTGCGCCGCAACAACTTGTGCAAGGTGTTGCGCCTCGAATCGATGCTTGCCCCAGTCATCCGATGCCATGAATTGGCCGCGTCGCACCTGCACCAATTCACCGGCTCGCACACGTTGCGAAATCTGGTGATCGCTGTGGCCGCTTGCAAGTAAGTGATCGCGTGACTGCAGTTGGCTGCGCACTTCAGTGATGGTTGGCATGCTCGAAGCATCGCCTATTGTGGGCGGCCGATTCAGCTCAGCCTGCCCGATGTGAATAACTTCTCGAGAAGACCCAGTGTGGGTTGATGTATCGAGCAAACGTCCTACTACGTTGAGCCGCGCAGTTTCCCCGCCGCCGCGCACTTTCTCGCCGAGAAACTGTATGGCGCCGGGGAAAGTGTATGGGTGAAGATGAAACGGATGTCGCGAGGCCAGATGAAGCAGACTACGAGCGGCGGGGAACGTAGCGCGGCACCCAGCGGGCGAAGGCAACAGCGCCGAGCAGGCCGATACATCCGATCACTGCCGTGGCTACCGAAAGCGAGACAGCTGCCGAAATCGCGGAAACCAACAGTGGCGCGCTTGCCCCGCCCGCATCTGTGAGGGTGCGCCACGAGCCCAGGAAGGGCCCCGGGTTGTCTTGCTGGGCAAGGTCGGATCCGAGAGTCATCAAAATACCGCTCGAGAGGCCGTTGCCAACGCCAATCAGCACACCGAAGGCACCGAACCAGATGCCCGCGTCAGCGGATGCCGCAGTCAGCGCGAGCGCGAGAAAGCCGCCACCCATGATGAGCATCGCCGGAAGCGCCGACCAGAGGCGGCCGAAACGATCCATGATCTGACCGCTCACGTAGAAGAGCGCAAAGTCGACGGCTCCCGAGACACCGATCACGAGCGCGATCGTGCTCGGATCGAGATCAATCGAAACACCCCACAGCGGAAGCACCACGTTTCGCGCACTCCGCAGTGCGGAAAGAGATGCCGCGGCAACGCCCAGGCGACTGAGCACACCGCGGTTTTGCCACATGGTCGCGAAGACGCCGAGGCGTTCGGCGGCCGCACCATCCGCTTTCGTGCTGGCCGGTGTCGCAATTTCTGCGGGTTCACGACCGAACGTCAGCAGTACCAGCATCGCGACGATGCATCCGGCCATGAACCAGATCGTCGCGCGCTGATTGTGAAACGCGGCGAGAAGCCCAGCCGCGATGAACGGGCCGATGAACATCCCAAGCCGAAAGGTACCGCCCAGCAGCGCAAGCGATCGCGCTCGGAACGCATAGGGCACATGCATTGTCATAAATGCATGCCGAGCAAGGGTGAACACCGCGGCGCTGAGCCCAAGCACAAACGCGGCAGCGCTGAACACCCACAAATCGGAAGACAGCGCCAAGCCTGCCGCGGCACCGAGTGCGACGAGTGCTCCCCCGATCATCGTTGCCCGCTCGCCAAAGCGCGCAACAAGGGCACCCGCCGGTACGTTCCCGATCAGCTGCCCGACAACGAGGGCCGCTGCGACAAGCGCTGCCGCCGGGATACTCGCCCCGAGCGATACAGCGATGATCGGAATCAGCGGAAAGACCGCCCCCTCACCGAGCGCGAACAGCAGCGTTGGCCCGTAGACCATGGGTGCAAACCGCAAGAGCACCTTGCGGATGTCTGCAGAGCTGGCTGAGTCAGCTGAAGTCACTGCATCACGCTCCCATGCCCCATGCGGCATCCGCCCCGCACGTAAAACATATTGACCCGCGCACTTTCCCCGATGCCATACAGTTTCTCGGCGAGAAAGTGCGTGGCGGCGGGGAAACTGCGCGGGTCAATGTGAAAAGGCGGGTATCGAGAGCGGCGGCCTAGTGCGACGACCCGGCAGGCACGAGGGCCCGCAGAATGTCGTCGACGCGCTGCTTGGCGTCACCGAACAGCATCGAAGCGTTCTCGCGGTAGAAGAGCGGGTTTGGCACACCCGCGTAACCCGAAGCCATCGAACGCTTGAACACAACAACCTGGTCGGCTTCCCACACGTGCAAAACCGGCATGCCCGCGATGGGTGAACCTGGGTCTTCGGATGCCGCCGGGTTGACCGTGTCGTTTGCGCCGATAACGAGCACAACATCGGTATCTGCGAAGTCATCGTTGATGTCTTCGAGCTCTTCGACGATGTCGTACGGCACACGGGCTTCAGCCAGCAACACGTTCATGTGACCAGGAAGACGCCCGGCAACCGGGTGGATCGCAAAACGCACCTGCGTGCCGTTGTTACGCAATTGCTCGGTGAGCTCTGCAACCAAGTGCTGTGCTTGCGCGACCGCCATGCCGTAACCGGGGGCGATGACCACCGAGTTCGCATTTGCGAGCTTGTCTGCCACCTCGACAGCGGTGACTTCGGTGTACTCACCCATCTCGTCATCCGAATCGCCCTTTGGCGCTTCGATACCGAAACCACCAGCGATAACCGAAATGAACGAACGGTTCATTGCCCGACACATGATGTACGACAGGTACGCACCCGACGATCCCACGAGGGCACCGGTGATGATCAGCAGTGTGTTGTTCAGCAAGAAGCCTGCGGCAGCAGCGGCCCAACCCGAGTAGCTGTTGAGCATCGAAACGACAACGGGCATGTCGCCGCCACCGATCGAGGCAACAAGGTGCCAACCCAAAGCGAGCGCGAGCGCGGTGACAACAACAAGCAGCCACAGTTGTGGCGAGTTGACGTACCAAACCGTCAGCGCAATGAACAGCACGATCGCACCGATGTTGAGGAAGTTCTTGCCCGGCAGCATGAGCGGCTTCGACGACATCTTGCCTGAGAGCTTGAGGTACGCAACGATCGATCCGGTGAAGGTCACAGCACCGATGAAGACACCGATGAAGACTTCAGCGTTGTGAATGCTCGTGAGGTTTTCCGGCACATCACTGTGGTCGATTGCACCGTTCCAGCCAACAAGCACGGCCGCGAGCCCCACGAATGAGTGCAGCAGGGCGATGAGCTCGGGCATGCCCGTCATCTCGACGCGCTTTGCCCGCCACAAACCAATCGCAGCACCAATGACCATCGCGCCAACCAGCAGCACCAGGCCAAGGGTGAGCTGGGGCTCGCCCCACATCTTCTCGATGGTTGCCCAGATGCTCACGGCGAGGGCGATCGCCATACCGGCGATACCGTACACGACGCCCTTGCGTGACGACTCGTGCTTACTGAGCCCAGCAAGGCTCATGATGAACAGCAGGGCGGCGACGATGTATGCCGCGCTTGCAACGTTTACGGCGGTCATCAGTTTTCTCCCTTACGGAACATGGCGAGCATTCGTCGGGTCACCGCGAAGCCACCAAAAATGTTGATACTTGCAACCAGCACAGCGATCGCAGCCAGAATCTGCACAATCACGTGCTCACTTGCCAATTGTGAAAGCGCGCCGACGATGATGATGCCACTAATCGCGTTGGTCACACTCATCAGTGGTGTGTGCAGCGCGTGCGCCACGTTGCCGATCACATAGAACCCGATCACAACGGAGAGCGTGAGGGTCAAGAAGTGTTGCGGCAATGGTGCCGGAGCCCAGTAGAAGAGGGCACCCAGAAGGGCCAGTCCGACAGCGATCAGCCCCGTCTTAGCGCCGGCCGAAAGTGTCTTCTTCGGCTTCGGTTCGATTGCCTGGACCGGAGCGGCAGCCACCGGCGCAGCCGAAACTGCAACGGGTGGTGGTGGCCACGTGACGGCGCCATTTTGCGTGACCGTGACAGCACGCTGTACCTGGTCTTCTTCGTCGATCGTCAGGTTGCCGTCACCCTCGGGCGTGAGCAGCTTGATGAGGTTCGAAACGTTCGTGCCGTACATTTGCGAAGCTTGGTTTGACAAGCGGCCGGCAAGGTCGGTGTAGCCAAGAATCGTGACACCGTTTTCGGTGACAACCTTCTCGCCTGCAACCGATCCCTCGACGTTGCCGCCCTGGCCTGCGGCCATGTCGACAATCACGCTGCCGGGCTTGAGCTCAGCAACATCCGATTTCGTGATCAGCACGGGTGCGGCACGACCCGGAATCAGCGCGGTCGTGATGATGATGTCAACATCTTTGGCCTGCGCCGTGTACAGGTCTGCAGCGGCCTGGTTGTACGCCTCGCTTGTTGCCTTGGCATAGCCGTCGGATGAGACTTCTTTCTTCTCTTCCGGAACAATGACCTCGAGGTACTGCCCACCAACGGATGCCACCTGGTCGGCAACCTCAGGGCGCGGGTCAGTCGCACGAACGATCGCACCCATCGACGCGGCAGCACCAATTGCAGCAAGACCGGCAACACCGGCACCGGCAACGAGCACCTTCGCTGGGGGAACGCGACCAGCGGCCGTGACCTGACCGGTGAAGAAGCGACCAAACTCGTTGGCTGCCTCAACAACGGCCCGATAGCCAGCAATGTTTGCCATGGAGCTGAGCACATCCATCGACTGCGCCCGCGAGATACGCGGCACCGCATCGAGTGCAAGGGCCGTCACACCGGCAGCCGCCAGCTTCTCAAGCAGCTCGGGGCTCAACGCCGGGGCAAGCAACGCAATGAGCGTCGTGCCCTTGTTCAACTGACCAATCTCAGCATCCGCTGGCGCATTCACCTTGACAACAACATCACTGCCCCAGGCGTCCTGTGTAGAAACGACCTTTGCCCCAGCAGCGACATACGCATCGTCATCATACGAAGCGAGTGCACCAGCACCCGTCTCGATAACAACGTCGTACCCGAGCCCGGTCAGCTTCGGGATGGTCGCCGGGGCGATCGCAACACGATTCTCACCAGCAGCTTCTTTTACGATTCCGATTATTGACATATGCAACATTATGGGGGCTTTCGAGTACCTACTTTCGTATATGACAAAAAGTGGCGGATGAAGTTAGAGGTTTATTCACATCTAGGAAAGAAACGGATGTAACGCAAAGCGGGCCCGGTTGGTGACCGGACCCGCTTGCTCAAAACCTGTGGCTTTGCGTTTTGCGCTTTAGCCGAACTGGTTCATCGTGTTGTCTTTGCCGCCAGCCTTGAGGGCTGCGTCACCGGCGAAGTATTCCTTGTGGTTGTCGCCGATGTCGCTACCAGCCATGTTCTGGTGCTTGACAGTTGCGATGCCCTCGCGGATCTCGCGACGCTGAACACCTGCGACGTAGGCGAGCATGCCCTGGTCGGCGAAGTAGCCCTTGGCGAGATCATCGGTCGAGAGCGCTGCCGTGTGGTACGTCGGCAGGGTGATGAGGTGGTGGAAGATACCGGCACGCTTCGAGCCATCCGCCTGGAACGTGCGGATGTTCTCGTCAGCCAGTTCGGCAAGCTCGGTGCCGTCGTAGTCAACGCTCATGAGCTTGTCGCGGTCGTATGCCGAAACGTCCTTGCCTTCTGCAGCGAGGGCGTCGTACGCCTGCTGACGGAAGTTGAGGGTCCAGTTGAACGACGGGCTGTTGTTGTAGACGAGCTTCGCGTTCGGGATGACCTCACGAATACGGTCAACCATGCCAGCGATCTGCTCAACGTGCGGCTTCTCGGTTTCGATCCAGAGCAGGTCAGCACCGTTTTGCAGCGACGTGATGCAGTCGAGCACAACGCGGTCTTCACCGGTGCCAGCACGGAACTGGTACAGGTTCGAAGCCAGGCGCTTCGGGCGGACGATCTTGCCCTCACGCTTGATGATGACGTCGCCATCGAGCAGCGAGTCAGCGTCTACCTCTTCAACATCGAGGAAGGCGTTGTACTGGTCACCCAAGTCGCCAGGCGTGTTGACCACGGCGAGCTTCTGGGTGAGGCCGGCACCGAGCGAGTCGGTGCGGGCTACAACAACACCGTTGTCGATGCCGAGTTCGAGGAACGCGTAGCGAACAGCGTTGAGCTTGGCGGTGAAGTCCTCGTGCGGAACAGTGACCTTGCCGTCTTGGTGGCCACACTGCTTTTCGTCAGAAACCTGGTTCTCGATCTGGATCGCGCAAGCGCCAGCTTCGATCATCTTCTTCGCGAGCAGGTAGGTTGCTTCTGGGTTACCGAAACCGGCGTCGATGTCAGCGATGATCGGCACAACGTGGGTTTCGTAGTTGTCGATTTGCGACTGAATGAACTCAGCGGCGGTGTCGTCGCCGGCGGCGCGTGCGTCGTCGAGCTTCGTGAACAGCAAGTCAAGCTCGCGGGTGTCTGCTTGGCGCAGGAACGTGTAGATCTCTTCGATGAGGGCGGGGACCGAGGTCTTCTCGTGCATCGACTGGTCAGGCAGCGGACCGAACTCTGAGCGGAGGGCTGCAACCATCCAACCCGAAAGGTAGAGGTACTTCTTGTTCGTGGTCTTGAGGTGCTTCTTGATCGAGATCAGCTTCTGCTGGCCGATGAAACCGTGCCAGACGCCGAGCGACTGGGTGTAGAGCGACGAGTCAGCGTCGTACTCTTCCATGTCTTTGCGCATGATGTCGGCGGTGTACTGAGCGATCTCAAGACCCGTCTTGAAACGGTTCTCGGCGCGCAAGCGGGCGACGTACTCAGGGTTGATTGCATCCCAGCTCGAGCCGAACTGCTCTTTGAGGGCTTCAATCGACTTGATGTCGTCTTCGTATGCAGTCATGAGGACTCCTTGGTGGTTTCGACTACTGAAAGCAGGTGCTCAAACTTGAGCTACTTCTACTTTCAGGCATCCAAAGCACCTTTTCACCACCAAATGGGGTGTGAAGATTTGCAATTCTTCTCAGTTTGCGAAATCGGATGCTTCCCAGAGCCACAGTCGTGCGCATGGTGAACACGCAGCCGGTCCCTGAGCGAGCGAACCGAGACGAAGGGCGGCGGCAGCGAGGCCGGTTACCACCAGTGGTTCGACGTCCAGAAGTCGTACGCAGCCGCCCACGAACCGTAACGCGACTTGGCGTACCCGTCTGCCCAGGAGAGATTGTCGACGGGGTCGAAGCAGCTTCCGGGGACCTTGCCACACGGGAGCGCCTGCACAAGCCCCGATGCGCCCGATGACGGGTTGACCGCGTTCGGGTTCCAGCCCGACTCGCGCGTGACGATGTAGTCGACGTAACCCCAGTCAGATTCAGCAATGCCGGCCGCGGCCATCCATGACTCTTTCGAGCCGCCGCCTGAGTAGGTCGGCGCCGAGGTGCCACCGGAGCTACTGCTGGAGCTACTACCGGAGCTACTGCTGGCCGCTTGCAACGCCGCTGCCTGCTTGGCTTCTTCAGCCTTGCGGGCCTCTTCGGCGAGACGTGTTTCTTCAGCGAGACGCTCAGCTTCGACGGTTTTGGCGTGCGAAGCATCCGCCGCCAAAATCGCGTTGACATAGCTGTAGAGCGCGGCCGTCGGCCTGCTGTCAGCGGTTGCGACGAAGCCGCCGTCAGCGATGCTCGCGATAACAGCGAGTGTGTCTGCGCTCATTGCGATCGCCTCAGCGGATGCTTTGGGGTATTTCTCGTTCGCATCCGGTGCGAGCTCAACAGCCGTGCTGGCGAGGGCGACAAGCGACGCGTCAACAGCGTCGCGTTTGGCCTGCAGTGCTGCGGTGCGCTGCTCGATTTGCTGCGTCTGCGTGCGGAACGCCAGGGTTTGCTCCGCGATCTGTGCTGCTGCCGAGGCATACGACTCACCGCCATAGCGATACTGCTCGTCGAGGGATTCGAGATCAACCTGACCCAATTCCGCTGGGGTGGGTTCGACATCAGCTTCGGCCGAGTACGCAGCGACAGCGGCTTCGAATTTGCCGAGCGCTTCTGAGCTAAACAGTTCGGGGTACTCGTTGGCCTTGGCGACGGTCGCGTCAAGCTTGCTTGTGTATGACGCAAGGGCGACGGTGGCATCTTCGAGGCCGGCATGGGCTGCCGCGTTTGCCCGGACAGCATCCGTGTATGCCACCGTGTCTGTCGATGCCTGGTCGAGGCGCATGTTCGTGCGGTTGTCGAGCACGAACATCGAAGCAATGAGTGCGATCGTGGCAAGAAGCGCAAAGGCGGTCACAAGCCAGGCCCACGTGGGCTGCTTCGGGGCCGCAACAGCACTCCGACGAATCGGGGCAAGAGCTGTGAGCGGTTCGGTGTGAGGTGAGTTCGGCAGTGGATGTTCAAACATGATGTTTCTCAGCCTGAACGCTAGCAACCCAGCCGGGGAGAATCCTCAAAGGATACTCAGAGTTCGGTGTGTGTGTGAACGCGGTGGGCGCTTCAGCTCTCGAGCACCACCCAGCGGCCGGTCTTGTCTGAACCTTCACGGCGTAGTTGCCCCTGACCGCGAAGCTGTGCAATGTGGCGCTCGATTGTTCTCGAGGTTATGCCCAGGAACTCGCCAAGCTCGCGAGCGCTCCGGGATGGATCAGCTCGAATCAAGGCGATAATTTGGTCGTTTACTCCGACATTTACTCCGACATTTACTCCGACATTCGGTTTTGCAAGTGCGCGCTGCTGATACGTCATGAGCGACTCAGTGATGACGTCGAGCATAAAGTCGATGAACGGCGCCGCGTCGATCTCCGGAGTTCGCGAAGCCTGAAGTGCGTCGTAATAACCCTGCTGATGCTGGCGAATCAGCGTCTCGGTCGGCATCCAGGCAAAGACCGGGCGCCACCGACTGAGAATCAGTGTCTGCCACAAGCGCCCGATGCGTCCGTTGCCATCTCGGAACGGGTGAATGTGCTCAATGAGAAAGTGCGCGGCGCTCGAGACGACAAGCGGATGCTCATCGCTTGAACTCCCCCATTCGAAAAGCTCGGCGATGAGCCGCGGAACCTTCTCGGCAGATGAACCGGTGTGAAGCACATCGCCGTTGAGTCCGACGATTTCCACATCGACCGTACGAAACGCGCCGGCCTCAGTGATCAGCCCCACAGTCAGCAGCTCATGCGCCCGCAAAAAGTCCTCAACGCTCCACGGGTCGAAATTGTCGAGCGCCTCATACGCCGCGAGCGCATTCTCTACCTCTTTGACATCGCGCTGTGGTCCGAAAACTGGCACGCCATTGGCGACATCCGCCACCTGCTCGAGACTCAGCACATTTCCCTCAATAGCGGTCGAGGAGTGCACTGAGCCGATACGGTTCTGTCTGCGCAACTCGGGCGTGCGCCCAGAAAGCTCTTCGACCGCGCTGATTCGCCCGAGCAACTCAATGAGGTGCTCGGTACGTTCACGCCACTGAGGACGCTGCGTGAAGAACGGCGGGATCATGTGCTCCCACGTTACCGCGCTGCTCTGACAGGGCCGCCAGGCCTCCCCCCGCCGGGCGCAGGCCACGGGCGCAAGTCTAGAGCGCGACTTCCTCGATCGCGATCGCCGTGTTCCACCCGCCGTAGGTTTTGAGCTCGGGGTGCGAGTTGATGCCTGTGTACGAGTATGAGGCGTTTTCGTAACGCCGGAACGCAAACACGGCATCGTTCATCTGCGTCGCGTTGAAGGCACCCAGCGAAACCAGCAGCTGGAAGTCCTCGATCGACAGAGCGGTGACTTGTGTGAACAGCGCCGGTTCGACCTTTTCGATGACGTCTCGCAACGTCAGTTCCGGGTAGTCGCTGAGGTACATGAACGCAGGGATTCGCGTCGCAAACTTGATGAGTTTTTGTTGAATCACCTTGCGAGTGTTCTTGAGTTCTTTCTGCTCGTCGTCGAGTGCCTTGCGCTCTTTCTCGGGCAGGTCGTCGCCGGCTTCTTTCTTCGTCTTCTGAATCGACGCACTTCGGTTCACGACGGCTTCTACCTCTTGCTTCGAGAGTGACCGGAATCCTTCGATGCTCAGCACGGCGTTGAGTGCCCGCTCGTTCGCAAGCAACCGGTCGAGTGTGTAGTTGTCGACGTGCACGAGCAGCGCCGACTCCCACTTGCGCGCCAAAAGGGTTGCGGATGTCCCTGACATCGCCAGATCAAGCACCTGGCCGGCATCGACCTGGCGCATCGTCGAGCCGTCGTAGGCGAGCACGGGCAGGAAGCCGACCAACTCAGCCACAGCCTTTTGTGGGTTTGGCTCTTCTGGTTGCAGCCCGACACCGTAGTTACTGACCTGGCGCAGCGCACGAGTGGGCGCGAAGTCGAAGACGTAACAAACTGGTTTGAGCACGTCGACACGGTTCGGGTCGTCACCGTCCGGGTTTCGCACGGTCCAGGGTGATTGCACCCGAAACGCTGCCTGAAAGTACGTTTCTGGCGCTTGCAGATTACGCAGCATCAGCATCGATGTCCACGGCGGTACGGTCACACCAGTTGTGAGTTTGCCGACGGTGAGCGTGATGGTCTTGGTCTCGTATCCGTTGCCGATCGCCACTTTCACGGGTTCAACAGCAGCGAGCCCGACCCCGACACCATCGGCAGAGACGTTGACGACCGTGAACTGCCGCCACCAGGTGTTCTGTGGTTCGGCTAGCAAGTTCACCATCGCTGCACATGACGCTTTGCGAGGAAGCATCCAGAGCGAGTGATTCATATAGGGCAGCAGGCGCGTGTCTGAATACGGAAAGAACGACTTGCCGCCCTGTTTCAGCGTGTCTACAATCTGCGACTTGTCTTCGCCGCGAATGATGTCCAGCCACTTCTGCACGCCGTCTTTGTGCGTGAACTCCGCGGTTGCACCGTCACCGGTCGCCGCGAAGAACGCGTTGAGGTCGAACTCGTTGAACTCTCCCCCGCTCGCGATCGCGACAATGTGTTCCGGCATTTGGTAGGTCATTAGCCGCAGTTCTGGCAGTGACTCGTATGGGTTGCGTTCGTTCGGATGCCCCGCAGCAAACTCTGCCTTCGCACGCTGCTCGTCGGTGTAGGTCCAGTTGTAGAGCTGGTCTTCGATGAAACGCCCTTCGGCGAGCACCTTAAAGGGCGTACCCGAAAGGTAGAGATATGCACGCGCTTCAATCGCGAGGATAGAGTCTTCGGTCCACCCTTCTTCTTCGAACGCCTGCGCAAAGTCAGCTTCGACCGCTGAGAACTCGAGCTGCTCTTCCTTTTTCTGCGTCTTCTCGTCTTCGCCTTCGAAAAGCTCTTTCGACTTCTCTCGCCACGCCCCAAAGTGATACTCGTCAAAGACCACCAGATCCCAGCGAATGTCGCGAAGCCAGTCATTCTTTGGCTTGTAGGCGCCGGTCTTCTTGTCTTTGCCGAGCACGTCTTGGAACGAGGCGAAGTACACCAACGATGTATCTTCCGGCACGTTTCGCGGGTCGCCGTCTGTTTTGAGCGACTTCTGCGAACGGAACACCCAGCCGTTGAAGTCGACGTGGTTCTCAAGGTCTTCCCTCCAGGCACCTTCAACAGCAGGCTTGAAAGTCAGCACGAGCACCCGCTTGGCACCGAGGCGTTTGGCGAGTTGGTAGGTCGTAAACGTCTTGCCGAAGCGCATCTTCGCGTTCCAGAGGAACTCAGGCGTACGTTCGTCGTCGCGTTGCCACGCATCGTTGATGAACGAGTATGCCTTGTCGACGGCCGCTTGCTGCTCGGGGCGCATCCCGAATGTTTCGTGGTGGGTGCCCTCGTACGTGTCACGAGCGAGGAGTTCGGTGATAGCAGTTTCTACCTCGACGGCGGTGCACCGAACCCACTCCTCGCTCGAGCCATACTTGACGACCTCGGCACCCTTCTCGACGAGCCGTGCGATTACCTGCTTGTCGGAAACAAGGGTGCCGTCTTCGCGAGCTGCTGAGCGGTTTACCTCGACCGTGTATGGAATCTGCTGCTGGCCCTGCGACTCTTTGATGCGCACATTGACGTCTGCACGGCTGGTCTGACCGATCTTCAGGCAATCACGCCGCCATTCGGCCACATCGGGTGAACTCCAGGCATAGATGCGTGGATGAAACACCGGCTTTGCCGGCTCAAGTGCGCGGATGTCATTACTCTCCGAGATCAAGGCCCAGCTCCATTGGCTTGATCTGCGATTCAATGAACGCGATCTCGTCGTCGGTCAGACCATACTTCTCGTAGAGTTCTGCATCCGTCCAGGTGCGGTCCCACGTTTGCATGGGAACAAACGCAAATGATCCACGAGTGATGTTCTGCGTGAGCAAAACGGTGGAGACCAAGAATCGGACCAAGCGAGTCTTCAGATAGGCCGAAACGTTCTCGGCTTGGGCTTGGGTCTCGCAGGGTCCCAGGACGAGATAGGAACCTGTGCACACTGAACCAGGGGGCATGACTTCGATCCGGGAAAGGACCCGACGGCGGCCACTCTTGTCAGTCTGGCCAGCGTGCTCGCTCGATGTTTTCGATAGCAGAACCTTCCAACTATCAACGAGTTCCGAACTCCGGCCGACGTATTGGCGCGCAACGCGCTTGTCCCCGCCTACTGCGTAAAGGTAGAGATCGCCTTCGAGATCGTTCTCATGCTCAGGATCCACATTGAACGGCGATCTCGGAGACACAAAACCGGATAGCCCCGGTTCACCCTGTCGGCCGATCCGTTCGGTGATTTCAAGCGCACGATTGTCACGAACAAACACGTCGTACTGATCGAGGGTCCGTTCCGCAACCGTGACGGTTCCTGTCGCTCGTGTCTCAACGATGCACGTCCCAGGGTTGTCTCGATCCCAGAGAAAGAAACAAACTCCACCAGCGACGTCGACGCCGCTAAAGGCTTCCCGGGAATCTGGAAAGTCGACCAGGTGCCGAATCCGCCGATCGCCGAGCATCTCAGAACGGAATTCATCCAGACCCTTACCACCAGAGAACCACTTCGACGGCACGACCATAGTGAGCATGCGCGGCTCTAACCGCTTCGCTTGGTCGATGAATTTGTTGTAGATGGGCCCAGCACTCGATCCGGTGCCACCACCGTCGCTTAACTGGTACGGCGGATTGCCAATGATGACGTCGAAGTGCACGTCTGCTCCAAACAGCTCGGCAAGGCGAGCTTTGATGTCGTCGGTGTGAATGAACTCGTACGCGTGAGTTTCGAGATCGCCTGAACGGTTGTACTCGGATTCCGCCGCTCCGCAGAACGTGCAGCGCCCGGTTCCTTCAACCTCGACCTTCTCGATCGCGCCGGAGGTTGGGTGTACGCGCTCCGCTTTCTTGCGGTTGACCCACGTGTGCTCGGTGTGTTCGAACCAGATGTTTCCGGCATCCGTTTCAAAACTGCTCGCGATCGAGTACTTGCCGTTGGCGAACTTCGAGCAATACACCGACCGGCGCGCGAGCAACGCGGTGAGATTGGTGATCGCGATGCCGAACACCTGCTTCGTGAGAATGTGGTCGACGCGCTCGGTCAGATCGGGGATCTCGTCGGCGAGACCGTTGACCAGGCGGCTCGTGATTTCGCGCAAGAAGACGCCGCTCTTGGTGAACGGATCGAGGAATGTCATCGATGAGTCACACCAGATGTCTGCGCCATTGTTCGCGTCAGCCCACGCGGAGGCAAGATCGTCGAGCATTTGGTTCGCGAGCTCGGGCGGGGTGAATACCTCGTCGTTTGAGAGGTTGGCGATGCACGTGAGAACGTCGGGGTTGTAGTTGAGCTGGGCGAGGGTCACTTCGGGGGCCCTTCGTCTCGCTTCGCTCGCTCAGGGACCGACGGGAGTGTTGCGGCGATTTCGTGCACCGTCATGGCGGGGTACGTCTTGACGGGGGTGAAGATGTCATGCTCTTCGAACGCGTCGAAGAGGCCCACCTGCATGTCGGCGCGCTGCGTGAGGTTCTCGAACGTGAAGTCGCGGCGCTGATACTTGCCCGTTCCGAGGTACGCCTACTCGGGAAAAATGATCGGCTCACCGTCGGCGGTTTCGAGCTTGAGCGCATCACCCTGCACGATGTTCGCCGCGAGCACGACTCGGGCGGCTTGGTGCCAGACGACATCCGACTTCTTCAGGAATGCGTCAAAGACTTCAGCGAGGTTGTCTCGGCATTCTTCGGCGTTGTCGGCAAGCAGCTCGATGCCGTACACACACATGAGTGCGAGCAGTGCATAGTGATTGCGCTCGAACTCGCTCTTGCCGTAGCGCTGTTGCACCGCCGCGAGCTTGCGTTGCAGAATCGGCACCAAGAAATTGCCCGACCCACACGCCGGTTCAAGAAAACGCGAGTCGATGCGCTCAGTTTCATCTTTGACGAGGTCGAGCATGTCGTTCACGAGCCAGCTCGGCGTAAACACCTCGCCGTGATCTGACACACGCTGGCGCGACTTCACCAGCTGTTCTGCTGGCTGCTTCCCCTCATCGCGTGCCTGATTCACGCGTTAAGCGTACTAGTACGCGCAGATTAGTAGTCTCGTGCAAATGCCCGGGTATTAGCACCCTGAATACATGGCGCGAATTCCCTCACCGGCAGCCGAAGAACTCGGCAAGGCGATCAAGAAGCGCCGCATTGCGATCGAGTACACGCAAGAGAAACTCGCGCACGCGAGTGACGTTGGAACCTCAAACATCCGCTCTTACGAGAACGGCTATGCACTCCCCAACGTCTTCACGCTGGTACGCATCGCGGATGCTCTCGGCGTCAAGCCGGGCGAGTTGATTGATGAGCTCACACCTGAAATGTTCCCGGCGCACGGAAACACTGGGTCGATCGGGCGGTAGCCCGGCTCAGCCGAGCCGGCGATACAGCTTCGTGGCGGCGTCGACGACAGCGGGGTGATCAACACTCAGGTTTTGGATGCCGATGAGTTTGAGCCCCGCGGGTGGCGCAGCATCCGACACCCAGAGCACGACGGATGTTTCGCTCGGCAACTGACTCGACCACCATGAAATGCCGGCGTGGCGGCCACCGTGCGTTTCGAAGATTCGGCGCGCAAGCTGTTGCGTGTGCGCGAGGTTGGCGATGACGATGCCGCTTGGTCGTTCGTCGAGGTCGAGCAGTGTCGTCGGGTCGTCGAGGTCGAGCAGCGGCGAGCCCGTGAACTCGAACTCCGCGATTGCGCGAGGTTGCCCCGCCGGGGTGAGAAAAACCTCGGGGATCCAGCGGTTCAACGAGTAGAAGCTCTCAGCGACAGCACCAACCGCGCTGCGGGAGAAATACCAGGAATCGTAAAGCTCGGCGTTGTCCCAACGGCCCTGCGTCTGTGGACGCGGCACGAACGACCAGTGTCCCGGTCGGCCGGGGCGCGCACCGGCGATACGCGGATAGCAGCGAAACAAACGCATGCGTTACGCGTAAGCGCCCTCATCTGCGGCGTCAAGCGCGCCGATCACCTGAGCGATGAGCCCAAGTTTGATGCAATCGCGCGGTGTCGCCCCGCGCAGAAACTGGTTGGGTGAATCGAGCCAGATCGGCACGACCGCCTCGTGCATCGTCGCTTCAGCACGCGTGATGATGTACGCAAAATCTAAGATTGCGCGGGTGGATTCCAGCGAAGGCTTCTGTGTACCGTTGCGCCAGCGAGTGACCTGGGCCGGTGTGACACCGAGCAGCTCTGCAAGCAGCGCACCATTGCCTGCCGTGCCGAGCAACATATTGAAGCCGTCGGCGAATGCGGTACTTTGCTGATCCAGCGCGAGCGTGCTCATACATTCATCGTACGCGCAATTCTCAGATTGCGCGAGGTGCAACGTTGCATCAGAGATTCGCCGCACGAAACCTGCCACAAAACGCTCTGCCAGGCCACTACCCTGGCCGTATGGCTCTCGTGAGGTTTCTCGGCAAACTCTTGGGGTGGCTTCTTGTCTTCGCGATCGTTTTCGTTGGTGTCGTGTGGGCAAACTCAGCAATCATCGGATACTTCGATCGCAAAGCGCAAGCGGATGCCGCAGTCGACCAGCTTGGTCTCATCCGCGACTGGGGCGGCCCGTTGAGCGAGTGGGAAGAAACGCCGATCGATGACGCCCTGCCACTGACGAGCGTGCAGTACATCGCAAGCCACAACAGTTACGCGAAACAGCCGAATGCCCTGCAAAACCTCGTGCTTCGAGTCGCCAAGCCTGGCGAGCCCGCAAAACTCGCCTACACGCACCCAAACCTCTGGCAACAGCTTGACGAGGGCGTTCGCAGTATCGAGCTCGACCTGCGGGTGCACAACAACGGCAACCTACGCCTGACCCATGTGCCTCTGCTGGCGAACGGCTCGAACGCACCCGAGTTCCCCCTCGCCCTCAAAGAGATCAAGCGCTGGTCTGACTCCCACCGTGGCCACGTGCCTCTCATCGTGCTGATCGAGTTCAAGAGTGACTATAACTTCCTTGACCCGACGCTCGACAATTGGAGCATCGAAAACCTCGCCCTCGTCGACGAGGCAATCAACAAGAACCTGGGCCGCAGCCTGTTGCGCCCGAGTGATTTGTCCCAGTGGCCGACGATCGGCCAAGCGCGCGACCGTGTCATCGTCGTCATGCATCCGAATGATGACGTTGCTGCGTTGTATACGGCACGTCCCGAGAACGAGCGCACGATGATCATCGGGCGAAGTGAGTTTGTCGCAGCGGATGCCACGCCTTTCGTTGTGCACAACACCCCCGACCCAGCCACCATCAGCACGCTCATCGATCAGGGCGCACTCGTACGAACCCGTGCCGACAGTGATCTTCAAACCGACCCCAGCGAGCGTGACGCCGCACTTTCAAGCGGCGCCCAAATCATCAGCACCGACTATTGGGCCCCGCACAAGCAAGAAGCCACCGACTACTCGGTTGAATTCAGCGACGGCGCACTCGTGCGCCCCACGCCGTAGCCCGCGCGGTGGTACCGTTGAGGCGTACCGTTTCGACTCCGAGGAGCTAACACCGTGTTCATTCGCCTCATTTTGTTCTTCGCCCTGCTGCTGGGTAGCTTTTGGGTCATGGGTCACTCGTTTGGTGCTGAGGCGAACCAGGCATGGATTTTCATCGGCGGCCTGCTGATGTTCATCGCCTCGATCTTCATGCTGATGCACTTCAACGGTTCGGCAACCAAGAAGTCGACCTGGGAATAAGTCCCGCTACACGTCGATAAGGTCGACGACACACGCGCGAATTACGGCCCGCAGGAAAGCCCCCGCGGCATCCGCTGGCTATTACGCTTAAGGCGTGACTGAACGCGCACCTCTTTCCAAGAAACTGTCTGCAATCGCCGAGTCGGCAACCCTCAAGGTTGACGCGAAAGCGAAGGCCCTCAAGGCCGCCGGTAAACCGATTATTTCGTACGCCGCGGGCGAGCCCGACTTCACGACACCACAGTTCATCGTTGATGCGGCCGTTGCCGCTCTCGGCGAGCCGTCGACCTACCGCTACACACCCGCTGCGGGCCTTGCCGTTTTGAAGGATGCGATCGTCGCCAAGACCAAGCGCGACTCCGGACTGGCGATCGACGCGAGCCAGGTTGTTGTCACCAACGGCGGCAAGCAAGCGGTCTACCAAGCGTTTCAGACCGTTGTAAACCCGGGCGATGAAGTGTTGCTTCCAGCCCCCTACTGGACCACCTACCCGGAGGCAATCGCCCTCGCGGATGGTGTGACTGTTGAGGTGTTCGCTGGCGCCGACCAAGAATACAAAGTCACGGTCGAGCAGCTTGAGGCGGCCCGTACCGACAAGACAACGGTGCTCGTTTTCGTTTCGCCCTCGAACCCGACGGGCGCGGTCTACACCCCCGAAGAAACCAAGGCGATCGGCGAGTGGGCGCTCGAACACGGCATTTGGGTGATCTCCGACGAGATCTACCAAAACCTCACGTATGACGGTGTGAAGGCTGTCTCGATTGTTGAGGCCGTTCCCGAGCTTGCAAACCAGACGATCCTCGTCAACGGTGTTGCCAAGACGTATGCCATGACGGGCTGGCGCGTGGGCTGGATGGTCGGACCGGCGGATGCCATCAAGCTTGCCGCCAACTTGCAATCGCACCTGACTTCAAACGTCAACAACGACGCACAGATTGCTGCGGCGGCCGCGCTGACAGGCCCACAAGACGAGGCAGAAGCGTTCCGCGAAGCGTTCGACAAGCGCCGCAAGCTGATTGTTGCCGAGCTTTCGAAGATCGACGGCGTGCACGTGCCAACACCGCAGGGCGCGTTTTACGTGTACCCCGACGTGCAGGGGCTCCTCGGCAAGACGTGGGGCGGCGTCACACCGAGCACAACGCTTGAGCTTGCTGACCTCATTCTTGAGCAGGCCGAAGTGGCAGTCGTGCCGGGTGAAGCATTCGGGCCGTCAGGCTACTTGCGACTCTCATACGCACTCGGCGAAGAACAGTTGCTCGAGGGCGTACAACGCCTGCAAAAGCTGTTCTCGTAGTCTCAGCTGTCGCGCCTGACGGAAGATGTCCGTTCTGGCGGATGCTTCAGCGTGCCGCCTCCGCGGGGTCGGAGTTTCTCCGCCAGGCGAGATCGGTGACATATGTTACGTCACGTGTTACGGCGTGTGAACGGCACTTGTGCGAACACGGCTTCGCCAGTGTGAAATCGAAACATGTCTCTTGTTCGGGTTGTGCTTGTGGGGCCGCTGCTTGCGGCATCCGATGGCCCGACCGACGCCGCCGAGCGAGCCCGGGAGCTCGCAGCCTGGGCTGACGAACACGGGTTTGCCGTGCGGGCTTTGCCTGCGCCGGGGCATTGGGCACACCCGGATGCGGATGCCGCGCACCGACGCCGCCTGGCACGCGCAGACAGTGCCGCGCTGACCCAAACACTCGCCCAAGTGCGACGTGAACTCGATACTTCAGCGGGCCCCGTGCCAACCGTTATCGCGATTGATGAGGTCGCCGGTCAGGCAGGCCGGGCGTGGTTGCAGCGCTTTCGTGACGCTGCCGAACGCAACCGCATCGAACTGCAGCGCGCCGTGCGGGTCGCGGTCGATGAGCCACTGAACACGGCTCACCTTGACGCGGTCATCCTCGATCGCGTGTAGCGCGAGCGAGAGCGCTCTTCTGCACCGCCGCCCTTCACTTCGACTCGCTGACGCTCGCTCAGTACAGGCGTCTCGCCTGCGGCTCGCTCAGGGACCGGCTCTGTTTAGCGCTGGCGGCGGCGTTGCGGCGCGAGCATCGGGGCGCAGGGGTCCCCGCTCTGCGAGCACAGCAACGCCGCCGCCAGCGCGGGCCAGCCGCGCTATAGCTCGACGCCGATTGTGACAGGCTCAGGCTGCAGCAGGATGCCGAACTCGGAGTGCACCATGGCGCGCACGTACCGAGCAAGCTCGGCAACTTCTTCGGCCGTGCCGAGGTTGCGGTTGGTGAGCGCAAGTGTGTGCTTTTGCGAGATTGCTGCGCGCGACTTCGGGAGCTTGAAGCCTTTCGGAACCCCCGAGTTCTCGATGAGCCACGCCGCCGAAACCTTCACCGGCGCACGCTGCGATGCGGTCGGCGGCACATACCCGTCGAAGTGATCGAGTGGAACGACGCGCGTTGTAGCAACCGCCGCGGTCAGCGGATACCGCGGGCACGCCGGCGGCAGGGTCTCGGCCGCGGCCGCGCTGAGAATCGGGTTTTCAAAGAATGATCCGGCGCTGATCGTGTCGCTGTCTTCCGGGTCGAGCACCATGCCTTTGCCACGGCGCACAGCGAGCACGCGCGAGCGCACATCAGCGAGCGTCAACAGTTCGTCATCGGCGGCCGTGATCGCCTGGCGTACACGCGGTGAGACAGCAAACGGTCCGTCACCAACATCCGCCAGCTCAAATGTTGCCGAAAGCACAACCGCGTCGCGCTCGGGCGCTTCGCCCTGGTGCCGCTTCAAAACCGAGGTGCGCACGCCAAGATCAAGATCGGATGCCGAAACAACTGAAACCTCACCGGTTGCAAAGTCGACCAGTTCAACTTCAACGAGCGTCTGTGAGACTTCCTGCCCGTAGGCGCCAACGTTTTGAATCGGTGTCGCGCCCACACTGCCCGGAATGCCGCTCATCGCTTCGACACCGGCGAGACCCTCGTCGATTGTGAAGCGCACGAAGGTGTCCCAGTCGTGACCGGCTTCGACGCGGAAGCGGCGGTGTGCGGCATCCGATGCCGCAATCTCGGTGATGCCGCTTGTGCGAATAAGCACCACTGCTCCGTCGTAGGGCTCATCGCCAACGAAAAGGTTTGACCCACCGCCGAGCACAAACCAGTTTTCTTCTTCGCCCCACACTGTCAGCAAGTCAGCTACCAGTTCGTCGCGCGTGTGCGCTTCAAACATACGCACGGGGGCAGCGCCCACACGCAGTGTTGTGAGCTGTTTGAGCGCGATCGGTGAGATTTCGGGCACGCGGACGACTCTATTCGGCGGGCTTGACGCGGGCCTGAGCCTTCGTCAAAACGGTGACCTCATCGCACACGACGCTGAGGTCGATTCGGGCGATGCCTGCTTCGTCGACGGCTCCGACGGTTGCGGTCACCGTCACGGCGACCGATCCTGAAGCCGGAACAACGACGGGCTTCGCGAATCGCACACCATACTCGAGCACCTGTGCGGGCGAAACGACCGAGCCGAGCACCGATGCGCACAGCCCCATTGTGAGCATGCCGTGCGCGAGCACACCCGGTAGCCCCACTTCGGCGGCGATGTCGTCACGGTAGTGAATGGGGTTGAAATCACCCGAGGCGCCTGCGTATTTCACGAGGCTGTCGCGCGTGAGTTCGAACGTTTGCGCCGCGAGTTCGGCTCCGACAGCGAAGATTGTCAGCGTCATGATTCGCCTCCCCCGATCAGCAGCACGGATTCGGCGGTGGCAATTTCGGTTCCAGTTTCGTCGCGCACCGCGAGGATTGAGACAACGCGCGAAGCAGGCCCCATTGCCCGCACGCCAGTCACGGTCAGCTGCGCGGTCAAAACGTCTCCGGCGACGATCGGTCGCACATACGAGAAACGCTGCTCGACGTGAATTGCGTGCTTGAGCTCGATCCCCGAATCGGGCATCGCAATGAGCTGCTGCAGCGTGACATCTTGCAAGACAATCGGGAACGTGGGTGTTGCCACAACATCGGCAAAACCTTCTGCCCGTGCCGCAGCAACATCGAAGTGCACGGGGTTCGTGGCGAAAACAGCCCGCGCGAACTCGCGCACTTTTTCGCGACCGACAAGATACGGTTCGGTCGCTGGCAGGGTCTGCCCGACCAATTCTGGGTTCACACTCACGGCTTCAGCCTACCGATTCACCCGATTATTTGCGCTGTGCTCGCCACGTTCGCAGCGCCATTTGCCCGGCGATGAACAGCAAGAAGAGCGCAAAGAGGATGTTGCCAACGACCGGGTCGATGTAGTTCGCCAAGAACGACCCGAGCGGCGCACTTGCGAATGCGACAAGGCCGATGGTTGCGGCCGCAGCAAGATCGATGTTGCTTGCCCGCACGTTTGCGACGAGCCCCGTGAGCGAGGTGGGCACCATCATCGCGAGCGATGTGCCGCGAGCAACAACATCCGATGCCCCAAAGCCCATCATGAGTACGGGAACAACGACAACACCACCGCCGATGCCGATGAGGCCCGACAGAATACCCACAACAAGCCCAACAAGGATGAGTATCGAACCGCTGATCCAGGTGATTTCGAGGTGTGCTTCGCGGCTGGGCACGACGTAGAACATCATGACTGCGGAAACAAGCACGAAGACCACGAAGATCCAGCGCAACAGCGTGACGTTGAGTTTGTGCAGGAGTCGCGCGCCGATTGCTGCACCCACGATCGATCCCACGGCAAGAAACAGCGCAGCCCAGAGGTTCACTTGTTCGCGAACGCCGTAACTGATCGCACCCGACAGGGCGGCCGGCAAAATCGCGGCGACCGAGGTGCCAACGGCGAGCCGTTGCCCGAAGCCCAGCAGCATGACGAGCATCGGCACGATGATCGTGCCACCCCCAACGCCGAACAGTCCCGAGAATGTTCCGGCAAGAAGGCCGATCAGTACGAGCGTGACATAGCGGCGAGCGCCGCGCACGGGGCTTTTTTCAGGCACGACTCAGCGGGCGTTCTCTTGGATGAATGCGACGAGGTCGGCGCTGCTGTTCGCCATGTCGGTGACCCGGTGCGGCGCGTCAAGCAGTGCGGCAAGTTCGGGGCTGAGCACGATGTCTTCACCGGTTGCTTCTTTGATCGTCGCGGCAAACTTTTCCGGCTTCGCGGTTTCGAGCACGAGCATCGGAACGCCCGGTTCAACATGATCACGCGCAACGAAAACACCGTCGGCGGTGTGCGGATCAATGAGTTCCCCGGTCACACCATGCACCGCTTTGATCGTTGCGATGCGATCAGCGTGCGTGCTGGTGCCGCTTGCGAACCCGAACTCGTCGACGAAACGGTCACGGTGCGCCGAGAGATCGATCTGGCCGGTCTCATCGAGTTCGCGCCACGCAGCAGCGACCGCGGCGGGGTCGTTACCGAGCAGTTCGTAGACGAAGCGTTCAAAGTTTGAGGCTTTCGAGACATCCATCGATGGGCTCGATGTCGCCGGAGTTTCGGATGCTGCACGTGGGCGGTAGATACCGGTGGCGAAAAACTCGTGCAGCACATTGTTTTCGTTGGTTGCAACGATCAGTTCGCGAATCGGCACTCCGAGTCGTTTGGCGTAGTACCCAGAGAGGATGTTGCCGAAGTTGCCCGACGGCACCGTGAACGACACTTCAAGTGGCTCGCTGGCATCCGTTGCTCGCAACCACGACCACACGTAATACACAACCTGCGCAACGATGCGGGCGAGGTTGATCGAGTTGACGGCACCCAAGTGCATTTCGTTCTTAAACGCGAGGTCGCTCGAAAGCTCTTTGACGAGATTTTGGCAGTCGTCGAAAACACCGTCGACCGCGATGTTGTGGATGTTCTCGTCGGTAAGCGTGTACATCTGGGCGCGTTGGAACGGACTCATCCGACCCTGCGGTGACAGCATGAATACCGCGACACGGTCTTTGCCGCGCAGCGCATATTCGGCGGCAGACCCAGTATCGCCGGAGGTTGCACCGAGCACGTTCAGCACGGTGTCCGCGCGCTCGAGCGCGTATTCCATAACCTGACCCAGAAACTGCATCGCCATGTCTTTGAATGCGAGCGTCGGGCCTTCACTGAGCCCAACGAGCGTCAGCCCGCCGTCAATTTCGCGCAATGGAACAATTGCTTCGTCGGCGAAGCTCTCATTCGAGTACGCAGCGGACGTCATCGCCGCAATGTCTTCACGTGGAATGTCGGTCGCGAAAAGCGAAATCACCTCGGTTGCCAGCTCGGGGTAGCGAAGTGCGCGCCATGCCTCAAGCTGTTCGCGACTGACCGTCGGAAACTGCACCGGAACAGCCAAGCCGCCGTCTGGCGCAAGCCCTTCGAGCAGTGTCTCGCTGAACGGCTTCGGATTCATGCCCCCGCGGGTTGATACATATTCCACACGTTCTATTCTGCCGCAGGCGACATACCACCGCGTGCCGCGGTTCACCCTTGCGGTAAATCCTCATCCTCGCGGAAAATTCTGGCGGATGCATCCGCGAGAGTGGACTTTTGCCGCGTGGCACTGGCCAATCGTGCGGCTACGCTGAAGAGGTGACTGAACCTAAGCGCCAAAACGTCGAGTCGTTCAATCTTGACCACCGAATTGTGCAGGCGCCGTATGTGCGTGTTGCCGACCGCAAGACCCTGCCCCACGGCGACGTGATTACCAAGTACGACGTGCGCTTCACGCAGCCCAACAGTTCACACCTCGAGATGCCGACCGTGCATTCGCTTGAGCACTTGTTTGCGGAGTTCAGCCGGAACCACTCGGCCGATGTGCTTGATTTTTCGCCCATGGGGTGCCAGACCGGTTTCTACCTCATGCTGAACGGCGATCCCGCGTACGACGATGTGCTCGCACTCATCGAGAACACGCTCACGGATGTGGTTGCGGCCGAACAGGTGCCCGCCGCGAACGAAATTCAGTGCGGTTGGGGCGCGAACCACACCCTCGAGGGTGCCCAACAAGCGGCGCGCGAGTTCCTGGCCGAGCGCCAGCAGTGGCAGCAGGTTTTCGCTTGAGCACGATCATTATTCAGGTCGCGATGGCCGAAGAGGCACAGCCGTTTCTTGACGCCGCACGCGAGGTTTCGGAACCAGTGCGCCTGGGGCGGGCCGAGCATCGGGGGGTTGTGATCGGCGATCGAACGATCGTGCTCGTGACAAGCGGGGTCGGGTTTGTCAATGCGGCGGATGCCGCCGCTGGCGCGCTGGCACGATACGGCGAAGACGTCGTACTCATTTCGGCCGGCACCGCCGGCGGGTTGGCTGGTACCGCGGTCGGCGACGTTGTTGTGGCCACCCGTGTCGTCAACGTTGAGGCGGATGCACGCGCGTTTGGCTATGAGCTCGGCCAAGTACCGGGGATGCCGACCGGGTACGAACCGGCGGCGGCGGTGCTTGCTGCATTTGCGGCATCCGATGTACCGAACGTTTCAGGCGAAATTGGATCGGGCGAGAAGTTTGTCACGCGTGATCTTGCCACGAGCCTGCGCGAGGCGTTTCCGCAGTTGCTGGCGGTCGATATGGAGTCCGCTGCGATCGCCCAGGTCGCCCACAACCACGGCGCGAAGTTCGCCGCTGTGCGCGCGATTAGCGATTTGTGCGCACCCACCGGTGACGAGTTTCAAACCCACCTCGATGATGCTGCCGAACGTTCGGCACGAGCGGTGATCGCGGCGTTTGCCACGCTCCCCTGATCTGCCGGCGGGGCGCGCACGATGCGGCTTACTGCGACACTCGCCGAGCCAGTCGTAAGCTGTAGCCATGAGCCTTCGGACGACGCAGCAGCGACTTTCAACTCGGCGCGGTTTCAGCAAAGCCGCGACCGCAAAATCCTCGTTGCCGATTTGGGGTTGGACGTCGATTGCGCTCGGTGTTGCCGGGGTGGTTTACAACTTCTACGAGTTGTTCCGCCGATTCGGTTTCGATCTGGGCGCTGTGTTCGGCAACTTCTTCTCGTCGCGGCAGCAACTGGAACCTACAAGCATGTTTGGCTTCCTCGACGTGCTTCGGTTCGCGGCAATTTGGGCACCGGTCGTTCTCATTCCGCTCGGCCTGATTCTGCTCCTGGTGCGCAACCTGCAAAAGCGCGGAGCGGGCGTCGGACACTACGACGCGTATGCACACGGCGGATGGGTTGGCCGTATGCGCTACACCGCATTGCACCTGCCACACGGCGGCACCCTCGTGCCAATCGCATTCATTTCACACCCTGCGATCGACGATGCCGCGTATGAATCAGCTGTTTCGGCGTTCTCGACGTCGGTTGACGCAATGACAGAGGAAGATCGCCGCACCCTCGCACAAACCGCCGAAAAAGCCGGCGTCCTCAAAGGTGCAATCCCCGCGGAGCTGGTTGATCCAGCGACCCCCGCCGGACTCGTCGCGGTTGCTGGAATTGCCCCGTCGGAGTGGGTTGCGGTGGTTCCACCAATCAACGGACATGGGCGCACGGCAGTCGTCCCGTTGCGTCGCCCCTAAGCGACTGTCAGGGGCAGAAACTAGCCGCGCATCGCAACACCGCGGCGCCAGTAACCCATAAACGCAACTTGCGCTCGGTCAATCCCAAGATCTTTCACGAGGTGCCGCCGCAGTGTTGTGACAACGCCACTTTCGCCAGCGATCCAAAAGTACCGATCGGCACTGCCCTCAACATTGTCGAGGTCTTCGCCAAGGCTCGAGAAGACCGGCGTCTCCCAAACCGGGTTCTCGGTTTGGGCGTCGGTAACGACAATTTCGGTGGTTTCACCCGAGCCCAAATAGCCCAGCACCGTGGGGATCAGCAGCGAACCGTGTTCGGTTTCGCCGCGCGGCAACCAGTTGACCACGACGCCGGCAGGTGCGTTGATCGAGAGCGCATCGGATGCTTGAGGCACTTCAATGAAAACGGCACCGCGGGTATCTGCGGGTGAGTCTTCCAGGATGCGGGCGATTGCGGGCGCCGCAGTTTCGTCTCCGACGAGCACAATGGACGATGCCGCACCGGGCCCGAACTCGATACCACTGCGGTCGGTTCGGCCATCGCGGGGCCCAACGAAGACGATCTCGTCACCGACGGTTGCAGTGCTGGCCCAGAGCGATGCCGGGCCGGTAAGCCCAGGCGCTAAATGCAACACAAAGTCGACTGCGAGTTGGCGTTCACCGGTGACGACATCCGATGCGATGTCACGCACAGAATAGGTGCGGATCGAACCGCGCGCACGCTCTGGCAACGCCATCCACGAGCCGTACCAATCAGCTTCGTCAATCGCGGGCAGTGCTTCGTCGGCGCTTGGGAAGACGAGCTTGACCCGAACATCGAACGTATCGCCGGGAGTACACATTTCGGCTAACTCCGCACCTCCGAACCATACGCGTACGAAGCTCGGCGAGACACGATCCACGCGCCGCACGACCGCGCGGGCCGGGAGATACGAGGGCTTCTCAGTGGTGGTTTCAACTGTTTTTGACATGGTGTCTACCGATCGGGGTTACGAGTGGGGTACCGGAAACGGGGTCGGTGACAACCACGCTTTTGAGGCCAAAGACGTCTGCAACAAGCTCTGGTGTCACAACATCTGCTGGAGCGCCGTTCGCATGAATCTCGCCGGATTTCACGGCGACGAGAATATCGGCGTAGCGGGCTGCCAGGTTCAGGTCGTGCAACACCATCACGATCGTGGTGCCACGATTTCGTTGCAGGTCAACCAGCAAATCGAGTACGTCGATTTGGTGGGAAACATCAAGGAATGTGGTGGGCTCATCAAGCAGCAAAACGTCGGTTTGTTGGGCGAGCGCCATTGCAATCCACACCCGCTGGCGTTGTCCGCCAGAGAGTTCGTCGACGCTGCGATCAGCCAAATCGCTCAACCGGGTTGCTGCCAACGCGTCGGCGATAATTTGATAGTCATCAGTGGTGAGCCGCGAAAACAGCTTCTGGTGTGGGCTGCGTCCGCGGCCGACCAAGTCGGCAACGGTAATGCCCTCGGGTGCGATCGGCGATTGCGGCAACAGGCCCAACCGGCGCGCGACCTCTCGTGTTGGGAGGGTGTTCATGTCGTTCCCGTCCAACAGAATCTGCCCTTGCGAAGGCTTGAGCAGACGGGCGAACGCTCGCAGTAGGGTCGATTTGCCGCATCCGTTCGCGCCCACAATAACCGTGGTCTTGCCCGGTTCGATCGCGAGTGTGAGCTCGTTGAGAATTGTGGTTTCGCCATAGCCGAGCGATATATCGGATGCCAAAAGTGCGTGATTTGCGTTCACAAACTGCCTCCAGCCTTGTTCGTGCGCACCAAAAGATAGATAAGGAAAGGCGCACCAAGAACACCCGTGATGATGCCCACGGGGTACCGGTGCGAAAACGCGTATTGGCCGATGAGGTCAGCGCCGAGCACGAGTGCCGCGCCGACAAGGCAACTTGGCACCAGCAGAGATGCCCCCGGGCGTACGAGGCGCGCGGCGATTGGGCCCGACATGAACGCGACGAAGGCGACCGGGCCGGCAACGGATGTTGCCACCGCCAAAAGCACAACGGCAACGACGATCGAAACAATCCGGGTGCGACCGGGGTGCACCCCAAGCGCTGTTGCTGTGTCATCGCCCAGGCGTAGTAAGCCCAGCGAGCGATCGTTGAGGGCAAGAATCGGAATGAGCACGAGCACCGCGAGCGCGACGGGCGGCACGTTTTCTGGGCTGGCGGCGTTGAGGCTGCCGGTCATCCAACGCATTGCGCCTTGCAGATCCCACTGTGCCGCGTTGGAAAGTAGATAGGCGATGACACTGTTGAGCATCGCGCCGACGCCGAGGCCGATAAGAATGAGGCGGGTGCCGGCGAACCCACCCTTGTTTGAGAGCAAGTAGATCGCGAGCGCGGTCACGAGCGCACCGGCGACCGCGGCGAATGCTGTTCCGGTGGATCCGAGCCCAAAAACCAGCAGTGCAACAACCGCCGATGCGCTCGCGCCGGTTGAGACGCCGATAATGTCGGGGGATGCGAGCGGGTTTCGCAGCATCGTTTGGAACGTCACTCCCGCGGCAGCGAAAGCGATGCCCGCAGCAAGGCCCAAGATCGCGCGTGGAATGCGCAATTCACCTACCGTGAAGGCCGCTCCAGGCACATTCTCACCAAGCATGACGCGCCAAATCTCACCCGGCGTGTAGTACGTCGCGCCCATCAGCAGTTGCGCACAAAAAAGGGCAAGCACAAGCAGCACCAGTGCGAACACGACAACAACACGGCGCCGGGTTCGCTTCGCCGCGCCACGCTGCACGTCGATGGCGCTCACAGTTCACGCACCTTGTGGCGGCGCACGATCCAGATGAAAAACGGTGCCCCGATGATTCCGGTCACAACGCCGACGGGGAGTTCTTCTGGTTTGAGCACAACGCGCCCAATAACATCCGATGCGGTAAGTAAGATCGCACCGACGACCGCACTGAATGGCAAAAGCCAGCGGATGTCTGTGCCCGCGATCAGCCGGCAGACATGCGGTACGACCAGACCGACAAAGCCGATCGGCCCCGCTATTGCCGTTGCAGCGCCGGCCAGAATGACCGCTCCGAGCGCGGCGATAAAGCGGGATCGGGCGACAGAAACACCCAAACCCACAGCCAGTTCGTCACCGAGTGCGAGCGCGTTCATGCTGCGAGTTGTCAGCACACAAATAGCGGTACCGAGCACAAGGGCCGGTACGAGCCAGGCGATGCGCGACCATTCCGCGCCACCGACACCACCGATTTGCCACCGTTGAAACGCCTGCAACTCGTTGACTCGCGGCAGCATGATCGCACTCACGAGCGAGGCAAGGGCAGCGGATGTCGCAGCTCCCGCGAGCGCGAGCTTGAGCGGTGTCGCCCCGCCGAGGCCAAGTGAGCCGACACCGTAAACGAAAACAGCAGCGACGAGCGCTCCGATGATGGCAAAGACCGTATAGGCGGGTGCGGATGAGATACCGAATGAGGCGATGCCGATGACAACGGCGAACGAGGCGCCGCTTGTGACACCAAGGATTCCGGGGTCAGCGATGGGATTGCGCGTGACCGTTTGCATCACCGCACCGCTCATTGCCAGGGCGGCCCCGACAAGAACTGCGAGGACGGTGCGCGGGATCCGTTTTGCGATGGCGGCCTGGTCGGCAGTTTCGGTAGCGCCGCCGATCGCTGCGATGATCTCGCTGAACGCAACGTCGCGGACGCCGATCGCGGTTGAGAGTGGAAGCAGAACCAGCAGCACGACCAGGAGCGCGACGAGCCAGCCGGCGCGCACGAGTGTCGGGCGCCGCACATTTGCGACGCCCGACGACTCAGTGGGCGATACCGAACTCACTGATTTCCGGCCAGAGCCTTCGAAAGTGCATCAAAGTAGGTGTCGATCGTGCTTTCAATCGAAAGCGGTGACGGGTTTACACCTGTGTCGAGGTTTCCCTCACCGGTTGCGAACAGGACGCGGCCTGCAGCGATCGCGGGGATCTTCGACAGCAGCGGGTCTGCCTGCAGAGCTGGCAGCAGCGACGAGTCACCGTAGGTGATGATCACGTCAACATCGGCGAGCTTTTCTACTTCTTCGGTGCTGATTGTGCCGTAGAAGTCCGAAGTGTTCGCGGTCGCATCCGCTGCCAATTGGGCGTACGGCAAGCCGAAGTCGTTCAAGAACTTGGGGCGTGTGTCGTGACCCGTGTAGTACGTCAAGCTGCTGAGGTCGTCGGGGCTAAAGAACACGAACAGCGGCTTCTTGCCGACGATTTCGGGGTGTGTTGCAAGCGAATCGGTGACCGTTTTGTCGAGGCTCGCAAGGAACTGTTGCCCCTCGTCTTCGAGTCCGAGCGCTTTCGAGTTGAGCAAGATCATGTCGGCGTAGTTGGTACCCCACGCGACGTCGGGGTAGGCAACAACGGGGGCGATTTTGGTGAGCCGGTCGTATTCTTCTTGCGAGAGACCTGAGTAGGCCGCGAGGATCACATCGGGGGTTGCGTCGGCGACCGCCTGAAAGTCGATTCCGTCGGTGGGGTCGTACAGGTTCGGTTCGAATCCGAGTTCGTCAACCTTGTCTTTCACCCATGGGAGGAGCCCGTCACCGTCAGCGTCACCCCACGTGGCTTTTTCAAAGACAACGGGAACAACACCCAGCGCGAGCGGCACTTCGTGGTTTGCCCACGCGACCGTTGCGACGCGCTCGGGCTTTGCCTCGATGACGGTTTCGCCGAAGGCATGCTGAATTGTCACGGGGAAACCGTCAGCCGGAGCCGACGTTGCTGGCGTGGTTGCTTCGTTGGTTGCAACCGGTTCGGTGCTGCCCGTGCAGGCAGCCAGTGTGAGAGCAAGAGCGGATGCGGCCACAAGGCCAGTGATTCGGGATGCGCGCATGGCGAATCCTTTCTTGGAGGGGACAAAGACGGGACACCTCGATATTTGGTGAGGCTTACCTAATTTAGCTGGTTTTTCCCGGCCCCAGGCCTCACTTCCGCGGTTTTTGTATTTTTTATCCGCGGCGTCGAGCGCTATACCGAGGCAACGATGACCTCGAAGCCAGCAGTGCGCAGCGCCGAAAGCTGCTCACGGGTCGCCCCAGCATCTGTTATCACGGTACGAAACAGCGTCGGTTCGCCAACCGTGGCGAAGGCGCGCGTGCCAATCTTCGATGAGTCAACAACCACAATCGCCCGCTCGGCCCGATCTGCCAGCAATGTGTTAACCGCGGCCTCGCGCTCGTCGTGTACCGAAGGCCCGACCGCAACGTCGAAAGCGTTCGCCGCGATAAACGCCGTATCCAGGCTCACGGAGCGCAAGGTTTGCTCGGCAAGTGGGCCCACCAGTTCATACGAGCGTGGCTGCACGACTCCCCCGGTCACGACAGTCTTGATTTGCTGGCGCACCGCCAGCAGCAATGCAATGTTGACCGCATTTGTCACGACCGTCAGCGTTGGTGTGTCGCCGGATTCGGCGAGGTCGGCGCGCGCCAACAATGCTTCAGCGATGGCGGTAGAGGTAGTTCCGCCGCACAGCCCGATGGTGGCACCCGGCGTCACCAATGCACTCGCTGCTCGCGCAATCGACGCTTTTGCGTCGGGGTTTCGCACGTTCTTGTAACGCAACGGCAGGTCGTATGCCACGGAATGTGCGGATGCCCCGCCCCTGGTTCGCTTAAGCAACTGTTGTTCAGCGAGCACATCAAGATCTCGCCGCACCGTCGCTGGCGATGCCCCCAACTGTTTGGTTATTTGCGCGACAGTTATCGTGCCGTTTTCGGCGACGAGGTCAAGGAGCGCCGCGAGGCGCTCGTCACGGTTCACCAGGGCTCCCAGCGAAAAGACGAAGCAGTCTTGCCGCTTCGACCGCAACCGCGTCTCGGCCTGCGGCGAGATACTTGCGCGAATCAACCGTCTCAGGGTGAGCGTCGAGAAACTCCCGAATGGCGCCCGTGAACTGCTTGTTGAGGTGTGTGGAAACGTTAATCTTGGTCAGGCCCGCACGAATCCCGGCAGTAATTGTGGCATCCGACACCCCAGACGAACCGTGCAATACGAGCGGAACCGGCACGGCGGCAGCAAGCTCACCGACCAGCGCAATGTCGAGCGCGGCGGTGCGTTCTGTCATCGCGTGTGACGACCCCACGGCAACCGCGAGGGCGTCGACACCCGTTTGCGCAACGAACTCACGTGCTTCGGCGGGGTCGGTGCGAACACCGGGTGCGTGCGCGCCATCTTTGCCACCGATCTCACCCAGTTCTGCTTCAACCGCGATCCCGGCGGCGTGCGCGGCCGCGACAACCCGACGCGTTTCGGCAAGGTTTTCGGCCAACGGTAATTTCGACCCGTCGTACATAACCGAATCGAAACCCAGCTCAATCGCACGAAAGGCGAGGGCCGTGTCCTCAGCGTGGTCGAGGTGCACCGCAACGGGCACAGTCGCCGCTTCGGCAAGCGCGATCGTCGCGAGCGCGATCGGATCTAGCCCGCCGTGGTACGAGGCGCAGTTTTCGGAAATCTGCAGGACAACGGGCAAGCCTGCCTGCTCGGCAGCAGCGACGAGCGCTTCAGCGGTTTCGAGGTGCAAGACGTTAAAGGCGCCCACGCCGGTTGCAGTTTCGCGAGCGGCGGCGAGGAGGTCGACAGTTTTGGCGCGGGTCATGCGAGTTCTCCTGGTGCGCGTTGTGCGTGTTCGCGTGCGGTCAGCGCGGTGCCGATGAGACCGGCGTTGGCGCCGAGTGAGCCTCGCACAAGTTTGGGGCGGCGATGAAACGACAGTGCGGCTTCGAGTCTTTCGGCGAGCGGAACAAACAGGGCATCGCCGGCTTCAGCGAGCCCACCACTGATGACAATTGCTTCCGGCGCGACGATTGCAACAAGCTGTGCGCAGTGCAATGCGAGCGCCTCGATTGCGTCGTGCCAGATCTCGGTGGCTATCGGGTCGCCACCGACGGATGCTTCGAGCACCGCCTTTGCCCCGGGCAATCCGCCGCCCGTGCGTTCGGCATACCGGCGCGAGATCGCCCCCGCCGAAGCGAGCGTTTCGAGGCATCCGTGAGCACCACACGCACATTCAGCACCGGCCAGATTGAGGCTGGAGTGCCCGAGCTCGGCGGCATAGCCACCGCCAACGATTGGCGTGCCGCCACTGATGATGGCACCGGCAATGCCTGTACCAATCACCATGACGACGACATCTTCGAAGCCGTCTGCGGCACCGAGTACGCATTCGGCGCGTGCCGCTGTGCGAGTGTCATGCATCAACGTCACGTCGATACCGAATGCGTCTTCAGCGAGCTGACGAATGGGGGCGTTGCGCCACAGCAAGTTGCTCGCGAAAACACCAACACCGGCGATTTCGTCGACAATGCCAGGCACACTCACACCAGCTGTGACGATCTCGAGTTCGGGGTGCGCTGCACGGTACTGTTCGAGCACTTCGGACAGCAGCGCCACGAGTGAAACCGCTGGGGCCGCGCTGTCGAGAACAGTCGGTGTGCGACGAACTTCGAGAAACGAACCGGTTTCGTCAACAAGTGCGGATTTGATCTCGGTACCGCCGACGTCAAAACACACGACGGCTGGGCCTACGCCAAGATTTGGCAGTGCCGCGGTGCTCATTTGTCCAGGATGACCGAGCGGGTCAGGTTACGCGGAACATCGGGGTCAAGCCCGAGTGCCAGCGCGCGCTCAAGCGCAACACGGTGTGCTTTCACGAGCGCGGCCATGGGGTCGAGGTCATCTTCAATAAACGAGGCGCCGGTGCGAGCAACATCCGCTGCCAAGCCCTCGGGGGCAGCGCCGAACTGCCATGTGACACGGCCGGGTGCGGCAATCGCGATCGGGCCATGTCGGTACTCCATCGATGAGTACGCTTCGGTCCAGGCTTGGGTTGCTTCGCGAAGTTTCAATGCTGCTTCTTGCGCAAGACCAAACGTCCATCCCATGCCAAGAAAGCTGAACTGTTCGGCACCAAGGAGTGTTTCATCGAGCGGCTCAGCCAAAACTGTTTCGGCGTCAGCGATGGCCTTTTCGAGCGAGTCACCGGTTGAAGCGCGCAGCAGCGCAAGCGCCGTCGTGGCAAACCGGGTTTGCACAACTGACTGCTCGTCAGCGAACTCGAGCGGAATGACAACATCACTCACAGCCGCAACGGGCGAGTCAACAACACCCAGGATCGCGATCTTTCTGGCATCACCGGTGACCTGACGGAAGAACTGTGCAACCTCACTCGTGGTTCCTGAACGGCTGATGGCAACGATTGCGTCATAGTCGCGGCCGAGGGGTGCTTCGGATGCTGCAAATGCATCGGTAACGCCAAGCCCCGCCCGCTCACGTAATTGCGCATATGACTGGGCAACAAACCACGACGTGCCACAACCAACAACGGCAACCTTCTCACCCGCGGCCGGCAAAAGATCAAGCAAATCTTGACGTGCGGCAACTGCTGCCCACATTTCCGGCTGACTTGCGAGTTCCGCGGCCATGAATGCGCCGGGGGTGTGCTCTGTCACAGGGGCTCCTTTGTGTCGATGAGGTACGTCATTAATGATCGCACATGATTGATTCATCCGGGTAATAATCAGTTTTAATCATCGAGTTCGCAGCACGATGCCCCGTACGGCACACACAAACCTGTTCCTTTATAGGCTAGAGAGGTTGCAAAGCGAGCGTTATGACTACCCCATCGATTGAACCGAAGTCCACAAACCGCAAGGCCCTCCTCATTGGTGGGGTGATTGCGGCGTTTGTTGGCGTCATCACGCTTGGGCAGTTCTTGCTCAATCAGAACTCGGGTGACGTCGCCGACCGCGCCACCGCCATCAACACGAGTGCAACATCCGAAACGGCCAAGAGTCGCAGCGATCTTGCCAACGCCGAGGTTGCCCCACCGTCATCACCGCTTGTCGACTCCCCGCTCGCCCTGCGCGACCCAGCCGACAAAGCAGCAATCGGCGCGATCGATGCGCCGCTCGTTGTCACCGAGTGGACCGACTTACGCTGCCCATACTGCGCCGCGTTCACCAACACAACCTTTCCGACGATCATCGATGAGTACGTCGCAACCGGGCAAGTACGTCTTGAAATTGCACCCATCGCACTGTTCGGTGACGAGTCGTTCAAAGCGGCCGTCGCATCCCACGCTGCGGGCGAACAGGGCAAGTTCGTCGAGTACCTGCAGACCGTTTACGCAAACGCTCCCGCTGGCGGCAAGCCCGACATGCCGCGAGAAAAACTGGTTGCGTTCGCAGAAGCCGCCGGCGTTCCCGATATCGCAAAGTTCACCGCTGACCTCGACAACCCCGAGTTGCACAAGAAGGTAACCGACGAGACCAATTTTGCGTTGCAAATCGGTGTCAACTCCGTTCCGTTTTTCCTCGCCGGCGAGGTTTCCATGCCCGGTGCGCAACCAATCGAAACGTTCCGCGAATACCTCAACCACTTCTTCGTTGACGGCCAATAAGCGATGAGTATCACCCTGCTCGGCGCTTTCGTCGGCGGCGTGCTGACCCTGCTCAGCCCGTGCTCAGTCATGCTGCTGCCAGCATTTTTCTCGTACGCGTTTGCCGATCCGAAAAAGCTGCTCGCCCGCACGGGCATTTTCTACCTCGGGCTCATCACAACCCTTGTGCCACTTGGCGTGCTCGCCGGATCACTCGGCGGGTTCTTCAACGAACACCGACACACCTTCGTCATTGTCGCCGGTTCGATCGTGATCTTGCTGGGCCTGGTGATGCTGCTGGGTATCCCCCTGCCGTTCATGCGTGACCCGCAAGCTGTTGCGGAGAGCACCTCTTCAGCATCCGTTTACGCCCTCGGAACCGTGTATGGGCTCGCGGGCGTGTGCGCGGGGCCGCTGTTGGGCGCCGTGCTGGCCGTCGCGGCCGTCAGCGGCAACGCGCTCTGGGGTGGCATCGTACTGTTGGTGTTTGCCGCCGGTATGGCGTTACCGCTGTTGCTGCTGGCACTGTTGTGGGGGCGGATGCCGTGGGTGAAGAACCTTGTCAAGCCCCGCGAAGTGCGAATCGGAAAATGGCGCAACACGTGGACGGGCATCGTTGGTGGCATTCTGACGGTCGGACTCGGCATCCTGCTTATCGCAACTCAGGGCACCGAATCGCTCGCCGGATTCGTCGACGCTTCCACCGCGTTACAGCTTGAGGGTTGGGCACAGCGCGCCACCCAAGTGGTACCGAACTGGGCGGTGCTCACAATCGCCGGTGTCATCGTGGGCGCTTGGCTGCTGATCCGTCACAACACCAAGTCGCGCACGCTCAGTCACACCGATCACTGAGGGCCCCGGCTCAGCCGAACGTCAGGACGTACTCCAGATTCGAGCGTGTCGTCATTTGCGCCGCAAATCGGATGCTCGAATCGACATCTGGATAAACAGCATCCGTTACCGCCTCAATCGTGCCCTGTTCCAGCGATGCTGCAAGACCGAGCGCGGCCAACGCCTGGCGGGTTTGGTCGATACGATCGGTGCGGTGCGCGAGCAATTCTTGCGAGATCGCACTGAGGCTTGGCAGGGTGCCCCCGTGAGCCGGGGCAACAAAGAGTGAACCGAGCGCCTCAAGTCGGCGCATCGAGTCGAGATATTGCGCGAGGGTTCCAGTTGTTCCGACAACGGTTGTGCCACGACCCAAAATGGTGTCGCCGCTCAGAATGACGCCGGGTTCACCACCGCCGACGGGCGCATCGTCGGGCAGTACGAAACAAACCGAGTCGAGTGAGTGTCCCGGGGTTTCGAGCACTTCGATGCGGCATCCGCCCGCTTCGATGACCTCGCCATCTTTCAGTGTCTCGCCGCCGAACGTGAACACGGGGTCAAAAGCTCGCACCGGCGCGCCGGTGCGACGGTGCATTTCAGCGGCCGATTCGGAATGGTCGATGTGATTGTGCGTCAGCAGAATCAACTCGTATTCGGCGATTTCAAGCAATCGTTGCAAATGGCCTTCATCGAGCGGGCCCGGATCGACGAGCACTGCTTTTGGCGCGTCGGGGTGCTTGATGATGAGTGAGTTCGTTCCGTCGAGGGTCATGAATCCCGGATTTGGCGCGAGCACACGTGTCACAAACGTGCTCCACTTTTCGATCGTCTCCACCGTGTTGCCTCCTGTCTCAACCTTCGCAGATACCCGCGGCCGACACAACGCGCAGTGACGGGCCCGTTGCCGCCTCGACGGCGATGCCATACGATCACGATGTGCCCGCCTCTGATTTCGACCCCGAACTTCGCGCCGCCCTGGCAGTCGTCGGCGGCGTGTTTCCACCGACAATCACCCCCGACCTCATCGGCTACATGCGCCGCTCTTACGCTTCACCGCCTCGCGAAGAGATCTTGGCCGGCCTTGATGTTGTCGACGTCACGTTCCCCGGGTACGAAAATGCCCCGATTGAAGCATCCGTTGTTTCACCACCCGATACCGACGGCCCGTTGCCCGCCGTGCTGGTCTTTCACTCCGGCGGCATGATGTTCGGCGATCGCTTCAGCGGACTGGATGCGGTGCTGCGCTGGGTGCGTGAACTCGGCGTACGCCTCGTCACGGTCGAGTATCGACTCGCTCCCGAGCATCCGCATCCGGTACCGGTGGAGGATTGCTACGCATCACTGCTCTGGCTTGCCGAGCACGCCAACGTTTATGGTGTGCGCATGGACCGGCTCATCATTGCCGGGGCGAGTGCCGGGGCTGGCCTTGCCGCGGGCGTCGCACTCGCAGCACGCGACCGCGGCGGCCCACAGGCGATCGGGCTCGTGCTCGACTACCCGATGATCGATGACCGCGGCGGGACGGGCTCACACCGACGCTTCGATGGGGTCGGCGTCTGGGATCGAGTGAGCAACGAAACCGGGTGGGCAGCGCTGCTGGGTGATCGCGTCGGCACGGATGAAGTCTCGGAGTACGCGGCCCCTGCCCGCGCGGCATCGCTCGCGGGGCTCCCACCGTGCTTTATCAATGTCGGTACGGGTGAGATTTTCCTCGACGATGCCGTCGCGTTCGCGCACCGCCTGTGGGAAGCGGGCGTACCCACCGAGTTGCACGTCTAGCCGGGCGCATTTCACGCGGCAGATATCTTCGCCCCCTACGCAGCCGTCTGCCGCGGGATGATCCGCGCTCGCACGGATTGGGTGCGCAGGCTGGTCATCGACTGATTCAGGTGCGAAAATCAGAGTGCGCGCAAAGGAGGGCTAACGATGCAAGAACTACTTGGCCGTTTGCGCGCCCTTGACCCCGACGCAAGCGCGGGCTTGCGTGTTATTGCGTGTTTCGACGAGCTCATGGCGGGGGGCGTCGCCGCACACGGTTTACTTGCTGCCGCTGCTGCACTCGCAGGGGTTCCGGTGGGCCTCGAGCGCGGCACAAAACTCCTGCGAGTTGACCCGCGCGGTGAGGCACTTGCGGCGGATCCGAATGCCCCGCGCCTCCCGGTCGCAGTCGGCGAGATGGCAACCGCATGGATCGAGCGCGAAGCAACCCTCGCAAACGATGCCATTATTCTCGAGCGCCTCGCCCTGGCCCTGCGCTTGCGACTGGACCCAACTGTTGAAGCGACGGCGATGCGGCGCGATGCCGCGACGCTCCTCGATGCCGAGGCATCCGTTCCTGAGCGCAGAGACGCCGCGACACGTCTGCGGCTGGTCAGCAACCAGCAGTACCGTGTGCTTGCGGCGCCGCTTTTTGCGACCTGGACTCAGCACCCAGTCGCGCCCGATGACGTCATCGGTACGACATTCGGCCCCGTGCACGTCATGATCGTGACGGCGGATGCTCCCGCCGCGGGGTCTCCCCTGGGCCTCGGTATCGCGACCGATGTTGATGACCTACCAGTGTCGCTGCGCACGGCACTCATCGCGCTGCGGCTACACGCAGCAGGGTCTGGCACTGACCCTGTGCGTGCGGATGATTTCGGCGGTCTCGCCGAGATTCTGGCCGACCTCGACGAACGCGGCATTCCCGATCGTGACGCCGCCCTTATCGAGGCGGTTGTCACCCACCCGTGGGGCGCCGAGACAATCGACGCGCTCGTGCGGTCAACGAGTGTTCGCGAGGCTGCGCGAATGGCTGGCGTCCATCACTCCACGATGACAACACGTGTTGAATCGATCGAGCGCGCTCTCGGCTTTGATCCGCTCAGTGGTCTGGGGCGTACGCGACTGGGGGTCGCATTCCTGAGGTGGCGGTTGCGTTCGTCGCACGTACTGGAGCTTCCCACTCCGACAAATGGCGGGTCATAACAACCAAAGTGCGTCTTGTCGCCGGTAGGGCACAGCATCTGCGCGCGCAAAACTCGAAGGTATCCGGCAACGTCGCCGGTTTTCTGCGAAGGAGCAGCCATGATCGAAAACCCGTATTACACCCCCGAGTTTCACCAGGACTACACGCTCATCTCGATTGGTGAGTTGCAACTTGAAGAAGGCGGAGTTATCCCCGATGTGCAGCTGGCTGTACGCACGTGGGGCACGCTGAATGAGGCGAAAGACAACGTCATCCTCATTCCCACGTGGTATTCGGGAACCCACCAGATTTGGGCCGACGCGTATGTGGGCGAGGGCCACGCGCTCGACCCGGCGAAGTACTTCATTGTGTGTGTCAACCAGATTGGCAACGGCCTGTCGACCTCGCCACACAACACCTCGGATGCTTCGATCTCGATGTCAAAGTTCCCGAAGGTGCGCATCGGCGACGATGTTGTTGCTCAAGAGCGCCTGCTGCGCGAGCACTTCGGTATCGACCAGCTCGCCCTCGTTGTGGGCGGTTCGATGGGCGCCCAGCAGACGTATGAGTGGGCGGTACGCTTCCCCGAGAAGGTGCTTCGCGCAGCGCCCATCGCGGGCACCGCGAAAAACACGCCGCACGACTTCTTGTTCACCGAGACACTCAACGAACAGATTTGGTCGGATGCCGGGTGGGCTGACGGTGAGTACGCCAGCCACGCTGACGTGGTCGATGGCCTGAAGCGTCACGCGCACTTGTGGGGCACGATGGGCTTTTCAACCGAGTTCTGGAAGCAAGAGAAGTGGGCCGCTCTCGGTTTCGAATCGATGGATGGATTCCTCACCGGGTTTCTTGAGCCGTACTTCACGGCGATGGACCCGAACGACCTCCTCGCGATGGCATGGAAATGGCAGCGCGGCGACGTCTCGCGCCACACCGATGGCGACTTAGCTGCCGCCCTCGCACGCATCACCGCGAAGACGTTCGTGATGCCGATCAGCGAAGACATGTTCTTCCCGGTGCGTGACTGCGCTGCTGAGCAGTCGCTCATTGCAAACAGTGAGCTTCGCGTCATCGACGACGTGCACGGCCACTTGGGCCTCTTCGCTGTCGACCCCGGCTTCATCCCTCAGGTCGACGCGGCACTCGCCGACCTGCTCGCAAGCTAACCGAAGGCCGTTGAGCGGAGTGAGCGAAGCGAACGAAGTCGAAACGCGCCACTCCGCTCAATGTCCGACGTCAGCGCGTGGGGCATCCCCGCCGCATCTTGCCGACACCAACAAACTAGACTGACGCAGAGCGAACTGAAGGGGCACTGGTTTGGTGAAGAAAAACCCGTTGCGCGTTGACCCGATCGCCGAAGCGAAACGTCAGTGGGTCGCCCACGGATGGCAAGACGCCGCCGTTGGCATGTCGGCCGTGACCTCAATCATGCGCGCGCAACAGCTGATGCTCGCGCGCGTTGACGCGGCACTCAAACCTTTTGAGCTGTCGTTCGCGCGATTCGAGATGCTGCGTCTGCTTGCCTTTACGCGCGAGGGGCGGATGCCAATGTCGAGCGCGATCGCCCGTTTGCAGGTGCATCCGACGAGTGTGACCAATACTGTCAACCGCCTGGTGCGCGACGGCTTTGTCGAACGAACCGCGCACCCGAGCGATGGTCGCGCCGCGATGATCTCGTTGACCGAGTCCGGCGCCGAGCTCATCGAACGGGCAACGCTCGCCCTCAACGACGTGTTTGCAGCCCCTGGGCTCGCCGACGACGACACCGTCGAACTCGTGCGCATTCTTGCCCTGCTCCGAAAAGGGGCCGGCGACTTTGCCGACCCCCCAGTACTGCCCGACCCGCTTTAACGGTGCTGGAAGTCGGCGGGGCGCTTCTCGCGGAACGCCGCCATGCCTTCTTTTTGATCTGCCGTATCGAATAGGGCCGCGAACTCTTGCTTTTCCAAAACCAAACCGTCAGCAAGCGAGAGATCCAGCGCGCCGGCTACCGTTGCTTTGGCTGCATAAACGGACGGCAATGACTTCGAAGCGATCAGTTCGGCGGTCTTGGCGGCCTCGTCGAGCAGCTGGTCGGCGGGCACGACGCGTGATGCCAATCCGATTCGGTTCGCTTCTTCAGCCCCCACGATGCGTCCGGTCAATACCAGGTCGCTTGCCGTGTAGTAGCCCACCGCGCGAATCAGCCGTTGGGTTCCACCCATCCCCGGAATAACACCGAGGTTGATTTCGGGCTGGCCAAACTTGGCGGTGTCGGCGGCAAGAATGATGTCACACATCATCGCCAGTTCACATCCGCCACCGAGCGCAAAACCGGCAACGGCTGCGATAACCGGTGTGCGCACCGCGGCGAAGTCATCCCAGGCCCCGAAGTGGTTCGCGTCAAGCATCTCGGCGGCTGTGAGCGACTCCATCTCTTTAATGTCGGCACCGGCGGCAAATGCTCGCTCCGAACCTGTCACCACAATCGCTCCGACTCCTGGGTCAGCATCGAAAGCCTGCGCCGCAGCGGCTACTTCAACGGAGAGCTGACGATTGAGCGCGTTCAATGCCTCAGGTCGATTGAGGGTTATCCAGCCGACCCGGCCACGCTGTTCAACCAGGATTGTTTCGTAAGCGGTCATTGCTGCCTCGTTTCGTTCACGCCAGAGTTGCGTCGCGGATGTCGGTGATAATGCCGGAGAAGTCGCGGTTCGCACCACTCCCGGCTGCAAACTCAGCATAGATCTGGTGCGCCAGTCGCCCCAACTTCGCCTCGGTACCGGTGCCCTCGATTGCCTGCAGTGCGAGGCCCAGATCCTTCGCCATGAGGGCTCCGGCAAATCCGGGTTGATAGTCGCGGTTTGCCGGGCTGGATTCCACCGGGCCTGGCACGGGGCAATTGGTGGTGAGCGCCCAGCACTGTCCCGATGCGTTCGCGGCCACCTCGTAGAACGCCTCGTGCGAAAGCCCCAATTGTTCGCCCAACACAAACGCTTCGGCGACGCCAATCTGTGAGATCGCGAGCAGCATGTTGTTGCAAACCTTTGCCGCTTGCCCGAGTCCCGACCCGCCACAGTGCACGATGCGCTTCCCCATGGCTTCGAGAATCGGTTTCGCCTCGGCAAAGTCTTCTTCCGAACCGCCGACCATGAACGCGAGCGTTGCCGCTTCAGCACCGACAACACCGCCCGAGACGGGGGCGTCAATGTGGCGATGGCCAGCAGCGACCGCAAGATCGTGCGCTTCGCGGGCTTCGTCAACGGCGATCGTCGACGAATCGATAAACAGTGTTCCGGGGCGAGCTGCGGCGAGCAGCCCCGGCTCGGCTGCACTGCCGTACGCAGCCAGCACGTGACGGCCAGCCGGCAGCATCGTGATGACCACATCAGCGGATGCCGCAGCATCCGCCCCGCTTGCTGCGATCTGTACTCCTGCCGCCCGCGCTGTGTCGAGCAACTCGGGCACCAGATCGAACCCGGCGACCGTGAAGCCCGCCTTGACGAGGTTCGCGGCCATCGGGCCACCCATGTGACCAAGGCCGATGAAAGCGATTTGAGTCATGCTGTCTCCTTTGACTGTGTGTGCGGTTTGCCGCGGGCTATCGCACCGAGTCGAGAACGCTTCGGCCAACGATCAGTTTCATAATTTCGTTCGTGCCTTCAAGAATCTGGTGTACGCGCAAGTCGCGAACCACCCGCTCAATGCCGTACTCGTGCAAGTAACCATAGCCGCCGTGTAACTGCAGCGCTTGGTTCGCAACCGTGAAGGCTGCGTCGGTGGCAAAGCGTTTGGCGAGCGCGCACGCGGCTGCGACATCGGATGCCCCGGCATCCATCTTCTCTGCTGCACGTTGCAAGAGAGCGCGCGCGGCTTGCAGCTCGGTCTCCATCTCAGCGATCGTGAAGACGATCGACTGGTTTTCTGCCAGCGCCCCACCGAACGCGTGGCGCTGTTGCACGTAGCGGGTTGCCCGATCAAGCGCCCACTGCGCACCGCCCAGCGAGCAGGCCCCAATGTTGATGCGGCCGCCGTTGAGACCCCTCATCGCGATTCGAAAACCATCGCCCTCGGCACCTAGCCGGTTTGATACTGGCACCCGAACGCCGTCGAAGATCACCTGGCGCGTCGGTTGCGCGTTCCAGCCCATCTTGCGTTCGTTCGCACCAAAGCTCAGACCCGCAGTGTCGGCTTCGACAACGAATGCGCTGATTCCTTTTGCGCCCGCTTCGCCGGTGCGTGCCATCACGAGATAAATCGCCGCGCTTCCCGCGCCCGAGATGAACTGCTTCACGCCGTCAAGAACGTACTCGTCACCTTCACGGCGCGCGCTTGTGGTGAGAGTCGCAGCATCCGAACCGGTTCCCGGCTCGGTGAGGCAGTAACTGCCGAGATCTGTCATCGCCGTCAGTTCTGGGACCCACCTGGCGCGTTGCTGATCGTTGCCGAACGTGTCGATCATCCACGTCACCATGTTGTGGATCGAGATGTAGGCCGCGATCGTGGTGTCGCCTTTGGCGAGCTCTTCAAATATCGCTACCGAATCCTGACGCGAAAGACCAGAACCGCCAAACTCTTCCTGCACATAGATTCCGCCGAGCCCCATTTCGCCGGCTTGCTGGAGCGTCTCCACCGGAAAGTGCTTTTGTAAATCCCATTCGCCCGCATTTGGCGCGAGCGCGGTTGTCGCAAAATCGCGCACCGCCTCAACGAGTGCGGCGCGTTCGTCGGTCGCTGTTGTGTACATCATTGCATCGTCGGGATCACGAAGCTGGCGCCCTCTTTGATGCCCGATGGCCAGCGACTGGTGACGGTCTTGGTTTTCGTGTAGAACCGGAACGCATCTGGGCCGTGTTGGTTGAGGTCACCAAACCCAGACCGCTTCCAGCCACCGAAGGTGTGGTACGCGATCGGTACCGGAATCGGCACGTTCACCCCGACCATTCCAACGTTCACGCGCGCCGAAAAGTCGCGAGCGGCGTCACCATCACGCGTGAAGATCGATACCCCGTTGCCGTATTCATGGTCGGTTGCCATCGCGAGTGCCTGCTCATAGTCATCCGCTCTCGCGATGACCAAAACCGGACCAAAGACCTCTTCTTTGTAGATGGTCATGTCGGTTGTGACGTTGTCGAACAGTGTCGGGCCGACGTAGAAACCGTTTTCGTATCCGGGCACCGTGTGACCACGACCGTCGACGAGCAAACGTGCACCCTCGGCAACACCGAGGCCAATGTAGTGCTCAACCCGAGCTTTCGCTTCGGATGTCACGAGCGGGCCGTAATCGGCATTTTTGTCAAGCGCGGGACCAACTTTGAGCTCTTTGACCCGTTCGACAAGCTTCGCTGCAAGCGCGTCGCCAGTCGCTTTCCCGACAGGAACCGCCACCGAAATAGCCATGCAACGTTCACCGGCCGAGCCGTAGCCCGCTCCAATGAGCGCATCAGCAACCTGGTCGAGATCGGCATCGGGCATCACAATCAGGTGGTTTTTTGCGCCACCGAAGCACTGCGCCCGCTTGCCGTTGGCAGCCGCGGTTGCGTAAATGTATTGCGCGATCGGGGTCGATCCCACAAACCCGACAGCCTTGATGCGGTCATCGTGCAAGATTGCATCAACGGCCTCTTTGTCGCCGTTGACGACGTTGAGCACACCTTCGGGAAGGCCCGCTTCGAGGAAAAGCTCGGCGATGCGCAAGGGCACGGATGGGTCGCGCTCACTCGGTTTGAGGATAAATGCGTTGCCCGCCGCGAGCGCTGGCCCCATTTTCCAGAGCGGAATCATCGCCGGGAAGTTGAACGGCGTGATTCCCGCGACAACACCAAGGGGCTGGCGCATCGAGTACACGTCAATGCCCGGGCCAGCGCTCGTGGAGTATTCGCCTTTCAATAGGTGCGGGGCGCCAACGCTGAATTCAATAACCTCAACGCCGCGCTGAATGTCACCGATAGCGTCGGGCACCGTTTTACCGTGCTCGCTCGAGAGCAGCTTCGCAAGCTCCGGGGTATCTCTCTGGATCAGTTCGAGAAACTTCAGCATGACGCGTGCGCGCTTTTGCGGGTTCTGTTCCGCCCAGCCGATCTGCGCCTGTTCGGCAATGGCGATCGCTGCTTCGACCTCGGCCGTCGCCGCAAGCGGCACCTTGGCCTGCACCTCGCCCGTGCTTGGATCAAACACGTCGGCGAATCGCCCCGAAGTGCCAGCGACATGTTTGCCAGCGATGAAGTGGGTGAGTTCTCGCACCATCATGCAGCCTCTCAAGAAACGTTGACTGTAAAAGAATTACTAGGAAGTCCAACTAAAGCCTAACCTCTGTCGCCCAAGTTCTGCAAGGTGGCGGCATCCGCTCTTGCGGTAAATCCTCACTGCGGCGGATGCTTCTTCGCAAATTCTCCGCGTGAGTGAGGATTTACCGCGAGAGTGAACGCCGAGCCCCAGCGCCAAGCGGCCCCTAAGCTGGAGCAATGACGAGCATTCGATGGGGAATCCTTGCAACCGGTGGCATCGCACACTCCTTTGCATCCGACCTGCGCCTTGCCGGCCTCAACATTGCCGCGGTTGGTTCACGCAGCCAGGCAAGTGCGGATGCATTCGCACACGAGTTCGAGATCGAAACAGCGCACGGTTCATACGAAGCACTCGCTGCAGACCCAAGCGTCGACATCGTGTACGTTGCAAGCCCCCATGGTCAACACCGCGAGCACGCCGGTCTCGTGCTCGAAAACGGGAAACACGCACTCGTGGAGAAGGCGTTCACAATCAATCAGCGGGAAGCACGCGAGCTGCAGGCGTTGGCGGCCCAAAACGGGCTGCTGGTCACGGAGGCAATGTGGACGAGGTATCTGCCACACGTACGCCGCATCCACGAGATCATCAACGCGGGCACCCTCGGTGAGATACGTGCAGTTATCGCTGACCACACCCAGAATCTGCCGCGCGACCCACAGCATCGCCTCAACAATCTTGCCCTCGGCGGAGGGGCCCTCCTTGATCTCGGCATCTATCCGGTTTCGTTCGCTATCGACATCCTCGGGTTGCCCGAGAAAGTCGTGGCCGTCGGCACGCTGGGTGAGACCGGTGCCGATACCGAGATCGCCGCAGCAATGCGATTCCCAAGCGGAGCCACGTCAACCGCTTTGGTCGCTCTGCACTCGAAGGGGCCAGCCGTCGCAGCCATTGTTGGAACCGAGGCACGCATCGAAGTTGCTCGATCGTTTCACCACCCGACGACGCTGCGAGTGGTCGCCAAAGACGAAACGGTGCTCGAAGAATTCGATGGCCGCGTTGACGGCAACGGCATGCGTTTCGAAGCACTGGCCGCCGAGCGGGCGATTCTCGACGGATCCCTCGACACCCCTGAGATGCCCATTGCCGAGACGGTCGCGATCATGGGTGTGCTCGATGAGATTCGTCGCCAAGTCGGTGTGGTTTACCCGGCCGACTGATCAGGAATCTAGAGCTTGCGCGGCATCCGTTCACGCGCACCAAAAAGACGGAAATACCCGGGAATAGTGGCACGACCCTCCTCGTTACAACTGGTGGCACAACTACCAACAAACTAGGAGACAACCAATGTCAAAGCTCATGATCATCCTCGGAAGTGTTCGCGAAGGCCGCACCGGCGAGCCCATTGCTGAATGGGTACGCAAAGCTGCTTAAGCCGACGGTCGCTTCGAGGTTGACTTCGTAGACCTCAAGGAACTTTCCTTGCCGTTTATGGACGAGCCAAACCACCCAAGCCAGCGCCAGTACACCAAGCCGCACACCATTGCGTGGAGCGAGCGGGTTGAGGCTGCCGACGGGTTCCTCTTCGTGTTCCCCGAGTACAACCACAGCTACTCGCCCGCGATCAAGAACGCCCTCGACTACCTGGTCGCCGAGTGGGACCGCAAGCCGGTCGGCTTCGTGAACTGGGGCGGTAACTCGGGCGGAACGCGCGCACAGGTTGCGCTGCGACCGGTCGTTGCGAACCTTGGCATGGTGATGACGCACGGAAACATCGAGATCAACATGCCGTGGGGCCAGCTGAGCGAAGCTGGGTTCACACCCAACGACCAGCAGGAGGCTGTGCTGCAGTCGCAGCTCGACGAGGTTCTCGCACTCAGCGCGGCGCTCTCGCCCGTGCGCGTCTAGTTATCCCGTTTCACACAAAAATGCGTGGGCCTTCGGGCTCACGCATTTTTTGTATTCCAGGGCTTCAGTGGTGAATGAACGCTTTCAGCACGATGAGGATGCCGCCAAGGCCAGCGGTGAGCAGCGCACCTGCAAGTCGACCCCAGAAGCTGGGCGTGCGCGGCGCAGTGATCAACCAGCCGAGCACGCCGAGCAAGACCACATCAACGACCAGTGCGAGCCAGACCGCGTTGTCATCATCAATCACTTTCGTCACACCAAGAGACAGCATCGCGAGTGGAATGATCGCAACGAAGAGCATGCCAGATGATCTGCGAAGCGCGTGCCTGAAGCTTTGCCCGACCTGCCGTTTCTCTCCCTCCGGCCCGGCAAGACCCGCGAGTGTGTGCGCAAAGACGTGTGCAATATAGAACACGAACACGGTTGTGACCACGGTCAGGAACGCATCAAACGAACTCCCCGTCAGGTTGCGACTGACCACGATCATGCCCGCAACGAGCACCAGGCCGTACACTGCACCCTCAGACAGAAATAGGCGATCCAACACGGTACGTCGCTCGGAAGCTTCTTTCAGCACAGGGCTCTCGGGTGTTGGGTTGAGGCTCATACCGAAACGTTCCTGCGGTTGCGCACGATGCCCCAAACGATCAGCAAAACGGTGATGACGAGCGAGAGCACACCGAACCAGAGCGAGCCAATTTGCATGATCAGTGGCACACTGAACGCCGTTATCAAGCCACCGCCGAGGAACGGTTCATACGTGAGCTGTTTGTACCCGTAACCGCGCGAAGCCCCGGTCTTGCCTTCCGGGTCAACCATGTCGGCCAACACGAAACCGGTCGCCACGTTGCCCTGCGATTGGCCATAGTCGGCAATACCGCGTTCGAACCAGTGGTTGTTGTGAATCTTTGGCCCCAACCAGAGCAGGCCGACCACGCTCCACGCAACCGCGATAACGGTGAGGATGAGCAGTGTCGGAATGTTCGCGCCAAGTGCTGCCAGCGACATCGTGCCGATTGCGGAGGCGATGAGCAGATCAAGCGAGAGGCTCATAATGTCGTTGACCGAACGCCGCTCGACGAGGTGCTCAGCCTTTCTCTTGGTCAGCACGAGCTGCACAATAAAGCCGCCGATAACGGTGAAGGGGAACAGTGGAAAGCTCTCGAAAACATCCGACCCCAAAGCGCCCGTCACGGTGCGAAGCACCCACAAAATCAGAATGCCGATCGTGATCGCGATCATGATGGCGCCGAAGCTTCGACTGAACGCACCCAAGCCAGCGTTGTCGTCTTCTTTTTGATCGCCCGAGTTCAATGCGATTTCGGTCATGGAGGCGGGGCTCTCAGTAATCGGGTCTGTGCGAGCGACACTGATTTTCGGGTTACGGATCCCATAATTCACAAGAATCGAACCGCCGACCACACCGGTAACCATGCTGATGGTGGCAAGCCCAAGCCCAATGTCAACGACCTCTTCTGCACCCGCATCAACGAGTAGGCCGCCCATTCCAGCGATTGTTCCGTGCCCGCCAGCGAACGCGAGCTCAAGAATCGAACCGGCAGCATCCGGAAGTCCAAAAAACGGGGTGAGAATGAAAACAACAGCAAAGGCGCCGAGTGCAAACTGCCCGAACGAATATACGCTCCCCAAGATGACGTGGGGTGCTGATTCTTGCCACATTTTCCGCATTGAAGGCAAGGTTTTGCCGATCATAATGCCGGCAAAAACAATGTTGATCAAAATGCCAGGTAGGCGCGCGAGCACTTCCATCACCTCTGCGGGGATGAGCCCTGCAGTCCCCGTCCACTCTCCAAGCATTTGTGGCCCAACAAACAGCAGCAGGAACCCCGCGATAACGCTCGCTGGAATGAAAAGGCGCCCCAAGACAGGAACAAGACGCCGCACCGTGAGTGCCAAAATGAGGATGATCCCCAGATACACAAACGCCACTGCCACCCATTGGGCATCGGAATACTCGCCAAACATAAGCTGAGTATCGCACGCGCGCGCAGCAAGGCGTAACAGTCCCCCGAAACTTCCTCGATCGCGCGGGCGTTCCTCGCTAAGCTGAGGGCACGGGCACTTCCGCCCAAGAACTGAAGAACGAGAAGGCGAGAACTCCGATGACCGTAGAAGACGTCACTGCAACGCCAGTCAAGGGTGCTCGGCTCGCCCTGCTTGTTGGCGGCCTAGCCGCAATTGGGTTCGGCATCGCCGTGCTCGTCTGGCCAACGAAAACAGCTGTCGCACTGACGGGCGTGATCGCTGTGTATGCGATCGTCGCGGGTATCACGTACGCAGCGCTTGGTCTCTTCTCGAAAGGCCTCGGCGCAGGTGGCCGAATCGGACACATCCTCCTTGCCGTGCTTTACGTGGCTGCCGGCGTGTATGCGTTTACTTCGCTGAAGCAGTCCGCCGCATTCCTGGCCCTGTTCTTGACCATCATGGTCGGCGTCATGTGGATAATCGAAGGGTTTACCTCGTTGTTCACGCTCGGGCAATCCAACTCAAAAATCCTCACGATCCTGTTCGCGATCCTCTCTGTCTTTGCCGGCTTTACCCTGTTGAGCGGCCCACTATGGGGAGCTGCGTTCTTGTGGTGGTTCCTCGGGATCGCTCTCGTTGTGCTCGGCCTGCTCAACGTCATCCGCGGACTCACCTGGAAGAAGGTCTAAGTCATGGCAACAGAGCAATTTGTTGGCCCTGTCGACTATCTCGTGTTCACGTTCGACGAACACGACGATCTCGGCCCAGGGCTCACCGCGGTTCTCGACCGCGTCCGCGATGGAATTGTCGAGATTCTGGATATTGAACTCATTACTCGCAATGCAGACGGGGCGCCTGTGAAGCGGACGTTCGCCGATCTGGACGGCGTGACCGACGTTGACCTCGCGGTGTTCGACGGTGTTGAAAGCGGCATCCTCGACGCAGAAGACCTTGCCGGCATTGCGGCCGAGCTTGAAGCAGGGCAGGTCGCGCTCGCAATCGTGTATGAAGATCGCTCACTTGCGCTTGCCGCTGACGCCTGGACTCAAGCAGGTGGCACTGAGCTTTTCGTCGGTGGCATCGATCTCAACGAACTTGATCAAGCACTCTCGGAAGGGAATCAATCATGAGCCTTCTCCGCACAGCAGTACGCGCATCTGTCGCAACGCGAGTGGTCGGGAACACACACCGTCGTCAGCAGCAGCGATGGGCGGCGCAGGATGCCGCCGCTGCCGCTCAGGCCACACCGCAAGCACCCGTCGCGGCGGCTCCTCCCGCTGCGGCTGGACTCTCGATGCTCGACCAGCTGGCCCAACTTGGGCAACTTCGCGACGCCGGGGTGCTGACCGAGGCAGAGTTCGAGGCCCAGAAGCAACGTATTCTTGCGGCCCAGTAGCGGGTCGACCGTTTCAGGAACCCTGCGGTGACATCCGCAACTCAACGCGGCAGCCATCAGTAGGATTCACACCGCGATCGAAAGCTACGCACCTATCCCAAGGTACGAGGAGTAGGTTCTTCGCAATCCTCACGCCGTCGCGCAGAAGAGGTTGTAGTCGTCGAGCGAACGCTTCGCGTATGCCACCGCCCAGTCGAACAGCGCTTCACCCACTTTGGTTCCGTTGCCGATGTATCCGCTGATTTCCGCCGCATTGGGCGACTGTGCGTGGGCACGTGCGAGGGTGACAGCGCACGCGCGCACATACGTCAAGAACGGTTCGTGTTCGAGCTCTTCGATTTCGATACCGCCCTTCATATCGTGGAACTGCCGCACATACAGCTCGAGATCGCCGAACCCTTCGATCCAGTAACGCAACGACCCGAGGAATGGGTCGTTGAGCCCCTGGAGTATCCGCTGCATAGCGACAACCCGGCCACCCTGACCGCGCTCGCGCACCAGGGCAGCGAGTTCCGGCGGTTGCTCGATGCCGCCATACTGTTCGAGCACACTTCGACCCGCCTCTTTCGACTGCAAGATCAGGGCGTTGCCATCACCATCCTGAAACAGCGAGAGTGCGCAGCGGGTACCCACACTCCCCACGCCCACGACACGCCGAATAGCGTCAACGGCCGTGTAATGCCGCATATGGAGATTGATATCGGCATTGGTCGTTTCCAAGTAGCGGCGCATCAGGTCACTCTGGATCGTATGCAGTTCCGTTTCGAGTGGAAGCATCGTGGGTGGTCGAGGGACGAAACTCAGCCGGCCCGACTCGTCTGCCTGCGTGAGTTTGCGGGTGGCACGTTCACCGGTTCGCTTCGTAGCCTGCTTGATCGCACGGTCGAGCACTTTCCGCGACTTCGGATGCATACGACCGGTACCGGCATCCGCGTCGAAGTGAGCGTAGTAACGGTGCAGTGGCGAGGCTGTCGCCGCTGTTCGCATGGCGAGCGCGTACGAACGCGCAGCGGTGATGACGGCCCCTCGCACAACACGTTCATCTCGCTCGGTACTCTGCCCTGCGATCACAACGCTCGCGATCAGCCGTTTGAGATCCCACTCCCACGGCGCCCACGCCGCCTCATCAAAATCGTTGAGGTCGAACACGAGGGTGCGCTGGGGTGAGGCGTAGAAGCCGAAGTTTGCGACGTGCGCGTCACCGCACGAAGGCACCAGGATTCCGGTTGTCGGCTCTCCGGCGAGATCAGCAGCCATGATCGCCGCGGTACCTCGGTAGAACGCAAACGGGCTCTGACTCATCCGCTCTGCGCGCAGCGGCACGAGCTCTTGCAGCCGAGTCGCGTTCTGCTCAGCGATAATCGCCATCGGATCGCGCGCTGTGTCAGAGAGTTCCGCAAGCAGCCGGCGCGGCGTCTGGCCACGCTTACTCTTGCCGCGAGCCATCCGATCATCACAACTCATGGGGAGCACAGCGGGGGCAGAGTCGTTCATCGTTGAGCCGCTTCCTTGTCAAATTCTCAGGGCCGCGCAGTGCGCATGCTGGTCTTCATCGTAATTCAGCCGGGCGAGCGCCGATTCGGATTCCTGCAGCAATGCGCAAAGATAGCTCATATATGAAACTATCTGGCCGTCATCCTTGCTAGGGCACGTCATGAACCTCGGCCGGCGTTGAACCAGTTCGCGGGGCACGTGCCGGGCAGCGCTTTTCGCCGTCGTGGCGTTGCGCAGCTCACACGCGAAACGCTAGCGAAGTTGCGTCGACATCCAGTTCAAGCGCTGCGTGTACCAGTTCTTCAGCTGCGAAACTTCGCCGTTGAACTGTTGCGAATAACGCCACACGAGTCGATCGTTCGCCGCGGCCGTCGAGACTTGCGGCGCCCACGAGTCGATTTCGGCGATCAGTTGATCGAAAACAGGCTTGAGTTCAGCGAAGCGCTGTTTGACCTTCTTCTCGAACTGCGGGTCCTTGAAGAGCATCGAGTACCAATCGGTGTTGCGCACGTACCAACCCGTTGCCGGATTCGGTGTTTCAGCGAATTGGGTCCCCATAGATAAATCGAAGTCCCACAACGGACCCATTGTCAGCTTGCCATTGCGCGGCTTGAACATCTTTGCGCTCGCGAACCATGCATCGTTATTACGCAGAAGCTCTTCGATCAAATACCAGTCAACGAATGACTCGACATCGATAAGTTCTGAGTAGTGCACGCCCCCACCACCGCCGGCGCGTTTCATTGCCGATTCGGCGTCACTGACGTAACCGCGAATGTAATCGAGCTGCTGCGCGAGCGGTGATGGGTCATCAATCGCGATCGGTTGGCCACCGGGGGTTCTGAAACCATCGGCATCTTGCAGGTTCAATCGCGCATCTCGCTCCAGACTGTACCCGGCGGTCACGGCTTCGAGCATTCGGCCTTCGAAGATAATGCCATCGATCGCGCGGAGTATGAACAGGCGATGCAGCGGTACGCCGCATGCATGGAATCCGCCGGAGCTCAAGTCACCCTGGTCGATCAAAACGGCCTATACTGCTACAAAGTTGCTGGCGAGGACAACGTGCAGGCCTACGAGGCGGCTCAACAGAATTGCCGCGCCGGCAACACCAGACTCATTGAACCGCTCTATGTCGATCAGTTCCTAAACCCGACGAAGTCCAGATTCGAGGATCTCGTAGCCCGGTGTTTCGTGGAGAAGGGTGTCGCGCCTCCTGAGTTCACGGCCGAAGATTTTCTCGCAATCGTCGTGGATAACCCTCGTGGCCTCTCAACAGCCAACGAGCCAGGCTCAAAATGGGCAGGCTTCAACTTCGACCCCGATTCGAATCCAGATGCGCTCGCGTGTCTGGACGCATCGTAGGATGCTTCATTCCCCGTAAGAAGCTGCACGCCGCCTATACCAAAGCTTGACGCTTCGTATAGGCGGCGTGCGTTACCGCTCAAGACTAGTGCTGTAAGCCATCTCTATGGCATCACTTACCGTAGAGTTGCTGCCACAGGTCATTACCTTGCACTTGGCTCGCCTGGGGGCAGAGTTCGCTTATTTCTCGGTACTGCTTCTCGTCGAGCGGGGGAAGGCTCGCGAAAGCGGTCCACCCGCCGGCACCTCCCCGATATTCGTCAGTGAATGCTTGCTTACTCGGAATAACCCCGGGATCGTATCCGTGTTCACTGAGGCACCGACTCGTTGCCACTTCCAGGTCATATAGCCGAGCGAGATTCTCGTCGCTGAGCCAAACTTCCTCGGGAACCACCCGGAAGTCCACCGCTGTGCGGCAATGCTCATCGGCGCCACGGTACTGATCCAGCTGCTCGCGGGTAACGGTGGCGCTCTGAACGGCTCCGTCAACCGTTGCGTCTACCCACCCCAGTTCCTGCATACACCGCGTATGCGCAGCCAACATTTCTTCGAAGGATGCATAGTCACGCTTGTCGAGCGACGAGGCTGGCGAGGAACAGGCCGTCAGGCCCCCTGCGGTAGAGAGGATGAGGAGTCCGAATAAAAGCCGCTTTGCAACGCCGGATGGCCAGAATCTTCGGTCTCTTCTGGACGACATCCGGGGGCCAGCATTCGCTAGACGCACGTAGCACCGCGGCCAGTCCCAGACTGGAAGCTCCCGTTCACTTGCAGCTCCCAATCGAACGACGCCAGGAGAACGCGATGATGAATAGCGATCATTCCCCGCTCCCAGTTGCCCCAAGCACACGGGAGATGTAGCTCTCGAGACTCAACATACGGGTAGGCAGCGACTCCCACGAATCCTGGAATCCTGACAACACCTGCCCGCCAACGAACAGCGCGTTAATGAACTCAGCAGCCGCCTGGGGATCTTCGTCGGCCCGAATTGAACCGTCATCGATTCCCTGCTCAACCAGCGCCCGCGCAATACTCACCCACTCGAAGTAAGGGTCATGCGCTTCATCGGGTGGAAGCTCGCGACTCGGCTCAGTGCTCAGTTTCGTTCCGGCTTGGACGATTACATCCGTTGCGATGAGCTCGGCTAGCCCTCGCGCGACATCAACTATCTTGCTAAGTCCGGTTCCGCTGCCATAGGTGATCTTCGCAAGAACTGCGGACATGCGCTCCTGCTGAGCAAAGAGGATCTCTTTCGCAACGTCAGCCTTACTGCCGTAGTGCGCATAAATCGCCCCTTCGCTGACCCCAGATTCGAGAGCAATGTCCTTGAGGCGAGCTTCCGAATACG